>CAZFVA010000004.1:24713-99903 GCA_964522105.1 uncultured Anaeromyxobacteraceae bacterium
GGCAAGGCCGGATAGTCGGCCGGGGACAGTGAACCAAGCGAAACTTCCTCGTACCCGCACTGGCGTATCGCCTCGAGGCTGTCATGCAGAACCTTCGCCGGGTCGCGATCCCGCAGCGGCCGATACGAAAAACCGGCCTCACAGAACCTGCACCCTTCCGAACATCCGCGGGCAATTTCCATCGAAACACGATCAAAAACAGCGCGGTTCCATGGCATCAATGATCTGGTCGGAATCGGATAATCATCCAGTCTTTCAAGAACCACTTTTCTAACACTGGCCGGAACCCCGTCAAAAGCCGGTTTGGGAATCAGGAACCCCGAAACATCATCACGTTCGACGTTATAAAATGACGGAACGTACATTCCCGGCATTTGCGAAAGGCTTTTATGTATGTCTTTTCTGGAAGCACCGGCACGCCGCATCCGACCGACAGTCCTGACAATATCAGCCAGTGAAGCCTCGGCCTCCCCGATAAAAACGGCGTCAAAAAACGGGGCCATAGGCTCGGGATGGGATGCACACGGACCACCGGCCAGAATTATCGGATGCGTATCATCACGATCAACCGTTCGCAGCGGAATGCCTGAAAGTTCAAGGCCGGCCAGGACATTGGTATAGCAGAGCTCATGCTGCAGTGAAAAACCGATCAGATCAAACTGACCAAGCGGGGTCCAGGTTTCCAGTGAAACCATCGGCAACTTTCTGGTGCGAAGTTCCGCCTCGAGGTCAGGCCACGGGGAAAAAGCCCGTTCAACTGCGATATCTTTTTCTGCGGACAGATATGAATACAGTATATGGGTGCCCAGATGGGACATCCCGACTTCATAAGCATCCGGGAAGAAAAGGGCTATTGAGCTGGACGCCCCCGGGTTGGCCGATGACCCGTATTCACCCCCGACATAACGCGACGGCTGTGCCAGATCATGCAAAAAGTCGGCCCAGGGATGGTTCGCCATGTTCCGGGCCACTTTATTTTCAGTTTCAATCATCGATTTTTGATGCTCTTTTACGCCAGATTAAGCGTCACACGATCACGCCTTGGATCAACTTCACGCACAACCATGCGCAAACGACTGCCGGGCAACGCCCGACCGGCTCCGGGAACCGGCAGCACAAGCCCTGTTTCATCAAGTTCAACAAGAGCCCTGGCGCCGATCTGGGCAACAACCTCACCCTCAACCTGTTGCCCGAGCCCTGCCTGAAGGTACTTCAACACCCAGTATCTTCTGGCTTCTCTCTCGACCTTTGTAAGGATTTCAGTCCTGTTTTCCAGCTCACCGAACATCACCAGAAGCCGATCCTTATCAATCGGGGCCACGCCATCTTGCAGAAATCCTTTGATCTGCACGTGTGCCACAAAATCCTGGAACCTGCGAAGCGGCGATGTGACCTGGGTATAACCAACTACCCCCAGGGAAAAATGAAAGCCCGGTATTGTAGTTAATTCGCCGCGTTTCATTGACCGCAGCAGCGTATATGCCATGGCCTTGGAGTCCTGCGGGATACCCTTGAGCCTGTCCTCAATCTGCCCGTCCGGCGCATCCTGTCTGCGGTACACGACCGGAATATTATTCTGACGCGCGAATCCACCGGCTACAGCCCCGGCCAGAATCATGAATTCAGCCACCAGACCGCGCGAACGCGACGTGCCTGAAATCCTTTTGACAACCGGCTCGCCATCAACAAGATAGACCGAGTATTCATCGCGGTTCAGGATCACGGCCCCTTCGGCCAGGCGCTTATTCCGCAGAACAACAGCCAGCGTGTCCAGTTGACGAAGCGCCTCTGAAACCGTACCGGCGGACGCTGGATCACCCAGAATACTGTCTACTTCGTCATATGTGACGCGCGCCTGAATCCGTCCGACAACCGGCACAATCTTGAAATCTACCTGTTCACCATCGGCCGTCACAGTTACAACGAAGTCCAGCATCGGCCTGTCACCACCGGGCGAAAGCGACAGCGCACCTTCTGACAACACGGCTGGAAACATCGGGATAGTACCGGTCGGCACATAAAGACTGGACGCCCGGGACATACCGGCCCGACCGACTTCAGATTCAAGACTGATCGTCGAACTCGGATCGGCCACCAGAATGTGAACCCGGAAAGCACCTTCGACCTGCTCGACCATCAGCGCATCATCGACGTCTTTAGTCCTGATATCATCGATGGCCAGCGGACCGCAGCCACCTTCAGGCCAGACCAGTCTGACAGCACCAGGGGCTGCGCTGACTTTGCCCGCAAGCATTTCGGCTTCTACATCAACTGCCGGCGAAAACTGAGTTGAAATCCTGTTGCGCCGAATCGAAATTATCTCGTTCTCGTCCAGTATCCCCAGGCGCACAAGGTATTCAAACGCCACAAACTCAGGCTCACCGGTCGAGTCCCCACCCCTGAGTGCCTCGACAAGCGCAATCCCGCGTTTGCCATCGCGACCTTCCGGTCCTTCATAAACAAGACCGGTCAACCACCCGACACCTGCCGCGCCCAGTGGGTCTGCCATGTCAACCGACTCGCCGGCCTTCATCTTTTCAACCAGAACTTCACAGACGCGGGCCATCCTTTCACGTTCCTGATCACCCTGAAACTTGACGGTCATGGCCGACTCAACCGCTTTTACTGAATAAGGCTGATAGCGGCCGTCTTTTACACGCTTGAAATACACGCCGTCCTGCGCCAGCGTCCACGCCGCCGCAGCCTGGTGCTCGGGACCGTTATTGCCAAACATCAGTTCGGCAACCGCAGCGGCAGTAAACAGGTCACCCTCTCCGGCCAGCAGCTCCCAGGCCCCGGCAAGATCAGCATCTTTAATAAGAATATCAACGCGATTCCAGAAAGCGGCAAGTCCTGCGACGGCAGATTGAACCGGATGAACCGGAACCTTGACCGTGGTTACAAAAATGATGCGGTCTTCGACCCAGGTCTCTTTTGAGCCGGTCTGGGTAATAACGGTCAATCTACCGTTTTTTGATTCAATTACAGCCCCGAACGCCGGCCCTTTGTCTGCACCGGCAAGGACCACGCAACCTGTATCATTCGATCCCATTATTCTCCGGTACGGTCGATTTGCTGCCGTTTTTAATGTTCAGACCTGACTTACGTTTTACGGCGTACATCACCGCACCAAAAATGAACAACGGAATTCCGGCCGCCTGCGACGATGACAGGCCAAAAACTTCGCCCCGCGCATCGGCCCTTAAAAATTCAACAGCGAACCTTGCAACCGCATATGCCATGCAGAACACAAAAAACAACTGCCCTGAAAACTTCTTACGAGGGCGTAACCAGAAATAGATCCAGGCAAAGATCAGCAGACAGGCGGCCGCCTCGTAAAGCTGAGTCGGATGCACCGGAAGCGACTGAGTCGCCGTCTTCGCAATCAGACCGTCATCAAGATGAAGCTTCCATGCCGGGCTCCCTTTCGGAAAAGCTATACCGGGGGGTGCGGCACACGTCCGTCCGAAGCAGCAACCGGCCAGAAAACAACCTATTCTTCCAAAAACAAGGCCCAGTGGGATTGCGTAGCCCCCGAGATCTGTAATCTCCCACAACGGGTACCGGCGGCGCATTATGTACCAGAAGCCGACAACACAGGCCAGCCCGAGGCCCCCATAAAACGTCAACCCGCCATACCAGAATTTGACCGCCCGCAGACAGTCCCTTCCCTGATGACACTTTCCGGTTTCGGCATTACACAGCTCACCTTTCTTCGCGGTAATACAGTCCTGCGCCGTTACGCATTTCCTGTCACCGGGGATCAGTTCCCCTTCAACCTTGTAAGGGTCTGTACAAAGATGAACGTAATCCATGAAGTAGCCGTCGACAGTCACGTGCATCAGCCTGGCGCCAAGCAGCCCGACAAGGATCATCATGATGCCGAGGTCCAGAATGATGTTTCCGTCCAGGCCACGCCTGATCCAGTCGCGGTGCGCCAGCATGATTACAAGCGTGTACCCGCCCATCAACATCGTGAAGTAGGCCGGAAAATCCATACCGAAGATTGTGAAGGTGCCGTGCACATGGCCTCCGCTTTCAACGAACCTATTGTACAAGGATATGGTGTTTCTGAAACGGTATCAGCAGCACCTGGTGATTAATGATTTATCAGAAGAAAAATTGCCGGGAAAGCGAGTCGATCCTAGAAGATTCCGCCAAGAATATCAGCGATATCAAAACACATATTCTGGGGGAATGACGGTGAGAGCTGTCCTCCGGGACAGATCAGATCGCCCATGCCCGCAAGAAGCGAACCCAGGACGCAGAGGATAGACATGTCGGTACATGTCTTGCCACTCAAACACGGATTATCAGCGTCACAGGCGCAATAGCCGGAACCGGTCGAAGGAATTTCCATCGGCATTCCGCCGCCGCCCATAACACCGAACAGCAGAACGATAAGGTCAAAGCACTTCTGTCCGGGGGCGCAACAGGCCGAGCTGCCGTCGCAGGTGCCGGCCGGGTCATAGCAGATACCGCTTCCGCCGACCTGTGCACAGGCAAGGGACGCGCCGGTCGAAGCTGGCGGACAATCGATGTCAGTGGTACACATCGCTGCGCAACTTCCTTCCTTCTGACAGATAGCGCCGACATCATCTACACATGAATAAATCGGGTCGCCGGTGCAGGTACAGGCCGGGCCGACAAGGGCGCAATCAGCGTCAACCTTGCACTGGACACACTGCTCAACGCCTTGAACAATGGCGCAGATCGGGAAGTCGGCTGTGCACAGACCGCCGCACTGAACGACGCCTTCACAGGTGCCTTCGGGAAGACAGTAACCGGTAGCTTCCTCGTATTCCAGGCAGTCATCATCAACGCAGCACTGTTTGCATTCGCCGTCATCACACATCTTGGTGCCGGTTGAGCAGGTGCTGACTTCACAGGTGTGGGTGCCGGTGTCGCACTCGTCATCACCTTCACAGTTATCCGAGGTCAGGCATTCGACGCAGGTGCCGTCTTCAAGCGGATACGGGGTATCGCCTTCGCAGCCCTTGCAACCTTCGCCGGTCGGGACGCACATCTTGACGCCCTTGCCATTGTCGGTACAGGCCTGAGTAGCGGTATCCGGGCAAGTACCGTCGGCACATTCAGGTACGCACACGCCGGTCGGGCTTCCAGTTTCTTTGTAGCAGCGCAGATCAGCGGCGCAATCGTAATCGTATGTACAGCTGAGGCACTCAGCTTTGCATGCCTTACACGCACCGGAGTTCAAGTCGCAGCACATACCTTCATCACAGGGGGTATCGGAGGCGCATGTCGGACAACTGTATGAAACGGGCAGACAGCTCTTGGAGCCGCCCGACGCGTAACAGATGTATCCGGGCTCACAGTTGCCATCATCAGCGCATTCACGCAGACAATGTTTTTCAGCGCCGACCGGCTGGCAGGAATATCCAGCGCCGCAATCAACGTTGGTCTCACACGTGGCGCAGTCCTTAACTTCATCGGGAATAATGATTTCCGGCACAACGTCTGCCGTGACTACAGTGTCTTCTCTGGGGACATCTGCCTCAACGGTATCTTCAATGGTATCACCGGTCGTCGTCTTCACTTCGCACAGGCCATCTTTACATTCGGTGTTGATATCAACACACGCCTTGGCCGGGTAACAGACCAGGCCCGCATCTTCCAGGCAGGGCTGATCGGCATAGCAAAGCGGGGCCGAGCAGTACTTCCACTGGGCATCTTTACCGACACGATCGCCGGGGAAACAGAATTCGCCGCTCTGGCAATCTGCTTTAGTGTTACAGGGACTCTCTTTGCAGACCAGCTCCCCGCAGACTTCACCGGCGGGACAATCAAAACTCGTAACACAGGCGTCCGTCGTGCCGCTTCCGCAAGCAACGGCGAACATTGCCACAAACGATGCGGCCAGAATAACCAGAGCAACCTTTCTCATATTCCCTCTCCTAACCAGATTTGGAACCAAACAATAACAAAGCCAAGGGATTATATTAGATTATCAGGCTGATATTCAAGTACGACCTTCCTGACGTTCAAAAAACCTGCATGTCTTCGATTTTCCAGTTTTTTTTCACTTCCAAACCGATACCGCTACGGCAATAACATCAATCATTTTCCCCAATACCCTTGTCAAATCGAACATTTCCACTCCAGTTTGAACAGGTCCACTCCTTATATAGCGTCGACTGGATCGTTGACTGGAACACAGGCGGGCCTGATAATCTGCCGGTTGTTTCTAACCGGACCGGCAACATTTTCAGCCGGACTGGAGTCGCTTTCAGATGGATAACCCGCTTTTCGTAAAAGGAATGGACAGCCCGAAGAAAAATCGCTTCAGCGCCGGGATTGCCTTCATCATTATTGCTGCTGCCGCCCTTTTCAACCATCTGATTACCGATCACGACGCCGCAACGCGTACGACCGGCCCGTCGCTTGAAGTCAGACTGGCAGGCCCGATATCAGCAACCGAGGACCGGACAACGGTCAGGCCGGAAGCTGAATACGCCGGACCTGTTGAAACGACCAGAACCGTTTCTGTCAAATTGAGATCGGGCGAAACGGCGGCCGGGGCACTCGCCCGCGTCGGCGTTGATCCTGTAAGTGCGGGAATGGCCCTTGGCGCCCTCAGCGATGATGTCAACATGAAGTCGCTGCGGCCCGGCCAGCAAATCACCGCAGACATCAATATGGAAGGACGCGTGAAGGCGCTCAGATTTCCACTGAATCACATCGATTATCTGGAGTCTGTCCCTGACGCGTCCGGGACCGGCTTTGAAGCGGTCAGAAAGGAATTGCCGACAGACAAGGAAATCATCGAAGCCGCCTGCAGACTGAAAGGATCTCTGTACGACAGTTTCAGAGCCTGTGATCTGGACACCGACCTTGTCTCGATCGTTGTTGGCCTTCTGGAAAGCCAGGTCGACTTTTTTACTGACATCAGAAAGGGCGACACGATCAGAATCGTCGTTGAAAAGGAAAGTATCAACGGGATTTTCATCCGTTATGGCAGCATCGAAGGCCTGATTCTGGACGGCAAGCTGGTTTCGGCCGGCGCCTTCATGCACAAATCTGCCGGCAACGAAGTCACCTACTACGATTCCGAAGGGTTCTCTGTTGAACGCCCGTTCCTGCGAACACCGCTCAAATACAACAGCGTCACTTCAAATTACTCGCACCGCCGCCTTGATCCCATTCTTCACGCATACACCCCCCAGAAGGCGGTGGACTACGCCGCCCCGAAGGGCACCCCGGTCTATGCGGTCGGCGCCGGCGAAGTCATTTTCAGCGGACGCAAAGCTTCCAATGGAAATCTTGTAGTGATCGGGCATTCAGATGGCCTTCAATCGTATTACGCCCATCTTGAAACTATCAGAAAGGGCATACGCCAGGGCGTTACAGTCGACAGAAGGATGCAGATCGGAACGGTCGGCGCGACAGGCAAAGCAAAAAACATTCACCTGCATTTTGCAGCGGCCAGTTACGGCAAATTTGTCCATCCGAAAACGTTGACTGACAAGGCGGGCGTTCCAATTGGTGCTTCTGAAAAAGATGATTATCTGGCATTTGTCGGAAGAATGACGGGCAGGCTCAAGTCACTCCCGGTCAGGGGCGTTGACTTGCCAACTCTATGATAACGCCGCTTATTTATCCTTGATTTTCCAGTAATGTGTACACGCCTGTTTGATGCCTTTTTTGCACGCTGACTCAAGACTGATCTTCGCCTGGGCATAGTCGCCCTTCTGCTTCAAAACAAGGCCAAGACCAAACTCAGCCTTATTGAAGGTCGGATCACGCTCAAGCGCGACCTTGTACATGGCTATGGCGCCATCGAAATCTTCCTTCTTTCGCAGAACGTTCGCCGCCTTGAAAGCTGGCTGAACTTCTTTCGGGAACATCTTCATCGTCTTCTGATACTGCTCGAGCGCCTCGTCCAGCTTTCCCTGCCCGACATATGACGCCGCCAGGCCCATCATCATATCCAGGTCCTTTTTTTCCAGCTTCATGGCCTTCAGGTATGAATCCTCGGCAACATCGCAAAAGCGGAGACGCTGGCAAACTTCTGCATGACCTTTATGAGCCTTGAAGGCGCCCTTGTTCAAAGCGGCGGCGGCCTCGTATGCGGCCTGAGCCTCGGGCAGCCGGTTAAGCCAGTCGTACGCATAGGCCAGATTAAGCTGATACTTGAAAACCTTCGGCTCGAAGGTCACAGCCTTCTGAAACTTGGAAAGCGCCTCTTCCATTTTCTTCTGCTTGGCCAGTTCGACACCATCAGTGAAGAACTTTTCCGCAATCGGGGATGTTGCGGCCGAAGCGTTTACAGCAAAAGAAAGACAAACAACGATTGATACTGCCAGACCCCTGAAACTCATCATTTACTCCTCCTGATCTTTGAACGCCTGAATTAACCGACCCCGGGTAACCTCAAGCGCCTCTGGAATAACCTTTACATCAGACATGACAGAAATGAAATTGGTGTCTCCATTCCAACGCGGAACCACATGGATATGAACATGATCTTTAAGTCCGGCCCCTGCGGCCTGACCGACGTTCATTCCAACATTAAAACCTTGAGGACAGTATGCCGCCCGCAGCGCCCGCAGACAGCGCTGCACAAGCAGGCCCATCTCCATCATTTCGGCAGACGACAGGTCTTCAGGGGCGGCGACATGGCGATAAGGGGCAATCATAATATGCCCCGACACGTATGGATAACGGTTCAATATCACGAAAGATTCGACGCCTTTGAAAATCACCAGATTGGATTCATCAGGATTGCAATGCTTAACGGGACACAGAAAACAATCGCAATCCCCCCCTGATTCCTTGACGTACTGCATTCTCCAGGGGGCAAAAATCTGTTTCATCTGGTGGTCTTATTATAGTCCTTGATCCCGGGATCAAGCGGTTTGGGCCTCTTCCGAATAAACTACTAGAGGTCTTTCACCCCTGACTACAGCGTCCTCGCTGATTACAACTTCTTTGACGCCTTTTTCACCTGGAAGCTCAAACATCAGATCCAGCATCACTTTTTCCATTATGGAACGAAGTCCGCGCGCGCCGGTACCCCTTTCCACAGCCTGATGCGCCACAGCCTGAAGGGCCTCAGCTGTGTATCTGACCCCGATTCCTTCCATCTCAAAAATAGCCTGATACTGTTTGGTCAGCGCATTTCTGGGCTCTGTCAAAATTCTGACCAGCGCCGCCTGATCAAGCACGTCCAGACTGGCCGTAATGGCAAAACGACCGACAAATTCAGGAATAAGACCAAATTTAATCAAATCTTCAGGTTCTGTATTTTTCAGAATTTCGCCGACAGACGTTGCCTTCCTGGAGTTGGACCTGGTGCCAAAACCGATCGTTCCGCCCCGCATCCTTTCGGAAACAACGCTGTCCAGACCCACAAAAGCACCACCGCAGATAAACAGAATGTCAGTGGTATCTACTTGAATATATTCCTGTTGTGGATGTTTCCGCCCACCTTTCGGGGGCACGTTGGCGACAGTC
Source organism: uncultured Anaeromyxobacteraceae bacterium (assembly GCA_964522105.1). Taxonomy (GTDB): domain Bacteria; phylum Myxococcota_A; class UBA9042; order DTJE01; family DTJE01; genus JAGOFO01. The sequence goes on from CAZFVA010000004.1 coordinate 34,188, forward strand.
CCTTCCAGAATTTTCAACAGGGCCTGCTGCACTCCCTCACCAGAAACATCCCGTGTAATAGACGGGCTGTCGCCTTTGCGGGCAATCTTATCTATTTCATCAATATAGATGATGCCGCGCCTGGCAGCTTCAATATCCCAATCTGCCGCCTGCAGCAAAGAAAGAATAACGTTTTCAACATCTTCACCGACATATCCGGCTTCAGTCAAAGACGTCGCGTCAACAATCGTAAATGGTACATTCAGGACTCTGGCCAGAGTCTGGGCAAGCAGTGTCTTTCCGCTGCCTGTAGGCCCGAGCATCAGAATATTGCTTTTTTGAATCTCGACCCCGTCCCGACGTTTCCTGTAACCACTTTGAATTCTCATGTAGTGGTTATAAACAGCAACGGCCAGAACCTTTTTGGCATACTCCTGACCAATCACATATTCATCAAGAACAGCGACAAGTTCCCTCGGCCTCAGTATTCCACCAAGACCAGGGGCAGTTTTATCCCCGGCATCCCTGTCATTATTAATAAGACCGTTACACATCTCGATACATTCATCGCAGATGTAAACGTTAGGCCCGGCAATCAGTCGCCTGGCCTGCGTCTTAGGTTTTCCGCAGAAAGAACAGAAGACCTTTCGACGTTGATTGTCCTCGTCACGCACCATTTGTTAACTCCGGAAATATCTTTAACGGTCCGGTAAACCGGATCGCTACCATTGTAAAGGTACAGGAACAGTATGGCAAACTCAGGACTCCTGTAGATAACCCGGTTCAAAAACAAATCATAACCCTGTCTGATGTCTGTAGAGGGCCGGTTGAACGATTATCAAAACTGATCAGGCCGTCAGCCCTGATGTTCAATGATGAACTTTGTGAACTGGTTCGTTCTGATAATTTGAACACTGCAAATCATGTAAATATGACATTAACTTCAAAGACTTATACATTTGTACAGACAAAGCTGACACCCTTGTTCTCTGTACTGATCCAAATTCTATAGATTCAATAATTAAGAATAGAAATAGTCGAAGAGTTGTTAATTGACCAAGATGAGCGGTCGACAACCAGCAGGTCCAAAACTAGAATCACGTTTATGCAGGGTCTGTTCGTGTCCTGAAAGATTTGAGGTGTTTTTTTCTGATGATCGAAAAAGGTTCAAGCACTGATCTTGTTCCTGTCGTTTCAGGATCGCGAAGGGAAAAGAGTTTTTTCTCTCTGGAAATGACTCCCGGCGGGGTACGTATCTGCCTGGATCATGCAGTATCCAAATTATCGGGTGGAACGGTTGCAATATCAGAACTGAGTCTTTCGGTACCGTGGGTCAAGTTTCCTTTCGACTACACATCCGGCCCCAGAGCTCTTCAATCTCATCTGACAGTTTTTGAATCTGTAACTGTTGATATTGGTTTCGATTTAATAAAAAAGTTCTGTTCATCAAACTCTATTGTAAAGGCCGTTGATGTTGAAATAGACGCTGCTCGTGCAGATGGATTTGTTTTATCCGGGAGTGCGGCGGGATCTTCCTTTTCTGTAAGGACAAGTTTTGTTTCAGGTTCAAAAGGTGATTTAAAAGTAGTTTTCGAATATCCCAGAATTTTTGGATTGTCCGATCTATCCTGGTCACAGCTTCCCGGTGAATTGTATTCAGGACTTCCAGATTGTGTTGTGGCCGGGGATTTTGAAATCAATGTGCTCAGGCCGGTCTTAAAATCGTTTATGGCGGGTCTTGGATTCAAACTTCCATTGATCGATCGATGTGTACTGAAATCTGCCAGAGTGGTTGCTGAAAGGGTTTCTTTCAGATTTGTCAGGGGGTGTGATGATGATCTCAATCCTGATAAACACAATCCTGCTGTTACGGTTGACTCATTTGATTCCGGTAATGATCCTTCCGATGTTTTCGGCAGATTGAATGCCGGTGGGCGCGGGCCGGAAGCCGTAATCAATTTTATTGAATCAGGCATCGGCTGTTCAGTCTTATGGCCGGAAATACTGGCCAGATCGCTGGCTCTGGGTCACGAACATCCTGAGTGTGTTTCAGCTCTCCTGGCATCAGTGCTGGCCGGTGCCGAGAATCCCGGGTGGATCAGCCCGATTGAAATGAGTCTTATCTGTAAACGTCTTCTGGCCGCTGTTGAAATTGAAGGCTCCGGCTGTGAACTGATAAGATCAGCGACTTTGATAGCGTCGATTGTTGATCGTTTTGATCCATTTGAAGCCATGCTCCTTCTGGATGAAATCCGGGGAGCCGGTATCGAGAATCAGCCTGTTCTGGAAGCTGTCGCCATTACTTTTGACAGGCTGGCGCGCCATTTTGATGCATCAACGACCAGATTACGAGCTCTGGCCATGGTGCCTGCCCCATACGTATCTGACGCCGTCAGGAACATGGTGGACAGAATGGATGCCAACGGTTTCCAGCAGCAGGCATCGGCATGGCTTGCTGATATTTCCGAGCTTTGTCTGAAGGGACGATTTGGTTCCGCCAGTGGGGCAATTCACAGAACGGCGGTGATTCTGATCGTTTCGCGGGAAATGCCATCTGTAAAAGAGTCTTCCTGGAAAATGTTGCGACAGTTACTTTCAACAGACCCCGGGGATGCTGAAGTTCTTGCTTTGATGCTGGCGCTGGCCGGTGAAAAGCATGAAGTGGTTGAAGTTATTGATTTGTTCCGCGCCGCTGCCGAATCTGTTGACGGTCCCGGGAGGTGCAGTCTGTTGATGACTGCCGGTCGGGCGGTGTATGAAAGATTTGGTCTTCGCCATCGTGCAGCCGAATTGCTTGTGCTGGCTTTGAAGGCTGATCCCGGTTGCAGGGATGCTGCCGAGTTGCTGGATTCCATTTACGAGGCCCTCGGCAAATCATCCGAAAGAGTCTCTCTGGCTGAACAGAGGCTTGAACATTGTTCCGATATTGCGGAACGAATTCCAATACTTATCACATTGATGACGACTGCTGAAGCCTGCGGATTCAATGACCGCGCTTCGGCAGCCGTGAAGAGTCTGTTAAGGCTTGATCCTGCCAATATTGCTTATTTGAAGGCAGCTACGGAAATCTTTATTAAATCCGGTGATCTTGAAGCTTTAAGGGAAGCGCGCGAGGCAATTGAGGATCTCGGGTCGGGGTCGGTCGCCGGACCTGTGGAACGGTTGATTCAGGCGTCCGAGCTGGCCTTGATGGCCGGATTGCTTGAAGACGCTTCACAATTATTGATTAGACTGGCCGGGATTGATCCCCGGGCCGCGGTCGTGGCGGCTGTCGGGGCGCTGGCAGTTCAGGGAAAAGGCTCATTGGAACTGATGCTTCCTGTCATCAGGCAGGCTGCCTCTGCCAGCCCGGGTGTGGGCAAGCAGACCGAAGTGGCTGCAATATTGTTCAAAGCTGCTGAAAGAATGCTGGATACTTCCGTTGAGGTGGCGCTGCCCCTCCTTGAAATGGCTGTTTTTCTTGATCCGGATAATGTATCAGCGGTGATGACTCTGGCAGCGGTTTATGAATCTATGGGTATGGCCGCGGAATCTGAGTCACTGCTGGCGAATATGAATTAACAGGTATCGATCTTGCTTCGGTTTTTAATACTTGCCCCAGTCCTGTCTATTATTGTGCTTTCAGCCGACATCGTTCTGGCCATGGAAGTCCGCCCTGCCGTTCTGCTGGTTGATGCCAGCCTTGCAGCGGACAGTAATGCTGCAATCGCAGTGGCGGCGGCATCTGAATTGGCCGGTTCGGTATTTCAGGTCACACCGCTGGTCGCGGTTGACAGCCTGTGGCCTGAATTCAAGGCAGCGCGTGATTGTGGTCCCGATCTTGTGGAATCTGAAAAGGTACAGTTGAAACAAAGTCTTGCGGCCGGCCGGAGAGCTTTTTTTCAAGAAATGGACACGGGTAAGGCTGCGGAAATTCTGGAGCCCGGTCTGAACAGGTATTTTGCGATGCCGTGTCTGGCGTATTCTGATGCGGCCTTGAAGACTGAATTGTGCCGGGCCGGGGTTCTTTTTGCCAGACTTCAGCTTCTGCTCGGCAAGCCCGAGGCCGCATCTGCGCATACCGTTGTGCTGGCAGAACATTGTCTGCGTGACGATTTGATGCGTGAGGATGTGCCGCCCGATGTCAGGTCTCTAAGTGAAAAAGTCATTGCGGAAGTCGAGGCCCGCCGGCTGGCATCACGGAATGATATCGACATAATCTGCACAGGCACCTGCTTGAATATTTTCGTTGACGGACGTCTTCTGGAAGCCGGTTCGACGCAAGATTCCGATGTAAGCTCTTCCTCTTCAGTCAGGCCGGTACAACGTCGGGAAGGCATGTCTGTCAAGGTCCTGCCCGGTCATCACGTCGTTGAAGTCAGAGTTTCAGAAACAGAGTGGATGTCCGCAGAATTTGATTATGACGGCGGTCATCGTACCCTGTTTCTTGATCCGCAGTCCCTTGTCGGGCTTACTGCTGGAGGCGGGATGGTGGCCGGTGGTCCGATTGAAGCGGTCGCCACTGAACTGGAGTCCATTTCCGGCCTGGCAGTTCTTGGTATCGTGCCAGGTCCCGCACAGTCAAAACGATGGCAATTAGTTGTCTTGCGCGACCCCGCTGGTGTGATGACCGGTCGCGTTCTGGCCGTCCTGGGGGCCGAGGGCGAATCTATAAGGTTCACTACCGTCACCGGTTCTCCGCTTATGTTTGCTCCGAAGAAGGCGTGGCCATGGCCCTGGGTAACAGGCAGTTTTGCCGCAGCATTTCTGACCGCCGGAATCACGCTGAACGTGTATGCCAATAAAGCCTGGCAGGACGCAGAAGCAGGCACGATTACGAGGGATCGCGGGGACGCTTTGAATTCCGGGGCTATAGCCGGATATGTTCTTGCCGGTGCGGGGACCCTGGCTACGGTGCTTCTGGCAGTATTAAGACCGTCGCAGGATCAATCGGTTCTGGTCGAACCGACCAGCTCCGGTTTCAGACTGAAATTCTAGTTCAAGTCCCCCGGGATCCTCAGCAATTTGATTTAATGCCAGAACAGGTTGAAATTTAAGCAATATTGATAGATTGACAGTCAGTGCGTCGGACTGGTATCTTGGCCCTGTTCAAATGGATTCCGTCGATAATGGGCGATATTGGATCACTGCTTCGGGACAGTCGCAAAAAGGCCGGGCTCGGGCGTGAAGAACTTGCCAGAACTATCAGGGTATCTCTGTCTACAATCGAGGCTCTTGAAGAAGAAAGGTGGGATGCTCTGCCAGCCCCTGTGTTTGTGCGTGGTTTTGTGAATTCGTGGTGTCGCGCTGTTGGTGTTGATGAGGATGTCGCCCGGGAAGCTCTGGCGCGTTCATTGAAAGAAAGGCCCGTCGGGTCGGATAACATCCCGAGACCATTCCATGATACCGGGATTCTGGTAGGTCGGAGAAGCAGTCTTGTGACTGTAAAGGCCCGTCGGAAATTTCTAATCGCGGCCGTGCTGTTAATTGTGGCGGCGCTCGTTTTCTTCCTGATTGACGGTGGTTTCTCGATATCAGGAATCACGGACTGATATGCCCGAAAAGGTGCTCACACCTGCCGTCATTGTTTCAAGAACGCCCTATCAGGAAAGGGACCTCATCCTGGGTCTGCTTACCAGAAATGAAGGTCTTGTATCTGTCATGGCCAGGTCTGCAAGGGCCAGCCGCAGGCGCTTTCCGGGGGTTCTGGATCTTTTTGTAGTGTTTGACGCCGAATATTCTTTGAATCGAGGCTCGCTTCCCGTTCTTTCTGCTGCCGAGCCTTTAATGTATTTTCCCGGGATTTTAGAGGATCTGGATCGTCTTGAAGCCGGCCAGATGATTATTCAGGTTGTCCGTGAGCTTCTTCGCGACGCGCCTGCGCCTGCGCATGTTTTTGATATGGTCGTGCAGTCTTTCAGGTATCTCGAAGAATCTACACCTGCATTCGCGTATCTGATTCTTCTTGAGTTGGTCTTGTGGATGGCCGGCGATCTCGGTCATGTTCCCGTAAATGGCCATTGTCCGGGGTGCGGCAGGCTGGCGCGGGAAGCTGGCCTGGCTCATGACGGAAGAGTGCTCTGCCGGGATTGTTGTGTCGGGCCCGGATACCGGTTGCAGGCCGTCGCAAGTTATCCTGAATCATATTGTACGCGGCGGTTTCTTGCTGTTAATCCGGCATGTTCCCCGGCGGGGGGCGCCACGGATTGCCCGGTTCCCGATCGCGAGCAGGCGATGGAGTTGATTTCAGCCGTTGTTGTCGGGATAACTGGTGGTACAAGTCTTTTTACGGGATATGGTTCGCGCAACTGCCAGGGTCATGACAAGTGCCAGTGCCAGAATAATCAATGATATCGGGGTACTGTTGGCGTTTATACTGTTAATCGAGCAGCCGGCCGAAGGCTTTTCACACTCCAGCTCATCGGTTTCGCCGTCACAGTCGTCGTCAATCTGATCGTTGCAGATTTCGTTCGATGGTGTTCCTTCAACGGCCGCGCATTCCACGTCAAGCAGGCTCCTCGAGCAGACGAACTTGCTGACCGAAAGGCAGGCGCCCCGCCCTGCCGAACACGCTTCACCCACCGGGAAACCTTCGTCAGTGAATCCGTCACAGTCGTTATCCAGACGGTCTCCGCACAGCTCTGTATCTGCGTTGCCCGGTATCGCGTTGCATCTCGATTTCGAGGTGCCGTCGCATTCGATGACGCCGTTTCGAAGACATATTCCAAGTCCGGCGCTGCAAAGGTCGTTGATGTGAAAACCTTCGTCAGTAAACCCGTCGCAATCGTTGTCTTTTTTGTCGCATTTTTCCGACGATGATCCTGGTTCGGTGCCATCAGGAAGTGTCGAGCATGTCGGCCGCAGGGTAGTGGACGAACAGACGACGGTGCCCTTTCCGCATTCCCCCGGCGCGTTGCACATGGCGTCAAGGGCCAGCCCGTTGAAGGTCATATTTTCATCGGTCGTTCCGTCACAGTCGTTGTCCAGATGGTCGCACATCGTCTCGTCGTCAATTTCCCACCCGGGGGTATCGGGACAGATGAATCCGGATGTGCCTTCGCACAGGGGGACAATTGCTGCGCAGACGCCTTTGTCCGGGCACGTTCCGGTTGGCGGCGAGACTTCTTCGTCGGTCAGGCTGTTGCAGTTGTCATCAAGTCCGTTACAGGATTCCGTGCCGCCTGGTTTGACTACCGGGTTGGTGTCGTCGCAGTCGCCTTCGTCTTCCGAGAACGAATCAAGATCATCATCACAATATGTGTTGGCACGCCCGGGGGTTCCGAAGTCGCCCAGTCCGTAAGGAATGCGCGCCAGACACCAGTTAGGGACGTCAACAGCTCCCGGTTCAAGCGACAGCGAGTAGCCTTTTTCAATCTGGATCCCGCCGCCGCCATAGGACACATAATCGACCAGCTTTCCATCTCTCATCAGCAGAATGACGTCTGAAACCGGGTTCAAAGGAAAATCATTTCCGTACGAATAGTCGACAGGGACTCTCCCGTTGACCTCCTGGTCCAGCCTGCTTCCAATCAGAAGTATCTGCCCCGGTGCAAGAATAAGTTCGGTAGCCGGGATGATGACGTGAAAGCCATCTGATGATGTCGACATCAGGACAATTCCCTGCATGTTGACCGGTGTTTCCGTCAGGTTCTGCAGTTCAAGCCACTGCCCCGATGCCGAATCGACCTTTGCCGGGTGGGCCATGATTTCGGTTATGGTTACGGTCTGCCAGTATGGGGAATCGATACCTCCGGCCCGTGGCGCGGCAAAGCCTGTTGCCGGCTGCGCCATGACGACCGCAGATCCCGTCGCGATAAGTGTTGAAGTGATGATGATTTGTGTCAGGACTCGATTCATGTCTCTGATCCTACAGAATTGCAGCAAAAACCGGTACTCAGTTTAACATGAGTACGGGCACGTCCATTGACAGCGGGGGGCTTTTCAACATAGCATCTGCGGACTATTCCGGGGGTTGCGTGAACGGTTCAACCCAAAAATCAAAGCGACAGGGACGCTCACTGTTAAGTCTGGTGGCGGCGATCTGTTGTCTGTTTCAGGCTTTTGCCGCGTCGGCTCAGGTTGCCCCGGTCGAGCATCTCGATGAATCTGCGGGTGGCACCCAGCTTGTTGTGCCCCAGACCGATGATACCGATATCGCGACCAAACCATTCGTAACATTCGAAAATCATGGATATTTCAGGTTCAGATTCAACACCCTCTACAATTTTGATCTCGGTATGGCGGCTCGTGGCGCCAACGACATCTGGACCCCACCTACAGCCGATTCTCAGGGCGCCAAAGGCAGCGTCGGTAATGTTTCAGACACCGCAACATCTGCAAATATAAGATTCAGGTACGCGCCCCTGGTCAGGATTGGCGAAATTCTGACAGTCGGCGGAACTTTTGATTTTCTTGATAATCTTGTTCTCGGGCAAACGCCTGACATCGGCAGTGCAGGATATCCACTGGCATTTCAGACCAGATCTCAGGTGTGGCCTTCTTCCGGGATATCCGGATTCAAGGATTCGGTACGAATCAAGTCGATGTGGGCAGATCTTTACCTGTTCGGCGTAGTCCACATCATGGGCGGCAGAATGCCCGAGCATTTCGGGCTCGGGATCGTCAGAAACGGCGGCTATTCGCTTGATTCTGATTTCGGTGATTACGTTGACGGTCTGTTCATAAAGGCCAGGGTCGGCCCGACATATCTGCGTGTCGGCCTCGAGATTGTCGGGCAGGGCGTTTCGTCCGATTCTCCGTTCGGTTATTTTGTCTATCCTTCAGATTATTCGACGATGGACGACACCCTCCGCTGGGTTTTCGGGGCTGATTCAACTCCTGGTACCCCTGAAGAAAAAGCGAAGCAGAAACGGGACCTTGAGAACCATAAACCGGTCGTTGACTGGGGTATATACAACGCAATCACTACGCAGAACCTGTCGTCTGACAGAATACTGACTTCCAACCTCGAGCTTGCAGGTCATGACGCCAATGCTGATGGCTACGACTACGACAAGTACACGGTCGTGCCCAGGGGCGCGTTCTTCTGGACCCCGAGCGTCTGGACAAAATTGAAGTACAGCCCGCGGCCCGGCCTTCAATTCCGCCTTGAAGTCGAACTTTCAATGACTTACGGCTGGGTTGACCACATGCAGAGCTCTGTCGAGGACATCGACACATCGAAAGATTTCCTGTCTTTCGGCGGCGCGCTCGAGTTCGACATTGATATTGGAAAGAACAATGTTTCATTCCTGACTGGTGCTGCCAGTGGCGGAAATACCCTTGGTTATTACGGAATCAACGATCGCCACACCCTCGCATGTCCTGATAACAACTGTTACAGCGCCTCGAATCCCGAAGTTTTCCTGACCAAAAATATTCATCACTTTGTCTTTAATCGCGATTACAGGATCGACTCAATTCTGTTCCGCGAAATTATCGGATCCGTGACCAACGCCTTCTATTTCAAGCCCGGTTACTACAGAACGTTCTACAAACAGGGTGATTGGAAGGTCGGCGGCGGCGTCAGCCTGGTCGCATCATTTGCGTGTATCAAGGAAGGTACCCCCGGTGGCAAGTTGCCTCTTGGTGTCGAGCCCGGCCTGAAGCTTGACGCGACGTGGCGGGATATCCTGTCGCTTACTGCCGATGCTGCCGTCCTGTTCCCATTGTCCGGTATGAAGTATCCTGACGCCGACGATCCTTCGCCCGCTTCTGCTCTGCGAGTCCGTGCCCAGGTCGTTTTTTGATGTTTTATCTGATTTAGTGTTGTCCTGTCTTATTGACTCAATCTCCATGCCGTTCTACCTTGGTCATGTCATGAAACAGCCCCGGGGTCAGTGAATGTTCGGACTGGGAACTTACGGTGCCTGGGTAGTATTTGATCTGCGGCTTGCGGCTTTCCTGCTTTCGCTTTCAATCGGGATTTCATTGCTGATTATTGGCTTGTCTGCCCGCCGGGGCCGTCACTGGCATCAGAATCTTACGCTGTTCGTTTCGCTTGTTTCGGTGTTCTGTCTGGTTGGATTTATTCTGCTTCAGACCGTTTTTCATTACCCGGTGTTCGTTCTGCGCGATATTTTTCCAATCGATTGATGGTGGCTGCGTTTCCGGTTGCTTCTTCTCACATGCCCATGTCAGTTCGTGCCACTTCAACTTTTGACGTAAAGCCCTTTCGCGCCGGATCAAGGCTGTGCACAGCTCTGGTAACAAGATAACGCCCACTGAACAGCTTGCCGAACCCTTTGAATTCAACGGTATTTCCGGCAAGGATTTGTGCGTTGCCCTTTGTTTCCATCCTTCCTCTGATAAAGCGCAAAGCAGTTCTTGTCAGAATCCTGGCTGCGATTTCTTCAGCTTCCTTTTCTGACCAGACAGGTATGTCAGTAATTCTAAGTACTCTTCCGGCATCCGGGTCTTCCCAGAAAGCCTTTCCCACGGCAACTCCGCCGCTTTCTCCGCCGAATTCAAGGTCTGGTGTTTCGGCTTTGCCGGAAATAACTTTCTTGTTAACCGGGTCCCAGGAGCGAATTTCAACGGCTCTGTATTGTCTGGATGCGCACAGCCTGAATTCGGCGTCACCGGCCAGAATGCCTCCGTTGCTGCAGGCGTCTGTCGTTCTGACAAAAACCAGAGAGGCGTCATCAAGAACTTCCGGCTTAAGAAAGTTCAATTTTCTGTTGTTGTCCGGCTCAGATTTTATGAAACCGCCGTTGGCCAGTGCAAGCCAGTCGCATAAAGCCCGGTCAGAAGCGTTCATCTGCGGGATGTAGTAGTGACCGTCTCTCCCCGGAATGGTTTTACCTGGCTCAAGCGCCGAATCTGGCCCGCTGTCTCCGCCGGATTCCCTGATGATTTCCTTCAGCAGAGCATCTGATTGCACCGACGGTTTTCTGCCATCACCCCATACGCGGGTTCTTGAACCCATTGACAGTCGGTGGGAAAAATCGAATCCTGAAATGGTCACAAATGAAGGTTGTTCTACGGAAAAATGGGGCTCGATGGTGTTAATTTCCCCAAGGATCAACCCGTTTTCCTTGCTTGATTGTCCAATGCCCAGGCGGACTTCCATGCCCGTTTTGATTTCATCCAGAAGCTCAACTCCAGCTCGAAGTGTCATTTTGATTTCGAATGAGGACGGTTCCATCAGGCGCAGGTCAGCCGTTGCTTTTTCCACCAGGGCTGCAAATGGCACTCCGGTTTTTCCTGCAGAATCTTTGCCGGCTATGGAGATATTGCAACTCGCGGTGTCTCCATTCATGTCATTCACTCCTTGTTCTTGCGTCCAAGCTTCAGTTTGATTCCATCCAGGTCGGCCAGAGGGTTTTCAATTCCACTGGCAACGGCGATGTTCTGCCACTCTTCCGGGGAGTCGTAGAATCTTGTTGCAATTCCCGTCAGGGTGTCGTCAGTGCCAGCCGTGATCTCCCGGTCTCCGTTGCCCGTGGCGGTCTGTCTGGAAATCTGGTCACCGGCAGGTGTTGCCTCGATCAGATCAATTTCCACGCGGGCCCGGACCGGGGTTCCATCGGACAGGAACATGACATAAGCGACCTTGATTCTTTTGACATACCAGGGGCATGAATTGTAGGAGTCGTTTTCGGACATGAAACGGCCCCATTGAAATAGAACTTTAGGGGGGCGCTTGAGGTCGGGGTCCTGGTGTACAAGGGCCTCCAGCTTGTCAATGTAGCGGCGTCTGACGTTTTGCCGTTCTTCGTAAGTATCAAAATACAGATTTCCAAGGGCCAGCTTTCTGGAGGTGCCATGGGTCCACTCCTTGTCTCCGGAGTCCAGTCCGTGGCGACTGTGTTCCTTGAATTCCGTGGATTTCTCGACTGTTATGGCTGCGGGGTTGTAGTTGAACACGAAATCAGCGCCGCCATCCCGGGGAAAACCGCCCCAACCTCTGTCGATGACATGAAGAAATGCTTTGGAGAGCGAACCGTTTGAAGCGTGACATCCAGAAAGAAAATCCATTACCAACCTCTTTCAAATTCCTGTTCGATCGTTCTCATGATTCGCTCGTAGACTTTTTCAGTCAGTATTTCGACGTCTGAAAGATCGGGATTATCCAGGACTCGGTTGTAAGTTTTATTCTGGTCTTCTTCTGGTACAAAACTATCGCTGTTCGGGTTGTCGTTTCGATTTGCTGCGTTTCTGCCTGTCAGTATTGAGCTTTGTTCGGCAGCCCATAAGCCGGGTTGTCCAGTCTGCAACTGGTTTTCGCCCGCCCATTGATTGACGGCTCCATTGTGTCCTGAAGACATATCGTTCTGTGAGGACTTGCGGCCTGACTGGTTCAGTCCATGCAGATTGTTTGGTGTCGATAGTGTTCCTGAACTTGCCCGTTCTTTTTTGTCGAAGCTCGGGAGCGTCATCTCTGGTGATTTGAAAGAACTGACTGTTTCGTTGTGCAGACTGACAGTGGGTAGATTGTCTTGCGCAGCGTCAGTGGCATAGCCCGATTCCGCTCGTTTTGGCAGTTCGGGTGTCAAGTGGGATTGCAGCAGCGTCGGATACAGCAAAGATTTTGTTGCTTCGATGGCGGCTGAAGGCTGCCGGGCACCTGGCATGTGGATGTCATCATTATTGCCGGACTGCCTGTCCCCCGTTGAATCCGCTGATCGCGACAGCTTAAAGGCTCCGAGTTCAGTGGCAAATGGTGATAGCGAAGCATAAGGTCTAGTTGTGGCCGGTTCATATGGCTCTGCAGACAAGTCTGTGAATGTGCGCGTGGGTGCAGGCTCTTTCCGGGTAATGTTTTCCATTTTCGTGGACAGAGGCTTAATCGGTGATATGCCGGGGTAGTCAACGAGGTTCGAATAATTCCCGCGCGTGGACAGCCCGGGCTCAGTCGCCTGTTGTAAGACAGGGCGCTTGCGGACCTCTTTCTCCGGGTTGCTTCGAACGGTTGTTTCAAACTTATCGGATTGATTTCTGTCATAAGTCGACAGGAGCTCCGGCTTGTCTGGTAAAGCTTGTTCGGGCTTAACTGACGTTATTAATGCGGCAAATTCAGGTTGAAAGTTTTTGAAATCAGAACCGGACATTTTACCGTATTTTTCAGGTATGGATTCGATTGCGCCGGTACTGTCTTGTTTCTGTGCGTTCGGTCTGGCTGGCAAGGCGGCACATTCATTCCTGCGGCTGTGCGCTGAAACGGTTTCCGGTTGGCTCGAAGCATTTGCAAGATAGATGGAATCTGACAATTCTGATGCTGAATAAGTCGCGCTCAGTCTGCTTTTGAATTGATCGGCGCGGTTAACAGTTTGAAAAAAGGAGTTGTCAGTTCCTGCATCAATAGTTGTCCGGCGACCATTCTGCGCCGTGACATTGTTTCTTTCCTGTACCGATGCGGCTTTGTCGAATGTCGGCGTGCGCCCGGCTTCAGTGTTCAGGATCTGCGTAAGGTTTTTTGCGGAAGAAATGCAGCAGGTGGTGGCCTCGTCACCCGGCCTGAATTTTTCGGTGACTGATGGTGTGTTTTGAAGTATTGACGGTGGTTCTGCCGGTCGAGTTGACAGCGCAAGGCCATCCTGGTGCCAGCCATTTGAATTGATTGAACTTATCGTGTGTTTCGGGCAGTCGGCCTTCCTGCCGGCCTTTCTTTCGGTCCGAATGGTCACAGCTTCGCCGTATGGCTGCAGTCCTGTTGAGCTGTCGGCCGAAGTGTGTGGCGGGCTTTTAATAGCGGTATTTCTGCCCTGGATATCTTTGTCGGCTAAAACCCCTGAGTACTCGGATCGGGATGAAAAGGTGTTGATAATATTTGTGGAGCAATCTGTTCTATGGACGCAGCAGTCTTCAAAGCTGGTCGAGGCTTCGCGTTTTGCGTATGCGGGGACAAAGGTAAGGTTGCTCCTGCCGTGCGTTGCCAGCAAAGATTGGCAGATGTCCGGAGAGCGCAAGTCTCTGTGTGTCAGCCCGGCGTGTCTTTCTGTAATTCGGTCGTATTCATGTGGCTCTTCGTTCTTTCGTTTTGACAGCCTCAGGTTTGTTTGAAGTGGAAAGTCTACCTCGAGGTCCTGCTGTTCACTGCTTTGCGCGTTGCTGCCAAGTGTTGTCTTGAAAGGTCTGGCCCCGATTGTTTTTACTGGAAGGCTTTGATACCTGTCGGCAATGCGCCCGAAAGGGCCGGTCATTTCCATGTTGAAAATCCGGCTTGAAGCGCCCCTTTCTTTTCGTTCTGGCTGCTGAAGTCAAATGATTCGTAAATGATTTCAATTTCTTCAAAAAGAAACCTGCTGGAATTTGAATCAAGAACAGGCCCTGAATATGCGGATAAAAAGGCGCCAAAAAGATTAAAACGCCCCGTCTCTTCTCCTTTGTCGTCGTTGATGATGATCGAAATACTTGTTCGTGCCTGTGGTTCTCTTGTCGGTCTGGATGAGGATTTCATCCAGGAAACCAACTCTCTTGAGGCCGCGATGAACCCCCTTTTCAGCGTGAGAGGGGTAAATTTTCCCGGCCCTGGAAGAATGACCGGACCTGTCAGGTTGCCACCTTCTGAAAAGCTGAGGGTTTCTGATCGCCATTGAAGTCCGCGGGCTTCGGAAAATCTGCCGTGACAAATTCCATCTATTTCAATGGCAAATGAAAAGGATGTCAGAGGATCTGAGCGTCCGCTGCCGCCAGCGAGTTGTTCTAATGGATTGATCATCTGGACCCCCTTTGCTTTGAAAAAACTGTGCCCTATACGGTAGAGTCCATTCCAATCGAGATTCTGACGAATTTAGCCGGCTTGACTGGAGCCAGATCTATTTCGGCATGTATTCGGCCGGCCGAAATCTCTTCCGGGGGATTTGTTTCGAAATCGCACTTGACCCGCCATGCCTGTTCTGAAGTTTCCCCTGCGAGCATGCCTTTTTTGTGGAGTTCTCTTGCGAAGGCAGAAAGCTTTCTTGCGATCGTTTCCCACAGCGTTGCTTCATTCGGTTCGAATGCAGCCCACGCAAGACCCGGCTCGAGAGTTTTTCGTACCGCGTTAATGAATCTGGCGGATCCCAGGTCCCATCCATCGGTGGTGACGGCTGCCCAGGGCCTGACACCTTGATGCTGGATAATGGTGTTCACGCCTGATGTGGCCAGGGTTGCCGCTGAGCCTGTGTTTGTAAACGAGGTCAGCTCTGCAACGTCGGTCAGTTTGATATTTGCCGGTGTTCGATGCGGGCCTGTTTCGTTGTCAATACGTGCGAAAAGCCCAGCGGCGTATGCGGAAGGAGGAGTCACCATTCCGGACGATGAAACAACCCACGGGTAATAGGCCGCTGCATGTCTTGATTGAAGTGGAACGAACCAGTCGATTACTTCCTTCAAGCTGCAATGAGGCGGTGCGTCCAGGATGGCAATAGAGGCGCCTGTTCTGGTTGTGGCATTTACCAGAGCCATCTGTACTTTCAGAACGCTGCTGATGTTCAGGAATGGCCCCATGCCAAGTTTTGCAGCTCTTGAATGCAGCCAGAATAAATCCGGGGCAAGAAAAGAGTCACATTCTTCTGTTCTGAGCAGGGCTTCAAGCGGAGAGTCTTCTTTTTGGAGTCTTTCGTTGGTGGAACCTGTGAAATCATCAGGCTCTGTCTCGTCGATAGCGTCCCGCCCTCCGGACATGATGATGTTCAGGCATTCGGGGATATTGGACAGATCGACTTGAAAAAGTCTTATTAAACGTTCTGCCGTGTTTGATCTGGCCGACTGTAGATCAAAAAATTCGACAGTTTTTCTATTCAAGGCCGTTTTAAGCGCGCAAGAAATTTCGCCATTATGGATAGATAACGAAATGTTATTTCCAAACGCGCCTCTCTCCAGGGCTTCGGCACTGAAGATCGTTTTTCCTGATGAGTCAGTCAGGTTGTATCTTGCGCGGGAGGCATCTCTGGCAATAACTCTGCTTACGAAGCAGCGTTCCCCGCCATTCATGAAATAGGCTCTGATGGAAGGTTCAAGCAGGCCACCGTCCGGAGATCCTCCAAATATTTGAATAAATTCATTTGGGCTGTGGATTTCCATGGCCTTTCTTTCCGGCCCGCGAACAGTCAGTCCCATAAACCCGGCCACACCAGTTTTGCGCAGCATGAGGGGTTGTTCTTGACGTACAGAAGGTACAAAGAGGATGCCCGGTGTTTGATTGGTCATCTCTGTTTGATAACCCTGGTCTGTTCTGGTTGCGTCATGACGCTCTGGAATCATTTATTTCTCTGTTTATTTCTGATATCTGCTGGACCCATTTGTGTCTTTCCCGGTGTTCCATTTCAAGGATTTCTTCCTGAGACCAGTGAAAATGGTACGCGACGAAGGCTACCTCCCTGTACAACTGGTCCAGGGGGTAGCGAATCATTCCCCCGGCTGGCAGTCTCCGCAGATGTCGTATTCGATTGATTGCGCACATGCCGGACATTTAATGCTGGCGATCGTTGAACCGTTTTCGTTGACCCGTTTGTACAATTCCTGCAGGTAGGCAAGGTCTGAAGCGTATAAATCTTCAATCACCGAAGGATTAATTGATTTGAGATCTCCAAGGCTTGTGATTACGCGGGAAAGCAGTATTACCACCAGATAGGCTTTGTTCTGCTGGACTCTGTAATCCTGGAGCGGCGCAATTTCGTCTTTCGCGGTTGCCAGTCTCATCAGGCCCTTTTTGTGTACGCGCCCTTCCTTGTCTACAAAACCTTTTGGCAGAGTGAATTCGAATTCTGTTTTGAAGCTCATGTTTTTCCTTTTTTGTTAGTGGGTTCAGGTGCGTTCAATTTTCTCTACTGCAAGTTCGATCTCTTCCACATTGACGTCAGATCCTTTGCCATCAAGAGAAAAGCCTTTCCATTTGCACGGCCAGGCATCGAAGAAGTTGTAGCGGACGATTTCTTCGCCATCGTCTGCGCATAGAATGATCGAGCCGGATTTGCGTTCTGCCTTGCCTTCGATCACTTTTTTCCGCCATTTCCAGAGTTCATCACTGGCAACATAGCCGCGCTTGAGCACAATGTTGGAGTACTTGGTTCTGCCAGGTCTTTTTCGCAATACGAGGTCATCACCATCCTGGTATTCGACGATCTCGGTTTCAGAGTCGAGGCCATCCACATTGCGAAAAGCCGCTTGAGTTACGCCTTCAATTTCAACTTTGAAATTGAAGTTTCCAATGTGGTCAAAATCCCTTCTGTTGTTCATTCCGGTCCTCCATTCAAAGAATAGTCAGGTTGTTAATCCTTGACGTCCGCGCCGCCAGCCATCTGTCCGATCCTGAAGACAACGAATTCGGCAGGCTTTACCGGACTCATGCCGATATCGACGACGACCCTGCCTGCGTTTATTACTTCTTCGGGGTTAGTTTCCGAGTCGCATTTGACAAAAAAAGCTTGTTCCGGGGTTTTGCCGAAGAGGGCGCCCTGGCGCCACAGGCGCAGCAGAAATGCGGTAAGGTCGCGGCTGAGGCGCTTCCAGAGTCGCTCGTCGTTCGGTTCAAAAACGACCCAACCGGTGCCTCTTTCGATTGATTGTTCAGTCATCAGAAACAGGCGTCGCACATTTACATATCTCCAGACAGGGTCATCAGAAAGGGTTCTTGCGCCCCAGACTCTGATTCCGGAGCCTGGAAGGGCGCGAATGCAGTTGATGCCGCGCGGGTTAAGAAGGTCCTGTTCACCTGTTGTAATAAGGTACTTGAGGCCAAGAGCACCCCGGACAAGTTCGTTTGCCGGTGCTTTGTGAACGCCCCTTTCGGCGTCGCAGCGGGCATAGATGCCAGCTACAAAACCGGATGGTGCGGCCATGACACGGCCATGCACAGGGCTGGCAACTTCAATCCAGGGGAAGTAAATTGCGCCATGTTTTGAAGGCCTTGGCCTGGGGATGGTTTCGACCCCGCCTTTTTCAATTGTTTCGGGGCAGTCGAGAATTGCGAATCTGTATTTCATGATTTCGCAGTGAGTAAGGACAGCGTCCTGAATTTCGGGATCTGTTATGCCGGGTATGGCAACCAGACTGATGTCATCCAGCGTTTCAAGGGACTTAAGACCTGTTTTTCTACCTATGCCATCGTCGCGGCCGGCAAAACGGGCAATTTTGTCGGGTCTTGTCTTTCTGGCACTTTTCTTCGGTCGCTCCGGGTTGTCCGGCTCGATTTCTTCTGTATCGCCAGATTCGCTGAGGCCGACGTTGACGATCCAGCAGCGTCCCCCGCCGTTGGAAAAGAAACCGTAGACTGCCTGCGCAAGGTGCTCACTGTCCGAGAAGTCACCGAAGGTCTTTGTGAACATGCTCCAGTTGCAACAAAGGAACGGTTCATCAATCGGTCCTTTTCTGCATTCTCCGAGGAATGCCGCTGTACTTGAGCCGACCATTTCGAGAGGTCGTGCGCCGGAATCGACTTCCTCTACATAAACGCCGGGGGAGAGGTAATTTGCTGCCATTTTGAGACTCCTGCCGTTTGCTGATAGTCAAGTCAGCGATTCGGGACAATCGAGAGGTCCCGCGCTGATACGCGCCTGAGGTCTTTCGATCTGCGTTCGGATTCGATCCGGAATCGGACCAGGTAGAACAGTGTCGGCTTCATGTCACGCCCAAGGGTCTTCCAGAGGGAGAGGCATTCTGAAAAGTCGGTTTCGAGGTCCGGAAAGACTTCAAGGTGGTCGTTTTCAAGAAATGAGTCCCCGATAAGATCGCGGCCGGATATGAAGGGTTTTTCCAGCATGGATTTGATGCAGAGACCGAGGAGAGTGTGTTCTTCCGGGGGAGTTCGAGCGTGTGCAGAGATGGCCAGTCGAGCGTGGAGTATCGCCGGGGCGTCTTCGTAGTATTCGATCTTTTTTCCGGTTGCGTCTGTGCTGGTAACAATTCGATCGGTGCGTTCGCGGTAGCCGGGAGCGAACCGGATTCCGCAGATAAACATGCTGATTACGGGGAGGTTGCGAAGATTATCGCGAGTTGGAGTGTCTGTTGAGATGCGGACGGTTTCGAAACCTTCGCGGGAAGTTGTATCGCGGACGATTTTTTCAATGGTTGGGCAGATGTCCCGGATAACGTCAAAACGCGACATGGGTGTCTCTTGTTTGAGCGATTTGCGTCTTTCGAAGTTTGAGCTGATTTATTTCGGAAAAAGGATGTCTTTGAGGGCTGTTCCGGTGCAGGACATTGGATTATCTGCAAGCTGTTCCGGGGTTCCGGAAGCGACTACATAGCCGCCGCCTTCGCCGCCTTCGGGGCCAAGATCGATAATGTGATCGGCGACTTTCATGATTTCCAGGTTGTGTTCGATCATCAGGACCGTGTTTCCCACTGAAACCAGGCTGTCTATTACCTTCAGAAGCTTTGCGACATCGTCGAAGTGCAGGCCGGTGCTCGGTTCATCCATTATATAGATGGTGCGGCCGGTCGCTGATCTTGCAAGCTCCCTGGACAGTTTGATGCGCTGGGCTTCGCCGCCTGAAAGGGTTGTAGATGGCTGGCCGAGGCCGATGTATCCAAGGCCTACGGCCTGAAGGGTCGTCAGGATCTTGGAAATGCCCCGGGTGTTCTTGAATACCTCGGCGGCCTGGTCAACGGTCAGGTTCAGGACGTCCGAGATGCTCAGGTCTTTGTATTTGACACGCAGGGTCGCTTCATTGAAGCGTTTGCCGCCACATTCGTCGCATGTCACGAAGACGTCGGGAAGAAAGTGCATTTCAACCCGGATGGCCCCGGCGCCCTGGCAGTTTTCGCACCGCCCGCCGCGAACATTGAAAGAGAACCTGCCCGGTTGGTAGCCGAACGTTCTGGATTCCCGGGTTTCGGCAAAGACTTTTCTGATGTGATCAAAAAGCTTTGTGTAGGTGGCGGGGTTGGACCTGGGGGTTCTGCCGATAGGTTCCTGATTGATTACAATGACTTTGTCCAGATGTTTCAGGCCTTCGATGCTGTCAAACGGCAGGCAGTGGGACGCTGACTGGAAAAAGTGGTTTTGAAGCGCCTTGCTTAATGTTTTTGTTACCAGTGACGACTTTCCGGCACCGGAAACGCCGGAAACTACAGTGAAGGTGCCAAGGGGGATCGTTACATCAATGTTTTTAAGGTTATGACCTGTGGCGCCTTTGATGATCAGAGAGTGTTCCGATTTTCGGCGCTGGTCAGGTATCGGGATCGTTTTTCTACCCGAGATGTAGGCGCCGGTCAGCGATGATGCGGACTTCAGCATGTCGGCCGGCCGGCCTTCGAATATGATTTCGCCGCCGTGTATGCCTGCGCCGGGTCCGAACTCGATGATGTGGTCCGCGGCCATTATTGCGTCCCGGTCATGTTCGACTACAAGGACTGTGTTTCCAAGATCCCGAAGCCTTTCAAGGGTTTGAATCAGCCTGCCGTTGTCCCTCGGGTGAAGGCCTATTGAAGGTTCATCAAGGATGTACGTGACTCCTGTCAGCTCGCTGCCCAGTTGACTGGCAAGTCGAATTCTTTGTGCTTCACCGCCTGAAAGGCTTGCGCCGCCGCGTGACAGGGTCAGATAGCCAAGTCCCAGATTCTTCAAAAGATTCAGTCGCGAAAGTATTTCCCGGCTCAGCTCTTCAGTGACCGGGGAGTTTTGTGAGTTAATCCTGATGTTTTCAATTACTTCGATAAGGTTTCCGATTGCCATGTCTGACAGGTCAGAGATGCTGAAACCGGAGATTTTTACAGCCAGAGCTTCCTGTTTGAGCCTGTGTCCCCCACATTTCTCGCACGGCTGGTCAGTCAGAAAACGCTGGTAGTAGGCCCGCATTTCTTCGGATTTTGTTTCCCGCAACCGCCGCAGCAGCATGTTTGCGACCCCTTCGAACCGGACTGCCAGAGAGCCGTTGAAGCTCTTGGATTTCCATTCGACAGGAATTCGCTGGCTGTGACCGAACAGGATTAAATGTTGATGTGCAGTCGGGAGGTCTTTGAATGGAATCTCCAGATCAATATTATGCTTTCTTGCATAACCCTGCAGTATTCCACCGGTTAATCCGTTGTCTTCAATTGCCTTCGCCCACGGTTCAATTGCGCCTGCGGATATTGAAAGGGTGGGATCCGGGATTACTTTTGAAGGGTCAATGGTCAGCGAGCGCCCGAGTCCGTTGCATTCCGGGCATGCACCGGCAGGATTATTGAAAGAAAACAATTGTGGAGTCAGTTCCGGGAATGAAACTCCGCAGTCTTCGCATGCCAGGTGTTCAGAAAAGATCCTTTCCTGACCGTCTTCAAGAATCACAATCACGCGGCCTTTGCCGACCCTGAGTGCGGTTTCAATGGAATCTGTCAGTCTGGCCTCTGATCCTTCACGAATCAGAGCCCGGTCTATAATCACGTCCAGGTCGTGTTTTTTGTTTTTGTCGAGCGGTTCAAGTTCCGAAATTCTTGAAATAACGTCATTTATCCGGACTCTGACGAACCCGTCGGCTTCAAGCGATTTCAGTAGATCCTTGAATTCGCCTTTTCGGTTGCGCACGACAGGTGCCAGGATTGTTGTTTTTGTGCCTGCCGCGTCTTTTGAAGTCGAAGTTTCTGCGGCAAGAGAAATAATTTCCCGCAGAATCTGGGCCGGTTCCTGTTTTGAGACGGTCTTTCCGCACAGGTGACAGTGTTGCCGTCCGGCTCGTGCAAACAGGACGCGCAGATAATCATGGATTTCGGTGATCGTTCCGACTGTCGAACGCGGGTTTGATGATGCGCTTTTCTGTTCAATTGCTATGGTTGGCGTAAGACCTTGAATTCCATCATACTTTGGCCTTTCGAGCTGACCCAGAAACTGACGGGCATACGTTGAAAGGGATTCGATGTAGCGGCGCTGGCCCTCTGCAAAAACAGTGTCGAATGCCAGCGAAGTTTTCCCTGAGCCGCTCACCCCGGAAAAAACTACAAAACGTAGTTTAGGTATTTTGACCGTGACATTTTTCAGGTTGTGCTCTTTCGCGCCGGTCACAATTATGTGGTCGCTTGTCATTATTGCCTCCAGGGCATCTGGAATTATATTGATGAACCGGCCAGAAGCCAGCCTTCTTGCAGCAGGCTGTTGATTGAAAAAGGTAATCTTTGGCTCTACATCGTTGACTTGATAACTGATTGCTGTGAAAGTTGAATGGGTGATACCATGTCACGACGCGGGTGTTTCCGGAGGAGTTGATGGAATTGCGATATGCGGGGGCGACCGACATCGGTCGTAAAAGAGATCACAACGAAGATAATCTGCTGCTTCAACCCGAAAACAGCCTGTTTGTAGTCTGCGACGGCATGGGAGGGCACGCCTGCGGAGAGGTTGCGTCTCAGATAGCCGTTGACGAGATTGGGCATTTTTTCAATTCCGCAAATGGGGATGGCGACGTCACATGGCCTTATAAGCCGGATTCCAGACTGTCAGCGCCGGAAAATAGACTTTCGGTCGGGATCAAGTGGGCGAATTTCAAGGTTCATGAAATGGCGTCCAGCTCGGTTGAAAAGAAAGGGATGGGGACAACCTGTGTGGCAATGTATGTGGATGACGATCATGCATCGATTGCGCACGTGGGGGACTCGAGGTGTTACCGGGTTCGTGATGGTCACATTGAACAGCTCACGACAGACCATTCCCTGCTTGAACAATATAAGCAACTGGCCAAGATTTCAGATGAGGAAATCAAGAACTTTCCTTATAAAAACATTATAGTACGTGCTCTTGGCATGAAGGAAACTGTTGTCGTAGACACCAGGTTCGAGGAATTCAGGCCCGGAGATTGTTATCTTCTGTGTTGTGATGGGTTGTCCGGGGAACTGGACGACGAGGAGATCCTTGAAACGTGCGTGGAGTTTCAGGATGATCTTGATCGGTGCTGCGCGGAACTTGTTGAAAGGGCGAACACCAAGGGTGGTCGTGACAACATAACTGTGGTTTTAGTTAAGGGCGGTTGATCCTTCCAGCCCTGAATTTCCTGGAGGTCGTCCGATGAAGCGGCCGATGAAGAGCCTTTGCCTTATTTGTTTAGTCATTATGGTTGCTTCGTGTGGCACTTCCACAGGGGGGCCTGACACCTCGATTCAGGATACTCTGACGGAAGATCCAGGAATTGATCTTGTAATTGCTTATGACACCGGTAGTGACGAATCGGATGGCCGCGATATTGTTTCCGATATTGTCGAAATCGAGGATTTTGATACGGTTGAGGTTGATACCGGCATAGAGCCTGGATATTTCGGATACCCGTGCACTGACAATCGGGAATGTTTTGTAAGTTTCTGCGTTCAGTCTGCCGAAGGAAATATCTGCACCAAGAACTGCTATGAAGAAGGGGACTGCCCCGAGTCGTGGAAGTGCAGATCCATCGCTGGTGCCGGCGGAGATCCAATCTATATCTGTCTGCCATCGGGCATCTGGCTCTGCAAGCCGTGTGAAACAAATGATGCCTGTTCTTCAACCATAAATGTTTCAAACGACCGGTGTGTCGTTTATGGGTCGGCCGGTAATTATTGTGGTGTTTCCTGCGGTCAGAAAGATGATCCCGAATGTCCGGGTGGTTTTTCCTGTCAGGAAGTCTCGATTGTTGGTGGCGGAACAGCGTTTCAGTGTGTGCCGGACAATCAGGAGTGCACCTGCTCGGAAGCTGCCATTACTGCGTCAGCGTCTACGGCCTGTTTTGTTTCGAATCCGTCCGGGGTCTGTCGTGGAAGGCGGGAATGCGTTGATGGCGGGTTGACCCCGTGTGATGCAAGAACTCCGGCTGCCGAGACCTGCAATGGCTTCGATGATAATTGTGATGGCACTACTGACGAGGAAGGGTCTGAGGGCTGTCGCCCTTATTACATTGATAATGATCAGGACGGTTGGGGAATAGGTCTTGCCCATTGCCTCTGTGGTGACCCGGGACCTAGTTACACGACGAAACCTGGTGACTGTAACGACTCGTCTCTCGGTATGAATCCGTCGGTTCGCGAAGTTTGTAACGGGATGGATGATGACTGCAACGGAATAACAGATGAACAGAATTCATTCGGTTGCACCGATTATTCCCTTGATAATGATGGTGACGGGTTCGGTCAGCCAGGTGAAAAACGGTGTCTCTGCCAGAAAACGCCGCCTTTTACCGGTGCGGCTGTGGGCGATTGTGATGATGCCAGGGCGGATATCTGCCCCGACATCGGTAAGTGCAGGGAAAAATGTGACACCGTTGATAATGATTGTGATGGATCAACTGATGGCGAAAACGCTCTCGGTTGTACACCGTTCTATTTTGACGCTGACCAGGATACATATGGGCTTCCCAGTAAGTTCAAGTGCCTTTGTGGTGCGTTAGGTCTGTACACTGCCACGAGGGCCGGCGATTGCAATGACACTGATCCAGAAATCAATTCAACGGGCGACGAAATCTGCAATGCCCTTGATGACAATTGCAACGGCAAGACGGACGAAGGTGTAGATGCAGATCTGTGTCCGCCACCACCAGGCGTTGTTCTTCATGGATCCACGGGTTGCGATAAGCAATGCAAGCTCACTTCTTGTGACGGGGCAACTGTTGATGGCATTGGTAATTACGTTCCGGCCTGGTACGACGTTAATGGTGTCGTAAATGACGGCTGTGAATGTCAGGCAGATGTCGGCGAACAGCGTGGCGGACAGACCTGCAATTCGGCCATCAATCTGGGGGCCGTTCCAGACAGCGGATTCAAGGTTTCTTCTGACAATACGAGAGGCTCGGCTATACCGGCTTCCGACGTTGACTGGTATGTGTTCCAGGCCTCAGATCCAACTTGGAATGGCGAGACCGGGAACTGTGATTACTACAACGTTAGAATAAGGTTTATTACGAACCCTTCGAATCAGTTTGTTTTTGATGTGTTCCGCGGGTCGTGCGCCGGTGCCGATCAGATTTGCAGTGAAAAACTTAATCATGAGTGGGCAGTAAATTTTATTTCAGGAAGCGGGTCGGCAAAGCGCGGGGAATGCCCATGTTCCGCCAATTATCAGGCCAATTGTGATGCACCGGACAATTATCAGGAATGTTTGAGAGTTCAGGGAACGCCTCAGAATTGTAATTCCTGTCCCGGATACGGGTCTCCAAACAACAACGTCTGCACCGACAATTCAGCCAGGGTTTATGTGAAGGTTTTCAGAGATCCGCTGGTGGCCCCGACTTGTGCAACCTATGAGTTGGAGATCAGCAACGGGTTGTATCCATTCTCGGGTACGATCAATTAGGCCCAATTCTTTTGACTTCCTAAAGATAATAGAATCTTGTATGCTATCACGCCTTTGGTTTACGTCAGGCGAAGCAGGCGTGGCGCCTGCGCCGCACCCGCATAAATGAAACCGGAGTTTCAGGGTGTCCGCAGATTTTGAACAGGCGGTACGGGAGATTCTTGACCGGGTTGATCTGGTCAAGCTGGTATCGGAATATGTTCAACTTTCCAGACGGGGCGCAACCTGGTGGGGGCTTTGTCCGTTTCATTCTGAAAAGACGCCGTCATTTTCTGTAAATCCCAAGAAAGGTTTCTATTATTGTTTTGGATGTCAGAGTGGTGGAAACGCAATTTCATTTTTGAAGCAGGTTGATGGTCTTTCAGGTCGCGAGACTATTTTGCGTCTTGCGGCAGAGGTCGGGGTCGAACTTCCGGATTCGGCAGCAGCAGATCCGGCAGAAGAGGCGGCTGCAAAAGAACGATCCGGGATTATGCATGCCCTGGCGGTGGCTCAGGAGTATTTCGTGAGTGTTCTGTATGGCGCTGATGGCGGTGAAGCTCGTCAGTATCTTATGGGGCGCGGAATAGACCCTGAAACTGCAACGTTGTTCGGGCTTGGTTACGGTGGCGATGGCGAGGGGCTGTCCAGGGCGCTGGTTTCCAGAGGGGTGTCAACAAAGATGGCAGAGGCCGCCGGCCTGATATCCCCAAAGAAATTCGGTTCTGGCTGGTATGAAAGATTCAGGGGGCGGGTAATTTGCCCCGTTTATAGTAATGAGGGTGCGCCAATAGCTTTTTCGGCAAGAATATTAAGTGCTTCTGATGAAGGTCCGAAGTACATGAACAGCCCTGAAACACTGGTTTTCAGGAAGAGTAATTCGGTGTTCGGCCTTTATCAGGCTAAACAGGCCATAAGGCAGGCTCACCGCGTGATTCTGGTTGAGGGTAATTTTGACGTTATATCTTTAGCCGCTGCCGGTATCAGGAACGTTGTGGCCCCGCTGGGAACGGCTCTGACGTCATCCCAGGTCAGGCAGATGTCGCGGTTTACGGATCGGGTGACCGTTTTTTTTGATGGTGATGAAGCCGGGTTCAAGGCTTCACGCAGGGCTGTCGGGATCCTTGTCGAAGAGGGTGTAGACGGCAGTGTGGTTGTGGCACCAGCTGGTGAAGATCCTGATTCCATTGTGACTGCGGGGGGTCGGGTTGCTGTCGAGGCCGCGGTCGAGCGTGCGAAGCCGATGGTTTCCTGGCTTGTTGATTCGCTGGTTTCTGTTCACGGTAGAACGCCTCATGGTATCAGGGCGGTGGTGCAGGATGTCACGGAAGTCCTGTCAGGCGAAAAAGATCGGATCAGATCTGGATTGTACCGTGAAGAGATTGCACGGATTCTGGGGATTGATGTCAGGGAACTTAAAGCAGTGATGGGGAATCCGACTTCCAGGGCTTGCAGGCCGGAAGGCGACGAGCAGCCTAAAGCAGAAGTGACGATGCTTAAACTGCTGCTTCTGGATTCATGCTTGATAGATACATTGCTCGAGAAAGGTGGGCGCGAGCTGTTTACGTCTGCCGAAACCCGGGCATTGCTTCAGGAAATGATAGACCTTGTTCTTGATGGTAAAGAGCCGGACAGAGAGATGGTAACCGGTGCTGTTGAGGCAGGTACGACGAAGGCTTCGGTTCTGAGTGTGCTTGCCGAACCCTTGACGTATCCAGATCCGCTGAAGGCGTTTGATGAGACTTTTTTCGAGCTCAGGATTGCCTTCCTGAACAGGCGTATCTGTGAACTGAATCGTGAAATGTGTGAGACGGTTGAGGATGACGAGAAGCTGCGATTGCTTCAGGAAGTCTCGACTATTGAAAAAGAGCTCAAGAACACCGGACCCTCCCAGTGGAGATTTCGGGGGGCTTTATAATACAAGCGCTGAAACGTGCCCGGCAGCCTTGAACAGAGGTGGCGAATGGAAACTACAGAGATCAAACGTCTTGTTGACATGGGAAAAAAGCGTGGCGGGCATTTGACCTTCGATGAGCTGAACGTGGCGATATCGAAGAGTAATGTGCCTGTTGATGACATTGATGATGTCTTGACGCAGCTTAGAACGGCCGGCGTTGAAGTTGTGGAAGGCAACGCAACGAAGTCATCAAAGATGAAGGACTCGGTGTCAGTTCCTGTGGACGAGGATTCGTACTCGGAAGCCTATGGAAAGTCCAATGATCCCGTCAGGATGTATCTGAGGCGGATGGGCGAGGTGCCTCTTCTGAATCGTGAAGGCGAAGTTGAGATCGCCAAACGGATCGAGGAAGGGGAACTGGAAGTTTTCGGTCTGATCATGGAGACCGACATCGCAATCGCTGAAATCCTGTCCCTTGAGGATCGGCTTAGAAGAAATCGGGTCAGCATCAAACAGATAGTCAAAGACCTTGATGAAGATGAAGAGGTCGGGGACGAGGTAGCCACCCGCAAAAGAGTGCTGGATCTGCTGGATCGGGCAAAAGAACTGGATAAGGTCATTCATCGCGAGGCGATGCTGCTTGAAAAGCCAAATCAGTCTCAGAAGGCCCGGACGGCGCTTGAGGCCCAGCTTGAGGCTCATAAGTATGAGATGAAGATGGTCCTGGTCGGGATGAGGCTGAATCAGTATCTTATTCGCGAGATCGTCGAGAAGCTGAAGGACCATGTAAAGAAGGTTAACGTTGCAAGATGTGAAATCAGGTCTGTCGAGCGCATGGTTGGCGATGACCTTTCCAACCTTCGCAGATTGCTTCGCGACGCCAAGGTGTCTGAAGACCGCAAAGCAATAACAGATGACAGCCGGGCCTTTGATCTTGAGCAGCTCGAGGAGATGGAGCACAAGGTTCAGAACGCCCGCAAACGCATAAGGGCTGTTGAACAGAAGGCTAATCTGGAGGCTGATAATCTGCTGAGTACTCAGCAGGCGA
Source organism: uncultured Anaeromyxobacteraceae bacterium (assembly GCA_964522105.1). Lineage (GTDB taxonomy): Bacteria > Myxococcota_A > UBA9042 > DTJE01 > DTJE01 > JAGOFO01. The sequence continues at coordinate 62,220 of CAZFVA010000004.1, forward strand.
TTATGTCTGCCGAGAAGCGGACCGAGAAGGCGAAGTGGGAGTTGGTTGAAGCCAATCTGCGGCTGGTCGTCTCGATTGCCAAGAAATACACCAACCGTGGCCTGCAGTTTCTGGATCTGATTCAGGAAGGCAATATCGGCCTGATGAAGGCTGTCGAGAAGTTTGAATATCGCAGGGGATACAAGTTTTCGACGTATGCCACCTGGTGGATTCGTCAGGCGATTACGCGCGCAATCGCTGATCAGGCAAGGACGATTCGAATTCCGGTTCATATGATTGAAACCATCAACAAGCTGGTTCGCACCAGCAGATATCTGGTCCAGGAGTACGGTCGTGAGCCGACACCTGAAGAGATCAGCGAAAAGATGGAGATTCCGGTCGAGAAGGTTCGCAAGGTAATGAAGATTGCCAGAGAGCCTATCTCGCTTGAAACCCCGATCGGTGAAGAAGAAGACTCGCATCTCGGCGATTTCATTGAAGATAAAAAGACGCCGTCACCGGCTGATTCGGTAGTTAAGGCAAACCTGGCCGAACAGATGCGCAAAGTGTTGTGCGGCCTGGGTACCAGGGAAGAAAAGGTTCTGCGCATGCGTTTCGGGATTGGGGAAAAGAGCGATCACACCCTTGAAGAAGTCGGTCAGGAGTTCAGAGTAACTCGTGAACGAATTCGTCAGATCGAAGCCAAGGCGCTGCGTAAGCTTCGGCATCCTTCCAGATCAAAGAAACTGAAAACATTCCTTGAGTAGCCGAAATCATTCCGCAATTCCGGAATCAATTTAATGGATGACATTCTGAAGTTAAGTTTTCTTGGCCATCTTCAGCGCTCGGGGATAGTTCCCGGTCTGGAGAGGATGAGAGAACTGATGGAGGCGACAGGTCATCCACAGTTGGCATATCCGACAATTCTGGTGACCGGGACTAACGGGAAGGGTTCGACAGCTTGTTTGATCGAATCAATTCTGCGGACTGCCGGGTACAGGACCGGGCGCTTCACATCGCCCCATCTGGTTGACGTTCGTGAACGGATCGTGATTGACGGCAAGATGATTGATGAGGCGACTTTTGCGGAAATTGGCGCCACGCTTGCGCAAGTGATGAATGAGCGGGGCATTCAGGCGACCTTTTTCGAGGCGCTGTCTGCAGTTGGCTTTCTGGCTTTTCGAAAGGCTGAAGTTGATATCGCGGTCGTGGAAATTGGAATGGGCGGGCGGTTTGATTCCACTAACGTTGCGGAGCCTGTCGTGTCGGTTCTGACAAATGTGGGCCTCGATCATGTCAATTTTCTGGGGAACAGTCGCAGGGCGATTGCCGGGGAAAAAGTCGGCGTTGCCAGGGCGGGCCGCCCATTTGTAACGGCGGTTGATGATGACATTTTTGATTCGACGGTCGGCCCGGAGTTATTGAGAGTCGGAGCCGTTCCGGTTCGTGCTGACAGGGATTTCAAGTATTTCGATGGGCCGGATGGGCTTGACTGGTGTGGAAGTTCCCGGGAATACAGGGGTCTTGTGTCAGGCCTCAAGGGGAAATTTCAGGCGGCAAATATTGCGGTGGCTGTTGCGGCCGTCGAATGCCTTTGTGAGAGTGGGTCTGGTTTCTGTGTTGATGAAGGGGCAATCAGGAAAGGTCTGAGCGCGGCAGTCTGGCCAGGTAGATTTCAGGTTGTGTCTACAGGGCCGACGGTCATTGTTGACGGGTGCCATAATGTGCATGCGGCGCAAAGCCTGCGGGAAGATCTGGCGTCACTTGCCGGGCCGATGATTCTGGTCCACGGCAGCAGGCCGGAGAAGGATTATGGCGGCGTGTTGAAGCTGATTGCCCCATTTTTTGATGCTGTTATTGAAACCGGTTTCATCGGTGGCGCAGATCCGGTTGATCTTGGCAGGGCGGCGCGTGATTGTGTTCGAGACGGTGTCTGTGTTGAAGAGATTCCTGATCTGGTAACGGCAATCACGAAGGCCACCGAGCTGTCAGGTACTGCGGGAACCGTCGTTATTACAGGTTCACTTTACATGATTGGCGCTGCAATCCGGGACATGGGCTGGGGCGTTTGACGTGATACTATCTGGTGGCAGACGCAGGCCGGTCTGAACGTTTTCTTATTAAGCAAGGCGGACGCAGGATGGAATTTCTGCCCGGGGAAGAACCGGAAAAAATCTTGATGGTTCTGGCTTCGAAGGATTTCAGCGATGACGAATATCTGATTTCCAGAGCAGCGTTTGAAGAGGCTGGATTTCAGGTTGTCGTGTGTTCTTCAGTTCCAGGCAGGATCAGGGGTGCGGCCGGCACGTGGGTTATCGTTGATCAGTTGATTTATGAAGTCCGCGCCCACGGTTTTGCGGCCCTTGTTTTTGTTGGCGGTGACGGCGCGTCAGAGTATTTCAGTTCGAAGGTTGCCCATCGTCTTGCAGCCGAGGCCGAAGCAGGCGCCGTGGTCATCGGGGCGATATGTGTTGCGCCATCAATACTTGCGGAAGCCGGGATGCTTGAGATGCGCAGGGCAACGTGTCATGTCAGCCGCCGGGAACATCTGAACTGCAGTAAAGCGGTCATGGTTGATGAGCCCGTGGTCAGTTCGGAATGGATTGTCACCGCGTCAGGTCCGGCCGTTTCAAAAAGATTTGCGGCGGCAGTTCTTGAATTGATTGCCAGACGCAGATAACTAAAGCAAATTCAATTAGTTAATCCTGTTTTTGCCTGCAGGGCCAATGTGTCAAAACTTGACATGATCGCCGTGATGTTGGAATCTCACGTCCGGACGGACACCGGGGCATTGCCCGGTGTACCTGGCTTATGGCTGGTCCATATGGAGGAGATTTCGATGAGCAAGATTCTTGTAACGCTGGCGGCATGTTCGGCACTGGCTCTTGTTAGTGCGGGATGCGCGAAGAAGCAGGCTGCTGAACCGGTTAAGGTTGAATCTGCACAGAAGGCCGAGGCCCCGGCACCGGTTGAAGCTGTGAAGGCACCGGAAGTTGTAAAGGCGGTTGAGGCGGCCCCTGCCCCGGCCGGTGAACAGAAAGCGGAGGGAACAGTGGAAGCGGTAGAAGTGACGACCCCGAGTGGCCTCAAGTTTGTTGAATTGAAGATCGGCGAAGGCGAACTGCCGCAGGCCGGACAGACCGTTATTGTTCACTATACCGGCACACTGACCGATGGAAAGAAGTTCGACAGCTCGGTTGATCGTGGCCAGCCTTTCAGCTTTGTGCTGGGAAAGGGCATGGTTATCAAGGGTTGGGACGAAGGCCTTTCGACGATGAAGATTGGCGGCAAGCGCAAGCTTATCATTCCGCCGGAACTCGGTTATGGCGCCCGTGGAGCTGGTGGAGTTATCCCGCCGAATGCCACACTGCTGTTTGACGTTGAACTGATTGGCGTGAAGTAGTCAGTTTTCGGTTTCGTCCGCGACCTTATTAATAAATTCAATAGCTTCAGCGTGCGTTGTTATTTTTCCGCGCAGTTGTTCGTCTTCAATCATTGTAAGTGTTGAAGCTATCCGTGGTCCCCTTGGTATCCCGGCCGCAATTACGTCATTTCCTGAAACGACAGGCTGTGGATGCAGGTCTTGCGCGGTCCATGAAAGAAGGCGCGTTCTGGCCGCTTCCACCGGGGCCGTCGATTTTTCAGCGGCTTTCTGGCGCGCATCAAGAAGGCTGACGCCATCGGCAAAATCTGGAAGTCTGACCAGCCTTTTTTCCGCCGCAACGTCGTCATATGGCAGAAGTTCCGCTTCTGTTGCGCAACTGATTATGCTGTAAACGGAGGCTATCTGTTGATTGCTTCTTTTGAGCCGTCGCAAAACGGCTGCGGCACCTTCCGGGCCAAGCGGGAAAAGGACGGCGGCCCACATCAGGTTGGCGCCTGTTCCTTTCAGCCTGTCGATGACAGCAGTAGTGAACGGGATGTCTTTAATATCAAATAGTTCTGGAATTATGACGTCAAGCAGACCGGTTTCGTCGGCCAGTCGGAATCCGGTAACGGGGTCGCGGGCTTCAAATAACTTTCGCAGCTCTTCTGAAATGCGCTCGACACTTACCTGCCTTACAAGGGCGGCATGTTGTTTGATTGCGTTCAGTGTGTCTTTTTCAATACTGAATCCGGTTACAGCGGCAAACCTGACAGCCCGCAATGGTCTGAGGTGGTCTTCTTCGAATCGTTTAACAGGTTCGCCAATGGCCCGGATGACGCCGGCGTTTATGTCCGGAATGCCCCCGACCAGATCAGTTACAATTCCGGTGTGCGGGTCAAGCGCCAGGCCGTTCATCGTGAAGTCACGCCGAAGTACGTCTTCCTTCAGATCGGTGAATCGGACGCCGTCAGGTCGCCTGCCGTCAGAGTAACTGGAGTCGGCCCGCAGAGTGGCGACTTCGAATTCCATGCCGGATATCCGCACAATAATGACCCCGAACTGGGCACCCACCGGAATCGTATGTTGAAAAAGGCCCTGAACATCGTTCGGAGTTGCTGATGTCGCAATGTCATAATCAACGGGCGTGATACCCATGATCATGTCACGGACGGCCCCACCTATGATCCAGGCTTCAAATCCAGATTTCTTCAGGATATTAACGACTTTTGATGCCCGCACAAATGCTGGTGATTTGATCGGCAGGGTAATCTGGACTGTGACCGCATCGCTGCCATCGCTTGTCAGGGGCGATGTCATCAGATGTCTTCCCCCGAAACGACGCTGAAGCGCCACTTGCTCATCGTGACCTCGATTGGTCCGATGTCCTGGTAAAGTTCGCCATCAAGCGTGAAATTACCGTCAGTCAATATGCGGTGCGTGCGTGGTCTGGCTGCAATCATCGGATGCTGCAGTTCCCAAAGAAGGTATGGGATAAGCCGGACAACGTCTGACGGGTTCTTCGCGTGTATGGCCTTTGAGTGAAAGCCGTCTTCAGGGTCTGTCGCCGAAAGCGCCCACACAAGGCCGCGTACCAGTTTGATGTCAATTGTGGATGCGACAACGCCGATCGTCCCACGGTTGGACAGGCCGTCGATTTCGATCGATCGTTTGTTTGGCTCCAGTCGCCAGCGATTTTCCTTGAAAAACGAAGACTTAAGGAAGTAACCAAGAGTCCCTTTCGCCAGAAAAGCTGCCAGTCCGGGATAGCCGCCACCGATGCTGTCGCAAAGTTCCAGTGTATTGGCAATAACCTGCGATCCGAAGACCATTCCCAGCAAAGCCTTGTCAGGCTCGGCACCAATTGGCTGGACCTTAAGCAGGCCGATTTCCCTTGTGGAAATTGAATCGAGCGGCCTGTTTTTCCACCGCGTCAGGAATCTGGTCAGCGTGTCTTCCGGGTTGTGGTTTGTGCGCATGGCGCGACTGGCGATGTTGTAGGTTCCGCCGTTCAACAGCAGCAAGGTCGGTTTGCGAACCGGTTCCCCGGAGTCATATGTGACGCCGGATTCCAGCAGCCTGGCCAGGGCATTGATCGTGCTGTGGATAGTGCCGTCGCCACCATTGATTCCAAGCACGTTTATCTTCTGGTCAACCAGCAGGCAGCGGACTGCTTCAGATATTTCTGATTCGCAGGCGGTAACGATGGCATCGGCAGTTGATGAAAGTTTTTCTTCGATGCGCTTATGGGTAAAGGGGAACCGCTCGTTATGTTGAGCTGAAGGGTTTGTAAGAACACCCAGACGCACTGTTTGCGGATTTATTGTCATCGGTTTTCTGGTCAGTTCCGGATGCCCCAGAATCTGCCAATGGGGTCATAGGTGTAACTGCCGATAATGAGGTTAGCGTCCCAGTTACACTGCTCCATCTTGTTTCCGATCGTGTCGAATTCCATATTGCGGTCGGTGTCGATCATGTGGGCCGGGTCATCAATCGGTGTTCCAACCCTGAAATTGTCCGGGGTCCCGTCAAGTCCATTAAGCTGGTCGCGAATGTAACCCACCACTGTAGTCATCAGTGCATCACATGCACCTTCAGCAATACCGGCCGGCAGCCACGTGTACTTGGCCACCAGGGTGGCGTCGAAGTCACTGCAGCATGACATCGTCTGCAGGCACTGGCGTCCGGCAAGAAGTGACCCGATCAGGGCTTCGTAAGAATCAACGGCCGGCAGTCCGGATGAATCGGTGCCGTCACCGAAGATTTGCGGCAGAAGGATCTTTTCAAGGGCGAAGTTAATAAGCGCCCCGTACTTCAGGTTGACCGGGTGCGGGTCGATTTGCAGGTACGCGCCGTCAATCAGTTTGCCACTGATATCTGCCCTGATGGCGTTTCCAATTCCAGGTATTGCAGCCATCGAGAAGTAAACTGCGCCGCATTCGTCATCAGCCGGGTCGCAGTCCTTGCCCAGCGACCATCTGAATATAACCGTGTGCCAGACTTCCTTGCAGTCGCCAAGCGCGATGATTCCGTCCGGCCCCGGGTCTTTAGTGCAGGTCATTGTCGATTTGATTCTGAATTTCTGCAGAATGGCACCGACGTCCTTGCCGCCGAAATAGATCTTTTCGCACAGGGACGGATCATTTTCGTATGGACAGTTATTCTTCAACAGGTTCTCGATAATGGCGTCAATGATTCCGACCACGAAAGAACCGATCGTTCCGTATTCACCAAGAACCGGATCTTCAGCGTCGGCAAATATGTAACCACAGATGTCAGTGCCGATGTTGATACCGAGTATTGTTTCGTCGCACATCAGCATCAGCAACTGGCCTGTCGGCGAAGTGAACAGACCGATCAGGATGTCCAGGATCTTGTCGACAGTGGGCGGCAGGCCGGACGTCAGGTCGAAATTGCTGTCAATGTCGTAGGACCCGATGATCGACGGCGGAATGTCAATCAGGGTAAGGACAACGGTCTTCATGTTGCCGTATTCGACATGGCCGTTCGTATCGTCGCATGCCCAGGCCCGCACAAGGTCTGAGTCCTGTTCGTAGGCAAGGGCAACGATGGTGTAGTCCTGCGCAAGTTCAGTTTCAAGGCCGGGAAGTGATTTGAATATGACCTGGCCTCCGATGACCATGACATTGGCGCTCTCGATTGTGGCAGGCGGCAGATTTTTGCGATCGAGAGAGGCACATTCGTAAAGGTGCTCTGCGTCTTTCTTGAAAATGCGGACCTTGGCAGTTTTCAGCATCGGATACATGCCGCCGTATACGTCGAACTCGACTTTGAGTGGCGGAATTCCTTTAGGATCAACAAACACGGTAATTTCTACACAGTCGTCTTCAGAACCATATACGCATGCTTTGATGTGGCAATAGCCCCGGTTCTGAAAGCTCTTGACTGAACCGTAGGCAATACCGTCTTCGCCTGTGTAAGCTGTTGTGACGTCAAGCTGGCAGTATTCTTCGCCGTCAAGCAGTTCAAAGCTGATGGCCCGGTCCGCGTCATCACCGTTGCAATCGCGGTAGAACACAGACACTGATCTTGTCTGGGTAGTAGACATCCAGATGTGGACTCCGCCTGCAGCATCATCCATCTCGCCTTCAAATCCGAAACCGGCCACGCATATTGTGTCTGCCGAATCCGATCCGATCTGGTCCCTGTCCGATGAGTCTGTTTCTGTATTTGAACCATCAAGGGTATCAAAGCCGGGAAGCTCGGTCGGCGGGATATCTTCGCCCGTGATGTTGTTATCCCCACAACCGGCAAACCCTGCGATTGCCACTAGAAGCATTCCGGAAAGTAAAGCGTATCTCATTGTGCGTCCTTTCTGGCGAACCAGTAATCGCCTGAATAACCAGCTATTTACCGTTCGGAACAAGAATAGCCCTTTGTATTGTACCTATTGGAATCAACAATCGCAACGTGACGAACCTTAATGATTTAGATCCTGTACTTGAAGTTTGTAATAATGTAGGATTTCGCCGACAGATTGACCCGGGAGGCAGTCATGTTGACCAGAAAGTTTCTGACAGGAAAGATTCACAGGGCGACCGTAACAAGCGCCGATGTGAGCTATGTTGGTTCCATAACGATCGACAGGGATCTTATGGAGGCAGTAGATTTTCGCCCCCTCGAAGAGGTGGAAATCTGGGACGTGACAAACGGCGCCAGGTTTTCAACCTACTGTCTGCCTGGTGAACGAGGCTCCGGCATCATTCAGATAAACGGGGCTGCGGCGCACCTGGCTCATAAAGGTGACAAGATAATCGTTGCTTCGTACGGCATTTTTGATTCGGAATCGCTTGGTAAACATGTTGTTCCAGTCGTCATTCCTGATGACAACAACATGATTCTTCGGCGGTTGGAATACAGAGCCGATCTTGCCAACGGTGATTTTGAGGTTGTTGACCTGTAAGCTGACAACTTTCATACCTGACAAATATTGATCTGAAATGTATCTGACAGATTTTGAACGTGGTGCGGAGGTTTTTTTGTGGGTCTGTTCAACAACAGGGAACTTCTGGATCTCCGTTTAGAACTTGACCGCATCAAAACCAGTCTGGAAAAGGCAGAAGCCGATTTGAAAGTCGCGACCGGCAGGGCTGTCGCTGCAGAAGAAGCTTTGTTGGCGACTGGCAAGGCTGTCGAAACACTTAATAAAGAAAATAAAGACCTCAAGGTTCAGGTTGACAGGCTTCTGGAATGTCGAGTCAGGGCCGAGAAGGCGGCGTCCTTTTTTGAAGAAAGGTTCAATGCGGTCAGGCGCGAACTGGATTTTGCGAAAGGCGCCGTTGAATCGTCGCGGGCTGGTGAAGGCTCAAGGGCGGTTGGAGCTCAACTTAAAGGTGAAAACAGCAGGCTCAAGGTCGAGCTCGAGCTTTTTGCTGCGCAGGTCGAGCGATTGAAGGTTCAACTTGAGCAGGCGAAGTCTGAAATTCCTGCTGTTGGTCTTAACGTGATCAAGGCAGGTCAGTCCGATGGCGATGACTTCGCCGTTCTGCGGAGTGAACTTGACAGCACCCGGCGTCGCCTTGCTGAATCTGAAGAGATGCGGCGGCTTGCGGTTCGTAAAGCTGAACATAACCGGCGCGCATGGGTGACTACGCAGATGCAGCTTGACCTTGCAGAAGACAGACTTTGCCTGATAACGACAGGGAAACCACGGCCGGTTAGCGATGATTTGCGGTACGCCACCAGCGAAGGCGATGAAATGATTCAGGCCGACGACGTGGACGCCGGTAATAAAATCGTTGAAACTGTCATGGTCCAGACGGAAATTGTGGAATGAGCTGCTTCATAAAAATCTTTATGGTCGTTCTGGTCATATTCACAACGGCCTGTGATTCCAGCCGTTTAATCAGCGGAGTATATAGATCTGAAGATAAGGTGATTATCGAGGGCGTGGAAGGATTTACTGAAGGTGTATGGGTCGAGCTTGTTCTGGGGCAGTTCGGGCCTGACTTGACCGGGCTGGTCAAGGTATATCCAAATGACCAGTTTCTTGGATCGTTGGAAGGTATGTGCGGGTGCAGGTTTATTGATGAAGGAACAGTCATCGGGTCTGATGTGAGCTTCATTTTCAGGTCAAATGGGAATTGTTCTGATTCAGAAAACGCACCCCTGCTGCTGGCCGCCATGACTTTTGATGATCCGGGGCCTGTCATTGATCAGACATCGGGACAATATCTTTCCGGAACTATTGTTCTGGAGGGCTCGGATGCAGGCAACGCGCCGACGTTGACGTTTCGGCGGGTACTCGGGATAAATGAACTTGGCGCCTCAGATCTTGTTTGTGATGATCCTCTTGTTCGCGGGATTCAGGCTGCGGCGGTCGTATCGGGGCTGACTATTGACGGGGGGCTGCCTGAATGACGGCGGGCGAAAGACTTCTGTCGATGGCCTTTCTGGTCCTGGCTGTAGTCGCCCCTTCTGCGGTTTCTGCCGCCGATGCTGTTAAAACTGCGGAAGCCTCTTTCCCAAAAAAACGCGTCATCCTGATTCCCGGCAGGGATTTCAGAATAGATCCGGAAGCTTTGTTCTTTGAAGGGGACGTTGCCGGTCCTGCAGGTCAGGAGATTGGAAAGGCTTGTACGACTGCGGCCGAGTTTATTTCCGAGGAACCTGAAATCGAGCTTACCGATTTGACGGCCGGTCGCGGACAGCTTGAAGTTGAAGGTCTGCAGAATCAGGAACTTGTTGTCAGGGGCCTGCTGCACCTCGGGATTGAACGGTACCGTGACATTAATCTGAAGGAAGCAATCAGTGTTCTGGAAGAAGGTATAAAGGTTTCGCTGCATGGATATGCTGACGTTCTGCATCCGACGCTTGTTTCAGACCTTTATCTATATCTTGGCTTGACGCGCCTGGAGACGGGCGAGCCGGAGCTTGCCCATATTGCTTTGAAAAACATGTTTCTTCTGACCCCGGACAAGCGGTTTCGTTCGGGCTGGTTTCCGCAGAAAGTTGAAAAGGCACTGCGGGCGGCTGCCGTCGATTTTGTTCAGTCCCCCCCTCGGGAAAATCCCCTTGGTACAACGGAAAGGGTCGCCGGATTTTTGAAGGCAAACAGGGCAAACGCCTTGATGTACCTGTATCTGGAGTCGGGCAGTGATAAGACCGTGATGCTGGAAACCAGAGTTTTCGAGATGCCGCGCAAGGAGTCTGATTCAATGGGGATGACGAGGGACAGTCGCCGGTGGGACGGCGTGACCTCGGCTTCTTTAGCGGTTTCGGCATGGCTGGCGTGCGCGGACCTCCCTTCAAGAATTGATACCAGCCGCAGGTTGCCCAGAATATTCCTGGAGACAGGCGCGTCTTACAGCATGTTCCTGGCCGACAATACGACCAGAACAGGGTTTCATAATCTTGGTGGTGCAGTAAGCCTTGCCTATCAGATACAACCCGGCCTTGACACGTTTATCAAGTTCAATTTCTACAGGTCGGTTGAAGATTCATACGGTGATTTGTTGGATGATTTCTGGAGTATCAGGACAGCAATCGGGGTCGGATATTCTGCAGTATTTTCGTGGGGTCGCGTGTTTACTCACTTCGGTTTCGAGATGAATTATCTGAGCGGTTTTCGTTCCAGCACGGATCCGCGCTGCAAGCTGTGGCCGGATGATCCTGAACTGTGTGAATCGTCAACTGTCAGCAAGCCGTCTTTTCTGTTCGGGGCCATGGGACTGGTCGGCGTGAATGTGTTCCTGTCGCGCCAGGTCTTCATGACGATGCAGGTCGGAGTGTCAGGATATTTTGTGGCCAATGAAAACCTGAGCGACCTGAATTCGCCTTTCGTCACTGAAATTGGTTTTGGATACGCCTTCTTTTGAAATGAATCAGCGTGATGTCAATTTGATAAGAAATTCGCGAGTCTGCGGGTCGCGTTCATCTGCCAGCATCTGTTTCAGAAGCGGCTCAGCCGTCCGTGTATCGAATCTGAAAATTGCCTCTGCGACCGCTTGACGGACGCCCGTGTCCGAGTCTTTAATGACCTTGGTGATGTATGTCAAAGCGGTTTGATTCCGGGTTTTCCCCAGTGATTTTACAGTTGCGGCCCTGACGATCGGGGATACATCAATGACAAGTGCCCCGACGGCATTAATTGACTGACTGTCGGTCAGTTCGTCCATTGAGGTAACTGCCGTCACGCGAATTTGTTCATCAGGATCGAAAAGCAGGCCGGCAAGGAAAGTAGATCGAATGGCGTCATCGCCAGGTTCAAGGGAAGCCAGATAAGCCGAAACCGCAGGCCTTCTGATTTCGGGCCGTGCGTTGCCGGCCAGCATCTTCAGACGTGGCTTTGTACCTGGAACCGGCTTTTGTATAAGTGCTTCGATCGCGGTGATTCTGACCGGGGTTGAAAGATCTTCCAGTCCTTTTTTCAGGACCGTAAATGACTTTTCGTCGCTGTTCTTTGAAGCGGCGGTTACTGCGGCCTGACGGATACCTTCGTCGGCATCGTCGATGCCATCAATGACCAGGCTGGATACACGGGCATCGCGTGCATTGGCAAGGGCCTTGACGGCACCGCGCCTGATTTCAAGGTCATTGTTTTTCATCAGATTCTTCAGTGTCGCCACTGTAGCCGCTTCGAGATCTGATGCATTGGCCGCATTTGCCACGGCTTCAAGAGCAAGAAGGCTGCGCAGGCGGTCGCCTTCGGCTATCAGCCTGATCAGCGCCGGTTGCGGCAGTCTGGAAAGCACTTTAGTCGCCGCTGCTCTGGCCTCGGCGCCGTCTTTTTTGTCAGGGATCAGGGGTACAAGGATACTGAGGACGGCCGGGTCGGTCAGATTTCCGAGGCCTCTCATGGCATCGACTCTGGTTCCAGGCTTCTTCAAGGCTTCAGTCAGAATGGCCACTTTGTTTGCCGGGTTGCCGCACGCCTTGTCGGCGGGATGATTAGCAACGGCCATTCGAACGGCCAGGGCCGCCCCTTCCGGCGACCCTTCCGACACCAGGAAGGTCAGCGTGTCGCTGTTGTCGGGACACGACGACGTAATTTCGACGGCCAGTCGCTCGCGCTCTTTCACTGGAATTCTGGAGTTTTTCAGGGCCCTTATCATGACGTCGGTGGCTTTCATCCCTTTCAAGGCATTTACCGCGACTGACCTTACCTCGGCATTATCTGATTCAAGAGCCATGCCGACGGCTGGCGCGATGTCTGTCTTGCCGGAAGCTGTCAGTCTGCGCAGAGCGGCAATAACGACTGCAGGGTCGCGACTTTTCAGGTTCTCCATTTCAAGCAGGTGGTCGTAGTTGTGGACGCCCCTGGCCGAAAGAGTTCTTGCTGCCGAAAGCTTCAGTTCCGGGTCGCGGTCGTTTTCGGCAATTTGAATGATTTCATCGTTCTGGGCCTTGATCTTTCCAGACTCAATCAATTTCAGAACGGCCTTTCTTATTGCCGCAGAGGCATCCTTGAGCATGCCTGCAAGTTGAATATCGGCCGGTACTGTCTTGAACGTGGAAACTGCCGCAATCGACGCCAGCCTGATACTTTCATCTTCAGCGGCCAGGCCTTTCTGAACAATGTTGATTAATGAAGAGTCCCCCGATTCAAGGCCTTTTCTGAATGCGGCCGACGAAGTCATCGAGTTCTGGTCAAGTGCCACAATCATTGTTTCAGGCGCATCACTGCCGAACGCCCTGTACCACGGCTGAACTGTTACCAGAACCGGCGTCTTAATGAGCGTTGGATTGACAGGTCCTTTTGAAAATTTTGGTGCCGATATCTGGCCGAACCCTAATGATTTCAAGGTGTAATATGTTTCGGCAATTACAAGATCCCAACTTTCCGGTTTTGAAGCATCAAGGCTTATTATCGCCGTCGGTTCCGCACCTTCCGTTGCTGACAGGGTTGTTGACCCGTAGGCCGCCGGGAAACGGGCTTTCATGCTTTCAAAAAGGCGTATGGCGGTACCGCGGAGGTTGCCTTGTTGTCCGGCGAAAGCAGCCTTTGGAAGCGGCCTCGGCATCACTACAACCAACTGCGTTCCCGTGCTGTCAAAGGATGTTGCCTCGTAAATCATCGGGATCGGCTGCGCTGTGGCCGAAGCGGATTGCGCTGTACAAATCAGAACGGTCAGAATTGGTATAAGTATCAGCTTCATGATTCCTCCGGAAATTCCGGCTGTTGACAGAAGGATATGACTTAAATCAAACGAGGCCGCCTGTCTATTCCCATTTTGCAGATCAGGCGTGTTTTGTTTTGGCTATACTGCACAACATGATGGATTTTTCACATGGCCGGTCTGCCCAGACAGCTTTGACCGGGGAACTTGTCAGGGTCAGGTACGAGGACGACCAGCAGGGTTTCTCGGTGTTCGACGTACAGGTCGACGCGCCGCAATCGCTTGCCGGCACGACTGTTACGGCCGTTGGCAGTATACAGGAGCTTGCCGAGGGTCTTGAAGTTCGTCTTTCCGGTGAATTCCGCACCCACCCGCGTTTCGGGCGGCAGTTCAAGTTTTCTTCAGGGATGGTTCTGCCACCGGGAACCGGACGGGGCATCAGAGCTTTTCTGGCGTCCGGTCGCGTTGAGGGTATAGGCAGAGTTCTGGCGGAAAGGCTGTCTTCACATTTTGGTGATGGGCTCAGGGAAGCGCTTGATGCCGGCGAGAAGCGTCTGGTTGAATGTCCGGGGATCGGGCCGGGTCGTGCCGGGACGATTGCGGCGGCGTGGCGGCGAAGTGCTTCTTTGCGCGAGGTCGTGATCCTGCTTTGTGATATGGGGCTGACTCCCGCTCAGGCGTCCAGGATTGCGGCCAGGTGGGGTGAAGCGGCCCCGACAAGGGTTGCGGCCGATCCGTATGAACTTCAAAGACAGTTAAGGGGTTTCGGGTTTCGTTCAGCCGATTTGATAGCTTCTGCCATCGGCATTGCCCCCGACTCCCCGCTGCGGTTGAAGGCGGCCGTCAGGTATATGCTTTCCAGCGCTGAAGATGCCGGGCACCTGTACATGAATTCTGACAGTCTTGTCGAGGAAGCTGCGGCAATAACCGGGACCGGTCCGGACGTTATAAGTTCTATCGTGTCCACGATGATCGAGCAGGGGGATTTATCCGCCGACCGCGATGATTCGGGTGATGTCGTATACCTTCCAGAAAATCTGAAAATGGAAGTTGCAGGTGCTGCTGCCGTTCATGTCCTTGTTTCTGCCGGTCCGGGGCGGGCTGTAAGCCTGGCTGGCTGTGCTGGCGGCTTTCTGGCCCCGTCACAGATAAAGGCATTGAATGTTTTGATTTCTTCGACGGTTTCCATCCTGACCGGCGGGCCTGGAACCGGCAAGACCACGGTTACCGCTGAATTGATAAGGCTTTGTGCCCTTTCCGGAATGTCTGTAGCCCTTGCCGCGCCGACCGGACGCGCCGCGATGAGGCTTCGCGAGACATCAGGCCATGAGGCCATGACGCTTCACAGGTTACTGGAGTTCAATCCGGCAGATGGCCGCTTCACAAGATGCAGGGCCAACCCGCTTGATGTTGACTGGGTCATTGTCGACGAGTCATCCATGATCGACATGTCCATGTTTTCTACTTTGCTTTCCGCTATCCGTCCGGGATGTCGCCTTACGCTGGTTGGCGATGCCGATCAGCTTCCGCCGGTCGGTCCCGGGGATCCTTTCAGGCAGTTGATTTCATCAGGCTGTGTTCCGGTTGCAAGGCTGTCCGAAGTTTTCCGTCAGGGGGAAGGAAGCTCAATAGTTTCGGCTGCCCACAGAATAATATCCGGGATGATGCCTGATTCCGATCGGTCCGGTCCTTTAGATCCCGGTGAATTTCATATCGTTATGAAAGAGAACCCGGAAGATGCGGCTGACATGGTTGTAACCCTGGTTTGTGAAAGGATTCCGGCACGTTTCGGTCTGGATCCACTCAGGGATATTCAAGTTCTTGCCCCGATGAAGAAGGGTTCCTGTGGTACCGATGCCTTGAACTACGCCATCCGACAGCGGTTGAGGCCTGATGCGGCACCTGTTTTGTCGCCCGGCGACAGGGTTATTCAGACAAGAAACAACTATCAGCTTGATGTTTTTAACGGTGACATCGGTTTGATCGTGTCGCGTCAAGCCGACGGCGGTCTGATTGTTCGGTTTGATCAGCGCGAGGTGTCCTTTTCCAGCTCGGACGCTGACGATCTTGCCCCGGCGTCGGCGGTTACCGTCCATAAGTCGCAGGGCAGCGAATTTCCCGCTGTTGTGGTCTGTATGCATAACCAGCATTTCGTCATGCTTCGGCGCAATCTGCTTTATACGGCCGTGACCCGTGGCCGGAGGCTTGTGGTTGTCGTCTGCAGTGATAAAGCACTCGGCATGGCGGTCCGGAATTTCCGGGAAGAGCCCAGAAATACAATGTTTTCAAGGCGTCTGGTCAGTCTGACAGGATGATTGGGCAGATATTCTATTTAAGACGTTCGGAAACCTTTGTCGCAAGTTCCATCAGCTTTTCGCCATCGCAGAACGACCTTCCACAGGACATAATGACCACAAGATTTTTGGCCGGGTGAACAAATCCGATGTGAAGGACTTCGTCCCAGTAGGAAAAGAAAGTCTTGCCGGAAACCGATGCGATTTCCTGTGCTGACGGGTAGGAAGCCTGGAAAGTTTCGAATCTTTTCTTTGTGTCCTGAGCGTTTTTGCTTCTGAAAAGCTGCAAGGCAAATCCGAACGTATTCCCTTTTTCCGGTGTGTAGAAGATTGAATCGGTGTCTTCGGTTCTTGGAACACCCGGAAGTGGCGATCTGCGAAATTTTGCTTTTGCCGGTGCGACCTTTTCGATGTCGGCAAGCGTAAGCAGAAGTCGTGGATCTGAAAGAACAGGTCTTGATGGATCCGGTGCAGGTGCCGCAGCCGCTTTCTGAGTTGCGGGGCCTGCTGTTTTTGCGGTTTCTGCCGGTCTGGCAGCTTCCACCGTTTTGCCAGCTTCAGTCGGTTTGCCCGCTTCAGCCGGTTTGCCAGTTTCCCCCGTTTTGCCCGCTTCCGCCGGCTGTCCGCCCTTGACGTCGCCAACTACCTTTCCAGCCGGTTCCGTACCCTTGTCACCTGACTTATCTACTGACTTGTCACTGTCCGCCGAGCTCCCGGCTGCAGCAGCAGCAACCTGGTCTGCCTTTCTGGTGTGAGTTGTTATCCCGGCTGAATCGGGTCTAGGTGCCGCTGAATCCCTGCCCTGTTCTTTCGAATCGGTCTTGGCGGCAGCTTTCTTAGTTTTCTTGATTGTTTCCGAAACGGCCTTGTCCGCAGGTTTCGGATCCTTTGAACAACCAATCCAGCAGACAGAAATTCCCACGAATAGACAAAATACGGCAGCATGTGCCAATAAAGGCCACTTTTCGCGCTTGAAATGCATCGAATCCTCCATCAGTTCCGCGTTGAGCATAGATTCTTGTTCCCGTCTCTGTCAACGAAGGCTCGCGCTGCCATATGACAAAGATATTTGCAGCGCGACAAAATCCGCGTCTTTGCTGGGTGATCCCAATATTGTTCAAGGCCTTCACTACCATGATCAGCACGAAATAATACGAACTGGTGGCGAAGTGGCACGAAGGATGCTAAAATTAATTCATGGTGTGGGGTCGGCTTTCGTTAAGGCCGTCCGGAATGACGTAACTCTGTGAAATAGTAATTTTTTAGAGCTAACGGTTCCGGAGGGGGGACGCGTCGCTACGAAAATGATGCGTACCCAGTGGCAAGAAACGGCGGAAGTTCGTCTCCTGGTAGATGCTGTCGACCGACCGGCGGTTGGTGGTACGTTGATGAACTGATGGTTTTGGACTGGAGGTGACACTATGAAGTCGCTTCTCAAGTATGTGGCGGCGGTCGTTCTGTGTGCAGGACTGATTGCGCCTGATGCTCTTGCTATTGAAGTTGTGCCTCACAACATTAATATCCAGGGTGTCCTGAGAAACGTGGCGGGCGATGTTGTAACGGGAACTTACTCAATGAAGTTCTCCCTTTATGACGCTGGTACTGGCGGTACCGTGCTCTGCCAGAACATTTCCAACTTGACGGTGACCGGTGGTGTTTTCAATACCAGCGTTACCTGTCTTGCTTCGGCGTTCATCAACAGAACGGCCGTCTGGCTCGGGATTACCGTAGGCGCTGATGCTGAACTCGAGAGAGTTCCGCTTGCGTCAGTTGGATTCGCCATTCAGGCGGAACATGCCGAGCAGGCTGATGAGCTTCTCGGAGCGGCCAGAGACGTGGACTGCACCGGTTGTGTTGGTGATACGGAAGTGTCATTCAATTACGCCTCCAGTGACAGTAAAGCCGGCCCGGCAAACGGTCTTGTTTGCGCCGGTTGCGTAAGCGGTGGTACTGGCGCTACGAGCGACATTGCTGCAGCAACGATTACGTCTGACAACATCGGGGCCGGACAGGTTGCGACTGGTAACATCGCGGCTGGCGCGGTTACCAATGCGAAGCTTGGCGCTGATGCTGTCAAGACCGGTAATATTGAAGACTATCAGGTGACGACGAATGACCTCGCCAACGGTTTGCTGACCTCGGCAAAATTTGGCGTCAATTCGGTTCCTGAAAGTGCCATTATTCCCCTGTACGCTCTCGGCGATGCCAAGAGTGGCAACGCGAAGGGCCTGAACTGTTCGCCGGCATGCGTATCCGCTGCTGAAGTCAGTTTTACTTTCGCGGCATCCGGCACTCAGGGCGGACCGGCATCGAACGTTGACTGTCTGGCCATCACCGGTGGATGTATCGAGGCTGGCGAAGTCAGTTTCAATTATGCAGCATCGGGTACGAAGGGCGGCGCAGCTTCAGATCTCAACTGCACCAACTGTGTTGCAAGCGGCGAAGTCGAGTTCAATTACGCGGGTTCTGCATCCGAGGGTGGCCCGGCGTCTGACCTTTCCTGCGCCAACTGTGTCGCTCTGGAAGAAGTCGGATTCAATTATGCCGGATCGCTTACGAAGGGCGGCGCGGCCAGTAAGGTCGAATGTACCGGCGCAGATGCCCCGTGTATCAGCACCGGCGAAGTTGATTTCTACTGGGCGGCCAGTGCCACAAAGGGCGGTGCCGCAAACGATCTGATCTGCACCACGTGCGTTCAGACCACAGATCTTGACACGGCATCGGTTACTGACGTGAAGGTCGCCTCGGGAATCGCAGGTTCGAAGATTACCCAGGCTTCTGCGACCGCCTTTGGAACAGTGAAGACCGGTCTTGGTATCACGGCGACGGGCGGTATCATAACCCCCGACTGGAATGAAGTCGCAACGAAGACTCACGCCCATACATCCTACTTCGCCAATGGTACTGATAACCTGTCCATCGGCGATGGCAAGTACATTGACTTCGTCGATCCAGGTGATAACCCGGGTTCGTACGCGGCAAGACTGAGTGAAGCCTCCGCTGCGTCCGGTGGTGATGCTGTTCTGAGAGCGTCCCTTGGTGTTGCGTCTGCAACTCCGAGAGGGTCCTTCTTCGAAGTCTATGCTGAAGGCGGCATTGTTGGCAGTAAGCATAAGCTGTATGCCGGCGGTGATGCGTGGCATGCCGGCAATCTTCAGATTGACGGTACGCTCAGTTGCTCGGGCACTGGTTGTGTAGACAGCGCTGACATTACCAATGAATCCATTACCGGAACAGATATTCTGAACGGATCAGTGACCGGCGCGGATCTGGATCCGGCTCTGGCACTTACAACGACCGGGAAGATCACGGCTGGCGAAGTCTGGGCAACAAAGTTTGTCGATTCTAATGCCTCGGGATACTTCGCAGATCCGAATGCAGAGTCGAACATGAAGGATATCAAGTTTGATAACCTGAAGCTCGGCACGAACACGGTCTACGGTCTTATGAACAACGGAACAAGTACCCCTCTGTCCCTTTACACCAGCACGATTGATGCCGGTCAGGGTGGTGAAATCCTTTACATTCAGAAGAACAAGTGCGGCCTTATTGATGTTTATGGTGGCAGCGCATGCGCTCAGAACATCATGACCGTCCACGGTACTGTGAAGGCCAGCCTGTTCTATGATGCAGACGGAGCGTACTACGTTGACCCGAATTCACACAGCTTGATCAAGTCCCTGAAGACTGACACGGTTGAAATACCCAGAACTGGTACGACCACCAACTTCATCAGCGGCGTGACGACCACTTTCGATGTGCCGTGGAAGGACGCTCAGGGCGGTGACTATCAGGTTGATCCGAGTGGTGACACCAAGCTCAATGTCCTTTATGCCAATGGTGTTCGCCTGAACACGTCGTGGCCAGGTGATCCTGCTTCTGGTTCTGCTCAGGTTGCGAACCTGTCTCATAACCTTGTGCTGTCCCCGGACGCCATTGGTGGTGGCCAGTTCGTTTATATGAGGTATAACGGTGCCAATAGATTCTCGTTCGGTACGGCCGGTGGCGCGGACATCAACGTCCCGGGCTTCAGAACCGACGGCGGTTACCTTGTCATGAATTCCGGCGTTTCCAGTAAGCAAATCTACATGAACTGGGACTTCGGCGGCGGTACCGTTAATATCAACGGCGATCTGAACGCTGCAAGGTTGCTGGATCAAAGCGCGCTCGGCTGCGTGATGGATCCCGGCGCGGACTCGGCCACATGGCACATCTATTCAGCGTATATGTCTGCGCACTACATGAGGGTTCACCAGGGACTGCGCGTTGACGGCACCGGTATTTTCGTTGTCGGTAACGGCGACTGGGGCACCGGTATCAGAATGAACGGTAATACCTCGATTATGCCGGTAGGCGATGCCGCTGGTATGATTGGATCGTCGTATCACCGCTTCTATTACATGCATGCGGTGCAGTTCTTCGGTGCATTCTATGCTGGTATATCCAACAGAGAAGCGAAGAAGGACATCAAGTATCTGAACAACACCGACATGGAATCCATCGGTAACGCAATTCAGCAGATTAAGCCGACGACCTGGCTGTACAAAGAAGAAGTTATGGCGGGCAAGGTGCCGGAAGGAACTAAAGAGGCCTATATTCGTAATGTGCCGCACGTCGGCGCAATCCTGGACGAAATGCCTGCTCTGATTTCCAACGGTGGAGCCACATGGTTCCTGAATGACTCAGTCGGCTTCCTTCTGGTCGCCAGTAAGTATCTTGACGACAAGATCAACAAGCAGGCTGGACAGCTTCGTGACCTGGAAGATCGCCTTGCGATCCTCGAACAGGCCGTTGTTGACGCTGGTCTGTACAACTGATTCTTTCGTTACCGCCAACCTGCAACTAATCACTTAGCTTTGTTATGAAAATCAGCAAGGGACGAATTTGATCCGGATGTGGCGCGGATTGAATTGGTCGTCTTTTCCCGTCATGGGTTATGCTTGGTCAGGCGGCTTTTTCTGCGGAAAGGATTATAACGATGAGCACCCCTACAGTCATGCAGGTGTCAGACGCTTTTGTGGCCTTTGAGGCTGGGGCGTCTGCGCCCGGTTTCAGTGTTACACGGCTTCCCGGAGATGCTTCAAACAGGTCGTATTTCAGGATCAGGCAGGAATCGGGCAGTCAGTCATGGATGATCATGAAGTTGGCGTCGGAGCCTTTTAAAAGCGAGGAAGGTCAGGGTGCCGGTACCGTGCAACGTCTTCCTTTTTCCGAGGTTTCCGAGTACCTGAGCCGTGGCGGGATTGGCGTTCCGGCGATTCTGGCAGAAGAAGTCGAGCGCGGGTTTCTGGTGCTGGAAGACCTTGGCGATGTGACTGTCGAACGGGCGCTTGTGGCCGGTGGCAGCAAGGTTGAGCTTTATCAGTGGGCTATTGATGTGCTTGTTGATATGCAGGCCTGGGCCAGGTCCAATCCCGACCCGGCTAACATCGCTTTTAATCGCAAATTTGATGCTGCTCTGCTGTTGTGGGAGTTTGAGCATTTCTATGAATGGGGGCTTGTCGAGTTGACCGGGACTGTTCCGGATGAGCATGACAGGGCCGTTCTGAAGGCTTTTTTTGATACGGTGACCAGCCGGTTGTGCAGCATCCCGCAGGGGTTTGTTCACAGGGATTTCCAGAGTCGTAATCTGATGATTCATGACGGCAGGATGCGTCTGATTGATTTTCAGGATGCGCTTGTCGGGCCGTTCATTTATGACATGGTCGCGCTGCTGCGGGATTCATACGTGAAGTTCACGCCGGAAGAGGTCGAGTATTTCCTTGGATACTATGCCGACGTCGGGGCCGGTGTCGGCCTTGTCCTGCCGCCGATTGAAGAGATGAAGAAGATGTTCCATATGCAGGCGCTTCAGCGGAAGCTGAAGGATGCCGGTCGTTTTGTGTTCATCGATCGGGTAAAGGGGAATCCGAAGTTTCTTCCGAATATCCCCCGGTCGCTGGCTTATGTCAGGGAGGCTTTTGATAATCTTCCAGAATTTAATGAAGTCAGGCTGGTCCTTGCTAAATATCTGCCGGAGCATTTCGGGCAATGAAAGGGTTTATTCTGGCTGCCGGTCTTGGTACCAGACTGAGGCCTTATACCGATGTGATTCCCAAACCTCTGTTCCCCGTTCTTGGAATACCATTGATTCACTGGGTTCTGAGAGGTATGAGGCAGGCCGGGGTTTGCGATGTCATGGTGAACCTGCACCATCTTCCCGACGCAATAGTCAGCAATCTTGGCGATGGTGATGCGTTCGGGATGAACATCAGCTACCAGTTCGAGCCGCAGATTCTGGGCACCGGCGGGGCACTTGTCGCAGCAGATTCTTTTCTGCGGGATGACGACAGCTTCATTCTTCATAACGGTGACATTTTTACGGATTGGGATCTGCGAAGGCTTCTGGCGGATGGAGCGGCAGGTCCGGTGCTGGCTGTCGTTGACGGGCCGGGACTTGCCGAATCTGACAGGCGTGTTGAACTTGATTGCGCAGGACACGTGGCCAGTCTTCGCGGATTGCCTGTGGCTGGAAGTGGCCCAAAGGTTGTGTATGGTGGTGTTTCCCTGTTGAATCAGGATGTTATTAGATTACTTGGGGCGGCGACGTCTGGACGCAGCTCCGGGGAAGCGTGCCTGGTGGCGGATGCCCTTATCCCGATGCTTGCGGCTGGTCAGCCAGTTAATTCGGTCGATTATGACGGTCGCTGGTATTGTGATATCGGTACGCCCGCCAGTTATCTTGATTTGAATATGCGAGCTGTTCTTGATCCGGTTTGGCTGATGGCGAAAAGGGGTTTTGATGTGCCGGTGCAGATCGAACCAGGTGTGTTTGCGAGTGGCGACTGTAAGATTGGAAAAGGTGTGTCGTTTACCGGTCCCGCGATGATTTGTTCAGGGGCGGTAATCGGGGATGGTGCGGCAGTCGGCCCCGGAGCTGTGATCAGCGGCCATGTGGCAGGCGGGGCTTGTGTGTCGAGTGCAGTGGTTATGGCCGGGGCAGTCGCTGCAGGGGTCGTTTCAGGAATTGTCATGCCGGGTTATTCAATTAGATGAGTGAAGGCAGCGTAAACAGGCGTCTGCTTGTCGTGGGGGGCCTGTTCTACGGGGTCCTGGCGGTCGCCATAGTCCTGGTCGCCGTGCTGCTGCCCGATCTGTTCGGATTCAGAATCCTGCCCATGGAAACCGGCAAGTTTTTCTTCAGTTTGCTGTCCGGGCTGTTGGCCGGGGTCGGCATCGTCGGGATTTCGTGGCTTCTTGTGGTGTACACGTCCAGCGGGCGTCAGCTAGCGCGTAAGATGGCTGAGGCTGTCGGCAGACTTCGACTTGTAGAGGCCCTCTTATTGTCGCTGATGGCTGGTGTCGTCGAAGAGGCTTTCTTTCGTGGTTCGCTGTGGACGCTTGTGGATCATTTTGTCGGACCGTGGCCGGCGCTGGCGGTGACTTCGGTGTTGTTCGGTTTTGCCCACGGTGCTTTTCGAAAGGGGCTCGGTCTGTGGGGTGCGTTTGCCCTGTTGAGCGGCCTTGTTGCCGGGGGCCTTAGAATATGGACCGGCGCAATTCTGGCCCCGGTCGTCATGCATGTATTGATTGATGCCGTGAATTTGCCGTTAATCGTTCGTTATTTCAGCGTTTCCGACGGACAGCCATCCCGATTCCAATGAACAGTAAAGACAGGCCGCAGCAGGCCAGGGCGAAAATGTCGCCATATCGGATATAGAGGGTGGCTTCGTTTGTAAGGGCAACGTCTTCGACAAGATATTCAGCATCATTAATTTCGGTGTGCGAAACGATTCTGCCGAGCGGATCAACTATGGCTGAAATGCCGGTGTTTGTTGATCGTACCATGTACGATCTGGCCTCTACTGCCCTCAGTTGAGACAGTTGAAAATGAAGCCATGGTTCCGCCGTCTTGCCAAACCAGGCATCGTTCGTGATGTTGATCAGTATGTTGGGTTGAAGTTCGGCCAGCCGTCTGTGGAAAGAAGGAATAATTCCCTCGTAACAGATTGATATTCCTATTCTTGCGTCTTTCAGTTTGAATATCATCGGTTCAGTACCCGGGGTCCAGTCACCGGCTTCCGGGAACCACTTTCTGAAGAACGGGAACCATTTTTCAAACGGGATGTATTCCCCGAATACCAGAAGCCTGTTTTTGAAGTATGTCCCCAGGACTTTTCCCTGACCGTCGATCATTACAGCGGAGTTGTGTTTGATCGCTTCTTTCCCTTCCTGTGGGAATCTTTCCATTGTGGCCGCGCCAAATATCAGAGGAGTCGAAAATCCGCGCATTACCGAATTGCGGTCCATCTGCGGGGTGTTGCGGTCCTTTTTGTATGCAGGCAATGTGTTTTTGTACGAGCCCTCTTCTGGAAGGGGGGCTTTTGAAACGTAGATCTTCTTTGCATCAAGCGGGTACGGGTAACCTTCTTTGAACGGTATTTCAGTCAGGCCGGTCAGGCGGCCTTCCGCGCCTTCCAGGAGCTTTGGCGCCCGGTTGTCTTCAGGGAAAAGTTCGACAACCAGGCCGTCTTCCCCTGCCGCCCATGCGTGGCCGGTGCTGTCTGAAACGACCGAGGTAAGATTACGGCGCACACCTGCCGGCACACGTTTGCACGTTTCCTGACAGCGGATAACTTCGCCGTCATCCCCGACAGCCCAGGTTATCGGCCCTGCCGAGATCGATCGAAGGGTTCGTTTTGTCGGCTGCTCGGTTCTTACCTCTGTTGCGTTCGCAACTTTGACAATGGTTCCGGAATGACCGGCGGCGACAAGGCCTGATTCAGCGGACCAGGCGACGGCACTCAGATCAGGCAGGCCTTCCGGGCCCAGATCCTTGATTTTTCCGCCCTTTATGGAAAACAGGGTGCCTTTGTCGCCACACACGACCCAGCCGAAATCCGGGGTGCTGACAGCGCCCCGAAGTGTAGTAAATCTGCCGGTGTCCATAGTTTTCCACTTGCCATCAAGCCGGAACATCACGACGCCGTTGTCACCGACTGCGATAGCTTCTTCGCTGTCGTGCGACCAGGCAACCGCGTTCAGATTTCTGTCTGTATCTGTAGATTCCCGGGTCCAGGCGCGACCGTCAAAATGGTAGGCGGCCCCGCGGGGACCTGCCGCAATGATGTTTTCTTCATTCATGGCTGCGATGGCGGACAGACCGGAATTTTTAAATACGGAAGGCGCCTGGTCTGCCGTTCCCTTTTCCAGCGAGACGCCACCTTCACCGATCCCATATATGTTGCCGCCAAAAGATACGGCCAGCGCCTGGTTTGCTGTTCGACGGGTGAAAACCCGGTAAAGTGGGAAATAGGACGATTCAGGCCAGACTATCAGGTCAGGATGACTTTCTTTTTCAATTAGCTGTGAAATATACTGATGTTTCAACAGGTTGGAGTACAGCATGGTCATCTGGTCAGCCGCATCCATCTGGGAGCCGTCAGCGTTTTGAGCCTCTTTTTCCCAGATGCCGATGTCGGCTTCGACGATGCCAACTTTGAATTTCGGGGCTTCGGCCATTCGTTTTTCAATGACATTGATCCTTGTCAGGCCATAAATTGTTACTGCAAAGAAAGCGCTGGCAGCTATAAGGACAGTAAATTTCGGGAAAGGCGTCTTTGAAATTCTGGATACCAGGATTTCTGCGATCGCGCAGTTGACCAGAATAATCAGGAATGTGATGCCGGAAACACCCGTAATGTCAGCAATTTGTACTATGGCTGTAAATCTTTGCTGACCGTTGCCCTGATACCACGGGAATATCAGCGGGGCTGCGTATTCTATGGCGGTAAAGATTATCGGGAACACAAGTATCCATGGCAGTGAAGGGATGCGTTTGATGATGCCGGCCGCTGCACCGGCACTGAATGCATAGACCAGCCCCTGCACAAGGATTAACAGACAAGTAACCACCCATGACGACCAGACTTCCATGTGGGCGAAGCTCTGGAGCATGTTTGAAATCCAGTAGAACCCGCCAAGATTTTCAAAAAAACCGGAAATAAGGCCGAGCAGGAAGGCAGCCGCAAAGCCGCGTCCGCGGATCGCCAGAATCAGTCCGGCAAGTCCGAACCAGGCAAGTGGAAACAGATTGGTGTCAGGAAACGCTGCAATCGAGACGCATCCGCCCACGGCCGCCGCCAGAATCGCAAGCGGCGTACTTAGAAGCGCCGAAGACTGTTGTTTTCTTGAAGGCTTCGGTTTTCTGGCTGATGAGGGGGTCTTTGTAGGTTTCATATCAATCCTGTGATTCCAGAAGTCGTTTCAAACACTCCGCCGCGGGCAAATCCCTTACAAGCACAATCTTCTGCCGCGCCGTTTTGCCCTTTAGAAGTTCAAGTCTTGTGACCGCGACATCAAGGGCCTGCGCAAGAGTTTTGATTGCCTGTCCAGTTGCCTTGCCGCCTTCAGGAGCCGAAGAGACTTCAATTTTTATGTGTTCTATTGAAGCCTCTGCGATACGGCATCTACCGGCGCGTGGTTTTACAGTGATTTCAATAACTGATCCACGGGCGTCTTCCCTGATCATTAGTTATGACCCTGATAAACCTTCGCCGCCGGATTATAGCATCCGCCACATTTGATTCCGACTTGGTGACGCAGACAAAACACATGATTCTGTGTCCTGTTTTTGCTGTTTTTCATTTCAGGTGATAATACATACTCGGGTTACGTCTGGAGATTCAGGATGAAGAAACTTTTGATAGCTGCACTGATCGGGTTTATTGCGACTTTGTCTGCGTGTGAAAAGATTGGTCCGGGACAGTTTGAAAAATATACGCGCAATGAAGCCGGCGTCAAAAGAATGACGACGTACGTCCAGGACGCGTCAATTCCGGTTCAGGACAGGGTGGATGGGATCCTGGCCCTTATCAAAGCGGGCTGGTACGAAGAAATCCATGGAATTATATCGGGTTGCAGTGACAAGGACGTTGTCGCTGAAAAGGTGTGCGACAGTCTGCTGAAGCCTCTCGGGGAAGCCGGGGCGGATGTGGAAAAGATAACTCCGCTGAAAGAAGCGTTCTTTACTGCTTTGGGCATCGTTCCGGATGAGCAGAAGAATAGATTGCAGGAAGGGGCAGCCGCGTGGGCTTTCGGCGAGCTGACCCAGGCATCAGCAGAAGAGGATGTTAAAAAACAGATCGAACCGCGGATGACGCTTAATGACGTCGAAAAGCTGGGCCTGGCCGGCACAAAAGGTGCCACGATTCTGGCTAAATATGGTTTTGGTACCGACCGCATGGCGGCGTACGTGATTGCGTCCGGGGACAGGGAATCCAAGCTCCTTCTTCTGGAAGCGTTGAAGGAACAGCACAAGATTCCAGAAATCGTAATACCGTTTTCGCATCTGGAAGCCATTGGAAAGATTAAGGATCCGTTAGCTGCCGTCTATCTTCTTGATCTGGCTAATGACAAGACAAAGGCGTCAGACATTCAGGCTGCGGCGTTTAATGAAGCGGCCGGTCTTATGGAAGACCCGAAGGTTCTTGAGGGTGACCGGACAGGTATCATTGATCGCCTTGATCGTCTTGGAAATTCACAGAACCCTGATGATCGCTGGAGCGCCGTCAATTTCATGGTTGTTATCGAGGGCGATAATGGCGTCGGTAAGATCATGAATTATCTAAAGAATGATGGTGTGTATGTTAACGCGACCGAAGACGCGATGAAGACGATGGTCGATTTCTGCAGTTTCGTCGTTTTCAAAAAGGGTCGGGCTTTTGATGGTGTCGGGTTCGCAAAGAAGTTGATGTCGTCGCCGAACAAGGTGCACAAGACTTTAGGCGTTGTCTGTGCGAAGGCTTCCCGTAACGGCGAGGTAGTTGAGGCTTTGAAGGCGCTTGTGACGTCTAAAGAGTCGGTTCAGGATGTGCTGGGCGAGCCGCTTACACTTGGCGGCATTGCCAGGAATGCGATTGAAGGTATCGGGATGTTTGATGAGGTGGCGGCAGACTTGAAGGCCGGCAAGATTGGGGCCAAAGACGCCGAAAGTATGGACTTTTTTATTCTTGTTGATCTGGCTTCAAGCGGGAAGGAATACCGCAAGTCGGTGGCTGAAAGATTCCGCGACGAGATTGCGGCCAAACAGTAGTGACCTGCCTGATTTATTACAGGAAGCATTGTGAATAAAGATTCCAATATCAAGGAAGCCGGCCGTGGTTTTGTACTGATTACCGGTGCCAAGCTGTGGTTTCTGATTACTGCGACGTTTACCTCTCTGGCCTTTCCCAGACTTTTCGGGGATCCCGTACTTTTCGGCCAGTTCAGGGTAGTTTCCGGGTTGCTCAATGTCGTGACAATGGTCGTGATAACTGCTTCTGTGCAGGCTGTAAGTAAGCTTGCGAGTGAGTCGGGTGCAGATATCAGGCATGTCCGCCGTACGGCCTTCAAGGGACAGTTATTGTTTTTCGGTCCGGTGTTTCTGGCCCTTTTTGTCTTGTCCGGCTTGATAGCCGACAGTTTTTTGAATGATCCTGGAATCTCGCTTCCCCTCAGGGTTTCTTCCCTGGTTGTCCTTGCGTACCTGTTCTATTCGGCTCTTGTCGGGTTGCTTAACGGCACAAGAAACTATGGCCGCCAGGCCGGTCTTGATATCCTTTTTTCCACGCTGAAAACTATTTTGATGGTCGGGGCGGTCGTCGTTTCCGGGTCTGTCGCGGTCGCGTACGGGGCCTTCGCGCTGACTGCCTGGATCGTTCTTGCTGTCGCTGCCGTAATGGTTGGTCAGGTGGTGTCGGCCTGTGGTGCGCCTGACCACAGCGTTGCCGGCGAGAGCTGCAGTGCCGGTGTCCTTCAAAAAAGCAGGCCAACTGTCGGCAGCTATCTTTCTTTCCTTCTGCCGCTTGCAGGGTATGCGCTTGTGTTGAATTTGTTGCTGCAGGCAGATGTGATAGGCATCAAGGCCGCGCTTGGAAGCGGTTCCGACCTTCCGGGATCGCAGAGCGGAGCGGATAATGCGTCGGTGATTGCCGGTATTTACGGGGCCGCGAAGAATGTTGCTCTGTTGCCCTATCAGGCAGTAATTTCGCTGACATTCATTGTGTTTCCGATGGTTGCGAGGGCGTCAAGTTCTGGTGATCGCGACGGTGCGTCTTCGGTTGTAACAGGTGCGTTCCGGTTGTCGGCCATGCTTTCGTGGGGTGCTGTTGCGGTCTTCGGTGCCGCCCCCCGCGAGATTCTTGGTTTGCTTTTCGGGTCTGTTTATCAAAGCGGCTCTTCGGAGCTGGTCATTCTGCTTGCGGCAGGTGCCCTGCTTGCGTTCATGTACGTTGGTAACGCGGTGCTTGCGTCGTCCGGTCGGCCGGTCGTGTCAATGCTGGGTGGGATTGGTGCAGTGGCGGTTCAGGTCGGGTTGTTGCTGTTACTGCTTCCCGGTGCGACCGGCGCACAGGCGGCATCCGGGGCGGCATATGCAACGCTTGCCGGGGCTGTCGTCGGGGCCGGCGTGGCCGGGGTACTTACGGCCCGGTCGTACCGTAACGTATCGTGGTTGTGGACGGCGGTGTCTTCAATTCTGTCTGCTGCAGCCGGTGTCGCGGTCGGGGGGCTTCTTGACGGACACGTATTATGGGTAATCAGACCGGTAGTTTCTGCCGTAGTGTTTATGATTGTTCTGGTCGTCACAAGGGGAACGGGCCGCGCTGATCTTGAGATGGTTCTTAAGGTTGTAAGGCGTGGTCGTTGATCCCGGCACCTGTTGAATCAGTAGTGAACTTTTACCAGAAACAGTCCCTGCGGGGGGGCCGTCACGCCACCCTGAGTGCGGTCGCCTGATTCAAGCAGGCCCCGAATCCATTCCACGTCCTTTCGGCCCCGCCCTACCCATACCAGCGATCCTGCGATTATTCTGACCATGTTGCGAAGAAAGCCGCGCGCAGAGACAGTGATATTGATGATTCCGTCAGAGCCGGCTTCAACCGTTATTGCGTCAACCGTTCTGATCGGATTGTCTGCATCGCAATGGGCCGATCTGAAGGCGGAAAAGTTGTGTCGCCCCACAAGTATGGCGGCGGCTTCTTTCATGGCGTCAACGTCTAAAGAGCCTCTGACGTGCCAGGCCTGTCTGCGTTGGAGTGGTAAGGTAGTCTCGCCGGTGTGGACCCTGTACAGATACGTTTTTCCCAGGGCGGAAAATCTTGAATTAAAGCCCGGGTCCGCATCGGTGGCTTCCAGCACCTGAACGTCGTCAGGAAGGTGATCATTAAGGCCCAGATGAAATGCTTTAAGCGGCAGATTTGTGTCCAGGTGAAAATTGACAGGCATTTCAAGGGCATGGACCCCGGCGTCAGTTCTTGAGGATGAGTAGAGTACTATTTTCTGGCCGGTAAGTTTTTGCAGCGCCACATGAAGAACACCCTGGACGGTCCTTTCCTTCGCCTGCATCTGCCATCCGGAAAAGTCGGTACCGTCAAACTGGATCATCAGTCTGATATTGCGCATGTCAGCCCTTTTAGTCAGGGAACCAGATTCGGTATATGATAACCACATAACAGGGTTTGCGGTCGCATCGGAACACCTTTATATTTGTTTTTGTGACGTTTAGACTGTGCCCGATGGTCGGGATGTCTTTGTTGAATGTCATATTCAGGGGGCAATATCGTGAAAATGAGACGTCGTTTCGGGTATTTGAAAGTTGGTCTGATGGCATGTGTGGCCCTGGCCGCTATTATTGCCCGGCCGTTACCGGCTGCTGCCGGATGTGCCGAAAGTATTGTGAAGGGGGCGGCAGGCAAGATAGTTGGCCTTGATGTGGTCGGGGTTTCTGTTTCTGATGCCGGGGTCGCCGTGTCGTTGAAGAAGAGTGGCGAGGAGGGGCTCATCATTACCGCGATGTGTCTGGCTGGTGAGGACTTCGTAACGTATCAGGGCGCTTATGGCAGGCCGGGTGTTTCAAACCTGTCTGCCGATGAATCGGCCTGGCTTGGAAAGTTATTTGAGACGCTGCCTAAATATCCGGGATTCAAGGAATGCGGGGAGTTCAAGAAATCGTCAAAGCCTTCTCAGGCGTCGATGATTGCCGCCATGGACAAGCAGTGGACCGATTATTGTAAGGACGATGTCGAAACTCGTTCGTCTTCTCTGGTCATAATTCTGATTGCGGCTGGTGTCTTGTTGCTTGTAACAGCTGTGTTGGCAGCCGTTTTTGTAAGCAGGCGAAAAAGGCGTAAGGCGGCGAACCCTTGAATATTGTCAGGCTGCAGCCTGGCTTCCCTGCGGGGCAAAACCCTGAGCCGGTGCCTGTTCAGCGTCTGGAAGAATTCCGCGTGCGATTTCCTTGACTTCCACTCTGCCGGCCCCGAAAGCAACCTTGCAGTATTCGAAAGCTTTCCATGTATCAACAGAGTTTCCGCAGGTAAACAGGTCAACGGCAGCGTAACCGTATTCGGGCCACGTATGCACGGCGAGGTGTGATTCGGCGATGACGACAACTGCCGTCACTCCGTATGGACTGAAGTGATGTTTAGTCCGGCTGACTATTGTAGCGCCGGCAACTTCACACGCTTTTTCAAGGGTTTCAAGGATAAGACCGGGATCGTTAAGGTCTGCGGTACATCCGTGAAAATCAGCCACCAGGTGACGTCCAAGTGCATTCAAATTGTTGTCCTCCGGAATTGACACGAGGCCGGTGCGTCAGCTTGCCGACCCCAGGGGCATAAGTCACCTCCAGACCTTGGTAAAACCAGGTCGAACCCCCTCGAAAGGAAGGGGAATTTGGGGCGTGAATTGTGCTGGTTTTTGTTGTTCAAGTCAAGGGATTACTTAGCGGCTTCGCGGTGTTTGGCTTGCTTATCTACAGTTTTGTCGGTTTGCGGCAGCGTCGTGTAACGAAGATGACAGAAGTCATAAATATCAGCGCCAGGACTGCAGCTGCCGATTGGTCTGCGTAACCGGTTGAACATCCGCCGGATTTTGCACCGGGATCGAAGCCGTTCAGGTCCATGCCGGTCGTGCCATCAGGATAGTTGACGTTTGAGTCGCCGGTGGTCGTTGCGTCGCGGTCTGTGATCAGTTCCGGGTCTGGTTCCGGGGGCGGCGTCCAGTCGGCGCACTTGTCGATTGAGCCCTGATAGGTGTCAACTTCGGCGCAGGAAAGGCACTTCAGTTCGTCACGGTTGCAGTAGAAGCCGAAGTCGCAGTCTGATTGTTTGGTGCATTTGAATGTGAATCTGAACACCGTGCCTTTGTCGCCAACGGCGAAGCCAGCGTAAGGGCTCAGGAAAGTCGCGGCAAGCGCTCGGGGAGTGTTGGCGGGGGCCCCGCCCATCATGTCAAAAGTCACATCGCCGAGGTCTGGCTTTTTTACCCAGGTCAGACCGCCATCGAAGGTATCCAGGGTCGTGATGTAGTAGTATTTCGGGGGATTGCCGCTGCCGGTGCTTGCACCCTCGGTCATGAAAGATGAACCGACGACGTGACCTTTGATTGTTCCGTCGTTGTCTTTCCAGAAGTACATACCACCGATTTCACTGAAGAACATCGGTTGCGTGAATATCCCTTTGATGGTGCCGATCTGCATGTTTACAGCCAGGTCGGCCCAGGTCTTGCCGCCATCTTCTGTCTTCAGAATTTTTGCAACGACCGTCAGTTGTTTTGAATTGTCCCAGGCGACCAGGGCAAGGAATCCGGTCGATTCATCAACGAACTGGATGTGGCGTGGAAGCCAACCGCCTTCGAAGTACAAAGGATATTTTTTTTCATTAAATCCTGTTTCATGAACCGGGTCTTCGGTTTCGGACAGCGATATTGGGCCTTGAAGGACCCACGCATTGCCGCCGTCCGTCGTCTTGAAAACGCGGGTCTGGTGGTAAAATGTCTGGGTGTCGGACATTCCCTGACCGTCATCTATTTCCCTGTCCTCGGTGTCGGTGGCAACAGCCCAGCCGGTCTTGCTGTCAAGCCAGTACATGGCAGCGATTCCAGGTTTTACCGTGCCTGATGATTCAGTTGCCGGAATGGCGGTGTTTGCGATTTCGGTCGGTGTAAATGTGACTGTTTTGCCGTCTTCTGACAACTCGAACAGGTATATGTTTCCGCTGGCCGTGCAGACGATGCCTTTTGAGCCGTTAAACAGGTGAATGCTGGTGAACTGGTCCCTTTCTTCGCCGGTGATGATCGGGGCGTCGAAGGTTTCTTTGAAGGCCCCGCCGTCTGGCGAAAAGCCGAGGTACGCGCCACATGATGCCCACAGGACAGGCAGTGTTTGTGAGTTCTGACGGAAGACCTTCAGGTCGGTCATCGTGCACATTTTTCCGCCCAGCATCCCGCCGCTGTTGAGGGAGCCGGAGATATTTTGAGCCAATGTCCCGGCGTTCTGGCTTCTGAAGGCCAATGCGCTGATCATCGGGAAACCTGAGCTCATGTCGATTCGGATGCCGCCAAAGTAGAGCACCGTTTCGTTCAGCGCCTCGACAGCCATGAATATGTCGTCAATCTTTGCATTTGTCGGTGTCTGGTAATACCACCCTGGAAGAACCTCAGTTTCGTTACCGCAAAGGCCGGTGGCCGGGATTAGAAGTCCGAATATAAGCGCCAGTACTGAAAGTTTTTTCGTCGTCTTCATTCTTTAAGTCCCTTGATTTGCCCCTTGCGGGCACCAACTCCAGATAACACGGTAAGATACTGGAAGACATGGACAAAATCTATAACTTGAAACGCAATGTCAGCGGCGCTTGTCTGTCCATGCGCCATTGCGGCCGCTTTGCTGCTATAATCGCGCGCGACCTTTGTCGGAGCGACCGATGATTCCTGAAGATTGTGTTTACGATTTTTCTGCAATTGAAGCGAAGTGGCAGCAATACTGGTTAAAAAACAAGACGTTCCAGGCGGATGACGTTTCGGATAAGCCCAGGTTTTTTATTCTGGATATGTTTCCGTACCCGTCCGGTGCCGGCCTGCACGTCGGGCATCCGGAAGGTTACACTGCGACCGATATCGTTTCGCGCTATAAAAAAATGAACGGGTTCAATGTGTTGCATCCGATGGGCTGGGATTCGTTCGGTCTTCCGGCCGAGCAGTATGCCTTGAAGACCGGTATTCATCCCGAAATCACGACAAGAAAGAATATAGACAATTTCCGTCGTCAGATTCAGGCGCTTGGCCTTGGATACGACTGGGATCGTGAGATTGCCACTTCCAGCAGTGATTACTACCGCTGGACACAGTGGATCTTCTTGAAATTGTTTGAAAAAGGCCTGGCGTACCAGACCGAAATTGCTGTCAATTACTGTCCCGAGCTTGGCACCGTTCTGGCTGACGAAGAGGTCATTGACGGCAAGTCTGAACGCGGTGGCTATCCGGTTGAGCGTCGCCCGATGCGTCAGTGGATGCTGAAGATCACGGCTTATGCCGACAGGTTGCTGGCCGGACTGGCCGACCTTGACTGGCCCGACTCTATTAAAGAGATGCAGCGCAACTGGATTGGCCGCTCGGAAGGCGCGGAAGTCGATTTCGGAATAGACGGTTTTGATGAAAAACTGCGGATATTTACGACCCGCGTTGACACCCTTTTCGGCGTAACTTTCATGGTTCTGGCCCCTGAACATCGTCTTGTTGAAAAGATTACTACCCCGGCGCAGCACGCCGACATTGTTAAGTACGTGAAGACGGCCGGTGAGATGTCCGACATCGACCGGACTGATGCGACCCGCGAAAAGACAGGCGTATTCACCGGCGCATATGGCATCAATCCTGTCAGCGGACAGAAGGTTCCGATATGGATTTCTGATTATGTTCTGGCTACTTACGGCACTGGCGCCATCATGGCTGTGCCGGGACATGACGAACGCGACTATCAGTTCGCGGTCAAGTTCGACCTGGCTGTTATTGAAGTAGTGTCGCCGGACGGCGAGCTTCATGGTCGTGGTGAAGAGGCGTTTACAGGTTATGGAATCGCTGTAAATTCCGGTAAGTACACCGGAATGACAACGGTCGACATGCAGCAGGCTGTTATAGCCGACCTTGAAGCCCGTGCGATTGGAAAGGCCTCGGTGCAGTACAGGCTGCGTGACTGGGTGTTTTCGCGTCAGCGTTACTGGGGCGAACCGTTCCCGCTTGTACATATGGAAGACGGTTCGATCCGTGCCCTGCCTGAAAGTGACCTGCCGCTGACCCTGCCTGAAGTCAAATCGTATCAGGTGGCAGGCACAGGCGAATCCCCTCTTGCCATGATTGAAGACTGGGTCAGTTATACAGACCCTGTGACCGGCGAAAAGGGCCATCGCGAAACTCATACGATGCCGCAGTGGGCTGGTTCGTGCTGGTACTACCTGCGCTATCTTGATCCCCATAATCAGGAACGTCTGGTTGATCCTGAAAAGGAAAAGCTGTGGATGCCTGTCGACCTGTACGTCGGCGGTGCTGAACATGCAACTCTGCACCTTTTGTATGCCCGGTTCTGGCACAAATTCCTGTTTGATATCGGGGTGGTATCAACTGATGAACCGTTCAGGAAGCTGGTCAATCAGGGTTTGATCCTTGGTGAAGATGGTCAGAAGATGTCGAAGTCGCGCGGTAACGTCGTGAATCCTGACGATGTCGTGGCGGAATTCGGCGCCGATGCGATGCGCCTGTACGAGATGTTCATGGGTCCGCTTGAGGTCGTCAAGCCGTGGACTACCCGCGGTGTTGTCGGGACCAAGCGTTTTCTGGACAGGACCTGGCGTTATTGCAGCGACAGGACGTCTGATGCCGAGCCGCCTGCCGACTTGATAAGGACGGTCCACAAGACGATTAGAAAAGTTACCGAAGATATTGATAAGATGCGCTTTAATACGGCGCTGGCCCAGATGATGACGATGCTGAACGAGGCCGGTAAGGCGCCTGAAAAGTATCGATTTGTGGCCGAAACGCTTGTTAAGCTTCTTTCCCCGTTTGCGCCACACATCTGCGAGGAGCTGTGGGAAGGTCTCGGGCACAGCCCCACAATCTGTGATGTGGCCTGGCCGACTTATGATCCGGCTTTGTGCATCGAGGATGAAGTCGAGGTCGTGATTCAGGTTAACGGGAAGATTCGCGGCACGTTTACGGCCGGGAAGGATACTCCCGAGGACGTGTTGAAGGCGACAGCACTGGAAAATGAGAATGTTGTCAGGCATATTGAAGGCAAGACTGTCAGAAAGGTGATAGTTGTCGGCAATCGCCTTGTGAATGTCGTGGTGTCCTGAGATCACTTTTAGAAAGTGTTTTTTTGAAATATTGAGTATTTTGGCGCTGTTGTGCCGGGGAGTCTGTAATGATTGTTGATCTTCATGTCTGTATTCCGTCGTCGATGACGGACGAGGTTATTGATCGCGTGCTTTCTTCGTGTCGTGAAGCTGGCCTTGATGGTGTCTGTCTGGTCGGGATCGATGTACCGCCCCTGATGGAAAGAATTCGCGCATCCGGTTCTGTCGGCGAAATGATGCTGTTTTTTGGCATTGAGTTGTCGCTGCCCCGTGGCCGCCTGGTGTGGATTCCATCTGACCCGGCACAGCTCGAAGGGGAGCTGCCGATCGGCAAAAGCCTCGAAGAGATCGTCGAGTTTTTCAAACTTAACGGCGGCGTCATGTTCGCAGGTCATCCGTACGACCGCAGCGATGGAATGCCTTTCATGGATTCCAGCTATGAACTTGATGACATCACCGGTATCGAAGTGGCCAATGCCGGGCGTGACCCCTATCGCGACAATCTTGCTTTTGAGGTCGCGGCCCAGATTAAAATCAAAGGTTTTGGCGGGACAGGAAGACGTGAACCGGGGCCGGGTGAAATCGGTGCCGCTGCCACGCTGATTCTGGATGATGTGTTTTCCCAGGCGGAATTGATTGAACAGCTTCTTAAGGATGATGTCTGGGCGCTTGAATTCCTCAGCGATGCTTCGCAGTTCGGCGAGGATGAAGAGCAGGAAAGGTCTGACCATCGTGCACCGCCGCCGGCCAGGCCGCGCAGCAGCGGTCATGGTGGGGGTCAGGGTGCTCCTCATGGTGGCAATCACGGTGGACCAAGGTCCCAGGGTGGACCGGCCAGGGGTGGAAGATCCGGGAGTGGCCGTTGATCTGTTGACAGGGCGGCAGGCTTTGCCGGTGATCGGGGGGAGATATGAAGACGCTGTCCATTGTAATTCCGGTTTACAACGAACGCAGGTCCCTTCTTACGCTTCTTGCGCGAGTCATGAATGTCGATCTGAAAGGGATGCACAAAGAGCTTATTCTGGTTGATGATTTTTCAACCGATGGCACCCGCGAACTTATCCGTGAAATTGAAACTGACTGGCGTTCCATGATGGAGCAGCACGGCGTTTCAAAGACCAGAGTCAAGGGCGCGAATTTGAAGGCTTTGTACCACGAAGTCAATCGCGGCAAAGGCGCTGCGCTTCGTACCGGGTTCGAAGCTGTTTCGGGCGATTACGTCATTATTCAGGATGCAGATCTTGAATATGATCCTAATGATTACAACAGGTTGCTGATTCCGTTGCTGGATGGACGCGCCGACGTTGTTTACGGATCCAGGTTTGCCGGCGAAACCAGGCGAGTCCTGTTTTTCTGGCATTCGGTCGGCAATCAGTTTCTGACGTTCCTGTCCAACATGTTGACTGACTTGAATCTGACCGACATGGAGACCTGTTATAAGTGTTTTCGTGCCGACGTAATCAAGGGCTTGAACCTGAAGTCCGAGAGATTCGGAATTGAACCCGAGATGACCGCGAAGCTGGCCAAGATGCGCTACCGGATCTACGAAGTTCCGATCAGCTACAGCGGCAGGTCATATGCCGAGGGCAAGAAAATCGGGATGAAGGACGGTTTCGAAGCCCTTTACAGCATCGTTCGTTTTTCGCTTTTAGACAGTGATTATGTGAAGGGCGGAGTCGTCGAGGAAACGCTTTCCAAGATGAACGCCCTGGAAAGTTTCAATCAGCATCTGTTTGATTCGGTGTCGAAGTGGTGCGGTTCGAAGATTCTTGAAGCCGGTGCCGGCACTGGAAACATAACGCGATTCCTGATTTCGAAGGGCCA
>CAZFVA010000004.1:100003-131102 GCA_964522105.1 uncultured Anaeromyxobacteraceae bacterium
TTGAAGCCGGTGCCGGCACTGGAAACATAACGCGATTCCTGATTTCGAAGGGCCAAGTCACGGCGACTGACTACAACCCGGAAAGCGTTGACCGTCTGAAGGCGCAGTTTGACCCCTACGACGGTTTCAGCGCGTTGACGTGGGATGTGTCGGTCGAGCCGCCGGTCGAGCTTCTGGAAGGCGGCTACGACACCGTTGTATGTCTGAACGTTCTTGAGCACGTTGAAGATCACGAAGCGGCTCTGGTCAACATGCGCCGCATTCTGGAGCCGAAGGGTGGCAAGCTGGTGTTGCTGGTTCCTTCGTATCAGAAGCTGTACTCGGATCTTGACCGGAATCTCGGTCATTTCAGGCGTTATGAAGAGGCGGAACTTCAGGCGCTGCTTGAAAAAACGGGCTGGGTCGTCGAAGAGACGTTCCGCCTGAATATGGCCGGTGTACTGGGGTGGTTTGTAAACGGTCCGGTTTTGAAGCGGCAGCGCCTGCCGACAGGTCAACTTGGCCTTTATGAAATGCTTTCCCCGGTTATTCTTGGCGCCGAAAAGGCTATCGGCAAGCTTCCGTTCGGCCTTTCCCTGGTATGCGTGGCCAGCCCGCGCAAGTGACGTGCCCGCCCCGCAATCTGTCAGGAGGACTCGATGGATACTGACGTTGTAATCAGACTTAGAATGAGCGCTCACGATGCCCATTACGGCGGCAACCTTGTTGACGGGGCAAGAATGCTCGGTCTTTTCGGGGATGTTGCTACTGAATTGCTGATTCGTCTTGATGGTGATGAGGGGTTGTTCCGCGCATATGATCTGGTCGATTTTCTTGCGCCGGTGTACGCCGGGGACTATATCGAGGCGAGAGGGCGCATTACGAGACAGGGTAAAACGTCCCGAAAGATGGAGTTTGAAGCCTGGAAGGTGATTGAGTCGTCGCGGGATGTTCTGACTCCGACAAGGGCCGATGTTCTTGTGGCGCCGGTGCTGGTGTGCAGGGCCACCGGGACGTGCGTGGTTCCGCTTGAATTTCAGCGTAATGCGCACGCCGGGACTGAGGTGTGAAGATGATTGAAAGAAAGCCTTTGATCATTACGGCGGCGATTTGTGGCGCCGAGACCATGAAAGAGCAGAACCCTGCGGTGCCCTACTCTGCCGACGAGCTGGCGCACGAGGCTTATCAATGCTGGGTCGAGGGGGCCCGGGTTATCCATCTTCATGTACGTAAGCCTGATGGTACTCCGACCCAGAGTGGCGAGACGTTTCGTGCCGCAATCGACGCTATAAAGCGGCTTGCCCCTGAAATCATTATTCAGACATCTACAGGTGGTGCGGTCGGAATGACCGTCAACGAACGGACGCAACCACTTGATTTGAAACCTGAATTTTGCACGCTTACGACAGGTACCTGTAATTTCGGCGATGACGTCTTTGAAAACTCGCTGCCGATGATTCGGGCGATCGCCGGTAAAGCCGTTGCGAACGGTGTCAGGATGGAGATAGAGGCCTTCGACGCCGGATTTATTGATAATGCCCTGAAGCTTGCAAAGGAAGGCGTTATTCCGGAACCGCTTCATTTTGATTTTGTTCTTGGTGTGCCGGGCGCCATGACAGGCACTGAAGACAGGCTCGACTTCATGCGTTCAATTATTCCACCCGGGGCGACCTGGATGGTTGCCGGTGTCGGAAGATTTGAACTACCCCTCGCGCAGGCAGCAATAGTGCGCGGTGGCCACGTCAGGGTTGGTCTGGAAGATAACAGCTATATTTCGCGTGGCGTTCTGGCAAAAGGTTCATGGGAGCTGGTGCGTGAAGTCAAAAGAATGGCCGACGAAGCCGGCGTCCCGATAGCCACAGTGCAACAGGCCCGCGAGATACTCGCCCTCTGAAGTGTTCATCCTGCCCGGCTATTCAGTCGCAGGTTTAGATTCGTTTTGAACTGCTGGTTTTGCGGCGAAGTGCGATCAGCATGACCGCAATGATGATAAGTACAACTGGAAGACCGGTCGTCGTTTCTGTTGAGCTGCATCCACCCGATGGTGCTGGCGGCGTGACCGTCCCGTTGTCCGTTCCGCTTCCCTGATCGAGCGTGGCGATTGTGTCGACAGCGCCGTTAATGTCGGTCCTGCTGTCAGGTCTTGTTCCCTGATCAGATGGATTCGGGCCTGGATCGTACGGAACCACTATGGGTCCGTCCCCGGCCACGTCAGCAGTCGTAACAATATCAGTGACCTGGACTTCTTCGATGACATCGGCAGGCTGCCCGCCATTGTCCTGTTCTGTCTGTTCGGCGACCTGAGGCATTTCGACGGAATCAGCTTCGTCCGGTGACACGCAGTGCTGTATGCAGTCCCAGCCCGGGCCGTCCGTGTTCAGGCCCCTGCGGTTTAAGAAGGCTTCTTTCATGTATCCGAACGATTCGTTGTTCAGGAAAATCAAGCCATGTTCAACAACTGCGTTCATTTCAATGTTCATGGCCCCGGCCATTTTCGAGCCTTCCTGCGGGACAATGATTTCGTCAAATTCGGACCATATTGATGTATAGAGGATGTCGCCAATCGTCTCGTCGCACTCATTAACGCCAGCCAGAACAGGGTTACCCTGCCACCCTGCATCGCCTTTCGGAATTAACATTTCATCAGCGCCACAGGACCAGAAATCCAGACGCGCCACTGTCGTTCCGTGTACGGCGACTGCCAGACCGACGAAATTGGCCACCTTGTGTACACCACAGAAATACCTGAGGTAATACATGGTGTTAAGGCCACCTTCGGAGTGTGCCACTATGTTAATCTTGTCGAAGCCGGTCTTTGTGCGCAGCTCGTCGACCCAGGCCGAAATTTCGCGGGCGTGGTCGGGGTCGCATCCCATGGTCTCTTTAAACTGCGGGGCCATGACGTACTCTTCCGGCCAGCCATCTTCGATCAACTTGTTCTTGAATGTTCCCCACGTTACCCAGTCAGCAGCCGGGACTGGAAAGTAGCCGTGGACCATCAGGACAGGCGTTCGGGTGTAGTCCGGCGGTTGTGCCGCGAAGGCAGCGCATGGCAGAAGCACGGTCATCAAGATACAGGATATTGAAAGTGTGTTCACGAGGCGATTCATTCGCGTTACCCGTTATTACTGAGGTCTCGGTTTGCCGTTGGAGATTCTGAGTTCGTATTCGGTCTTCGCACATGACGTCGCAGATCCGCTGGCGCGGTACACTTTGATGAAGAATGTTTTTTCGTCATTGTTGCATTCGCGGATGTTGTACGGGTTTGTCGGGCCCTGACAAACTGAATTGCTGCCGCAGCATGCATTCTGGGAGGTGCCGGCGTCTGTTCCACATTCGCCCGGAGCGCAGCAGCGCCACATGTTGCCCTGTGCCTCACCAGCTATGTCGTTAATGCAGGAGCCCTGTCCAACCAGATTGGCTTTATCAAAGACCGATACGTTGTATTCATATTCGGTGACTACGCCGCCACATGTGGCAGCGGTGTTGCACGTTCCCGGGTGAACTTCAATGGAAAGCGACTCGTCTGTCGGTGATTGCAGCCAGGCAATCAGTCTGAACTTGTCCGATCCCGGGTTTGCGAACGAGGCTCCGGTGTCGGTCGTGTCAGACGCTTTGATCTTGTACCAGTCGAAATCGCTGTTCGGTACTATTTTGCCGGCCCTTACGATGGTTGGCGATGTTGATGCGTCTGACAGTGTTCCAAGGTCAATGGCTGATGCGCAATCATTTGCTGTGTTGTCGAAACCGTCCTGAGCACATTCACAGCCGTTGCCCGAACTGCCGTCCACGTCAAACCAGCCGGCGTTGCAGCCCGAAACGGTGCAGACACCCTGGTAGCAGGTCATTGAAGAATGCAGCGTTTCGTTTGATGGACACAGCGCGTCCGGGTTTTCATCAGTGGCGCCCGAGCAGTTGTCATCAATGTTGTTGCAGGATTCGATTGCGCCTGGATTGATCTTGTCGTTTGAGTCCTTGCAGTCGCCGCCGATGGTCGCCGTATGTGTTGTATCGGGACCGCACAGGCAGGCGTCTGTTCCGGGGGCTCCGTAGGTGTCGCTGTCGCCATCGAAGAAGTAACTGATGCAGCCATCAGCGTTCACAGTGTTCTGGACACCGTCACAGTTGTCATC
The DNA here is from genome assembly GCA_964522105.1 of uncultured Anaeromyxobacteraceae bacterium. Lineage (GTDB taxonomy): Bacteria > Myxococcota_A > UBA9042 > DTJE01 > DTJE01 > JAGOFO01. Next base: position 104,116 of record CAZFVA010000004.1, read on the forward strand.
CTTTCCGTTGTTGCAGATTTCAGTACGATTCGGGTGCACTGCAACATCGTCGTCGTCGCAGTCGTTCGTCTTGTCGGCCCGGTAGACATCCATGGCCACGCACAGGCAGAGCGTGTCCAGCGTGCCGTACGTGTCATTATCCGCATCGTAGTAGAAGTTCTTGCAGCCGAGTGCCTGAATGTCGTTCTGCGACCCGGAGCAGTCATTATCTTTGTTGTCGTAGCAGATTTCTTTCTGGCCGGGGTTTATGCCGGGGTTGTTGTCGTCGCAGTCGCCTGTGAACTTGGCACGGTAGTCGGCAGAACCGGTGCAGAGGCATTTGAATGTCGAGGTTCCCCAGTTGTCAGTGTCGCCGTCGAAGTAGTAATTGGTGCAACTTACTGCATTTTCATCGTTTTCAGAACCGTTGCAGTTGTCGTCGATCCCGTTGTTGCATACTTCCTGGACTCCGGGGCTTCGTGCCGGATTGCTGTCATCGCAGTCGCCGCCGCGAACGGCCTTGTACTTGCCTGATGCGGCGCACAGACAGCGGAAGTCAGCGCTGCCGTAAGTGTCATTGTCGTTGTCGTAATAGTACGTTGTGCAACCAATGGCACCAAGTTCGTCAGTCTGACCGTTGCAGTTGTCGTCGATGCTGTTGCACTTTTCGGTCGCAAACTTGCTGATCAGCGGGTTGTAAGGTTCGCAGTCCGGAACGGCCGGGGTCGGGCAACCAAAGCCCGCCTGCGGGTCGTCGTCGCCATCGATGTCGCAGTCGCAGGCATCGCCGATGTGGTCGGTGTCCAGATCGTCCTGACCCACGTTGGCAATTAAAGCGCAGTTGTCAGGCGTTCCGACAACGATACACGGAGTTCCTTCCTGATTTTCCCCGACGTTAAGAATTCCGTCTGAGTCAGCATCACAGTCACATACGTCGCCAATGTTGTCGATGTCGGCGTCTTCCTGAAGAGAGTTCGGGTAGTACGGGCAGTTATCATCTTCATTTACGATCCCGTCGCCGTCCCAGTCGTTGTCGCAGAGGATCGGATCCTGGTCAGGGTTCGGGGTGAACGGGCAGTTGTCTTCAGGAATTGCCAGCGGACAGAACGGATTGTTATTCATGACCAGGTCGTCGTCGATGTCGCAGTCGCACGCATCGCCGTCGCCGTCATGGTCAATGTCCCGCTGGTTCAGGTTTGCCACCAGTACACAGTTGTCCGGGTTGGCAATGACCGTACATCCAGGATTGTTGTTAGCCACACCGTCCGAATCAGCGTCGCAGTCGCAGGCGTCGCCCTTGTTATTGGAGTTGGTGTCAATCTGGTCGACGTTCTGGACGTAAGCGCAGTTGTCATTAGTTACAACGGGACATCCCGGGTTGTTGTTGGCAACGTCGTCGTCGTCGATGTCGCAGTCGCAGACGTTACCTGCCCCGTCGATATCCAGGTCAGCCTGATCGGTGTTGCTGATGGTCGGGCAGTTGTCTTCGTCAAGCGTACATTGTTCGCCGAGCATATTCAGATATGCAGGGTTATGCTTTCCGTCGTCATCCTTGTCGCAGTCGCAGGCGTCGCCGATTCTGTCCCCGTCAATATCACTCAGGCCAACGTTTTTGACGAACTGGCAGTTGTCTGTTGTGTCGGGAATTCCATCGTTATCATCGTCTGTGTCACACGCGTCACCGGCAATATCGACGCCTTCTTCTTCGATCGCGTCATTGTTTTCCTGCAGCGGGTTCTTTTTGGACGGGCAGTTGTCGATGGCGTTCAAAATACCATCGCCATCAATGTCCGGGTCAATACAGTTGGCAAGGCCGTCTGTGTCATCATCCGGGAAATTGTTGTCGGTTGTGCCGTCGCAGTTCTGGTCAAAGCCGTCACAGATTTCGGGTGCCGCATATGTGCCGGTGCAGTTTGTATCGCTACCGTTGACGCAGATAGCCTTTCCGGGGCAGGTGCCGTAAAGATTGGTCAGGGGGCAGGCCTTTTCTGCAATCTTGTCATCGGTGGCGCCGTTGCAGTCGTCATCTTTCAGGTTGCACGTTTCAGCGACCGGTGTCTCGGCATCGCAGGCTGTGGCGCAACTGCGTGTGCCGAAACAGGTCCCGATATCGTTTTCGACAAAACAGTTTGTAATTGCGGTGGTGTCAGCGGCGAATGCTTCTGTGCAGGGACAGGCGCCACTGGTCGGCATGCACTGTTTGATGAAATCGCCGTTGAACGGGATGTCTTCGCACTGATAATCGTCCGGGCAGTCTGAGTCCCGTGTACATTCGGCGCCGCAGAAACTGCCTTCAGGACCGAATTCGACGCAAAGGAATATATCGGCATCGTCGCCACGTTCCGGTTTGCAATTTTCCCCTGTCTGACACGGTTTACACAGATCGGTGAACGGATAAACACAGCCATAAAGCGCTTCAGCGCCAAGGTTGACCTTCTTGCACTGCCAGCCGGTCGGACATTCGTCTTCCAGGAGGCTGCAGAACCGTGAACAAACTTTACCGTCAGGTCCCGGGACGCAAAGGTTGGAATAGCAATCGTCAGCGGCTTCGCACGGACACATGTATCCGCCCGGGCATTCGGTGACGTCTTCGTCGATGATGTCGACACCACGGTCGTCCGTTTCGGAATCGATGATATCCCTGTCTACGTCAAGGTCGCTGATGTCGCCGGTCGCGTCCATCGTATCTATTGCGACATCAGAAATGATGTCAGTAACGTCTGGTGAAACATCCTCTGCGGGGTCCCCGGGGCCTCCGCAGGATATGACGGAAATCGCAGTCAGAAAAAGAACTGCGCAGACAACAGACCCATAACGACGATTCATCGGATGCCTCCATAATCCGGCAGTTAACCACTCGCACTTTCAGTCCGTGTCTGCCGGCACAAGAACCCAAAGTATATTACAGGAAAAGCAGTATTGTTTTCAATGTAGATCAGGTCAGATCGTGGTTTACGAGCGTTTGAAGAACCGCCATTGCAGCAGAATGCAGTTGAGACGTCCGACCTTCAGTAATTTCAAGTGTTTCAGACACCTCACGAAAGTTCATTCCTTCCAGGTAGTGAAGCTTGATGACGTGCCTTTGTCGCGGGGTCAGGTCTGACACTGCGGACAGCAGTAATGTTGTCGATTCGGTGTCCATGGTCTGTTCGTCAGGCGCAGCGGCCCGCGGGTCGGCGATCAGTGAACCAAATTCGGAGCCTTCGCCCCCATCCGCCGTGTTTAAGGGCTGGTTCAGGCTGACAATGACGTTCGGGGCCGACTGCAGAAGCATTTCCTGGTACGAGGCCATGCTGATTCCCAGGGCTGCCGAGACTTCTTCAGAGGTCGGTGTTCTTCCAAGGCGATTCGCCAGATCAAATATCTGCGAGCGTATTTCTTCCGTTCTTGTCCTGGCTGAGCGTGACGTCTGGTCAAGTGCCCGGAGCTCGTCAAGGATTGAGCCACGAATTCTGATTTCCGCGTATTTGTCGAAAGGGATGCCGCGTGATTCATCGAACTGGCCTGCGGCGCTCAGAAGTCCGAGCATGCCTGCGCCAATCAGATCTTCGATGTCGATTCCAGAAGGCAACCGCGAGGCAATTCTTCCAGCCACCGCTCTGACCAGGTGAACATTTTCTTTAATCAGTCGGTCGGACATTTCCGCCATGCCTTTTCGGGTCCTGAATCGGGTTCTGTTCTGATAGTATTTGCCGCACCGCTCTTTGTCAAAGTAAGGCCCTGACGCCTTTGGCAATGTTGGTCGGGCGGGCCATCTATGTCTGCGATTCCGGCTGACATTTGTCTATATTTACTGTGGGCCGTTACATGGTATCTTTGCCTTCGGAAACCTTGTGCTGACGGGTATTCCGGTTATATATTCTGTCAGTGTCTGTAATTTGCGGGTGGACTGCGTCAAGCGGTTCTTTCCAGGTGGCTTTTTCCAGAGGTGAATTATGAGGTTCAGCAAGGAACGGGTAGATGCTTTTCCCGGTAAGGCTCTGGCTGTCGGCGTTGCGTTTGCGGCTGCCATGACGGCCCGTGGTGCCTTTGCGGCGACCGGTGGGACCGGCGCAGCAATAATCAATCTGGGGCTCGTGGACTGGTTGATAGTCGGGCTTTATTTCGTCGCGATTATCGGCATCGGCCTGTATCTGAAGAATTTCACGAAGACAGGCGAAGACTTTTTCATGGGCGGCCGCCGCAATTCGTCCTGGGTTGCCGGACTTGCCTTCCTGTCTGCAAACCTGGGCGCGCTGGAGATTCTGGGCTGGACCGGCGGTACGATGAAGTACGGCATGTTCGTCGCCCATTTCTACTGGATGGGCGCGATTCCCGCGATGTTGTTCCTTGGTCTGTACATGATGCCGTTTTATTACAGTTCCAAGATTCATTCCGTGCCCGGCTATCTGAAACTGCGTTATGACGAGAGAACAAGGTTGCTGAACGCAGTTTCGTTTGCCGTCATGACCCTTCTGATGTCCGGTATCAATCTTTATCTGATGGCCCTCGTTTTTAACGTTCTTCTTGGCTGGGACTGGCATGTGTCGATGTGGGTTTCCGCCCTCGCTATCGGGTGTTACATCACGCTCGGTGGTCTGATGAGCGCGATTTTCACCGAAATTGTTCAGTTCTTCCTGATCTGGGCAGGCCTTTTCCTGGTGACTATTCTGGGTGTGGTCGAGCTTGGTGGTGTCGACAAGGTTTTTGCCAATCTCCCGACCAATATGACTACGCTGTGGTCTACAACCGGGGCCGCATCTGCCAACGGCATGGGTGTCACCTGGCTTGGTCTGGTCATGGGGCTTGGCTTCGTGCTTTCCTTCGGATACTGGACGACCGACTTCCTGGTTGTTCAGAGGGCATTTTCATCGAAGGACCTGCGTTCGGCCCGCCTGACCCCGATAACGGCTTCGTTTTTCAAGATGGCCCTGCCCTTCATCGTTGTTGGCGCCGGCCTTATCGCGTATCAGCTTACAAAGCGTGCCGACCTTAACTTCGCGTTGCTGCCGCATCCCGGGGACGGCGCTCCCTGGTACGATTCGGCGTTGCCGATGCTTATTGCGCGTTACTATCCGACCGGGCTTGTCGGTCTTGGAATCACCGCCCTTCTGGCAGGATTCATGGCCGGTCAGGCTGGAAACGTCAGTGCTTTCAATACTGTGTGGACCTATGACATTTACAAGGCTGTGATCAAGAAGGACGCGACAGACGCGCACCTGGTGTGGGTCGGTCGGGTCACGACGATAGTCGGCATACTTCTTTCAGTCGCAACGGCCTACGTCGCCATGCAGTTCAACACGATCATGGACTATATCCAGGCCATCTTCTCGTGGGTTAATGCCCCGTTGTTCGCGACGATGCTGCTTGGCATGTTCTGGAAGCGCACGACCAGCAAAGGCGCCTTCTGGGGCCTTATCTGCGGCATGATTGTGTCATTCGGCATCTACATCGGATTCAAGTTCAACTTTGTCAGCCCGGCGATTTCGATGGTCCTGACCCTTGCTGAAAATCCAAGTGACATGACCAGAAACCTGTGGCAGGCCGTCTGGGGCTGGATTGCCTGTTTCGGTGTCACTATCCTGATCAGCTTGTTCACTACGCCCAAGACAGATGCCGAGCTTGTCGGGCTTGTTAAAGGTCTGACCGTCGATGAAACCGGCACTGTCAAGGTTGCCTGGTACGGCAAGCCCGGGTTCTGGGCTGCCATTTCCTTTGTGGTTCTGGTTATTCTGAATGTGGTGTTCTGGTAATCGGGAGGAAAAGTGATGAGTACGGACATTAACAATAAAGAGCCTCTGGCAATCTGGTTTTTTGTCGGCGTGATTCTGTTCGTTTTCGGAATCCTTGTTATTGCAGGGCAGGCTGTTGATACAAGTCATCGCGTGCTTACAAACATGACCCCGGGCTACTGGTGGGGCGCAGCTATGATGGTGGCCGGTGCGATCTTTACGGCTATCGGTGTTATTGCCCATCGCAGGCAGTAATTTTCCGGTCGTGATCCGGTTGTCTGCTGCGTCGCGTCCGTGACATCATGCCTGTGGCGCTGTTTTGTGCGAATATCTGCATAGATTTAAGAGGTTATTGATGAGAACCGTATCAACAAAGCGACCTTCTTTTCCAGAACCTGGTTTTGATAAGGCGATCAGATGGCCGGCCGATGAGCGCTGGAACGTATTGTGTGGCGATTCGGGACATTGGCGATGTGGCGTGTTTTCCCCGCCCGAATCGTCCCGTGACCAGGTTGGCGAGCTTGAAGTGCATGATTGTCCTGAACTTTTTCTGCTTGTTTCCGGGAATGTGACGCTTGTGCTTTCGGACGGCGCCGGTGGAACGCGCGACCTGCCGCTTGAGCCCGGGATGCCCGTTCTTGTCAAAGCTCCACACTCGGCCTACTGTCCTGATGGCCCGTTTTCCGGGACGTGTTTTGTTGTCGAGCGGGATGAGTTTGAGACTGAATACCGTTTGCCGTCAGAATGGCGCTGAGCTGCCGGGAGTTTGATGATGAACGTTCTGCGCGAAAGAATTGAAGCCGAGTTTCGCCGGGTTTTTAATCGCGTGCCTGAAGTCGTCGCAGATGCGGGCGGTCGCGTCAATATCATCGGCGAGCACACCGATTACCACGACGGTTTCGTATTGCCTGCGGCCATTGACCTTCGCACGTGTGCGGTCGCCGCAGCGCGCGATGACGGCATCGTCAGGATTCATGCCGTTGATGTCGGCCAGACAATTGAAGTTTGTTTTGCAGATGTCGCGCCTTTTGACAAAGTGGACTGGCGGTCATACGTCTGCGGCCCTTTCTGGGCCTGGCGTCAGTCTGGATATGGGTTTGCGGGCGCAGACATCGCGGTCGGCGGGGACGTGCCGCTTGGTGGCGGCCTTTCGTCATCGGCGGCAATAGAGGTCTCGCTTGTCGGCGTGGCGATGAGCCTTTCCGGCGTTGAGTTGCCCGGTTTTGAGGTCGCGAAGATCGCCCGCAAGGCCGAAAACGGTTTCTGTCATGTGCCGTGCGGGATTATGGACCAGATGGCGAGCGCCTGCGGTCGGGCCGGGGGCGCCCTGCTTCTTGACTGTCGCAGCCTTGAAATCACGCCTGTTGATATATATCCGGGCTGGGTAATAGTGGTGGCAGATTCCGGTGTCAGGCATTCGCTGGCCGGTGGTGAATACGCGAAGCGTCAGAAGGAATGTGCGGAAGGTATGGACGCTGTTCGCAAGCAATATCCGGGCGTTGTGGCGGCCAGAGACGTGACGATGGACATGCTGGATTCGGTTCGCGGCAACATGCCGGACGTGTCATACCGCAGGCTTCGTCACGCAATTACGGAAAATATCAGGACTGTCACGGCGTCGGCCGCCCTTGCTTCCGGGGATGAAAAGGTGGTCGGGGAGTTGATGGCAGGGTCGCACACCAGTCTGGCGAAAGATTACGAAGTTTCGTGCCGCGAGCTGGATCTGCTGGTGTCGATTGCCGGTGGAATTGAAGGTTGTGTCGGTTCCAGACTTACCGGTGCCGGGTTCGGCGGCAACACGGTTAATCTGGTGCGCGAGGCCGTTGCTGCTGATTTTTGCAGCGAATTGACCGCAAAATATCTGGCCGCGTCCGGGATCGAGTCTGTCGTTCGGGTAGTCAGGCCGGCCGGTGGTCTGAACGTCACCCGGCTGTGATTTGAGGCCAAATCTTATGAACCAGACATTTTCGGCGATGACCCGATGGCTTGAAGGCCGACCTGCTGAAACCTGCCTGTTTGAAAGGCTTGTTGCTGACGGTTTCGGGGGTTCTGTTGAAAAGTGGCTTGGTACAGCCCCTGACGGTCAGGTTTTTGGCAGGTTTTTCAAGGATCTGGCAAAGGTTGATTTCGACTGGCTTGTGCGTCTTTCGCGGGACATCGTGGCGTCACGTGAATTTGCGCCGGGTGCGGTCAGGCTTGTTCCTGCAGAAAGCTGTGACTTTGGCGATCTGGATAAAGAAGTTTTTGCGAAAGCCGGCGAAGCGGCTTTGCAGGCTGGAAAGGTCGGAGTCCTGATTTTTGCCGGCGGTGCCGCGACGCGATTCTGGGCCGGGGCTGCTGACCATCCCCAGGCAAGTGCCGTCATAAAGCGTTACGGTGGAAACCCTCCAAAGGGGCTGTTTCCTGTCGGCGCGGTGACCGGCCGCTCGTTCCTGGATCTTTTTGCCGGTGAAATGCTTGAATCCGGGTGTTGGGTCGGAAAGTTTGCCCCGCTTATTCTTATGGCAGGCAGCAGCACCAGGGAAGCGCTTCAGTTGTGGGTCGATACGTCGCTTCCCGCAGGCTTTCCGCGTGACATGGTCAGGGTAATTGTTCAGGCCGAACACCCCAGGCTGGACATGGACGGGGACCTGATAATCCGGCCTGACGGGTCGCTGGTGTTTACCGGTGATGGCCACGGTGGTGTCTATAAGGCTTTGATGGCCGTTGGTGATGACGGCCTGACCGCTGTTGACTGGCTGCGTGACAAAGGTGTCGAGAGCCTGGTCCTGCACAACGTTGATAATGTGGCTGCACGTGCGCTGGACCCTGTCCGGCTTGGCTGGCACGTTCTTGGCGGTTATGACCTGACGCTGTCCGCCGTTCCCAGACTGGATCCGTTTGAAAAGGTCGGCATCATTGCTTTGAACGCCGATACCGGCCGCGTTGACGTCGTTGAATACTCGGTTTGCCCTGCTGACCTGGCAACTGCCGTCGATGCTGACGGTAGATTGCTGTTCGTACCTGCTCATATAAATACGAATATTGTCAGGCTCGATGCGGTGAAGCCTGATCTGCCCCCTACCCTTTATACAGGCAAGGAAGTTGAAGTCGGCGGCAAACTTGTTCCTGCATGTTCGCACGAGATGCTGAATCAGTCGCTTGCCGGTCTGCTTGATCCTGCAAGGGTCGGCGTTCTGATCCTGCCCCGTGACGGGTACTTCCAGCCTACTAAAAGCCTTACGGGCGTCGATTCCCTTGAAACTACGCGTGAATGGCTGAGTGACTTCGGCTGGGATTAGGTTGCAGTTGTCTGGAGCCGGTGGATGGGGTGCTTTGAGGCCTGGTCCGGGGGCTTTTGTATCCGTTTGACACCATTATGGATTCTGGTAAAGTATGCGACCGGCCGTGAAGGCCTGAGTTTTGAGGGGAATCTGTGGCTGGTTTCCATGATATAGGCAGGATCGAGGACATGGCCCTTGACGGTAGAAGGGTTCTTGTCAGGGTCGATATGGACTGCCCCGTCGATGAAAACGGTCGCGTTGCCGACGATTCCAAGATTCAGGCTTGTCTCCCCACGATTAAACATCTGATCAGCGAAGGGGCCAAAATTGTTCTGGCGTCGTCGTTCGGGGCTCCCGGCGGCCGTCGGAATGCGAAGTTTTCACTGGCTCCGGTCGGTGAAAGACTTACCGAGATTTTGGACTGCGACGTCTACCTTCCCGAAGATACAGTTGGCGATGGCCCGTGGAAGGTCATCATGGAGCGTGTCGAGGGCGAGGTCGTTCTGCTGGAAAACCTTGGCTTTTATGCCGAGGACGACCGCAACGACGATTTTTTCGCGCAGCGACTGTTCATGCTTGCGGATGTCTTCGTCAACGAGGCGTTCAGGCTGTCTGACAAGGTTCTTGCATCGACCGTCGGTGTCTGCGGCCTGTTTAATGAAAAGACGGCCGGCTTTAGATTCCGCAAAGAAATCGAGGCGTTAGGTAAGCTGGTTAATGGTGGCGAAGGCCCCATGGCCTTTCTGCTTGGCGGTTCTGATGATGGGGTCGGTCTTGAGTATCTGAATGTCCAGCTCGGTCGTGTTCAGAAGGTGATGGTTGCGGGCGAGGCGGCTCTGCCCTTCTATGCGGCCAAAGGTTTCAGAACCGGGGTTCATAAGGTTGAAAAGGAACGCGTCGAGACGGCCGGAAAGATACTTTCCCGGGCGGCCCTGCGCGGTGTTGATATTGAACTGCCGATGGATCTGGTAGTTCTTCCGTTTGGTGCCGGCGAAGATGATGCCCGCATCGTCAGGTCCGACGGCATTCCCGACGGGTTCGAGATTTGTGATATCGGTCCGGGGGCTGCCGAATCTTTCTGCGGCGGCTTCAAGGGCGTCAGGTCAATACTTTGGTCCGGCGCACTGGGCCACTGTGACAGGCCCGCGTTCATGGCCGGCACGGCAAAGGTTGCCAAGGCTGTCATCAGGTCATCTGCTGCCGCTACGGTTGTGGGCGATGAAATGGCGGCGGTTGTGTCTAAACTAGTTCTGACCCCTTTCTTTGCACATGTTTCCAATGGCGGCGAAGCCGGCATGGAGATGTTGCTCGGGAAGGAGCTCCCTGCGATAAAAGCGCTGCGCGGAGGTACGTGATGGTTGCCAGAAGGCCGTTGATCGCCGGTAACTGGAAGATGAATCTTGATGTCAAGGGTGCACGGGAACTGGCCCGGGAAGTCAGGGATCGAGTGTCGAGATACAAGAACTGTGATGTTGCTGTCTGTCCGTCTTCCATATTGATTGCAGACGTGGCGAAGGTTCTGGAAGGTTCGTCTGTCGGTTTTGGTGGCCAGGACGTAAGCGTCGAGGTAAAGGGCGCCTTTACCGGCGAGACCAGTGCCGAACAGCTTCTAAGTCTCGGTTGTACCTACGTTATTGTCGGCCATTCAGAACGGCGTGAGTATCACTTCGAGTCTGACGAGCTGGTTAACAGCAAGGTCAAGCGGGCTATCGCTTCCGGCTTGATTCCGATATTCTGTGTCGGTGAAAAGCTTTCTGAGCGTGATGCCGGCAAGACGTTTGAGCGCGTTGAACGTCAGGTAAAGGTTGGTCTTTCCGGCCTTACTGCGGCAGATATGGCGACTGTTGTGGTTGCATACGAGCCGGTGTGGGCTATTGGTACAGGTCGCGTGGCGACACCTGCCCAGGCTGAAGAAGTTCACGAGTTCATCAGAGGTCTTTTGAATGTCATGTTCGGGGCTGTGGTCGCAGAGGCCACCAGAATTCTGTACGGCGGAAGCGTTAAGGCTGATAATGCCCGTGAATTGATGAGCCAGAAGGACGTCGATGGCGCTCTTGTTGGCGGGGCCAGTCTTGTTGCCGATTCGTTTGCTGGGATCGTTGAAGGAACAGGAGTTTAATAATGGGTATTCTTTTCGGTCTGTTGATTGGTCTGCACGTCACTGTTTCCCTGCTTCTTATCGTTATCATCCTGGTACAGCCAGGTAAGAGCGGTGGAATGGGAGCTGCTTTTGGTGGTGGTTCATCCTCGTCGGTGTTCGGCGGTCGCGGCGCGACCACGTTCCTGACGAAGGGTACCGGCATTCTGGCGGCAGCGTTTTTTGTTCTTTCGATTGCCATCGCTTTGACCAGTACTGAAAGTAGCGTGACCAGCAAGGTGCCCGAGAAGGCTGTGCCGGCGAAGACCGAGACGGCCCCTGCCCCGGCCCCTGCTCCGGCACCTGCACCTGCTCCGGCCCCGGCTCCGGTACAGGCAGCTCCGGCCGCAGATCAGGCTGCCCCGGCAGCGGCTCAGCAGGCACCTGCACCGGCAGAGGCAGCTCCTGCTCAGAATTAGCCAAAACAACCTTTCCCCGGATTGTTTCACGTGAAACATAATGAACGATCCCCAGTCATAATCGCTGTCGCAAATCAGAAGGGCGGAGTCGGAAAAACGACTACGTCTGTCAATCTGGCGGCTTCGCTGGCCGTGTACGAGGTACCCGTTCTTCTGATTGATATGGATCCGCAGGCGAACGCCAGTCTGGCTTTCGGGATCGATTACCGGGCCGGCGGCAAGAACGTTTATGACGTGATGCTCGGGAATGCCGCACTTGAAGACGTGGTGCGAAAGACCGAACTTGCGTCCCTTGATGTTCTGCCTTCCCATCCAGACGTCGTCGCGGCCGAGGTTGAGCTTGTCGATGTGGAAGACCGCGCTGTACTGCTGCGGGACGTCCTTGCGGGGCTTTCCGGTAAATATGCGGTCGTCCTGATTGACTGCCCGCCGGCGCTCGGCTTTCTGACGCTTAATGCACTGGTTGCCGCACACAGCGTAATTGTGCCTCTTCAGTGCGAATTCTATGCGCTGGACGGGCTTGCAAGGCTTGTACAGACTATTGAACTTACGAAGCGTTCATGGAATCCCGACCTGAAGCTTCTCGGTCTTGTTTTGACCATGTTCGACAGTCGCAACAGGCTCAGTCATCAGGTAGCGGAAGAGGTTGCAAGGCACTTTCCTGACCAGGTGTTCGCCACAAAGATACCTCGTAATATCCGGCTCGCAGAAAGCCCTTCTCACGGAAAACCGGTTATACTGTTCGACGTCAGATCAACGGGCGCAGCGGCTCACATGGAACTGGCTGCTGAACTGCTCGACAGATTGAATCTGAACTAAACTGCTGAGGTCATATATGAATCAGAAACGACCCTCTCTGGGAAAAGGGTTGTCCGCATTGTTTCCGTCCGTAATCGACTCCACCGGGGGCGGCGCAACGCTGTTTGAGTGTCCTGTTGACAGGATTGACGCGCTTGAAGGCCAGCCCAGAACGCGGTTTGATGAAGCCGCCCTCAGCGAACTGGCAGATTCCATCCGTCAGGCCGGGATTATTCAGCCACTGGTCGTTTCAGAGAGTGACGGCGGCAGGTATCGCCTGATTGCCGGGGAAAGACGTCTGCGGGCTGCGCGGCTGGCCGGCCTTCCGACTGTTCCTGTCGTTGTCAGGCAGGCCGCTCCGGAAAACGCATTTATCATGGCTCTGGTCGAGAATATCCAGCGTGAAGATCTTAATCCTGTTGAACAGGCCAGGGCGTATCACCATCTGGTAAAAGGGTTTGGTCTGACGCAGGAAGAGATTTCCAGACGGGTAGGGCGCCAGCGGTCAACTGTTGCCAACAGTTTAAGGCTTCTGAAACTGCATGAGGATGTACTGGCCGCCGTTGAAAACGGGTCGGTTCCTGAAGGGTCAGCCAGGGCGCTTATCGGTCAGGATATTGACCGGCAGTTGCAGATCCTGAAGGCAATCGTTCTTCGAAATCTCAGTACCCGGGAAGTTGAAGATCTTGTGAAAAAGGACGGTCCCGTAAAAAAGACTTCAACCGGTAGCAGGGCTCCGGCGATGTCGGCCTATTTTTCCGGTGCCCGCGAAGAACTCGAGACTGCTCTTGAACTCCCGGTGAAGATATCGTTCAAGGGAAATAGCGGTAAGTTGTTGATTTCGTTCAATAGTTTGGCTCAATTCAAGGCGCTGCGCAAGCGGCTGGCAGAATAATCAGACCAGTGACAGCATAATCAGCCAACTTGCCAGAAGTACCAGTGATCCTGCAATCCACAGCCATGATCTGCCGCCGACAAACCGTCCTTCAGCAGTAATAACTCTGGTGGAACCACCGATTGTCACGACGAGCCAGGCAACAAACAGCAAAGTTGCAAGAAGGGAGAGGAACGGGTTCGGCGAGGAAGTTTTTTCAAGTTGTGCCAGAAATTTTGAAACATCGGCACTGAATTTTTCCGGGGGTGAATCAACTGCCATCAAAGAGGCAATCTGGCCATTGATCGCGGTCAGTTGATCCTTGTGCGGCGTCAAAATCCACCTGGAACTCAGTATCGCTCTTCTGGCCTCTCTGAGGGCCCTCAAAGCCGTTTTGTTGTCCTGCCGCTGCGTTGCCCCTTCCGATATCAGAACAAGGCCTTCAATGGCATCTGAAGAGGTCGTAAAAAATGGCATGTACCAGCGGGCTGAGCGCGAAAAGTAGTCGATTGCGGTTTCTTCAAGGCCTGCCTTTACACATGACCTGGCAGTTGCAAGATCATCCCGGCCCGAAACAATGACGCGGACGCTCATGACTATTAAAATCACAAGCACCCCTGTGACCGCAAACTGGCGATGGTGTCTGGCAGCGATCACGAGAAATCCCTCCGCTGGAATATCACGGCGCCGAGAGCCAGGAACATCAGGCAGTAAAACATGCAGTAGCTTAGACTGGAACCGACGTAGGCCCAGCTTATCGGAATTCGAAGAATCAGTTCTTTGCCGGTGTTGAAAACAGAGAGGTCCGGGAAGACGGCCACCGCGCCTTCCGCGATTGATCTTGCCATCCCGGGAACTGCCAGGATGCCTTTTTCAGCACCAAGCAGCTCATTCAACAGGCCGACACTGCTTCCGACCAGAAAGACTCCGAACGTGAAGACGCCGGACAGCACAGGACTGGAAAAAGCTGAAAAGAAAATGGCCACCGAAGTTATCAGGGCGGCTTGCGCCCAGACCAGTATCAATGACTGAACTGTTCCGGGTGGAATGCTGATCCCGCGAACGGCCAGCGCCATTATCCAGCCGCAGGACATCAGGACAAGTGACACGGCCAGGACCGCCAGCAGCCCGATAAATTTGCCTGCCAGCACCTCGGACCGTCGAATCGGTTTGGGAAGAATCAGGTAGAACGTCTTCTTGTCGATCTCTTTATAGACAAGGATGACGCCCATCGTAATGGCAATCACGATCTCCAGGATGGAAATCGAGAACAGGCCGAAGTCAATCAGGACGCGTTCCATCTGATCGCGTACAGCAAGGCTGGAAATGGCAATTGATGAGACGACCAGGCCGAAAGCGGCAATGCCCATTCCCAGGAAGGCCCTGTTGCGAAGAGCTTCAATTATTGTGTTCTGTGCGATGGCCAGGACGCGCCTTATTGAACCGGTGACAATGCCGCTCATTTTGTCTGGCCCTCCGAAGGTTCGGCCGTTGATTCGTCGGTGTCTGTGTGCAAAGTCCTGCTCGAGGACGCCGAACGCAGAAACAGTTGTTCCAGGGACATTCTGCGGTCGGTCACTGCAAGGATTTTTCCGCCGCTGCTGATGATGTCCGAGATTACGGCGTCAGAACGCGTGTCGTCGCAGAACAGCCTGATTGAATCGGCGCCGTACTGTTCGGCCCGCAAAACGCCGGTCGCGTTTTGAAATGCGTCCGGGCTTGCCATGTTTCCCGCAAGAATTTCCTTTTCGCCGGTGCTGGATGCCAGCAGGTCTGTCAGCCTTCCGGAAGCCTTGATAAGGCCTTTGTCCAGTATGACGACGCGGTCACAAAGCCTTTCAATGTCGGCCAGTATGTGGGACGAAAAGAACACCGTCTTACCGGAAGACCTCAGGTCAGCGATTAAATCAGTAACTTCCCGGCGGCCTATCGGGTCCAGGCCCGACAACGGCTCGTCAAGGATTACGATGTCGGGGTCGTTCAAAAGGGCCTGAGCAATACCGGTCCGCTGCATCATTCCTTTTGAAAACTTTCTTAAAGTACGGTTCTTTGCGTCTGACAGCCCGACTTTTTCCAGCAGTTCGTTGATGCGTCTTTTTCTTTCTTTAGACGGGATTCCAAATATCTGCCCGAAGACGTTCAGCAATTCGACCGGAGTCAGATAGTCGTAGAAGTATGGTTGTTCGGGAAGGAAGCCTACCCTGGCTTTTATTGCGATTGAAGCCGGGTCACCACCAAGTACCGACATCGTGCCGCCCGAAGGTTGAATCAGCCCGGTCAGCATCTTGATGGTAGTTGTCTTTCCAGCACCGTTCGGTCCCAGAAACCCGAAGACTTCGCCCTGTTCCACTGAAAATGACACGGATTTGACGGCGTCGACCCGTTTCCGTCTGAAAGGCGTCCGAAACGTCTTGCTGAGATTATTAACGTTGATAACTTCTTTCAAGTCAGCCTCCAGAGCCATAACAATCGTCAAGCCTGTCCTTGAAGAACAGGCCGATCAAAGCAAAGCAGCGCGCAGCGCGTCCACAACAGTGTGGACCTGCGCAACGGTCATCTCGTCGAAAAGGGGCAGCGCAATTGTGTTGTCCGCCAGACGTGACCCTGTACCAGTCAGATCTGCACCCGCTGTCTGCCCGTAAAGTTGTTTCCGGTAAACGGTCTGAGCAGTCAATGCATGGGCCGAAGCGCCTGCGAAGATGCCTTTTTCAGCCAGTTTCCCGATTATTTCCTGCGGGTTGCCCGTAATTTCGACCACGAATGACTGGTATGTATTTCCCGCAAGAAGATATCCTTTCGGAATCCTTACCCGGGGCAGGTCGCGAAGAAGGGCCATGTATGTGGTCGTCAGGCGGTGCCTGGTATCGATCGAGTATTGAAGGCGCTGAAGCTGTACTCTGCCGACAGCCGCATTTATGTCGCTCAGTCGGAAATTCAGCCCGATTTCTGAAAATATGTCGCCAAAGCCTTTGCCGGTACGCCCGTAATCACGCAGAAGTCTTACGGCGGTCACGTCGTCGCCTGACGCCGTTATGCACCCGCCTTCCCCCGTAGTTATGGATTTGCGCGGGTGAAACGAGAAGCAGCCGAATCTGCCGACTGTACCTGCCGGGGCACCGCCCTGAGTCAGTCCGCCAAGGGCACATGCAGCGTCTTCAATTATATTTACATATTCGGGACATACAGCGCAGATGCCTTCCACGTCAGCCGGGATCCCGAAGGTGTGGACAACTATAACGGCGCGCGTCCTGTCAGTAAGGCGTGCAGACACAGAATCCGGGGTTATCGACAGCGTTTCTACGTCGACGTCCGCAGGAACCGGGATTGCCCCCAGGAACAGTGCGCAGTGCGCTGCAGCAGGAAAAACGTAGTCAGGAACAATTACTTCATCGTCGGCTCGAACACCTGCCGCCATCATTGCCAGAAGCAGAGCAGCCCCGCCGCTTGAAACGGTAACCATTTCGTGGCCGCCGACATAAGCTGCCAGCTCTGCCTCGAACAGCGCCGACTCGGGCCCCTGTGCCAGATGTCTTGATTCCAGGACTCGCCTGACCGCTTCCATCTCTGCTTCAGTGACGAAAGGGCGGGCAAGCGGGATTGTCCCCCCTGAAACAGCGCCTTCGGCCTGACGGCGTTCTGTGTTGTCCCTGCCGGGCATTACATTCTTCCCTTGTACCATTTGATCGTCTCGATGAGGCCTTCTTCGAGATCCCATTTCGGTTCATAATCCAGTAGTTTCCGGGCCTTGGAGATGTCAGGAATCCGAAGTTCGACGTCAGCAAACGGCCAGTCTTTCATCGTCAGTCTGGATTTTGACCCGGTCAGACGTACGATTTCGCGTGCCAGATTGTAGATAGTCAGTGTGCTGCGCGGGTTGCCGATGTTAAACGATTCGCCGACGGCCTCGTCCCTTTTCATGACAAGCATCAGCGCGTCGATTATGTCGTCAATATAGCACCAGGCGCGGATCTGGCTTCCGTCGTTGTGGATAATCAGGTCTTCCCCGTTCAGGGCCCGGACGATGAAATGGTGAATTGCGCCCTCACCGACCTGCCGTGGCCCGTAAATATTGAAAGGCCTGATGGAGACAGCGGGAAGCTTGTATTGTTTGTAGTAGTTCAGCGCCAGATGTTCGGTCGCCAGCTTGCTGACTGCGTAGGTCCAGCGGGCTTCGCCGACCGCGCCAAGCTGCGTGATGTCGCCCTCATTAACTTTGTAGGCGTACTGACCGAACACTTCGGACGTGGACAGGTCCACGAAGCGGTTCAGCGCCCCTTCCTCCATCGCGGCTTCAAGGACGTTCATCGTGCCCTGCAGCGCCACTTTCATCGTCAGAACCGGGTTGCGCATGACGGTATCAACACCGGCAATAGATGCCATGTGAATGATGGTATCGCAGCCACGTGCAGCGTCCCGGACGCCCTTCAGGTCCAGAACGTCGCCTTTAATCAGGTGCACGTTCGGCGCATCCGCCAGCACCGTTTTTTCAAAGGCGTTTCTGTGCAGGTTGTCAAAAATGACCACCTCGCAGGTGTCTTTAAGCTGTAAAGCAAGTGATGATCCGATGAACCCTGCGCCGCCGGTAATAAGAACTTTCTTAGATGTGCTCACTGTAACCTCCGCATGCCGAAAAGTAGATTCCACGTCGTATCATCACGGTCGTCGACCAGCGCGAACAGGGCCACCGGTATATACCCGAAACCGGTCCGCCACCGTTGTTCTTCCGCACGAATTCCCTGTGCCAGCGCGTCAGAAAGCGAAGAAACGCGCCTTAACAATTGACTTCGCTGATCGTCATTGGCCTCGTAGTATTTCTGCAGGGCGTATGCGACAGCCAGCCTGTCTTCCTGGTTGCGCTCGAACAGTTCGGCCACGAAGTTCGGGTCAATATTGGCGCCGGGAAGACCGGCCGCAGTTGCGAAGTGATCACGGGCGCGAAGCTTCGCCATTGATTTGTCTGCGTCATCAGAGCCTTTGTACTCAAAGAAAAGGTTGAATCCCATATCCAGATGCATCTGCCAGTTACGTGGGAATCTTTTCAGGCCATCTTCCAGATAGCGGTTGGATCTGTTGACGGCGTTGTCGTCAATTACCTGTCCCAGCTTGGTTACCTGAGCCGCCCACAGGTAAATTCTGGGGTTGTCGGGGTCCAGGCCCGATATGGCGTTGTAATAATTATCAAGCCATGAAAACTTTCGATCGCTGAAAAAATGGGAAAGGAAGTACGAATGAGCCCGGACGAAAAGAAGGTCGGCAATAGCGGACTGGTGTCCTGTTGAAAGGGCTTTCAAGACGATCAGAGGTGGAAGGTAAAGTGTCTCGGCGGCCCCCTCGAATCCAAGTGTCGTGTGCCGGGCAAATTCGGTATCCGACATCTTTCCTGAAGTAACTTCCGCCATCAGGGCTTTGTCTGTTACACGGTTCAGCTTTGAATATCTGATTTCGACCGCTGCCATCCGCGTACCGATCCAGGCCGCCGCAGCGCACAGTATCAAAGCGAGGGCGGCGACAGTTACGCGCCAGGTTCGAAACCACGGTTTGAAGAACCTGATGACCGCACTTCGTTCGCTCAGTCGTTCGCTATTTTCTTCCAGGATCATATTGAGTCCCTGCGTCCGTCTTGAAATCTGTCCGCAAACCGCCCGGAAACCGCCAAGGATGATATCATAGCCACACATGGATCGCTTTGTTCCTGACAGGTCAGTTTTCCGAAATGGCCAGCCCGGAAGGGGGTAGATATGATCATGATTTTGACAGGTCTGCTGATACTCCTTTTTTCCCTTTTATCTCTTGGTGTTTCGGCGCTGGCTGTTTTGCTGTGGTTTAACCGGCCGGAAGACAGCTTCAGGCGGACTTCCGAGAGTCTGCTTGTGGTAGGTGTACCTGGCGAAGGCCTTCTGGATCCGGCAACTGTGCGAGCGATAGTTGCGTCTGATGACAAAGGGTTCAGGCGGTTGGCGGTCGGGCATCTTGAAGGTGACAACCAGACCAGATTAACGGTTGAAGGCGTCCGGCGCACTTATGAAAATTTCCGCGTGGCCGATATTGCAGGGGCACCGCCCGGCAGGAAAGTTATTGAAACCTGGCTTGCCTGCCAGGCTGCCGCCAGGATTGAAGGCGACCCTGTAATGATCGTCGCTTCGTCGGCCCGGCCATCGACTCCGACAATTCGCCGCCTGTCGGTCAAGTGCCCGGAAGGTTGGGTATGTACAGGCGTTCCGGTACGTAAAATTGCGTCAAAAGGGTTCTTTTCACATGAATCTGATATCAGCCGATTGACTCCTGTTCTTTTTGGACTTTTCGGGCCTGTCGGTGTGCTTCCATGCGTAACTGTTACGCGACGGCAGACTGTTGACGAAGTCATAAATGATCCACTTACCCTAAGCAGACCTTCCCTGGGTGAGGCGATTCAGTTTGCAGCCGATCCGCGACGTTTTATGATGATCGATGCCCCGATGCATTTTGGCGGCAGGCTTGGCAAGTTGCATCTTTCAACGCTTTTTGCTGTCAGTCCGCTGCGTTATGTCGTGTATTGTGCTTTGCTGGCGGCCGGCCCCCTGGCCCTGGCAGGCACTGTTGTGCTTCCAGTTATCTGGGGTAGTGTTTCGCTATTGTCCGAAATCGCCCTGTTTCTGGTCGTTCTGGGCAGGATCGGTACCGCATTGACCTGGCCCCGGCAGGTGACGGAAGTGTCCTGGGCGTTGCTTGATGCGGTAATTTCGCCGGTCACTGACGCCGTGGCGTTTGTGCGGGCAGTTGGCGGGTCGTTGAAATTGACGCAGTGGTCTGGTAAAGCACCATATACGATGCGCCGGGGCGGAGTGATGTCCCCGGGAATGGACAGAAATCCCTTTTAAGGAAGTCGCGGCTGCCTGGCCGCTTCCGCTGAGGCTATTATTTTGCGCAGAATTATTGCCGGGGTCGATTCAGGGAATACCAAAACAGCATTTGTCAGTGTCACCGTTGACGGGGATCTGGTCGCGCGTTCCCTTTCCGGCCCGTCCAATTATCAGACGCTCGGACCGGACGGTTGTCAAAAAAGGCTGGTGGCTGCGGTAGCCCCTCTGGCGGCGGAACTGGCCGGTCAGCAGTTTTCAATCGAAGGCTGGGGGTTTGGTCTTGCCGGTCTGGACAGGGATCGCGACCTGCAGATTCTTGATAATATTACGTTTTCTGTTGTCAACGGTGTGTGTGGTGCGGGCGGGGACGGTTCGGCCGGTCCGGAAATTTGCAAGGTGCCCAGAATTCTGGTCAATGATGCGTTTTTATCCTTGAGGGCCGGAACTTGTGACGGTGTCGGTGTGGCAGTGTCGGCAGGAACGTCCGGTAACTGTGTCGGGATGAACCGCGCCGGTACCAGGCTGCAGATTGGCGGCATCGCATCCGAGCTGGGTGATGGCGGCGGCGGTTTTGATATAGCGATTGCGGGGCTGAAGGCTGCTGGAAGGGCCCGGGACGGTCGCGCCCCGGCAACCAGGATTTCGGATTTGTACCTTGCCGTTCTTGGCCTTACAGATATAGCGGACGTTGTGGATTTTATGATTCCGGGAAACAAGGCGCCGGTACTTCCGGAAGGTATGGCCATGCCTCCGACAGACATCGAGCAGCCGATCCCGCCGATGATTGGCCTGCTGGCACCGCTCGTTTTCCAGGCAGCATCGGAAGGTGACATCGTCGCAAGAAATATACTCGAGCATTTCGGCAGGGATCTTGGCATTTCAGCCAGGGTTGCGGCCCTCAGGCTTGGTTTTGCGTGGAATGAATATTTCCCGCTCGTGCTTGGTGGAAGCGTTCTGCAGCACGCGATTGATCCGACTTTCAGCCGCGCGCTGGTTGGCGAAGTTGCGTCGGCATTCCCGAATGTTGTGGCATCAACGCTTGATGAACCGCCTGTGCTGGGCGCTGTGCTGTATGGTTTTGATGCTGCCGGGATTTCCGTGTCATCAGATGTCAGATCGCGCATCACAACTGCGGTTGCAGGTCTTTTTCAGTAATTGAACCGGCAATAAAATGTTCAGAATCGATGCATCACCACTGATTTTCTGGTAAATTTCGCCCGCGTGCGCAGGTTTCTTGCAGGAACAGGAAGTAGCAATGTCAATTAGAGTCATCGTTGAACGGGATTTCGATGCGGTCAGTGAGTCTGCGGCCAACTTGGTCAGGGAACGGGCCGGTTCTGCAATTGCGTCAGGCAAGCCGGAGTTTGTACTGGGGCTGGCCACTGGAAACAGTCCGACAGGCATGTACAAGCATCTGGCCAGGTCAATCAACAATGGGGAACTGGATCCTTCAAGACTCAGAAGTTTCAACCTTGATGAGTATGTAGGCCTTCCCGGGGCGAATGCTCAGGACCGCACGATTCATCCGGAAAGTTATTCGTATTTCATGATTCAGGAATTTTTCGGCCTTCTGAAAAGGAAATTTCTGTCTTCCAGAGTGCCGCCAGGGACCTTGATTGATCAGCATATTCTTGTTTCCGAGCTTCACGCTCACCCCGGTGACTGGAAAGAGGTTGGCAGCGGAAAAGGTCGCGCAATTGTAATTTCTGATGCCGCTGATGGTTATCTGGCGTGGGTCCGTGACAGCGTGCTCGGCCTTTATGATCAAGAAATATCAAAGGTTGGCGGGATTGATCTTCAGGTGATCGGCGTCGGCGGAAAGGGTCATGTGGCCTTCCACGAGGCCGGGATCGACTTTGAAGGCAATCGGATGCTGCTTGTGAAACTTGATGACAACACTGTTGAAAATGCGGTCAAAGATGGCCACTTCGACAGCATTGATGATTGTCCGTTATATGCGGTCAGCATGGGCGCTGAACTTGTTTTCGAGGCAAAAACGGTCGTTCTGCTGGCCGACGGTTCCAGGAAGGTTGAGCCGATCTCGAGGGCCATTCTGGGAGAAGTTTCGTCAGCTGTGCCGCTTTCATATTGTCAGACTTTCAGTGAACACGGCGGTGAGTTGATTTGCTTTATTGATAAGGCTGCGGGGCGCGGACTGCTTGAAAATAGAGCCCTGCTTGAATCAAAAGGTGTGGTTCTTGTGGATCGGTCCGAAGGAATGGCTGAAATCAGTGCGGCGGACATCTGTTTTCGCCGGGATCCGGTCAGTGGCAGATTGATTTAGGCTTTGATCGCCCGCATCAGGGGAAAGCGATGGGTTTTTGTCACACATATGACAGTGAAGCCGGGATCGACCATGTGTCGGGGCCCACTATCGAGGCGGCCATCTCCAGAACCGGTGCCGAAGTTATCGGGCTGACATGGAAGCATCCCGTTCGTGGAAGGATCGATGTGATCTGGCGCAATAATATTGTCGAGCCACCGAAGGACGGGTTCTGGCGCCGGCATGCCCCGACACTTTTCCCGATTGTCGGCGGAATTCATGACAATAAGTCGGCAACTTCCGGCGGTGACCAGGTCCATTTCGGTGGACTTCACGGTTTCCTGCGCCACAGCACAGTCGCGTTGGTTGAAGCTTCTGAAGATCACGAGTCCTTCCGCCTGACGTATTCCCTTGCGGCAGATGCAGTCACAAAGGAAATGTATCCGTGGAACTTCATGATTACAATAAGTTACGCAATCATGGGCGACCGGATCGAGCAGGTCGTTACAGTTGTAAACTGTGATGTCCGTGATATGCCGTTCCAGCTTGGATGGCATCCTGGAATCAACGTCCCGCTTGTGTCGGGGCAGAAGAAAGATTGTCATTTAAGGCTTCCGCAGGGGAAGATTGTCCGGATGCTCAACGATGAAAATTGCCATCTGACAGGTCAGTCAGTCAGTTTGATGTCGAAGGGCGATTTTGATTTTAATGAACGCGAACTTGAACTTACGTATATGTTCGATGTTTCGATGCTGGCGCCTGAAGCCCGTGTAGTTGAACTGTTTGATGCCGATTCTGGTGCCGGCGTTCGTGTCGGTTTTCCTGACTATCCGCATCTTGGCGTCTGGTCAGATGCGGATGCCCCGTTTATATGTATTGAGCCGTGGCAGGGTATGGACGACAGTGTTGTTCAGGAACCGTTTGATCGTAAGTTCGGCATCGTTCTTCTGCCGCCCGGTGCTTCGGACACCAGGATGGCGTGGATAAGTCTGATAGGTTGATTATTGCGGGGAAGGTGCGATGAAATCCGGAAATCTAGTTATTGGCCAGGCCGGCGGGCCGACTGCGGTGATTAACGCTTCGCTTGTCGGGGTCGTTCAGGAAGCTGCGAAACACGCCGAAATTAAAGAAATTTATGGCATGAGATGGGGCATCCAGGGTTTCCTTGAAGAAAACCTGATCGATCTTGGCTGTGAATCGCCGCAGACACTTGAACTTGTAAAAAATACATCTTCATCGGCCCTCGGATCATGTCGCCTGAAGCTTGGTGACGATCAACTGCCACAAGTTCTTGAAGTCATGCGTAAATTTGATATTCGCTTCTTCTTTTACGTTGGCGGTGATGACTCGCAGAATACGACTCATCGGGTCGTGGAATATTGTCGCAGTCAGGGTTATGAACTTTACGGCATAGGCATCCCAAAGACAGTTGATAACGATCTTTTCGGCACCGATCACACGCCCGGGTATGGTTCGGCGGCCAGATATGTCGCCCTTTCAGCCCAGCAGGGCGGAGTTCTTGCGCGTGACATGCAGAAGGTCGATCCTGTGTCGGTTTATCAGGCTGTCGGACGTGATGCCGGATGGCTGGCCGCCGCGTCAGCGCTGGCGAAAAGATATGAAGAGGACCCGCCGCACCTGATCTATATTCCTGAAAGGCCGTTTACGCATGACAGGTTCTATGCGGACATTGAACGGTGCTATTCAAGGTTTGGATTTGTTTCGGTTTTCGTTGGTGAAGGTATTGTCTATCCCGATGGTTCCCCAGTTTCCGGGACCCAGACGTTTGACAAGTTCGGTAATCCCGAATTCGGTGCGATGGGTGGCGCCTCGGCGGCCATGGTAGTCAAGAACCTTGCGTGCGATCATCTGAATTGCCGTGGCGAGTTCCAGATTGTCGAGTCGCTTCAGATGGCCGGCATGGATCGTGTATCGGAAGTCGATCGTCACGAGGCGTGGATGGCCGGTGTCGAGGCTGTGAAGCTTGCGACCGCCGGAAAGTCCGGGCTGATGGTGTCATTTGAGCGGGCCACTGCCGAAGGGCCTGATGGCGGCTATCTGTGCAGGTACGTGGCTGTGCCGCTGCTGACTGTCAATGAAGGCAAGCAGACGATGCCGGACAACTTCATTGATGAAAAGAACAGCTTCGTAACGCCGGAATTTATTGATTATTTGAAGCCTCTGGTCGGCGAAATGCCGGTCATGGGCCGTCTTTCATATAAAAAAGTTTAGAAGGGGAAAATGATGTCTTCATTTGAATATCGGGACGGCCGTTTTTTCAAGGATTCCAAGCCTTTCTACTTTCTTGGTGCGGAATATCAGTATTACCGCGACAAGAGATCGAACTGGGCGGCCAGGCTGGATCAGTTGAAGGAAGGTAACGTCAATGTTATCTGCTTCTACACCCCGTGGCGCCACCACATAGTTCATGACCCGGTTGACGGGTCGGTTTCGTACGATTTTGACGGCACAACGTTTGATTCACGGGACCTGCGTACGTTCATCAAACTTTGCGAAGAGCGCGGCCTTTACATGCTGGCCAAGCCCGGCCCGTTCGTTCATTCCGAACTGAACATCGGCGGCCTTCCCGACATTTCATCGCCGTCTTTTAACCCTGAAATTGAGCCTGTCCGCGTCTATGACGGGCGTCCACTGTACTGGGAATATGACAACACGCAGTTGCCGTCACCGTACGACCCGGTCTTTGACGCCCTCGCGAAGACGTGGCTGGAAGAAGTCGGCAAGGTCCTGAAGCCGCACTGCGCCCCGAACGGCAACATCATTGCACTGCAGCTTTTGGATGAAACGATTTACTGCACGTCGAATGATGCCCCGTGGCACTTTGCGTACGATGCCCCTGATATGCGTGCTTTCCACGAATTTCTGGAAAAAAAGTACGGCACAATCAAGGCTTACAACGAAGTCCATAAGACCGAATTCAAGGCTTATAACTTTGTTCCGGGGGTGACTCTGGAGCCCGGCAAGCCTGTTGCAAATAACCGCACCGAGCTGCTGCGCATTATTGACTGGGGCGAATTCCAGTGGCGTATCCGCAGGGATATTTATGCCAGATACATCGGATATCTCGGCCTGGGGCTGCCTTACCTGACCAACTACGCGGGAATTACGCCGCCAATCGTGGAAAACGTGCCTGACGCAGTTGAAGGTGCGACGAAGGATACCCCGGCCGAATTTATCAAGCTTTACGCTGACTGGTGGTTCAGCCAGAACCGCATCGATCAGGACCTTGATATCTACGAGTACGGCATGATTTCGTGGCTTGGCGTTGCTTCATACAACATCCAGGACGCGTCGTCCGAGCCAGGTCCGATCGGAAAGAATGAGGTCTTTAACCGCTACATCAACACCGCGCGCCGCCGCCGTGGAATCAATATTGAAGAAAACTGGGGATTTGCGAAGCTTTATCATCCGCTTTCTGAATTCCCGATGATCCCGTTCTTTCAGACGCTTGCGTGCGTCGCCGGCGGATGCACAGGTTACGTCGTCTTCTGCGGCGTCAACCATGGTTACTGGCTGGACGACCTCGATCGCACAACTCAGAAGCAGTACAGGACGTTCCCGTCACATGCGCCGGTCGGCGAAAACGGCGAGATCGGCGAAGTGTACGAGGCGATGCGCCTGCTGAACGAGTGGTTTGCGAAGGAAGGTTCCGATTTCCTGAAGGCCGAGCTGGACATGGACGTCTGCCTTCTGGTTGTGCCTGAATATGCCGCGATTTCGTCGTGGGTACCGGACAGGAAAAACTGGGTCATTGACCACGCAATTCCACGCGCCGGTTACGACGTAATTGAACCTGCGACCGTTATCTGCAACGAAAACGGCGTTAACTACGAGCTGGCGGAACTGCCCGCGCTTGACGTTGATGCCCTGCTGGCGAAGAAGCGGGTCGCGTTGCACCTCGGGTTCTTCCTTGCGCGGCAACAGCAGGAAAAGCTTGTGGAATTCGTGCAGCGCGGCGGTACGCTGATTTGCAGCGGAGAGCTTCCTGAATACGACGAAGTCATGGGAACCTGCACGATCCTTCGTGACTTCATACGTAAAGGCCACCCCGGGCTTGTCTATTCAACCGGCAATATATTCAATGACGAATGTGCGTTCCTGGGCAACCTGACCGTGACCGGCTGGAAGCGCAGCCTTAAATGCAGCGAAGGCCTGCGCGCCTTTGTTTACCGCAACGGCGAAGATTACTTTGTGTTCTTCTTTAACTTCGATCGTGAAGGTACCCATACCAAGTTCATTGAATTCAACGGAAAGCGGATCGATCTGGCTGTCGGGTCAAAGACTTGCGGCGTCATCAGAGTCAAAGATAATCACATTTCCTCATATCTGGTAAAGGGCGTAAACGAGTACGAGAAGATTACAACTGAAGTCAGCATCAGGCTTGGCCATCAGGCCATCAAGTTCAAGGGTGATTCTTCGGCATACGATGTGAAGAAAACGAACGCCTGATCTACTGAACTTTCTTGAACAATTGGCTTAGCGGCCACCAGTAAACAGAAGCTTTGCCCCTGGCGTTTTCAATCGGCACAAAACCCCAGTATCTTCCATCACTTGAGTTGTCGCGATTGTCGCCCATGCAGAAGACGTGTCCTGCCGGGACCTTGATTTCCGGGAAGTCAGCGTTGTCAACCGGCGAACCGAACGCCATCGGGTTGTTAACCGGCCAGTTCGGGCTGTTGCGGC
>CAZFVA010000004.1:131202-173669 GCA_964522105.1 uncultured Anaeromyxobacteraceae bacterium
ACCGGCGAACCGAACGCCATCGGGTTGTTAACCGGCCAGTTCGGGCTGTTGCGGCATGTCGGCTGTCTGTCTGTCGGCGATTCTTTGATGTGCTGGGAAATGTATTCGACGCCGCCAAGTTGCTCGATCTGTCTTTCACACCTGCATGCGGAAAGGCTTGCGTCCTGGCAGTCGGCGTCGCTGTCGACAGTCTTGCTTGGAACCGGTTTTCCGTTGATGAACAACTGGTTGTTTTCAAGCTTGACCCTGTCGCCGGGGACCCCGATTACGCGCTTGATGAATGCCTTGCCGTAATCGTCGCCTTCGACCGGGAAGTCAAACACAATGATTTCGCCAGGTTTCGGCGTGTTGCCCGAAATCATGTCAATATGTGTGAACGGGATTCGAAGGCCGAAAACGTACTTGTTGACGAACAGGTGATCGCTGATTCGAAGTGTCGGGATCATCGAGCCGGTCGGGATCTGGAACGCCTCGAAAGCAAAGGATCTGACCAGAAGGGCTACGAAAATCGCAAAACCCATTGATTCGACGTATTCGCGGATAGTCGCCTTCTGAAGAATGCTTTCATAAGGTTTGAATGTTGCTGTCAGTGTTTCTGTTGTGGCGGTGACAGCGGCCTTATCGTTTGCTGCGATTGCCTTGCGCAGTTCCTGTACGGCATTTTCGCAGTTCTTTCTGGCATCGGCATCCAGCCTTGATCCCCGGTATTTCAGGATTCGGGCGGCTTCTTTCATGTATTTGCGGGCTTTTTTCAATTTGTCTTGTCCAACAGTCGCCGCAAAGGATAAAAGCCGGGGTGATCAAAGTCAATTCAGGGTGTGCCGTTGACGGAAGTCTGACTAACGTGGATTATTGACAGTCTGGTCTGTGGCGGTTTGCCGGGGCCGGTCCGGGTATATTTTGCTGGTTGGTCCATGTCTGGTGAACAACAGGGTCGTTACATCGTGGCTTCTGCGGACGGAATTGCCGCCCTGGTTGCCAGACTGGACCTTTCAAGGTTCATTGAAGCCGGCATGGTCATCGTTAAAGCCGAAGTAATTCTTGAACGTATCCGGCTGACTCTGTCGTGGGAAGACGTCGGCGACGAAGTTGTCGTTCTGCGGCGTGCGGATGACCTGCCTTCATTTATGAACGCTCACCGTGTAGCGTTTTCCATCGAAGGGGCTCAGGTTACCAGACCGTACATGGTGCTGTTAAAGCGCATGGCTCTGGCGGTCGCTGATACTGATATTGATGATCTGATTTATACGGTGGCCGGCGGTGTGCCGGTCAATACAGCCGATGCCAATGATTCCCCGATCAATTCCTGGCTGGACGAGCACGCATGGTGCCAGTTCATGTGCGACCATGCGATGGAACGAAAGTTCTACGAGGCGTTTTCATTCGAGGATCTGGCTTCTTTCATCGTTCATGGTGATCTTGAGTGCAAATTCATAACGCCCCGTTTTCGTGCGACTTTGCCGCGTTTTTTTAATTACGCATGGAAGATATTTGGCGAGTCAGAAGGCGGCGATCCAATTACCGACCTGAAGGATCAAGACGTAATCCATGGTGGCGAAAAGGCGCTCGCCGATTCAATCGAACTGATGCTGAGCGGGCGCAGACGCGGCGGGCCGGTCATCATAAATTCCACCTGCGTTCCCGTTGTTATTGATGACGACGTGGAAAAGGTGATTGAACAGTTTGCGCACCGTTGCCCTGACGGTATCTATCACTTAAGCCCCAGGTCTGAAGATCCGATGCACGTCATGATGCATTATCTTGATGATGCACGTGAAAGGGCACTGGTTGCCGGTGATTTCCAGTCTGACTCGGTGTCGCTGGTCGGCTTCAGAAGCGGGCGTACCCACCTTGAAATCGCCGATCTTATACAGGCATGTTCCATTCCCCTGATAGGGACAATTCTGCCTAAAGCCAGCGCAAAGCTTCTGGAACGCGTGATGAAGGCTGACGTTCTGGTGTTCCGGCCAAGCGTGTTTCACGTTGAATTGTATGATCGGATTTTTGGAACGTGTGGTCGCCGGATGCTGTTTCCCAATCCCCCGTGGGGAATCAAGGGCACGTCAGAATGGCTGATGACCGTTGCTGCCGCTGTCGGGCGTGAAGCCGAGGCGCAGGCCGTCGTGGCCGACCGCGTCGCGTGGTGTCAGGCCGAGCTTGAGTCACTCCGGCTTGAGGCTGCCAATCACGAGATGACTTTTGTTGCCGACCCGTCCGGACCTGCAAGGCTGCTTGATCCGAAGTCTTCCACAGGTCTTGCGGTCCTTCCTGCGGTGGCCGAACTTGGGTACAAGCTGAGGGTTCTTTCGCTGGCGGAAGATCCGGCCGCGTTCAGGGACTTCAAAGACAGGATCGCCGCGTGGGCCGCAGAAAACGGGTTCACGGTCACTGTTGATGGTTTTACTGACGATGCTTCTTTAGCTGACGCGATTGCAGCCGGACACGGCGGGGCCGTTTTTTCAGAATTCTTCTATGATTACCGTGTTTCAAGGGCCGGTCGTCCGCAGTTTTCAGCCCGTGATTTCGAGATGGGTTATGAAGGGGCAGTCAGAACGGCCCGGCACCTGAACAGGCTGGTCAAGATGCCTTTTTACAGCAGGTACGGCAAAGATCTGGTCGGGTCAATCAACTGGTGGAAATTATGAGTGTCGCCGACAGGAATGAGGTCCGGATTCCGTATATGGTCGGGGTATATCTGGCGGTTAACGCCCTGCCTGACGTGTACCTTCTGACTGATGGCCCGGACTGTCTGTTTTTCAAGGCAGAATACGTTCACGGCGCTCAGGATTTTCATTCGACTCTGCTGGATGTGAAGGGAAGACACAGGGTTGCCCATACGCTGGCTGACATCAACAACGTCGTTCTGGATCGTGAAGTTCATATTACCGAGATGGCTCGCAGGCTTGTGCGGCAGCCTGAAGCCGGGATGGTACTGATAACCGCGATGCCGATGGCGTCAATAACAGGTACTCAGTATGACCGGATTGCCCGGGAGCTGGCGATCGAGACCGGGAAGAATGTTGCCGAAGTTCCGGCGAAGTCGCTTCAGGCAGACTGGATTGATGGATACGGTCAGGTTCTGGCGGCCATAGCGCGGGAAATTCCGCTGGCCGACGATGTTGAGCGGGATCCCCGAACCGTCGCTGTAATTGGGCCGCTCGTTGATCGTACCGAGGCGGACCGGCTGGCAGATCTGAAAGAAATCAAGCACATACTGGAAGATGGCCTGGGCCTGAAGGTGTGTTCGATCTGGCCGTCCAATGTGCCGGTGGCAGAACTGGCGTCGGTGGCACAGGCAGGCACAATCATTTCGCTGCCATACGGCACGCGGGCTGCAAAAATACTTAAACGAAGAACCGGCGCGACTTTGATTGACGCCCCTCTTCCAATCGGTCCTGCCGGGGTCGAGGCTTTTGTCATGGCTGTGGCCGATCGACTTGGCTGCACTGACAGGGCGGAAGCCTTCCTGCAGAAGGAAAGGGCACAATGGGCCGGGCCTTTAGCGCTGGCGTCGGAAAACCTTGCGGGGCGCCGTTTCGGGGTCATCGCTGATCCGTGGCTTGCCGAGGCGTCGGTCAGTCTGCTGCGTGATGTCGGTGCGCAGGTCGTCATGGCCCAGTCAACTTCGTTCGATCCCGATCCTGTTTCCGGGCTGCCGGCGCTGCGCGACATGACAGATTTTTCTGAAGTTGAAATGTTTCTGGTGCCGACCCGCGGGATCGACATTTCCCTGCGTCTGGCGCGGCCATTTTTTGAATATGGTTTCACCAGTTATGGAACGCACGCCTTTTTTGATGCGCCACTTTTCGGTTTTCGCGGCGCGGTAAATCTTCTGTCCGGCATAATGTCCAATCTGGCTCTTTTTGAATGGACGGCCAGTCACGGTGGAATGGATCTTCAAAGAATAGCTGATAGTTATCAGGTGCCGTGCGGGGTTGGTGAAAGTGGCGCACGGCCCGAAAACCCCGACGACAGGGGATAATTGCGATGCCTGATTCCGGAGTCTTCATATCTGCTGACGACGCCGCAATCAGGCGGTTTGTCGAGCGTTTCGATCTGGGACGCTTCGAACAGGCCGGGTGCGTTTTTGAAGCGATTCAGCGCGAAGGCGATTCCTTTCGTCTGTCTGTGAAATGGAGCGCCGAAGGTGCCGATTTTGGCCGCGGAGCTGTTTCGATCGGTGACGGCCGCGTCGGTGATGCGTTCCTGAAGTCACGCTATCTTGCCATAAGCTTTGTCGGTCAGGCCGTGACAAGGCCATTCGCTGTCTTGATGGCCAGTCTTGCGGCCCGGGCCGGTCACATGACGATCGACGACCTTTTCAGCCTGACCGGGTTGACGCAGGAGCTGCCGGAGCCTGTTTTTGTTGAAATCAAGCCCAGGCCCCATAACCCGATTCTGGAGTGGGGCAGCGATGATTCCTGGAGGCACTTTACGTGCGATGCCGCCATGGAGCGAAGGTTTCAGGAGGCGTTTGAGTTTGATTCCAGTGCGTCATTCATTGTGCACGGGGACCTTGAATGTCGTTTCGTGTCACCCGGGGCCAGGCTGCGGATTCCCGGGTATTTTGTGTACCCCTTTGATCTTTCTTCCCATAACGAGGGCGTCGGTCCTGTAACAGACCTGTCAGATCAGGACGTTATCGTTGATTCAACTGCCAGAATTGAAACTAAAGTCATGCAGGAAATTGCGCACGGGGCGTGCGAAGGGCCTGTCGTAATCATTTCAACGTGCGTCCCGGTCGTCATAGCTGAAGACCCGGCAATCGTTCTTGCCAGACTGGCACAGCTCTGTCCAGGCGGCATCAGTTATGTGTCGCCGGTTTCGCCCGAAGCGCCCAGTGAAATTTACATGAAGTCGTTTGCGGCTGTTCGCAGGGCCGCTTTGCGTTGTGCCCCTGAAGAAAAGTCTGTTGGTATGGTCGGTTATCGGCCGGATAAGGCCAGAACCGAACTTGAAGGGCTGCTTTCCAGGATTGGAATTTCGGTCAAGGGCGGCATCGTTCCGCTGGTGACGCATCAGTTATTGGGCGACGTTCTGGCCGCGAAGGGCATTATTGTTGCCCCGAGCCACTATCACACCAGCGCATTTGAAGCGTTGCTTGATGGCGCCTGGGACAGCGGCAGAGTCAGGCTTGAGCCGGCTTTTCCATGGGGCTTTGAAGGGACGCGCCGGTGGCTGGAAGCTGTTTCTGCGGCCTTTGACGTCAAGGACCTTGCCGAATCTGTTTATGACGTCGAGATGCAAAGGGTGAAAAGCCGGATCGACGAATGTCGGCTGGCCCTGGACAACTCATTCTTTCTTTTTGTCTGTGATATTGCCGGGATAAACAGACTTTTTGACCCTTTGTCCGAGGCCGGTCTGGCTGCGCTGACGACGATGTGTGATCTTGGTTTGAAGTCGCGGGTGCTTCTGTACGCTGCCGATGGCGATGCCGCCGTCAAAGTGCGCGACGCTTTCTTTAAGGCTATGGCCGGCATACCGTCCGGGCATCTCGTTGAATATGCAGTGTTTTCCAATGAAGCTGAACTGTCCGGCCTTCTTCAGGACGATTCTGCGGCTGCGGTCTATTCCGAGATGGGTTTTGATTACCGCACGACACGTGCCGGTCTGCCTGCCTTTTCGACAAGGATATTTGAACCGGGGATTGAAGGCGGTCTGCGCACAATTCTCAGATTCAGAAGACTGGCCGGGTTACCGTACTACCGGCGTTATCGCAGCCTGTTCCGATGATCGGGATTATGTTTCCGCTTTGTGCGTTGTATCTGTGTTCTGTTGGTGATTTGCTCGCTGTTCTATAATGGTTTCGGTGATTCTACCGTGTGTCTTTCGGGGGTGGGCGATGTTCCAGGCAAAAAGGGCTGTTTTTCTGGCGTGTTGCGTTGTGTGTGCAACGTCTTTTGCAGGTTGCGGCGGGTGCGGAAAAAAGCCGGTAGTCGATTCGCCCACGCCGAAGGTTCAGCATGAACGCCATTACGGGGCGGAAATGGAACGCTTCAGCGGCGTTGGTAACAAATTTGGTGAAGGGCTGGGGGATAGCGCACCGGATGGCCTCAGTCCGGAAGCTGCTGCGGCACGGGAAGGGCAGTTGCAGAAGGAAGCGACAGCCCGGAATATGACGCTGAAGCAGCTCATTCTTTTGAAGGCCGAGGTCCGTTCGCTTGGGCGTCCATGGGGCAAAGGGCAGACCAAGAAGTTAAAACCTTTCAAATACTTATATGTTGAAGTGCCCCCTTATTCGGTAAAGGCGCAACAGGATCTCGTAAGAAAGGCGGCAGATCTGTATGCAAAGGTTGAAGGCATCGGCATCGATGCCGGGAAGCCATTTCTGCTGCTGCCCGAAGTCAAGGCCGGTTGGTTGTTTGGTGAGCTTTTGCGGGTCTGTGTGCCTGTATCGGACGAGACAGAAACCCCTGCAGGACTGAACGCGGCCAGGTTTGATTCAACAGCGGTTTATGTTGAACCGAAGAAAATGTTTTTTGATAACACCAATCTGGACGAGCTTGGTGTCTTAAGTTTAGAAATGCGGACAAAGGTGCCGTATGCCGCCGATGATAAGTTCAAGGGCCCTTATATGTTCAGATTCCCGACTGATGATCTTTCACCGCAGGGTGACATTTTGTGGGACTGGGTAATTCCTATAGACTGATAAATTTCCGGACGGAATCGCACTCGAAATCCACATTTTTGTTTCCCTGCTGCCAGCCCGAAAGTTCTGAATAAACGCCCGATACGGATATCTGAATCCAATGTATTCAATTGGTTAATGTATTTTGTTTGCGGTTTTGTTGAAAATGATTATCATTTGAACGGGCGATGAAGGTGATTAATTATGACTCTTCTGGATGCTGAAGTGACTGCGCCGGTAAAAGTTCTTAACGTTGATTGCGGGTGCGGAGTGTCCAGGAACCTGGCTTGTCTCGGTATTCATGCCGGGGACATGATTTCTGTGGTCCGCCGGGCTCCGTTCAGTGGTCCGATTCTTGTGTGTGTTGCCACGACCGGCGCCAATATTGCGGTCGGTCGTGATATGGCCTCCAGAATATTTGTCGAGCCAGAAGCTTGTTAAGCCGCAAAATTGGGGTCTCCGCGATGTTACGGCCGGATGGCCTTCAAAATAATTTAGAAGAAAACATTCCCCATCTTGTCCTGGTCGGTCAACCCAATTGTGGCAAAAGTACAATAT
This sequence comes from uncultured Anaeromyxobacteraceae bacterium, assembly GCA_964522105.1. Taxonomy (GTDB): domain Bacteria; phylum Myxococcota_A; class UBA9042; order DTJE01; family DTJE01; genus JAGOFO01. Next base: position 138,389 of record CAZFVA010000004.1, read on the forward strand.
TTAACAGTCTTGCAGGGTTCAAGGCCAATACCGGAAATTTTGCCGGCACCAGCGTTGAATATACCGAAAGCGTTGTCATGGTTGGCGGACGCAGGATTTTGCTGACCGATCTGCCGGGTACCTATTCGCTTTCGCCTTCTGACGACGCTGAAAAGGTTACAAGGAAATGGCTTGACGAGCGCCGGGCCGACGCCGTGATTCTTGTTCTTGATGCGTCGGTTCTTTCCAGAAGTCTTGAGTTATGTCTTGAGATGGCGGAAACGGACACGCCTTTCGTCGTTATCCTGAACATGATGGATGAAGCGGCAAGAAAGGGTATTCAGATTGATGCAGACCTGCTTGGCCGACGACTGGGAGTGCCGGTTATCCCGGCTGTCGCCAGGCGTGGCCAGGGTATTGTGAAGGCGTTCATTCAGGCCATATCGGTTGCGGGTCGGGGCGTTACAGCCGTCCGACCGGCGTATGACCGGGATGTTGATGAAGCTATTGCCGGAATTGAAAGGCTGATTCCTTCAGGGATGAAGGCCGGGTCCGCAAGATACTGCGCGGTAAGGATTCTGGAGGGCGACGAGCTGGTCGAAGCTGAACTGAATGAAAGGGACAAGGCTGTTCTTGATAAGGCCCTGGCCGTCAGAAAAGGACTTGCGACAGACCATGGCTGGCCCGAAAGCGCGGTGTTTTCTTCGCACCGTCATGCGATCGCCGTGAATCTGTCTGAAAGTGTTTCGAAAGTTGCAAGTCGTACCAGAAAGTCTGCCGGTGAACTGATCGATTCGATTGTGATGCATCCTTTTTCCGGTCCCCTTCTGGCGACAGTCGTTATTGCCGGCTTTTTCGGAATGTCCTTCTTTGTTGGCAATATGCTTTCAGGGCTTGTTTCCGGCCCGTTTGAGGCGCTGAACGTCGCGATCGGCCGGATGGTGCCAGGACTGGCCGGAGCTGTGCTGAAGGGCATTGCAGCCGGTGTGGGCGGTGGTATCGCGATAGTGCTGCCTTATCTGCTGCCGCTGCTGTTCTTTCTGTCGGTTCTGGAAGATATCGGTTATCTCCCGAGGGCAGCGTTCTTGATGGACGGTGTCATGCACAGGATCGGCCTGCACGGCAAAAGTGCTATTCCCCTGATAATGGGGTTCGGGTGTAATGTGCCGTCAATCCTGGGGGCGCGGGTTCTGGAAAGTAGAAGGGACAGGATTCTGACTGTGCTGATTGCCCCGTTTATAGCCTGTTCCGCGCGGACCGTTGTGATTCTGGCGCTTGTCGGTGCCGTTCTTGGTCCGTGGTGGGTGCTGGCCGTTTATGTGTTGAACATTGTGGTGGCAGCCGGTGTCGGCAGGGTGCTGTCTTCCGTTGTTCCCGGTATGCCTGTCGGGCTGCTGATGGACATTCCGCCGTATCGTGTGCCTCCGCTGAAGTCTGTCATCGCAAAAGTCTGGTTTCGAACTAAAGATTTTCTGATATCGGCGTGGCCCGCCTTGATTGTGGCGTCGGTGATAATGGCCCTTCTTGAGTCATGGGGCATCGGGGACTGGATAAACCGGCTGCTTGCCCCGTTTACGTCAGGCTTGCTCGGCCTTCCCGCGGCGACCGGGATCACGCTGGTGTTCGGTCTGTTTCGAAAGGAACTGACTTTGATAATGCTGTTTTCTGCGCTGGGAACGACCGATGTGCTGTCAGTGATGACGCCTGTTCAGGTGATGACGTTCGTTGTGTTTGTGCTGTTTTATATCCCGTGCGTGGCGACGATCGTTACTCAGGTTCGTGAAATCGGATGGAAGTGGACCGGCCTGTCGGTTGTGCTGAATGTGTTCGTTGCGACTGTTGTGGCGGTGTGTGTAAGGCTGCTTGGCGGCGCTTTCAGCGTTTGACAGGTTCGACTGCAAACCTTGTTCCGAACTCCCTGACTTTCAATGTTAATCCAAGCTCGGTGGCGATTGTCGAAAGCGAATCCCGGCCATTCTTATCTGTGACCAGGATGCCCCCGATGTCAGCCAGGTCTGCCAGATCCGAAGATTTGAACGACTGAAATACACTGTGCAGCATCGGTATATCTTTAACGGCGCTGACGTACCCCGGGTTGTGCCCGAAAAATTTCATGTTTTTGTCACAGTACAGCGGGATGGCCGGGTCATGAAGGTCGAACGTCCCCGCAATCCTTGCGCCTGAGCGGTCGTCCAGCATGATCTGACACAGAGCCTTCGAGTCGTGACCGTAGTCCGGCAGACGCAGATCTTTCATGTTGGTGCTGACAAATGCCGCAACACAACAGGCCGCAAGCACGGCCATGATAACGTGTTTCCCGGTGGCGGAACCTTTCCAGGCTTTGATGGCTGTGTCTGCAGTAAGGCCGACAATCAGTGCCACCCCCGGTAAAACTGGAATCAGATAATGTGGAAGCGCGGTAGAGGACACCATCAGCGGAAGCAGAGCGCAGGCAGTCAGGACAATGGCTGCCAGGGCGCGTTCGTCACGTTTTACCGCCAGTAAAATGGTCACAATTGCACATGGGACAAACAGAAGCATCGCGGGAAGGTCGCGCTCGACAAGCCACCCGATGTACGTCACGGCCGCACCATCACCAATTATCGTGTGTCCCATTCTGAAAAACAGGTGATAGCCGAAATATGTCCGGACAAAGTCCATTCCGTGCATCGCGAACATCGCAGCATGCCACGGGATAAACGCTGCCGCCGCCCCGGCTATAACCCATAGAAGGTCCCGGAGTCCCGGGTTGGTGCGTCGGCGCATAAATCTGATGACTGCAAGTGCCGCAATAAAAGGAACCGGGGCCGTCAGTTTGCAAAGTGCCGACAAACCGAACAGGGCGCCCCCGACAAATGACCTTTTCGAGTCCGGGGAAAACAGTGTAAGTCGCAGGCCGGCCAGCGCAAACAGCAACCCGGGAATGTCGGTCATCGGCCTTCGCGCGTTGAAATAGAACAGATTTGTTGCCAGGCAGAATCCGGCCGCGACCAGGCTGGCCCAGGTGGAAAAACCAAAGTCGCGCGCCAGTCGGAAAACAAGCATCAGAACGAATAATCCAGCAATAATGCCGGGTAGTCTGGCCCCCAGTTCAAGCGGCCCTTTCAGCGCACCGGCCAGCTCCAGCGCCCCGAACAGTACAGGCCCCTTTTCAAAAATCGGGCTGCCCATCCAGGTAACGTCGATCAGTCTGCCGGATCGGAATGACTCGATGGCCGCCCGCGCATAGATGCTGTCGTCGCTTGGCAGAAGGCTTCCGGAATCGACACCGGCAAAAAGCAGCAGGGCGGCGGCCACGAACGTAAGGCGTAACCCTATTCGGAAGATAGATTCCAGACTTTTTGTCGTGTTGTCACTCATTGCAGCCGGATTGTATCAGGGTCATCGCAGGCCGTCGAAAAACGAAGTTTTACAGCGAAGATTCCTGTGAGGCTTTCCATGTCAGGACAGTGTTTCTTGCCGCCATCACTTCATCAGGACGTTTAACCGAAGTCAGGTGTGGTGCCGAGTGAACCATTTCCGGGTTCGATACGGCTTCGTCCGCAATGTTTTTCATAACTGAAATGAACTGGTCAAGTGTCGCTTTGTCTTCAGTTTCGGTCGGTTCAATCATGATGGCGCCGCTGACTATCAGCGGGAAATAGACAGTTGGCGGGTGCATGCCGTTGTCCATAAGGCGCTTGGCCATGTCCATCGTGGAAACTTTGCCTTCGGATTTGATCTGGTTGCGATCGGAAAAAACGACCTCGTGCATGCAGGATCCGGGGTACGGAAGATGAAACTTGTCCTGCAGTTTGACGCGGACGTAATTGGCGTTAAGTACTGCCCTTTCGGATGAACGGACCAGACCTTCCGCCCCAAGTGCGCGGATGTATGTAAGGGCCTTGACCATCACGTTGAACTGACCCTGAAATGAACGCATCCTGCCGATAGTTGACGGGAATTCTTCCGACAGCGAGTACGTGCCGTCCTGCGAACGAAGCACGCGCGGTATCGGCAGGAATTCCACAAGGTTATCAACTACGCCGACAGGGCCGCTTCCAGGTCCGCCACCGCCATGAGGTGTCGAGAACGTCTTGTGCAGGTTCAACTGCATGACGTCAATCCCAAGGCAGGCCGGTCTGTACTTGCCCATGATGGCGTTCAGATTTGCGCCGTCCCCGTAAACCAGCCCACCTTTTTCGTGAACGATTGCGGCGACTTTATGAATGTCACGCTCGAACAGGCCAAGCGTGTTCGGGTTTGTGATCATGATGGCGGCGACGTCTTCGTCCATCAGTGCCGCGACATCAGCCGGGTCCAGAATTCCGGTTTCGTTGCTTTTGACTTTGACGGTTGAATATCCGTTCAGGACGCATGTCGCCGGATTTGTGCCGTGAGCCGTATCAGGTATCAGCACCTTCGTCCGGGGATTACCCCGTTTCGTCAGCGCCGCCCGGATAATCTTCATGCCGGTAAGCTCGCCGTGAGCGCCTGCAGCCGGAAGAAGGGAAATGCCGGACATGCCCAGGATTTCTGCCAGGGCCTGTTCAAGCTCCCACATCACGGCCAGGGCGCCCTGCGTCATCGAAGACGGCGCCAGCGGATGGATATTGTTGAATCCTTCCAGGGCAGCGGTGTCCTCGCAAACCCTCGGATTGTGCTTCATTGTGCACGAGCCGAGAGGATAAAACCCTGTATCTACGCCATAGTTAAAGCGGGACAGGCGTGTGAAATGCCTGACAACTTCGTATTCAGCAACTTCCGGCAGGCATGCCTTTTCATTGCGCAGGAGCCTGGCTGGAATTGCCGGGACATCACATGCTGCCGTTTCGGGGATACACATCCCGTTTCTTCCGGGAGCGCCTTTTTCAAAGATGGCAGGTTCATCAAGTTCAAGACCTGGACGAGCACCCATGATGTCCTCCGAATGAAATATGGTCGTCAGATTGGGTTAGTTGCCCTGGTTGGCTGGCTGGTTCTGTTCAGCCGCCGCAGGTGCCGGTGCCGGGGCTGGCTCCCGGGCCGGATCCTCGGCCGGAGCCGGGGCCGGAGCGACTGCGCCTTCAGGGCCGTTTGCGCGGGCCGGGGGCTGGTCGCCGGTCGGGCCTTCAACAGGGTTGCCGATGAACTTTTCAATTTTGGCTGCGTCGCGAAGTGAGCGGATTAATTCACGTCTGGCCTTGAATATAGCTCTGTTCTTCAGGCTGGTTGCGATCTTCTCGCGGACTTCGTCAATCGGCTTGACCCTTTCAGCCTTCTTTTCAAAGGACTTGATAATATGTAATCCGAAAGGTGTCCGGACAGCCTGCTTCGTGTATTCATTTTCTTTAAGAGCGAAGGCGGCCTTTTCGAAAGCCGGGACCATAACGCCAGCCCGGAAGAATCCAAGGTCGCCGCCTTTCGGAGCAGTTGTGGCGTCTTCTGACAGTTCTTTGGCAACTGTTGCGAAGTCTTCGCCCTTGTTAAGGCGGGACAGCGCTTTTTCAATCTTCTTTTTGGCTTCGGCTTCTTTTCCGGGCTCTTCTTTTTCACTCAGGCGAATCAGGATATGTGCGCCGCGCACCTGCTCGGGGTCGGTGTACATCTTGATGCCGGTCGTGTAGGCGGTCTGGATGTCTTCGTCAGACACTGCGAGTTTGCCAAGTTTTTCAAGCAGTTTAGTCAATGCGAAGCTTTTGGAAAGGCGTTCCTTGATTACTTCAGGTGTTACCTTGCCGTGCTTGAGATAGTTGTCGAACTGCTCATCACCCTTGAAGCGGGCCTTGTATTCCTGATACTGGGCTTCGATTTCATCAGGGGTAACTTCAACAGCCTGCTTTTTGATTTCCTGGCTGATCAGCTCTTCCTCGATAAGGCGATTTACGATGTTGTCTTCGATTTTCACCATTCTGTCTTCAGGGATCTTTCTGACGCCGTTCTGGGTAACCTTGCCAACTTCTTCATCAAAAGCGGCCCGGGAAATCTCGACGCCGTTAACGGTCGCGACAGCCTTTCCAGCAGTTTCAACTGCCTTTTCCTGAACGACATCCGGCGCTGCGGCAACAACGACAGCTTCCTTTTTGCATCCGATTGCTGCGAATGCGATAACACAGGAAATAATTACGGCCAGTTTCAAACTTTTAAACATGAAAAATCCTCCGGGCAATAAAAACAGGCCCGCGCCTGTTAAAAAAAACAGTCATCAGGCGTGCGGATTCTAGCGCACGCCCGCCCCAAAGTAAACGCAGCCGCAGTCTTAAAATTCCTGATGAATCTGTACGGATATTCTGGCTGGATTGTTGCGGCACACAGCGGTTAATCAAGAATTTGAAGCACTGCCCGCTTGCGATGTTTGGCGGCCGCATTTGTCACAATTGTGCGCAGCGCCCAGGCCATTGTGCCATCGCGGCCGATGACCTTGCCCATGTCTTCCTTGGCGACACTGAGTTCAACAATTACCGTTGATTCACTTTCAACAACTGAAAGCCTGATCGCGTCTTCCCGATCCACAATCGCCGTAATGATCTTTTCCATCAGCTCTTTCATAACGCACTCCCCGCAATACACGTCCGGTTGCACAGCTACATCTGGTATGTTCGGGTTACGATATCAGAACCTGCGGAATAATGAAAGCAATCCTGTGGATATTACTTGTGACGTGACGCTCAGCTTTGCAGTTCATACCTGATGAAACAGGCCGGGGCTGCAGTACGGGCGGTTAATCAGGCTGCGGCGGAAAGGCGCTTCGCAAGACGTCCGACCTTACGGGATGCGCGCTTCTTCGGGATAATTCCCTTGGACGCGACGTGCATCACTACGGATTCGGCCATTCTGAATGCGGCCATGGCTTCGTCGCCTTCGGCCGAAAGGGCCTTCTTGACAACGTTCTTGACCATGGTCTTGAAATGTCTGTTACGTGAGCGAGCCTTAAGGCTCTGCCGATGTCTTTTCAGTGCCTGCTTGTGATTGGCCACAGGTGGACCTCCAAAAGTGCCGGATAAAAACGCCGTGGTATTTTGTACGAACAGCCGGGCCTTGTCAATACTAATCAGTCTCAGTAACCGGCATCAGAAGTCGCCTTCGTCAATGCCGGCTTCATTTCCTGTGCACGGTCTTATAAAAAATCGTAATCGAAAGGCAATGGAATTCCCGATCGGAAGACTGAGTGACCACGTGGTCAACAGATTCAATTTCCGGGTTTTCCCTTAACCACTTCGTGACCTGTTCGCCAAGTTCTTCACGATCCTTGGCCTTGGTTGCGGAAAAAACCTTAACGCCTTCGAACATTTGCGCTCCTTCAGTATGGTTCGATGTCCGCGTTGAAAACAGAGCGGGCCATGACTTTCACAAGGTCCTGCACGCCTTCCCCGGACATGGCCGAGACCGCAAAGAACGGAACCTTCTCTTTCGTGGCCAGCTTTTTCAGTGCCTTGATGTTGGCTTCGCAGCCGGGCACGTCAATTTTTGAAGCCACGATAATAAAATTCTTTTTTCCCAGGTCGGACCCGTGTGCCCCGAGCTCGGCGCGGATGACCTTGAAGTCTTTGACCGGATCGGCTGAAGTCGAAACGTCAACCATGTGGACTAAAAGACTGGTTCTTTCGCAGTGGCGAAGGAACTGCAGGCCAAGACCGGCCCCGTCAGACGCGCCTTCGATAAGGCCGGGCATGTCGGCGATGACGAAAGATTTGTCGCCGATGACGACGACCCCGAGATTCGGAATGATCGTAGTAAACGGATAATCGGCAACTTTCGCCTGAGCGCGCGAAATGTAGTTGATAAGCGTTGATTTGCCGGCGTTTGGAAGGCCTACAAGGCCGACGTCGGCCAGAAGCTTCAGCTCCAGGCGCAGGTTTTTCTGTTCGCCGTCGGCCCCTTCAGTCGTGATTGTCGGTACCCTTCGCCAGGGCAGGCAGAACCTGGCGTTGCCAAGTCCATATCGCCCGCCTTTCGCAATAATGAAAGTCTGGCCGTGTGTGTCAAGATCCGTCAGTAACTCGCCGTCTTCATTGAAGACCATCGTTCCGACCGGGACCTTTACGGTCAGGTCTTTGCCGTCGCGACCTGTCTTATTGCCGTCGGCGCCTTTGACGCCATTCTCGGCTATGAATTTCTGACGGAAATGGAAGTCCAGAAGGGTCTTCATGCCTTCGTCAGCTTCAAGGATGACGTCGCCTCCGCGGCCACCATCGCCCCCGTCAGGTCCGCCACGTGGCACGAACTTTTCCCGACGGAATGAGCAGACTCCGTTTCCGCCTTTGCCGGCGCACACCCATATTTTTGCTTCGTCAATGAAACGCATAGGGCCTCAATTGGTAGTCAGGCGCGCCCGATGGACACATTCCCTGCTGGATAAGTATGGGGCAGTAGTCAGAAGTCGGAGTGGCAGGACTTTGTCAGCGCTATTCGGGCAGGACGTCAATGATCTGGCGGTTACGCCCGACTTTGAAAACGATCCGTCCGCCAGCAGTGGCGAAGAGTGTGTAGTCCTTACCCTGGGCGACATTGAGTCCCGGGTAGAACTTATTACCGAGCTGACGCACGATGATATTGCCCGGAACCGCAATCTGACCGCCGTACATTTTCACGCCACGGCGCTGTCCATTACTGTCACGACCGTTACGGCCGCTTTGTCCCTTCTTTCTGCCCATTGTTTATCCCACCTTAATTCCGGAGATAATCAGCCGGGTAAATTCCTGACGGTGGCCCTTGATTCTCTTGGAATTCTTGCGGCGACGTTTCTTGAACACCAGGACCTTGGCCCCACGGCTGTGATCAAGAATCGTGCCCGTCACGGTGACGCCGGGCACAACAGGCTTGCCGACACGAATGTCATCATCGATGCCCACCATGAGCACCTTGTTGAATTCGATCTCGTTTCCGACTTCCACATCCAGGCGTTCGACATTAAGCGTGTCGCCTTCGCACACACGATACTGTTTTCCGCCGGTCATTATCACTGCATACATGCTGGACCTCAACCATCCAAACGAACGGGACCGAAATTCTACTTGGGATTACTTGTTTGTCAACAAATTATTGCCTGTACCGGCCATAAAGTCGGTGGAAACAGGCTTGCGGCCTTTATTCGCTGTCGGCCAGCCACAACTTCACGACAAATGTTGCGCCTTTACCAGGGGAACTTTTCACATCAATTTCGCCGCCGTAAATCTCGACAATCTGCGCGCTCATGGCAAGCCCGAGGCCTGTCCCTTCGCCGGGCGGTTTGGTCGTAAAGAACGGATTGAAGATCTTTTCCAGGTCGGCTTCGGCAATGCCGGGGCCGAAGTCCTGAACGGCGATAGATATTCGACGGCTTTCGATCGTTGAAAAGACTTTGATTTCGCCTGTGCCTTCCATCGCGTAAGCGGCGTTCAGCAGCAGGTTCAAAAGCACCTGCTGAAGCTGTGACGGCCTGATTTCGGCGACGGCATCTTCTTTTTCCAGTGAAATTGACACGTTCACATTGCGGAAGGACTTGTGTGTTTCCACAAGCTTTACGGTTGACTCGATTGCCTGCCTGATGCTTGTGCGGGCGCCTTCATCGCGGGCCGGTCTGGCGAACGTCAGCAGGTCACGGATCGTTCCGTCAACCCTGACGGTGGCTTTGTTGATTGCGTCGGCGAATTCCTGGACTTCCTTCGGGGAACAGTCACCGGCGCGAAGGATTTCAGACATTCCCAGTATGATGCCGATTGGATTGCCGATTTCGTGTGCGATGCCGGCCGCGAGCTGCCCGACTGATGCCAGCTTTTCGGCGCGAATCAACGTTGTCTGGGCACCACGCAGGTCGTCCCGCATGCGTCTGATTTCCCAGTCCTGTCGCTCAATCCGGCGACTGTCGTCACGATGAATTCTGGAATTTTCGTCAATCGCCGTTTCTATCTGCTTCAGGTCGGTCATTCCGGCAGCGCCCGGCTGGCCTTCCAGCAGTCGTCCGGCCGCAGTGGCAGTCTTCGCGAGTGGCCTGATTATCAGGTATGACGCGGCAATCAGGCCGCCAATCAGGGCCAGCACGGTCACCATCATTCCGTAGATAAGGATCAGCGTCCACAGGGGTGAATCGGTTGACTTAACATCGGTAAGTACAAAACCAAGAATTGAAGGCGTCTTTGATTCAGTCTGGAACTTCACAAGGGCTTCCCAGCCGATCGCGATGCCCTCGGCCGTAAGCCTGGTGTCTTTCGGGTCAATCCTGGTCAGCAGGTGGCCTGATATGTTTGCCTTGATGATGCGCTCTGCCGTCGTTCCGGCTTTAGTACTTTCTGCCGCAAGTTCGTTAGAGCCGCCCCCCGGTTCTGTCCTGGCGTCGATGATGAAGACGTTGACCCCAGGCCAAGCCTTTTGAAGTCTGGCGACCCATGATTTGCGTTCAAGGCTGTCATCAGGGACTGAAATCGCGGCGACCCGTGCGGCCGCAAGAAGTCTGTCGCCTTCATTATTTACAAGAATGGGCATGACCATCGAGCGCAGGAACGGGCCGAGGCCGACGATGGCCAGAGCGCCTGCGATGACCAGAGACAGTATTATTCTGCCCCTGATGCCTGGTCTGGATATCTTCACTTACTACAGTCCCCTGAACACTTCCGCCGCCATTATATCAAGTTAGCAGAAAGTGCCCGGGATTCCGACAGGTGATTGTGATGTATCCGGGCGGTGCAGGGCAGGTGCAAGGTCTGTGATGTGGTCCGAAATATCGGTGCTATAATGTGGCAGCGCGCAGGACGGGGATTCTTATGGATCTGAAAGTTCTTGTGATTGATGACGAGCCCGGTTTTCTGCAGATGCTTCAGGTCGTTCTGTCGAGGGCCGGGTATCAGGTGACGACTGTGACGTCGGCCGAGCAGGGGCTCGCCCTGCTTGACAGAAGCCGGTTTGACCTGTGTCTGTGCGACCTGAAGATGCCTGGAATGGACGGAATGTCGTTCCTGGCCGCGCTGAAAAATACCGGGTTGCCGGTTACCGTAATTGTGATGTCTGCCTACGGCTCGGGTGATGACGCGATCGCGGCCATGAAAACTGGCGCATATGACTATATTAACAAGCCGTTCCAGTCAGAAGAGATTTTGCTGACGCTTCGAAAGGCTGTCGAGCGCGAGCAGCTCCGGCGTGAAAATATCGAGTTGAGGTCGCGCGTTTCGGGGCAGGCCGCGCAGTCACCCCAGCCTGAAATTATTGCCCGTTCTGAATGGATGAAGCGGATTGTGGGCACGGCTGTGAGGATTGCCGGGTTCAAGTCAACCGTCTTGATAACCGGGGAATCCGGCACTGGTAAGGAAGTTATAGCCAGGCTGATTCATGACAATTCGGACCGTTCAAAAAAGCCCTTTATTCCGGTCAATTGCGGGGCCATTCCTGAAGGGTTGATGGAGTCCGAGTTTTTCGGTCATGTCAAAGGCGCCTTCACCGACGCGATCGGGAACAAGCGTGGCCTGATTGAAAGCGCGGGCGGTGGCACGCTGTTCCTGGACGAAGTTGGTGAACTGCCGCCGATGCTGCAGGTCAAAATTCTGCGATTTCTGCAGGAAAGTGAAATCAGGCGCGTCGGTGATACAAGGCCGGTCAAGGTTGATGTCAGAATCATTGCGGCAACTTCACGCGACCTTGAGTACGAGATTGAGCACTCGAATTTCCGTGAAGACCTGTTCTACCGGCTGAACGTTGTGCCGATAAAGATTCCGCCGTTGCGGTCCAGGTCCGAGGATATCCCCGATCTTGCTAAACATTTTCTTCGCAAGATGCGTGAAAAGTCGTCGTGCAAGGCCGAGTCATTTGCCCCTGAAGTCATGAAGGCTTTTGTCAGCTATCAATGGCCGGGTAACGTGCGCGAGCTTGAGAATCTGGTCGAGCGCATAGCTGTAATGTGTGATTCGGCGGTTGTCGGCCTTGATGCGATTCCTGAAGGCGTCCGGCAGGGTTCCGGTGACGGGCCGTGCGAGAGCGCGTTCAGGTTGCAGGGCTTTTCGGTGAAGGTTAATCAGCGTGAGCTTGAGTTGACGTTGATTCGGAAGGCGCTTGACGCCACTGACGGTAATCGCACGAAGTCGGCGCGGCTTCTGGAGATGAGTCACCGCGCGCTGCTGTACAAACTTAAAGAATACAGATTGGGGAAAACTGATTGAAAGCACTCGGGAATCTTGTCGGGCTGAAGTCGGCCGTTGCCAAACAGATAGAAAAGCTTTTTGAAAGACACGCCGGGGCGCAGGAATTTGTCGAGGCTGCGCTGGCCATCGCGGTGCAGGATGCGTCAATTGCGTGTTCGCGGCGGATAGCGGTCGTTGCGGACAGGCGCGGTCAGATTCATGACGTCGTGGTCGGGGATGCCGGGTCGATTGATCTGCCGGACCATCTTCGGACCAGAATTCCTGCGGGCAGGCTGAACGGGCGGCGGTTCATCGTTTCGACGTTCGGCGAAGGGCTCGGTCAGGATGATTTGGAACTGTTACGGCTGTTTTCGTTTGACGCGGTCGTCGGCGTGATTAACGGGCGGACCGGCAACATGCCGCTGGTGCAGCCTGCGTGGATTCTGCCACCGGATTCAGGCGATTCGCTGTGGGAAGTTCTGGAACCTGCATATCCCGGTCGTTTTGTGCAGATGTTCGACGAAATGGTCGTTGATATCGAGGTGCAACTGCGCCGGGCCGCGACCGCCAACCTTCTTCGCAAGGGCGAAAAGAAGGCGTCTGACGCGGCCATTATCGTGATTCCATCGCTGGTCAAGGACGCCGACCTTGAATGGGAAAAAAGCGAGCTTGAGGCGCTTTGTTCGACGGCGGGCGTCGCGGTTCTTGACACGATAGTTCAGCGGCGGTCGAAGCCGGATCCGAAATTTGTCATTGGTGTCGGTAAGTTGCGCGAAACGGCGATGATGTGCCTGCACCGTGCGGCGGACCTGATTATCTTTGGAACGACGCTGACGCCTTCACAGCAGCGGGCAATTGCGGCTGAAGCCGGGGTCCGCGTCATCGACCGCAACCAGTTGATTCTGGACATATTTGCGAAGCATGCCGGGACGGTTGAGGGGCGACTTGAAGTTGAACTGGCCCAGTTGCGGTATAACCTGCCGCGCCTGTCTGAACGGGACGACTCGATGTCGCGGCTTTCAGGCGGAATCGGGGCGCTTGGTCCCGGTGAAACGAAGCTGGAAATGGAGAAGCGGCGTGCGCGTGACCGCATCCATCTGCTGGAAGAAAAGATTGACGAGGAAGCCAGCAAAAGGTCGATCCGCAGGAAGCGGCGCGAACAGCGCAGCGTTCCGCTGGTGGCAGTTGTCGGTTACACGAATGCGGGCAAGTCCACGTTGTTCAACACATCGACGGGTGCCGACGTGATTGTGGAAAACAAGCTGTTTGCCACGCTGGACCCGACGGTGCGGAAGTTGTGGCTGCAGAGCTCGGGTGACGCCGTTTTCGAAGACGGGTCGCAGGGCGGATATCGCGGCGGCTTCAACATTCTGTTGGTCGATACGGTCGGGTTCATCAAGGACCTGCCGAAGGAACTGGAAGGCGCGTTCAAGGCCACACTGGAAGAAATGGAGGGCGCCGACCTGCTGCTTCAGGTTGCCGATGTGTCGGACCCCCATGTGCTTGTGCAGATCGAGTCGGTGCGGCGGATTGTTGAAGAGATGGGTTACGGGGAAACCCCGCAGATACTGGTCCTGAACAAGGCCGACCGCATGAAGGATGACGTCGTTTTGAACGGTCTGGCGGCAGATACCGGCGGCATCCTGACGTGCGCGAAGGACAAAGACAGTTTGACGGCGTTGTTTGCGGCGATTGAGTCGGCGCTTGCGGGGAAGGCGTCAGGTCACTCGACTTCGTACTGACGGGCGAAAGCCGGTCGTTCTTCAGCGTTTTTTACAAAACTGATCACAGCCTTCTGAATCGTGGTGGCCAGCTTCTGCTGATGGTCTGCCATAAGCAGCTTTCTGCCTTCGGAAACGTGGGTGATGAACCCGGTTTCAATAACGACTGCGGGCATGTTTGCATGTTCCAGGACCGTGAACGGCGCCTGGCGGACTTCACGGTTTCTGACGTCGGCAAACGCCTTTGTCAGCGAACGCTGGATTTCCGAGGCCAGCAGTGAAGATTCATTCTGGTTTCCGTTGAACGCCATGTCGGCAAGAAGCACATCAAGCGATTGGTCGGGGTCTGCGGCAGACAGTGGACCATCCCGGCCGTTTTCGCGTTTCGCCAGTTCTTTTGTGGACGTATCGGAGCCAGCCCCGAGGTAGAAAGTTTCTATCCCGTTAGCTTCGGTATTTTCAGCCGCGTTGCAGTGAATCGACAGGAACAGGTCTGCGTCCAGGGCGTTCGCCATCTCGGCGCGGTCCGGAAGTGACACTGCCACATCGGCGACCCGCGTATAAAAAACAACAACGTTTTCAGACGCTTTCAGTAGTTCGCCAAGCTTCATGGCAATCTGCAGCGTCACGTACTTTTCATGCACCCCGTACGGCCCGATGGCCCCCATATTGTTCCCGCCATGCCCCGGGTCAATGACGACACGGATCGGGCGCTGTGCGGTTTTGGCTGCGGTAGGTTTTGCGGCGGTGGTCTTGCCCGCGGCCTTAGCGGTCGTAGATTTTCCGGCAGTAGACGTACCGGCCACAACCGTACCCGGCATGACAACAATAAACGCCGCCATCACCAGAAGGGCTGCAATCATCCTGATATTTGTGTACGTCTTCGCCATGAACCCCGTTCGACACAATTTCCCGCTGATGATCGTACCGGTGTGGGGGCGAACCTGCCAAGAAGACGGCTTTCCTTTGGCCGTGATGCCGATGTCTACGGCGTTAGCGGCAGGATCGCGACGGGGTGGGCGAGGTCGGAGAGGGCCGAGGCGCGGATTTCGTCCATGGCGATGCTGAAGACCCAGTCGTCCATGAAGATGCTGCGCAGGACCGTGGAGTGCGAATCGGTCCACCAGTTCGAGCAGCCGCTTCCGTAATAGCCGTTGTATTCATCCTCGGCAGGCACCGGGTGGGGAATGCCGCCCAGATAAGTGAAGCCTTCTTCCTGCGTCACCCTGTAAACCATCAGGCCGTTGAAGGTCATGGTCTGGCCGAAGTTTCCGTCGCCGCCGCCCTCGCAGACCTGCATCGGCAGGGCCAGCGCGTTGCGGGAAGCAAACCACGTGAATGCCAGGTGATTCGTCGCGGCCTCGGACGTGGTGCCGCGCGTACCGATGACTTCGCGATGCATCAGGGCTGGATTCGCGGGGTCGGTCACGTCGAACACCGACAGGGCAATCCCGTCAAAATAGGCGAAGCTCCCTTGGTCGTCCGCGTCGTATCCGATGGTCAGCAGGTGAGTTTCGTCCATGAAGTGCATGTACGTGCTGAATCCGGGGATCTTCAGCTCGCCTGTTATCTTCGGGTCTGTGGGGTCTGACAGGTCGAGTACGTAAAGGGGATCGGTCTTCTTGAACGTAACTATGTATCCCTTGTCGCCGGAGAACCTGACCGACCTGATGTCCTCGGACGGCCCCATGTCGCCGACTGTGCCCACTTCGACCAGGCGGTCGCCTTCCTGACTGAAGACCCTGAGCGCGCTTGATGCATCGCTGAACAGGCTTCCAGACGTGGTCGCAACCCTCAGATATCCTTTGTATTCCGACAGGGAAAACTGGTTCAGGATGCGTCCTGCCGCCAGTCCACTTGCCTCGTATGTGGTCGCGGGACCGTCGGCGGAAAGCGAGAAGCGATGCAGGGTCGTGGCTTCCTGAATGTCCTGGCCGCCACTCCATTCATCCACGGCAATCCCCTGGTAGCGGGCCGCCACGTACAACGACTGGCTGGATGAATAGATCGTTCCGGGGCGGGTCAGAATTGAAGATGCGGTCATGCCTTTGTCCGCGTTCATATCGAACGAAACTAAAGACAGCAGGCTCCCGCCGTCACCGGCGGCCGACAGGTAGTATTGTGAACAGTCGCCGAACGGGCTTTTCAGGTTTTTCCAGTCCCCGCCGTCTAACACACGATCGGTCAGCCCAGGCAGGATGGTATCCGTGTCAGCTACCCAGGCGTTGATGTAGGCAATATTTGTGGCGTGAAGCTCGCGGAACATGGCCTCCACCTCTTCACGCGTGAACGGAAGCGGATCCCCGTCGCACCGGTGGGTGTATTGCTGCAATTCAATTGGCACATTTCTGTAATCTTGAGGTATGGCCGGCGGGTCCGAATACACGACCATGTAGATGAAATCGTTTACGCGGCGTGCCGCCAGAAACGTGCCGCTGAATTCAGATTCACGGACCACAGCCGGGTTTTCCAGATCGGTCAGATCCAGAACGGTGACCTTGAGCGGCCGCCCGTCGCCTGTAAGCTCGCAGTCATAACCGTATGTGCACGAGTCGTAGTATTCATAACCCGATCCCAGCGACGAAAAGATGACCGCCCGACCTTCGTACACGAACATGCTGCGGGGGTCCCCTTCGATGGCGGTCGTTGACAGGACTGTGGCCTCGGTCGGTGGCCATGCCTTCAGAACACGGAACTTCCCGTTAGCCAGCATGTAGATGTATGTGCCGTCGTTCTTCAGGAAGTCGGCTTCGTCCACATCGACTTCCTGATTGTTCGTTGTCGTGTATTCGTTAGCGGACGAACCTGAATCTCCCGGAGCAGATACGTCACACATGACTACTGTATCCGCACCGTACCCGTAATCAGGTTCCGGCCGGCACTCATGCGTCCGGGTAACCGCGTACCAGCCATAGTTCATGCGCTGTTCCATGATGGCAACGGCCTGTTGACGCCACAGTTCGGTCAGTTCGCCACAATTCTGGCTTTTTCTCAGCGCGAATGAAGAAAGAACCGGGGTCGTTCCGGCATCGGGCCAGTTCGGTGAATCGCCATAATCATGTCCATCCTCCAGGACATCCCGCTGTCCATTATCCCCTGTTCCATCAGGGCCGTTGTCGCTCCAGTCCGGAACAGACCAGCCATCTGCGGGATTTACGGTCGGGTCGCCACATCCGACAAATGCCAGAACGATTGCGAACGTGCCGATAAGTCTGAATCCTGAAGAAATGCATGACAGACGCATAATGACCTCCCACGGATTACTCCGGGAACAACCAGCCAGATGACCTCGTTGAAGACACTATACGGAAATCACGATCAAGTAATCAAATTGACAAAACGGAAACTTCCGGGACAACGGCCTGATTGCTGCCACCCCCGTTTTGATGTAAGTTTCTACCTGAAACCTGGCTGATTACCGCCCTCGAAACAGACGGTTTTCTAAATACCGACAAGGAGCCACGATAATCAGGCATATGGCAAAAACAGCCCTCAGGCCATTTGTAAAATGGGCGGGTGGCAAGCGGCAACTGATGGATTTGCTGTTGTCAAACGCCCCGAAAGCTTATGGAACTTTTGTGGAACCGTTTGTTGGTGGCGGGGCGCTGCTTTTCAATCTGAAACCAAAGAATGCGATTGTTTCAGACATTAATCCTGAATTAATCAATGCTTATCAGCAGATCAGGAAAGACCACGAAGGTCTGCTGGCATCGTTACGCAACCACATAAATGAAAAGGACTACTTCTACTCGGTCAGGGCTCAGGATCCATCGGGCATGACAGACATTGAGCGGGCAAGCCGGTTCATATTCCTGAACAAGACTTGTTATAACGGGCTCTACAGGGAAAACAGCAAAGGAAAATTCAACGTTCCTTTCGGGCGGTACAAGAACCCGAACATTGACGACGCAGACAATTTGCAGGCCATTGCAACATATCTGAACGATTCAGAAATCCAGATTTTGTGTCAGGACTTCAGGTCCACGGCAAACATGGCGAAGCCGGGCGATTTTGTGTACTTTGACCCGCCGTATCATCCGATCAGTCAGACGGCATCGTTCACCAGATACGCGAAGGGCGATTTCACGGCTAAAGACCAGGAAGAGCTTGCGCAGACGTTTCGGGAGCTGGCCGACAAAGGCTGCAAAGTGATGTTGAGCAACAGTAACGTTCCGTTGATAAAAGAACTTTACCGTGGTTTTAACGTCATTGAAATTGAGGCGTCGCGGTTCATCAATTGTAAAGCGGGCAGCCGTGGCAAGGGCATGTACGAAGTTCTGGTCAAGAGCTGGTAGAACCGGTTGAACCGGGGATGTTTCAGGTCAGTTTCATAGCCTTATCAAGGTCACGGCGCAGCGTGGTCAGGTCATCGTACGATGCCGGGTCCATGCTGGCGGCGCGGGCGAACGATTCAATCGTCTTTTCAATGAACGGGACGATGTCGCCGAAGCTGAGTGCGCCGGCAAGGAAGCGGGCGACGGCAGATTCGTCGGCGGCGGCCAGGACCATCGGCATGCAGCCACCGGCGGAAAGGACCA
The DNA here is from genome assembly GCA_964522105.1 of uncultured Anaeromyxobacteraceae bacterium. Taxonomy (GTDB): domain Bacteria; phylum Myxococcota_A; class UBA9042; order DTJE01; family DTJE01; genus JAGOFO01. The sequence goes on from CAZFVA010000004.1 coordinate 156,671, forward strand.
GATGACCAAGGCCGATGGCGCGGCGTTCGAAGGCGTCCGGGGTGCGCATGCGGTTGATGGCCTCGGCGGCGGCGGCGCCTTTCAGAATTACGGTATCTGCGCCCGGATCAAGGCCGAGCGCCGTTCTTACCGGACCTTCCATCGACGCAGGCGACACAAGGGCGCTTGTCCTGCCGTCCGTTGTGATCACGGCGGCATGAACGGTTGCATCCTGGTCAAACATGACTTGGATTTTGTCAGGGGCGATGTCGAACAGGATGGCGGCTTCAACAACTTCCAGGGCTTTATTCACAAGGGTCGCCGAATCAACGGTGATTCTGCTGCCCATCTTCCAGACCGGGTGATGCAGGACTCTTGAGGGCTGAAGGTGGTGCCTTTCGGACGCCAGAATGTCGCGGACGGCCCCGCCACTGCCGGTGATAATCAATTCAGCGACGTGATCGGCGCCCCCGGCTTCGTTAATAAGTATTGAAGCGGCCGCGTGTTCTGAATCGACCGGTCTGATGTCGCACCCGCCTGCAGCGGCGGCCAGCGGACCTTTCAGATAACGGCCCCACGCGACGAACGCTTCTTTGTTGCCTATGGCGACAGGCAGGCGGCGACGGATCGCTTCTTCGGCCGCCTGGTATCCATCAAGCCCGGCAGATACGACGACCGCACTTTGCGCATGTCTGAAAGCTTCAGAAACTGAATTGACCCTTTGAGTACCGGATTCTTCAAGTGCTTCAGAAAGTTCTGGTGATGGCTTGCCGTCAAAAGACACAGTCAGCGGGCGCATCTGGCGTACCAGTTCGGCAAGCCGTCTGTGGTTCGTCATTCCGTCAAGGTGCGCGCACCGGATACCTTCCTGGATAAGCACATTGCAGACGTACCCGCCAAGCGAACCGGTGGCCCCGAAAACGGCCGGATCACGCAGTGTATTGAATAAACAGGACAATTCCCGACCCAGGTTAATTTTTTGTCAATTTACTAGTCACGAATTCAGGCGTGAACAAAAGTTTTGCGTTAATCAAAAGTTCAGAAGTTTCGCCAGGTACATCTGCCACAGATACCAACCGCCGACACCAATCGCGCCCAGAATCCCGATCACGGCAAACACCTTGACCACCGGACTGCCGCCCGACTTGTTTTCAGGTCTGGTCATCGCCATCATCGGGATAGTTTCGCGGCCTTCAAGCATGTCCACAAGCGCCGATCCCTGAGTCCTTCCCTTTGACGATTCCATCGCCTCGGATGAAGTGCCTTTCAGGTCCGCCGATGAAATGCGGCCTTCTTCCAGTCTGGTCAGTTCTTCAATCCGGATAGGCGCGCTGCCGTCAACGGGCAGATTGCGACCGGCGTAACGCATCATCGAAAGCGACAGAATTTCTTCTGAAATCAAGGCGCTGATGCGGTCCTGACTGATGTTTTCTTCGGCCACTTCGTCCATTGCGAAGATGCTGCGCAGGAATTCCGACAGGTCGTACGACGTGACTTTCAGGCCCCTGGAAAACAGGAACTGCATAAGGTCATCGCCCATTTCCTGGGCGCTGTGGTAACGCTTTCTGGGGTCGCGGGCCAGGGCCTTGCGGACCATCTGGTCAAGTTCTTCGGGGACTTCGTCGTTCAGCAGGGTCAGCGACGGCACTTCGGCCTTTTCGACCATCTTGGCCGTGTCGATTTCGTTGTTTCCCAGGAACAGGCGGCGGTTGGCCAGCAGCTCCCACAGGACGATACCGATCGAAAAGATGTCTGCCCTGAAATCAACAGTCCTTCCATCCAGAGATTCCGGTGAAAGGTACGAAAATTTACCTTTTACAATGCCGGGGTCGGTCAGTTCGGCCTGTGTCATGGCCTTGGCAAGCCCGAAGTCGGTCAGTTTGACTTCGCCGGAATGGGAAACCAGGATGTTCGGCGGGGAAATGTCGCGGTGGACGATGCCAAGCACGTTGCCGTCGGAATCACGGCGTTCGTGGGCGTGGGCCAGGCCTTTCAAGGCCTCGGTCACCAGAAAAACGGCGTTGGCGACCGGGAATCTCTGCCCGACTTCGGAAAGGCGCTGGAAGATGCGCCGCAGGTTGCGGCCTTCGACCAGCTCCATAACTATAAAATATGTGTCCTGCGAACGGCCGACGTCGAAAACCTGAACTATATTTGCGTGGTTGAGGTGCATCGCAAGACGCGCCTCGTCCAGGAACATGTTTACGAATTTCGGTTTGGTACACAGATTTGGAAGGATTCGCTTGATCGCGACGGACTTTTCAAACCCGTCCAGAGTGATGGCTTTGGCGCGGTAGATCTCGGCCATCCCACCCGAATCAATCTTTTCCAGTATCTTGTACCGCTGTCGATCGCCCATATTTTCACCGCTGTCATTCGGCTCGAAATCCGCAAGCCGGACTAATTTACCCTTATTCTGAAAGAAATTGAAGGGCTGTATTGCATGTGCGCTGTTACTGATTGACGGACGGCATCCATCATGACTACGATAGCAACCGTTCATTAATAACAGATCTCTCTTATTAAGGTGTACGGCATGGAATTCACGGCTGCTAAAAAAGATTTTGCTTCGGCACTTGCCAAAGCTCAGGGCATTCCGGAACAAAGGAATCTTTCCAGTGTAATGGCTAACATTCTTCTGGAATCTATCGGCGATGACGCTGTCCGCCTGACCGCCCAGTCATATGAAGTCACGCTGGTTACGACGTTTCCAGCGCACGTTACGAAGCCGGGAAAGATGGCTTTGACGGCGCGCAGTCTGACGGATCGTGCCCGCATGCTTCCCGAGGCCCCGGTCAGCCTGAGCCTGATGGACAATCAGTGGGCGAATCTGAGTGTCGGCGCGCGTTCTTCGACAATCCCCGGGATACTTCCCGAGAATATGCCCGAAATCGCCGACCCTGCGCCAGTCGTGGAAATCCTTTTCCCGAGGGCTTTGCTGCTTGAAATCGCTGATCGCGTCGGATTTGCAATGTCTGTCGATGAAGGCAGGCCGAATCTGAACGGCATCAATATTTGTGTGAATCCATGCGAAGGCGGCGCGTCGATTGACGCCGTGGCCACCGATGGTCACCGGCTTTCATGGGTCAACCGCGTTATTCCGACAGGCGGCGCGCCGGTTGAACAGGTTACGGCCATTCTTCACAGAAAGGGCGTGGCGGATCTGAAGCGCTTCCTGGAAGGCGTTGAAGGCGACGTCAAGGTCGGATTCCTGCGTCATGCCGTCGTTTTCACGGTCGATAACGGGTATCTGCTGGTTCGTCAGATCGAGCTTGAATATCCCGAATTCAGAAAGGTCGTACCGGCCGGTTTCAGGTTCAGCGTTGATTTCAACCGCGATGAATTCATTTCTGCAGTCAAGTGGGCCCAGCCCTCGATTTCGCAGGAAAAGACCCCGCTGGTCAGGCTTCGTTTCGAGCCCGGCAAGATTACGGTCATGGCCCGCGACCCCGAGCGTGGCGACGCCAATACCGGAATTGACGCTGCGTACGAAGGCGAAACGTTTGAAATCGCCTACAACAACCGCTACCTGCTTGAAGCGCTTTCGGCCATGGGCGGCGATGCTGTCCGCCTGTCAATCAAGGGCGAGGCAAGTGCGTCCCTGTTGACCAGTCCCGATGATGAAGGCCTGAAGCAGGTCATCATGCCCGTGCGCATCTGACAAGACCGGAGCGTCAAGCTTGAAGGTCCTCTCAATAGAAATCTGTAATTTCAGGAACATCAAGTCGCAGGTCGTTTCGTTCGGTCCCGGCGTCAATTTGATTAAGGGGTCGAACGGGCAGGGAAAAACTAACCTGGTCGAGGCCGTTTCGTTCCTTTCATGGCTTAAATCATTCAGGACATCAAGAACGGCGGACCTTATCAGGGCCGGTCAGGGCGTCAATTGTGAGTGCGCTGTGGTGGCCGCCGTAGTCAGTGGCGTTGACGGTCAGCACGAAATCAGGGCCGAAATCGGGCGCGGCTATCGCAAGGTAATCATTGATGGATCTCCGGTAACTTCAGCCCGCGACACGATGGAGATTTTGTCCGTGACGTGCCTGAGTCCTGATGATCCGGGCGTCCTTGAAGGCGGGCCGGACGGGCGCCGCATCCTGATAGACCGCTTCGCCGCGATGATTGATCCGCAACGGACGGCCATGTTTTCTGGATACGCCCGACTGCTGAAGGAACGAAACGTTCTGCTGCGAAACGGTAACGGCGATATGGACCTGCTGGACGCTGTCGAGCAGAACTTGTCGGAGTACGGCGCGGAGTACGTCGCAGTCAGGCTGGACGCGCTTGATCGGGTCGTTGCGCGGCTGCCGCAGACGCTGTCGGAAATGACCGGTGCGGACCTTTTTGTGACGGCAGGCTATTCATCCAGGTGGTTGCCTTCAGAGCTGGCGGCCGTTTCGTCGCGCCGCAGCGGTGCTTTCAGGAAGGACGCTGCTGGTCTGCTGAGGGCCGCTCTGGCCGCAAAAAGAGTTTCGGACACGGCCATCGGTTACACAACTGTCGGGCCTCATGCCGATGACATCGAGGTCGGACTTGAAGGTTTGAAGGCGCGTGGACACGCCAGTCGCGGGCAGAAAAAGGTGCTGATGCTTGCGTGGAAGGCCGCCGAGGCCGCCGAGATTGCGGCCTTGAGGGGTGAGGACCCGGTGCTGGTCCTTGATGACGCGCTGGCGGATCTGGATCCCGATCGGCAGGCCGGTGTCGTTGCGTTTCTGACCAGATATGCCGGTCAGTCTTTCATCACAAGTGCGGTTACAGATCCTGTAGTTTTTTGCGGTGCAGATGTGATAGATGCTTTATGCGGCGTTTTTACTCCGGCATGCCTGCCGATTTGCGGTGATGTGACTGTAACAGGATGAAATGATGGGAAGATTCATAATCGAGGGCGGCAACAGGATTTCCGGGACCGTTACTCCGTCAGGAAACAAGAACGAGGCGCTGCCTGCGCTGGCGGCCTGTCTTTTGACTGAAGAAGAAGTCATTCTTGAGAATCTTCCAAGAATCCGGGATGTTGAGGTAATGATCGAGGTTCTGGACAGTCTTGGCGGGCAGACGAAGTGGATTGGAAAAAACACTTTGTCGGTCACCATGAAGAATGTTTTGACTCATGAACTTGATGCCGGGTTGTGCCGCCGGGTCAGGGCGTCGGTGCTGTTTTCCGGCCCGATGACTGCGAGATGCGGGCGGGCCGTTCTGCCGCCGCCCGGTGGTGACGTCATCGGTCGCCGCCGCCTTGACACTTTGTTTGGCGCGCTTGAGTCACTGGGCGCGAAGGTCGATGTCGGTGAAAACTACGTGATTGACGGTTCCCGTCTGCGCGGGGCCGAGATGTTTTTAGACGAGGCATCGGTTACAGGTACGGAAAATGTCGTCATGGCGGCGGTTCTGGCCCCTGGCCGGACGGTCATCATGAACGCCGCGTGCGAACCTCATGTTCAGGGCCTGTGCCGCATGCTGAATTCGATGGGCGCCGGCATTTCTGGCATCGGTACGAACCACCTGGTCATCGAGGGCGTCGATCGTCTGAAGGGAACGACCCACCGCATCGGAACGGATTATCTGGTCGTCGGATCCATGATTGGCCTGGGCGCCGTTATGGGTGGCGGCCTGACCATAACCGATGTCAACCCTGCCGACATGCGCAAAATCCGCAGTGTTTACGAGAAGATGGGCATCGAGATGACCTTTGGTGACTCGTCCGTCTTTGTACCGGGTTATCAGAAACCGCAGGTCAGGAACGATCTTCACGGGGCGATTCCGCAGATTGACGATGCTCCGTGGCCGGCCTTCCCGACAGATTTGATGAGCATCGCGATTGTGACTGCGACGCAGTGCGCCGGCACGCTTCTGTTTTTTGAAAAGATGTTTGAAGGCCGCATGTTCTTTGTCGATTCGCTGATCGGTATGGGCGCGTCAATTATCCTTTGCGACCCTCATCGCGTCGTTGTTGTCGGACCTTCAAAATTGTATGGTTCTACGCTCGAAAGCCCCGACGTCCGCGCCGGTATGGCCCTTTTGATCGCCAGCCTGTGCGCCAGTGGCCGCTCGGTCATCCACAATATCAGGCAGATTGACCGTGGCTACGAGCGTATCGACGAGACCCTGCGTGCTCTGGGTGCCAATATCATTCGCGAAGAAGACTAATCCCCGGGTCCTGTCAGGTGGTCTTGATTTCGGCAGGCTCAGGTGATAGATTATCCCGCCCTTTCGGGGCTCTTTGATTTGGTGGAGTGGCCGAGTGGTCTAAGGCAGCGGTTTTGAAAACCGTCGAGGGAAACCTCCGTGGGTTCGAATCCTACCTCCACCGCCGGATTATCCGGCTGTTTGACTTTGTGAACTGGAGAGATGGCCGAGTGGCCGAAGGCGCTCGCCTGCTAAGCGAGTGTAGGTCAAAAGCCTACCGCGGGTTCAAATCCCGCTCTCTCCGCCAGACAGGATTGCTATTGAAATCCTGACGCGGTGGCATTATAGTCGCCACCGCTTTTTACGCGCCCGTGGCTCAATTGGATAGAGCAGCAGACTACGGATCTGCGGGTTGGGGGTTCGAATCCCTCTGGGCGCACCAGCAGTTATAGATAAATCCGGCACCGCATTTTCTATGCAGAGTTCTATCATCTTTTTTCGCACAAATTACACTGAAATGGTCCCCTAAACTCTTGCACCGAAATACCCATAAGCGGTACGATGCCGTGGGGCAGACTATGGCTGCTTCTTAGACGAATTCAGCGGTTATCGCCGCTTCTTGAACACGGAGTAATCGGTATGCTCGGCGAAGGATTGACGACCAGATACGAGTTTGGCCCGGTTAAGGTTGAAGATGGCTTCGGGCATCGTTTGTCCGGCAATCGTATTGACGACAACGCGGAAGTTAACCTGGTCGTTTTTGACCCGGCCGTCGGTGTTGGCCATGCCGAGGCAGCGAGCGTCCTGGAAACTGTCGGCAGACTGGCGGATTTGAAGCTTGCGCCTGTGTTGCTATGCCTGGAAGCGGGACGGACTGAAGACGAAAATTCGTACATGGTGTTCGAGGCCCCCGGCCTGCCTTCGCTTAAGTCTGTGATTAAGGAAAAGGGCGGATTGTCGCCTGCCGAAGCCCTGGGCGTTGTATGGGCTCTGGCTGCCGTTCTTCGCGAGACATCGCGGATCGGCTGCCATCACCTGGATATTTCATCTTCGTCAGTTTATTACGGACAGATGGCCGGTGGCGCTGCTCAGATCAGGATTGACGGTTTCGGCCTGTCTGCCGTTCTTCCCGCCTACAGTCCGATTAAGAAAAACAGCCTGTACTTCGGTACTGCTGAATATATGGCACCTGAAGTCTGTTCCGGTCGCCCCGGCAATGGTTCTGCGGATCTTTATGCGCTTGGAATTCTGATGTACGAAATGGTGGCTGGAAAGCCCCCGTTCGTGTCTTCAAATCCGTCGACCACTATCAAAAGACAGGTTTACGAAAAGCCATTGCCGCTTCATCTTGTGAAACCGGGTCTTGGCCAGCTTGATGCCTATGAAGGCCTTGTGACAAAGCTGCTGGCCAAGGATCCGTCTGGCAGACCACAGTCTGCGGCTGATGTGATGGCGGCGGTCGAGAAGCTTAAGGTCGAAGTTTTCCCGGAAGTTTCCCTTGTTACTGAAGATGCCAGGGATACGGTTCCTGTGCCGGTGTCCATGTTTGATGAAGACAAGGTGTCCGCAAAGTCCGAACCCGAAGCGACCAGTAACGAAACGATGGCCATTGAAGGGCTTTCTGATGCCGTTGCCGAGATGATGCGCAAGCAGGAAGAGTCTGCGGCGGCCCAGGTCGTTGCAGAACCTGAAAAGCCAAGATCTGCTGTCGATTCAGAATCAGGCGTAAAGACCGAGGCGTTTGACGCTTCGTTTATTGCTGCCGCAGTTGAAAAGGCTGCTGCCGGTGCTGAAATCGGGGCTGCTGTCGAAGAGGCCCGGGCTGAAGCGGCGAAAGTAGTCGAACCTGTCCGCGAGTCAAAGCAGGAAAAGGCAGCGAAGAAGGCGCGTAAAACGAAGGAAGTCAAGGCAGCTAAGTCGGAATCTCCTTTCACTGACACGGATCACGGTTTTGGTTCTGATGAAGCCGCTGACGAAGACAGTGTTTTCCCGTCGGATGATGCCGAAACGAAAAAAAGCGGAAAACAGCGCCTCGGCTTCATCATTGTGATTGCCATAATTGCCCTTCTGGGCATCGGATTTGTGGTCTGGTGGGAAATCGGGCCGCCGCCTTCCCCGGGGAAGGCCCCTGCGGCTGTCGAGAAGGCAGAAGTCAAGGCCGCTCTTCCGGCTGTTTCGCCTGCCCGTGAGGCGGCTCTGGACAAGGTCAGGCTTGGCCGGATGATGTTTGGTAAAGGTGATCTTGCAGGGGCCATGGCTGCGACAGCCGAGGCGCTGAAGATTGAACCGGGCTGTCCCGAAGCGCGTAAGCTGGAAGCTGATGTTCTTGTCATGCAGGAAAAGCTGAAGGCCGAGGCAGAAGCTAAAGCAGCAGCACAGGCAGAAGAGCAGGCCGAGGCGGCAGCGAATGAAGCTGAGCAGCCGGCACCCGAACCTGTAAAAGCAGATGTGCCTGTTGTGGTCAAGGAAGCGAAGCCGGGACGCATAATTGTTGATACCCCCGAGCCGACCCCCGAACCGGTCAAGAAGCCGAAGAAGGCCGATCGTAACAAGGCTGCCGTTCCTGAAGTCCAGGCCCCTGCGCCGGCCCCGGAACCGGTTCCCCAGCCCGAAACAACCGAGCCTGTGAAGATTGACAAGCCGAAGAAGGGCGACAAGGGTAAAAAGGCTGACAAATTACAGAAGGTCGAAGACGCTGAACCTGCCCCGGAGTTGAAAAAGGTCGAGCCCGAGCCCAAAAAGGTAGAGCCTGAGGCTAAGAAAGCTGAGCCCGAGGCCGCAAAAGACCCTGCTGCGGAAGCCATCGCCCTTATCAAAAAAGGCCAGGCTGCTGACAAGGCCGGGGACTACAATGCAGCGATTGCCTACTTTGAAAAAGCCGGAAAATTGAATCCCGACAACAAGCTGGTAGGTAAACTTATTGAGAAGTCTCGCGCTAAGTTGGCCGAGCCTGCTAACTAGTTGATTCTAAACCGCTTTATCCCTCTCAATCGTTAGCTCTGACCGTTGCCATTTCTGCCGTTGCGTAGTATAATTTCGCGACTTTTCAGGAGGTCTCCATGGCCATTGGCATTGGACCAAACGTAGTCCCTGTAAATATTGAAGATCAGATGTGCTCGTCGTACGTAGATTACGCGATGAGCGTCATAATTGGCCGCGCCCTTCCTGACGCCCGGGACGGCTTCAAGCCTGTTCATCGTCGCGTTCTGTACACGATGCACGAGACGAAGAATTTTCATAACGCACCATACAAGAAGAGCGCCCGCATCGTCGGCGATGTCATGGGTAAATATCATCCCCATGGCGATTCCGCGATTTACGACACGATGGTCCGCATGGCTCAGGATTTCTCGATGCGGTACCTGCTGATTGACGGGCAGGGAAACTTCGGTTCGGTTGACGGCGATTCAGCGGCCGCAATGAGGTACACCGAGGTCCGCATGGAGCGTCTTTCCGAAGAGATGCTCGAAGACATCGAGAAAGAAACTGTTGATATGCTGCCGAACTACGACGGGTCCCTGAAGGAACCTGCCGTACTGCCGTCACGAGTCCCCAACCTGTTGATAAACGGCTCTTCCGGCATCGCAGTCGGTATGTCTACAAACATACCGCCGCATAATCTGACTGAAGTTGTTGACGGGACGATCGCCCTGATTCGTAACCCGGATATGACTGTCGCGGATTTGATGGAATTCATCCCGGCCCCGGACTTTCCGACGGGCGGCTTTATCCTTGGAACCAGGGGCGTCAAGGACGCTTACGAGACCGGGCGTGGCTCTGTGAAGATGCAGGCCAGGGCCGAAATCAAGGGCGATAAGAAGGGCGAGCGTGCCGTAATTATCGTGACCGAGCTGCCGTATCTGGTTAACAAGGCCCGCTTGATTGAAAGGATCGCCGAGCTGCACAAGGAAAAGCGCATCGAGGGTATCTCGGACATGCGCGACGAGTCGGATCGCGACGGTATGCGCGTCGTGGTCGAACTGAAGCGTGACGCCGACCCCCAGGTCGTGCTGAATCAGCTTTATGCGATGACGCCGATGCAGTGCACCTTTGGCGTGATCCTGCTTGCGATTTCGAACGGCCGTCCGAAGATGCTGACATTGAAGGACGCGCTTATCGAGTTCATCAATCACCGCAAGGACGTCGTTACCAGGCGTTGCCTTTTTGAGCTTAGAAAGGCTCAGGATCGCGAACATATTCTGTATGGTTACACGATCGCCATCGACAATCTGGACGCCGTAATCGAGACGATCAGAAAGTCGTCAAACCCGGAAGAAGCCAGAATCAGCCTGATGGACAGGTTTGGTCTTTCAGAAATTCAGGCCCGCGCAGTCCTTGATCTTCGCCTTGAGCGCCTGACCAGGATGGAGCGCGACAAGATACTTCTTGAACTGGAAGAAATTCGTAAAAGAATCGCCCGCCTGCGCGAGATTCTGGGTTCCGAGGCCGTCCTGATGGACGTCATCGTGGACGAGCTCGGGGAAATTCGTGAAAAGTATGCCGACGGGCGCCGGACCGAAATCGCGGAAGACCTCGGGGACATCAACCTTGAAGACCTGATCCCGGAAGAGGACATGGTCGTTACGGTTTCAGCCCAGGGTTTCATAAAGCGTACTCCATACGCCCTTTACAGAAGTCAGCGTCGTGGTGGCAAGGGAAGCCGTGGCATGGGGACGAGGGATGAAGACTTCGTCAAGGACATGTTCGTTTCTTCAACCCATACATACGTCTTCTTCTTTACGGACAAGGGTCGGGCTTTCAAAATCAGGGTATTCCAGATTCCCGCAGGTGCCAGATCGGCCAAGGGTCGCGCGCTTGTCAATCTGTTGAACCTGGCGGCTGATGAGCGGGTGGCCGCGATTCTGCCGGTTGACGATTTCGAGACGCCGTCTTCCTTCGTGTTTGCGACACGCAAGGGCATCGTCAAGCGTACCGACCTGCCGTTGTTCAAGAACATCAGGCGGACAGGGCTTAACGCTATCAGGCTTGATGCTGATGATGATCTGATTCAGGTGCGGCTGGCGCGTGACACAGATCAGGTGCTGCTGTTCTCGAGCGAGGGCAAGTCAATTCTGTTCAAGATCGACGATCTTCGCAGCATTGGACGTGACACCCGCGGCGTCCGCGGCATGTCGTTGAAGGATTCTGACCGCGTTATCGGGATGGAAGTGCTTCAGCCCAATAGCGAGATTCTGGCGATTACCGAGCGCGGATATGGCAAGCGTACACCTGTCACGGAGTACAGACTGCAGCGTCGCGGTGGCACAGGTATTCTTGCGATGAAGGCCAGCCGCAAGGTTGGATTCGTAATCGGCATGAGAGCCGTGACGCCTGACCAGGAAGTCATGCTTACGACTGACCAGGGGACTATCATCAGGACGAAGGTCAGCACCATTTCCTTGATTGGACGCGTCACTCAGGGCGTCAGGGTAATGAACCTCAGCGATGATGAAAAACTGGTCGCCATTGATGTCGTCATGGAGTCTGACGAAGAGGACATGGAACTGCCGCTTGATGAAGACATCTCGACCAGACCGGCCAGACCGGCGCTTGATGTTTTCGAAGACCTTGAAGATGATGTCGAGCTTGCCGAAGAAGCCGAAATCATTGAAGACGGCGAAGTTCCTGAAGACGAGTGATCAAGCCCGCACCGATTAAAACACCGGCCAGTTAAATCACAACGAATCAAACAGCAGAATGGCTGATCTGGAACATCTTTACGGCCTGTTCGCCGGTCAGTTCGTTCGGGCGGCTCTGCGGGTTGACGCCTGCGCCTGAAAGCAGGGTTATGGTGCGGTCGCGGCTGATTTTCAGGCCATCCATCATTGAATTCGCGATCTTCTTTCTTGGCTGGGCAAATAGCGCGTGCACAAAGTTCATGAATGAAGGGCTTCTGATGAATGCCCGATCATCAGGCAGGTTCGCCGGGCAGAAAAGAACGACGCCGGACATCACTTTTGGCGGCGGGATGAACTTGGTCTGCGACACATCAAACAGATAGCGGACATCGGCCATCAGCGAAATCAGCAGCGAGGCCGCGCCAAAGTCGCGATCGCCCGGTTTCGCGGTGAAGCGCTCGGCGACTTCCTTCTGAAACATCAGCACCAGGCGTTCAAAGTGAGCGTCCTGTGACAGCAGGTTAAAAAGAATTCTGCCGGCCACGTTGTAGGGCAGATTTCCAACAACAACGGCCTTTTCGGCAGCCGTCACGATCGGCAAAAAATTAACCTGGGTCGCGTCGGCCTCGATGATTTCTGCTTTGCTGAAAGCCTCGGTCAGCATCGGGATCAGTTCGGCGTCCTTTTCGACCAGGATCAGGCGTCCGCAACGTGATACCAGTTCCCGCGTAAGCGCCCCACGTCCCGGCCCGATTTCAATAACTGTCTGATTTTCTGTCGTTTCCAATGCGTCAATGATGCGATTGACTGTACGTCCGCTGTTTAAGAAATGCTGCCCCAGTGACTTTTTTCGGCGGGGAGTCTGCTGGTCATAGTCGTTCATATTAAATTGACCTTATGTCCCTGCCAGGGGTGCGAAATGACAGGTAGAATCAGGGTGCGGGCCATTCTACGGGGGCCGCATCCATGTTTTTGATCAGATTCGGATTGCCCAGGCACTTGTCTTCTTCAATTTTGGCAGGCACACATCCAACATAATATTTAAGGTTCAATCTGATAAGGCGGCCTGCCAGCATGAGATTCAGCGCGGGATTGCTGGACATCGTAAGTACCATGCCCGAGCCTGGAGCCAGCCTCAGTTTTGTGCCATCTGTCAGGTTTTGTACGCATTCAGGGGCGTCGAAAGCGCCTATAGGATTCTCGTTGTCCCATTCGTCGTTTCTCTGGCTCACAATCGCGGCGCATCCACACGGCGGGAAGAATATTGCGACCGGCCCGCGGTTAATCAGGATTACTTTAGAAGAGGTTGTCAGATTGACCTGAGTTTCAGTATCGCCTTCAATCTGGTCGGCGAACCGCAGCTCGATTCCTTCCCCGCCAGCAGGTGCCGGTCCGCAGATTCCTGAATGATATCCGTCTACACGACAGTAACTTCCAGGCGGACAGGCGAGAGATGAACGGCACAGAATTGCATTGTCTACGTTACATTCGCTGTCATCCCAGCATTCGCCGTCAGCTTCCGGACTTGCCGGAGGTGGCGCGCACCACTTCAAGCTTTCCGTGGAAGTTCCGACACACCAGTTTCCGAAAGGTGATCCACTGCATTCGTAGTCAGGGCCGCCCGGGGCAGCCTCACACATCGGTGCGATGCCTGTCTTACAAGTTCCCGGAACCGGTGTACACGATGCGTTGCCTGCCTTGCACAGAACTGCGCTGCTGCACCATCCGCCGGGACACATGCCGCTGTCCCAGCAGGCGTCTGTCAGTTCAGCCGCAGGTTTGTCCATGCAGATACCGGAGTGTTCAGGCCCGAGGCACGGATTGCCGATGTGGCAGGAAACTTCACCGGCGCATACCTGTTCAGCGGCGCAGTCTGAATCTGACCGACACAGCCCCTCCGCTGCCAGCTTTACGCATAGTCCGAGATCCGAAAACGTGCGTTTGACGCAACTGTATCCGTCGGGGCACCCTTTATTATTGCTGCATACAGTCGTATTAATCTTATCAAGGCAGTTGCCCGGGATGAAAGGACAGAACTGTCCCCAGCACGGTGTTTCCGCGCATGACGCCATATATCCGCCACAGGTCGCATCGGGGTCAGTACAGTCGTTGTCATCACCGCCGCACATCCAGTTCTTAAGAGTCTGTTCGCATGTCTGCGGTATAACCGGAATGTCAGATGCGTCCTGGTCGGCATCTCCTGTAAGCACATCAAAATTGCCGCTGTCGTCGGTCTGCGAATCCGGATCAGTCGTGTCCCGGCCGGCAGTGTCGGAATTCAAGTCTGAAATTTCGTCAGGCGGGTGGGAAGTTCCGGGCTGGCAGGCAAGGGCCAGCATTGCGACTGTTGCGACTGTGGCAACCAGTAGTCCGGTCAGTTTCATCGGGGCCTCCGCATACAGTTCATCCGACACTGACGTGCCGCATGAAGGGGTCCATGTCCAGACCACGTGGACAATCGACGTCTTTCAATATGCCGAAAAGATACTGGTAACCAAGTCCTGCAATCATGGCGGCGTTGTCGGTACACAGGCTGAGCGGCACGGCCAGAAGTCGTTTCCCGGCGCCCGAGCAGGCCTGGTCCATTCGTGCCCGCAGTCTGCTGTTCGCGGCGACGCCACCGGCTATTACGACGTCCTGAACCATGTTTGATCTGGCCGCAGTCAGGACTTTTTCAACCAGGATGTCAACGATGGCTTCCTGAAAAGACGCTGAAATATCGGCCACTTCTTCTGACCCGGGTTGATGATCCAGGGTTTCAAGATACCGTTTAAGGGCCGTTTTCAGGCCGGAAAAACTCATGTTCAGTGTCGGGTCTTTTATCATGGGTCGTGGAAACTTGACGGCGTCAACGCGGCGGTCCCGGGAAATCCGGTCGATGACTACGCCGCCCGGATAAGACAGGTGCAGCATCGATGCGGCCTTGTCAAACGCCTCGCCCGCGGCATCGTCAAGCGTCCGGCCGAGCAGCTTCAGCCTGCCCCAGCCTTCGACCAGGTAGATGCTGGTATGGCCGCCCGAAACTGCCAGCCCGACAAACGGAAAAGCAGGTGGCTCGATGCCGTCAATCATGAATGACGCAGAAAGATGGCCTTCCAGGTGATTGACGCCGACCAGTGGCTTGCCTGTTGCAAGAGCCATTGCCTTCGCAAACTGTACCCCGACAAGCAGGCTGCCCATCAGGCCGGGGCCGATCGTCACGGCGATTCCGTCCAGTTCCGCTGGCGTTATCTGCGCTTTTGCAAGCGCCGAATCCACTACCGGGGTGATATACCGAAGGTGGTTGCGTGAAGCCAGTTCAGGTACGACACCGCCATACGGTTCGTGAATCTTGATCTGGGACCACACCACATTTGATATGACTCTGCGACCGTCTTCAACGACCGCCGCAGAGGTTTCATCGCACGAGCTTTCTATTCCAAGAATCCTCATGACGGCGATTGTACCAGAATGATTCACAGGCCGGAATCTGACGTCACAAAAGAGCTGCCATTAAAGGTTTGGCAGGCCGTATTCTTGCGGGTAATCCCAAACGGCGTTAGTTTCGGGGGTGGCGCGGTGCGTTTTCCGTTCAAGGGTGAAGTAACCGAGGTAAAAGGTTTGATGTCCGGTGGCAATACACAGATGGATGCAGCCAGAAGGGGCGAGATAACCCCTTTCATGATAAAGGTTTCGCAGAAGGAATCGGTTCCGGCGGAAGTCATCCGCGACAGGATTGCAGCGGGCACGGTCGTTATCCCGGCCAATCCGCTTCATGGATGCCTTGATCCGGTCGGAATCGGCCTGGGAATGTCGGTCAAGGTGAACGTGAATCTTGGTCGCTCGCCGACAAGTTCCTGTCTTTCCGAGGAGATAGACAAAGTTCAGACGGCGCTGAAGTACGGTGCAGATGCCGTAATGGACCTTTCGACCGGCCCCGACATTGATTCTGTAAGGCGGGCAGTCATAAGCGCCTGTCACGCACCGGTCGGCACGGTCCCGGTCTATCAGGCCGCCGAGATGGTCGACAATTTTGAAGACCTTCCAGAAGACGTTTTTGTTGAAGTCGTCAGGCGTCAGGCCGAGCAGGGCGTTGATTTCATGACGATTCATGCAGGCGTTCTTCGTAAGCATGTGCCGCTGGCCGCAAAACGGGTAATCGGTATCGTAAGTCGCGGCGGTGCCCTGATGGCGCGCTGGATGGAACGAAACGGTCGTGAAAATCCTTTCTACACGCGGTTTGACGAGATTCTTGATATTGCGTCGCAGTATGACATCACGTTGTCGCTTGGCGACGGTATGCGCCCTGGCTGTCTGGCCGACGCGTCGGATGAAGCCCAGTTCAGTGAACTTGATGTACTTGGCGAACTGACGCACAAGGCCTGGGCCCGTGGCGTTCAGGTTATGATTGAAGGTCCCGGTCACATGCCTTTTGACCAGATTGCCGAAAATATGACCCGTCAGAAAAAGATTTGCAACGGCGCCCCGTTCTATGTTCTGGGACCGCTTGTGACTGATATTGCACCTGGTTATGACCACATCACCGGCGCAATCGGCGCGACGATGGCGGCAGTATCCGGCGCGGATTTCCTTTGTTATGTGACGCCCAAGGAGCATCTCGGCCTGCCTGACAATGAAGACGTCCGGGTCGGCCTTATTGCGTTCAAGATTGCTGCCCATGCGGCCGACATCGCCAAAGGCCATCCAGGTGCCCGCGATCGTGACGACGCGATGGCGCGCGCAAGGGTTGGTTTTGACTGGAAAGGTCAGTTTGAACTGGCTCTTGACCCTGACCGTGCCCGTGAGTACCACGCCATGACACTGCCCGGTGATGAATTTCTGCACACCGAATACTGTTCGATGTGCGGGGAAAAATATTGTGCGATGCGTAATTCGGCCATTGCGACCGGGAAAAAACAGAATTAACTGTTTCCCCTGTCCAGGAATGGAGGTTTTCAGATGAAACAGCCCACTCTAATTCAGACAGATCCAGACGTTGCCGCTCTGGTGGCCAATGAAGAAAAGCGCCAGTTCGAGAAGGTCAGACTTATAGCGTCCGAAAATTACACTTCAAGGGCCGTTCTGGAAGCGACCGGAAGTGTGTTTACTAATAAGTATTCAGAGGGTTATGCGACGAAGCGTTACTATGAAGGCCAGCAGTTTGTCGATCCTCTGGAGCTGATGGCCATTGACAGGGCAAAGGCCCTGTTTGGTGCTGAGCATGCGAACGTTCAGCCGTATTCGGGGTCCCCGGCCAATCTGGCCGTTTATTTTGCCACGCTGAAGCCGGGCGAGACTGTGATGGG
>CAZFVA010000005.1:0-20335 GCA_964522105.1 uncultured Anaeromyxobacteraceae bacterium
GACGACTTCCAAACAGAACAAGAGGTACAGTCGGGTGAAAAGCATTCATGATGAGTGCGGTGTTTTCGGAATTTTCGGGCATGAAGGCGCTGCCACAATTGCCTATCTTGGTCTTCATGCCCTTCAGCATCGTGGTCAGGAAAGTGCCGGAATTGCCACGTGGAATGGCGATAAGATTTCTCTGTACAGGCAGATGGGCCTGGTCGGGGACATATTTACCCAGGAAACGCTGGCACTTCTTCCCGGCGATTGTGCTGTCGGCCATGTCCGATACTCGACGTCCGGTTCATCTTCGCTGCTGAACGCCCAGCCGATGCTGTGTCAGTATGCCGGCGGCGACCTGGCGCTTGCGCATAACGGCAACATTGTTAACTGCGGGTCGGTGAAGCGTAACCTGATGGATGACGGTCATCTTTTCCAGTCAACATCGGACAGTGAAGTGCTGCTGCAGCTTGTGGCATCTGCCCGGGCGCCGACTCTGGCGGAACGCGTTGCCGAGATGATGGAAAAGGCAAGGGGCGCATATTCCCTGGTCCTGCTTGGTCGCGACGAGATGGTCGCGATCCGGGATCCATATGGTTTCAGACCGCTCGTTATTGGAAATTTGAATGGTTCAACAGTCGTAGCGTCCGAGACTACCAGTCTTGATCTGATAGGTGCCGAGTACGAGCGCGAAGTCGAGCCCGGTGAAATTCTGGTAATCAACAGGAAGGGCCGCGAGAGCTTCATGCCTGTGCGTGCGCCCCGTCTTGCAAGGTGCGTGTTCGAGCACATCTATTTTTCAAGGCCGGACAGCGTCGTTTTTGGCAGTCAGGTCTACACGACGCGCAACCTGTTTGGCAGACAACTTGCCATAGAAGCGCCGGTCCCCGGTGCTGACGTTGTCATTCCGGTTCCAGATTCAGGGGTATCGGCCGCCATCGGTTTTTCCAAGGAATCGGGAACTAATTTTGAAATGGGCCTGATTAGAAGTCATTACGTCGGCCGGACATTTATTGAACCTGAGCAGAGAATTCGCCATTTCGGGGTGAAGCTGAAGCTGTCGCCGGTCGAGTCCGTCTTACGTGACCGTATCGTTGTTGTTGTGGATGACTCGATTGTCCGTGGCACTACTTCCAGAAAGATTGTTCAAATGTTGCGCGCAAAGGGTGCGAAGGAAGTCCATCTGCGCATTTCGTCCCCGCCCACTCGCTGGCCCTGTTACTACGGGGTCGATACGCCGTCACGCGAAGAACTGATTGCCGCGCGTCTTCAGACCAACGAGGAGATTGCCGCCGAGATGACTGCCGATTCTGTCGGATATCTGTCCCTTCGCGGGATGCACAAGGTAGTCTCGGGTGGCGCCGGTGACGGCTGGTGTGATGCGTGCTTCTCGGGACGGTATCCGGTTCCGCCTGAAGAAGACTATCCAGTACACCATCGTCGTAAACACTGACAGCGCGCCGTAACAGCTTTACAGGCGTTCGAGGCGGTTCTGCTGTGAAACACCTTAATATACTTACTGAAGTCGTGGCGTTTTGCGTGTGCGCATATGTATGTGCATGGCCCGTGACTGCGTCTGCGTCTGCCCCGACCAGGTCAGATGATTCGATTGCCCGCGCTTTACAGTTTTCTGCTGCCGGTTGCGTTGCAGATGCGTCGGCGTCCGGCGTGCCATCGTGCGCTGAAGCTGTATTGCTGCTGAAGGACCTGCTGGCAATCGGGGAATTCAAAGTAGCTGCCGGTATGTGTAATGCGTTGAATGGCAGGTCAATGCTGCCGCAGGACGCGTCGACTGACTGCGCAGAGTCCGAATCAAGGCTTGGCAACACAGTGAAGGCTGCGGAATACCTGCGCCGTTTGATTGACGCTTCTGACAAGGCAAAGGCGTTCGACGCATCGCTTGCGGCTGCCGACCTTTTTGAAAGAACTTCAAGGTATGCCGCCGCCTTTCCATTCCTGAAAATGGCGCTGGATCTGGCTGATCCGGCAAAGGTACAGGTCGTTTCCGACCTTCAGCACAGGCTGTTTGTTAACCGGCTTGATTCTGGTGTTCAGGCTGAAGCCGTTGAAATCGCAGCTAAAATCACATCGTCAGATACGTCGGGTGCCGGAACCTTGTTCGTTGTTAAAGAGTTTCTGGCACACGACAAACCGGCCCTTGCGGTTAACGCTGCGGACCTGCTGCTTTCAAGGGGTGTCAGAACGACCGAGGAGATGGGCGTTCTTGTATCCTGCTATGCAAAGATGAAGCTGCCTTTGAAGGCTGTCGAGGTTGCGGCATCCTGTTTGAACCTGTGTGCTGATGTTGATACGCAGATTGCGGCCAGCGTGCTTTCCAGGAACTCGATGGCAGCGCAGGCTGCGGCTTTTGCGGATTCCAACGTGACCCGTTTCAGAAATCAGGACATGGTTGACTTTGAAACGGGGCGTCTGTGGCTTGCAGCCGGGGAAAAGGAAAAGGCTTTTGAACGGATTTACCGATGGGCGCTTGCGGACGGGCCGGTTCCGTCGGCTGCCAACGGGGGAAAGCTGGACGGATCCAGGCTTGATTATGCGGCAGGTTTCCTGCTTGAAAGCGGAACACCCGAGCTTGTCATACGGTTGACGGAAACAGGGCGTGCGAATGGCCGCCATTTTTCTGATGAACTGGCGTTCTATCTGGTGCGGGCCTTCTGTTTGAAGAATGACTGGGTTCTTGCACAGAAGGCTGCCGAAGACGCGCTGGGCAAGGCGACCCGTCAAGCTGAACTTGGTTTGAAGCTGGCTACTTTGTTTTTTGATTTCAAAAGAAACGAAGCCGCTGTGCGGATGCTTGGATTTTTGACCGCTGAAGGCGGAAATGCGCCTGCTGTGAAGTATTCAAGGCACGCTTACGTCCTGCTTCTGAGGGCTAAACTTATCTCGCGCGGGGCTTTGAAAGGCGACATCGATGCCGAATTGATCAATGCGCTGGATATTGCAGCCGGTGATCCGGCCATCATCAGTGATATCAGTAAGTTTGTTGAAACAATTCAGCCCGGTGTTGACCTTGCGGTCGCTGTTGCGGAAAACGTCGCGGTAGTCAAACAGGACGACCCGTCCGCAATGAAGACGCTGGCTGAAGTTTATCTGGCGAACGGCCGGACGATGGCGGCCGCTGATGCGCTGGCACTGTACGTTGATGCTTCGCAGGACCGCGAGAAGGCGTTGACCGAGGGTCTTGAGAGGTTGCTTGGCGATCGCCTGTATAACGAGGCGCTGTGGCTTGTCGGATCGAAGGCTGGTGGCAGGAAGCTGCCGCCGGCGGTCGCGATACGGATTTCCGAGGCGTGCCTTGAGGTCGGTGAGCGTTCCTGTGTGGCCACCTGGCTGGAAACGTTCCTTTCCGGTCCGGTTTCTGATGATTACGACTATGTAGCTTTGGCTGAACGTCTTGCATCGGCCGGATTTTATGACCTGACTGAAAAGACGCTCGGGGTTGCGCGGCGGGTTTCGGGGACCGACGGGCTCTGGCGGGAAGCGTTGATGCGCGGCAGGCTTGCCCTGTTCAGAAATGACAAGGCGGCCGCTGAAAAAGCGTATCTGGTTGCACTTAAGGAAGCGCCGTCCCGGGCCAGGATTTTGATGGCCATCGGTGCCGACTACGCTGGAATCGGGGACATAAACGGGGCTTTAAACTGGGTTGGAATGGGGGTTTCTGATCGTTCGGAACAGGTCAGGGGACAGGTGTTTCCGACCTGGGCAGACACGATGCGAAGGCTGGGTCGTGCTTCCGAGGTGACGATTAAACCGCTCGAGAATGTTAGCTTTCAGTCATTTGCGGAAGTGAAGGATGCCCTTGATATTCTTGTAGATATCGGCAGGGCTGATCTGGCCGGTAAACTGCTTCATACTGTCAAGCTGACCCTGCCTTCGCGTGAAAAAGGTGAGTTCCATTCGAAGCGCCTTGATCTTTTCTGTGCCTTGAGAGACCGGGTTGGCGCAGTGGCGGCGGCTGATGCCGTTTGCAACTGGTCTGCTGCGGCCGATGGTGCCGGTTGTGCCGATGCCTGCAGTCGTCTGATTGACGCCGGTTACGGCGTTGAAGCCATGGCCCTGTTGAAGAAAGCGTCGGACAAAGGTCTGGTTGAAGCCACAGTCCTGCTGGCATTACACAGTTTAACTGTTGATAACATCGCGACGGCGGAAAAGGCCGCCCTGAAGGCAGCCGCCAGCGTTTCCGACCCGATTTCTTTTGTACGGCGGCTATGGTCGCTGTACCCGTCGGTTGCCGGCCGTGCCTCATGGGTCAAAGTCCTCGATGTGCTTCTGGCACGCCCCGAGTTTTCGGCCAACCAGGCTTTGATCGTTGAATCCGGGGTGTCGCGCCTTACCGTAAGTGGCGGTACCGATGGGATGGACCGGGTCAGGCGGTATGCGGTCCTGGAAAAAGGGAATGTTATTCAGGCATTCAAAGCTCTTATTTCCGCCGGATGGTTTGAACAGGCCCGCGCTCTGCTTGCCGAAACGTCACCAAATACCCTTGCTGACATGAAGGCTGCTGACCTGGCGTTTGTTATTGAAACGTTCAAGGTTCGTGGATTCGGGGCTGATGCTGATGCTTTTGTTTCCAGGTATCTGATGGGCGGCGAGGATTCGACAGCGGCACGTGCAAGCCTTGCATCTGCCTTGCTTGGCCTTGGCGACACAGACGGGGCTCTGAAGCTGTTTGCCGCCGTGTCTGCTTCCGGGATGACTGCGGAATCCCGCTTCGATTACGGGACGGCCTTGTGGAAAAAGGGTGACCGTAAGGCGGCAATGGAGCAGTTCAAGTCTGTGATCGCTGTCGGTGGCGAAGACAGCAGTGCGCGAACCCAGTCTGACAGGGCGACGTCCGATCGGCGCCGGTCGGAAAATGGTTCTTCAACCAATCTGGCGGTCCTCGGGTTTCTTGATTCTGAAAATGCGTTGCTGGAAATGGCCGAATTCCTTGATTCAGTTGAAAAAGTTACCGGCATCAGCGGCAGACTTCTGTATTCCAGGGCTCGCGTCGAAGCGGCGCTTCCTGGCGATGCACATCTGTTGAAGGCAAGAAATGCGGTGTTCGCCGCTTTGAAGGGCGCCAGGTATCTGACCCTCAGGGCTCTTGGCGGCGAGCATGATGATGTTATTGAGTATGCGCGTACCGAGGCTCGTCGAGGGTCGGTCGCCGATCTGGCAGTCAGAGCACTTGAGTACAAAGGTGCTGCTTATGCGCAACTGGCATTGTTTTCCGCGTGTCTTGCCGGTGATCAAAGCGTAGTTCGGGCCGCTGTTTCGAAAATTATTCCCGCTGAGGTTCAGGGGAATAATGTAATGGAAACGGGCGATTCGGCTGACGTGCTGATTGTTGCAAAGCTGATGTTTGAATGTGGCCGATGGGATGACGCTGCCGATTTTGCCATGCGGTACCTGCGTTCGTCCCCGCTGAATCTTGAAACTATCGGAGTCGGGGTTTCCATAGCCGTTCAGTCATTCACGGCGGCCGGCAGGAAGAATCTGGTTACCGATGAATTTCTTGCAGGATTGACCGGTGACGAGGTCGTGCGGTCCGGCATCCGGGCGATCGCGGCGACCACTGTCGGTGATTATGTTTCTGATGCGGCAGCAAAGGACCGCGGCGCCAGACTGGTCCGGCAGAACGTCGGGGTTACAGTCGAGGCTTTTGAAGCGAAGGTGCGAGCCACAGACAGTGGTCCCGGTGGTGATGCCGGTCTGGCTGGCTACGCCGCTGAACTTCAGGGAACGCTGGCCTGGCCGACACGTGAAGCTGATAAGTTCAGTTCAAGGCTCAGCGGGGCGTTCAGATTTGCAGCGGCGTCGGAGTATCTTAAGAAGCAGGGCGCCTTGAATGCAGATTCTGTGTCCGCGTTGCTGAACCTGTTCCGTGCCAGTGTTGACAACGGTGACGTCAGTGATGCACTGCAGACGGCCACCCGTCTGGTCGAAGCCCTTCCAGACCCGTCGCGTACGATGGCCGGCTTGATCGGGTACGCGTCAGCCGCCCTTCGCAGGGATGTTGTCGTCGATCTTGTGTCCATGGTGATCGCAGATCGTTCTGGAAAATTCAAGGGTTCGCTTGATTCCGACCTCATATCTGCTGTCATTGGGGCGTCGTGGTTTCTTCATCAGACAGGTGTGGACGGCGACCTCGGCTACCGATTCCTGGTCGCTTCCAGGTCATGGGCAAGGGACGGCGCGCTGTTCTGCGGTTCGCTGGTGGCCAGTTTCTATGCCAACAACGACTGTTCAGACATGACTTTTCATAAATCGGTTTCAGCCATGTTTGAAAACGGCTCCTGCACTTCGCCGGAGCTGAAGGATCGCCTGTCTGATTTCCGTCTGTTTGTGTCGGGCCGTCCTGCTGACATGTCCAGAATTAAGACTGCTATTCCCGTGGATGAAAAAAGCCGCCTGATGATAGTTGCGGCAAGATCCGCAATAGTTCAGGGCCGTTTCGATGATGCCACCGGATGGTACACTGCTGCCGCAATGAACTCGGCCTCCAGGGCCGGTAAGGTCGCAATAGTCTCTGATATGGTCAATTATCTCGGGGACCAGACCGGTGTGCCTGCTGAACAAAGGTCGCGAATGGCCCGCATGGGGCTTGATGCTGTCAAGTCTGACGGTGATGTTCTGGATGATGGCAGGTATGCGCCGCTCAGTGTTCAGTTGCTTGAGATGACCGACGGTGTGCATGGCGCTGTGAAGTTCATGGAGAACGAGATTCGCCTTGACCCTTCGGCCCCCGGTTCGCACAACAATATTGCTTATGTACTTTCCATCCGCACGTCCGACAGGAAGCGTTTCCAGTCTGAAATTGAGCTCGCGCTTGCGTTTTCAGGCGCGGATCGGGGTTCATACATGGATACCGAGGCATGGGGGCTGCACCTGTATGGAAACAAAGGCGCCGGGCTGAAGCTTCAGACCGGGGCGTCTGCGCTGTGGAATTCGTCCGGACGTTCAGGGCTGGCGGAATGTTTCAATCATTACGGAATGATGCTTGAAGATGCCGGTAAACTGAAAGACGCTGTGGAGATGTATCGTCGCAGCGTGGTATATGGAGAGTCATGGGACTGGCACTCTATCTTGTCGTTGCGTAAGTTGCGGTCGCACGGTTTTTTCAAATAAAGGGGGAGGGCACTGATGGCAAAGAAAGTAATTACAGGCGTCATTCTGGCCGCTGCGATTGTCGCCGCGATTATCTGGGGCCCATACTGGCTGTTGTCCATAATTGTGACGCTTGGAGTCGGGGCTGCAGCATGGGAATTCGCCGCATTTTCGAAGGCCGGGACGTTTGATTCTGTGGTGGCCGGCACGGGCGCCGCAGCTATAGTCGCAACGTCCGCCGTTCTGCCCGGGGATTCTTTTCTGTTCCCGGTCATGCAGGTCGTTTTCCTGGCTTCCATGATGGCAATGATTCTTGTTCTTTTCAGGCCGGTTCCGATTGAAACTGCCGGCAACCGCGCGGCCAGACTGGTCGCTACAATGGTTTACCTTGGACTGGCCGGTGCCCTGTGCATTCAACTTGTCAGCCCCGAACACGCGATATTCGGCCGCTGGGCCATGCTTACGGCAGGCGTCATAACGTGGCTGAACGACACGATGGCGTACTTTGGCGGCAAGGCGTTCGGCAAAAGCAAAATGTATCAACTGATCAGCCCGAACAAGACGTGGGCCGGTTCCATTTCCGGCATGTTCGGCAGTATTGGCGGCGCATTCGGCCTGTTGTGGCTGTTCGGTCATTTCTGGGGTGTAAGTTACCCGGCCTGGTCATTGCTGGGTCTTTCAATCGTCGGCGGCGTCCTTGGCCAGATCGGCGATCTTGCCGAGTCCATGTTCAAAAGAAGCGCAGATGTGAAGGATTCCGGTAACTTCCTGCCAGGTCACGGCGGCATGCTTGATCGTATTGATGCTTTCCTGTTTGTAGGCCCTGTGACTTATCTGTGGCTGTTTGTGTGGTTCCCGGTGGCGTGACCGCGTCCTTCCCCTGCAACTGACAATACTACGGTGCAATATTCCAGTCGAAGGCGTCACCGGCGGACAGGTCGATCAAGGCTGCCATGTTGACCGGCCGTTTCGTGGAAGCTGCCGAAAGTCTTATGGAACCGGGCTGAATGTCTGTAACGGTAATCCGTTCCCCGGGGGCAAGCTCACCCAGAAGGCGTTCATTAACCCGCAGCTCTACCGGGTCCGAAAACAGGTTCGTTGCAACAATGGTCACGAACGGGCTTGAAAAAGTCAGCGTCGTAGTTGTGCCTGTTGGCATCGACACGTTTCTGGTAATGCCGGTCTTTGATGAAACCCCGTTTATGTCAACGCGGTGGGCGCCTTCGTCGATCATGAAGCTGTTTTCGCCTGTTGCATCGACTGTCCCGACCATTTTGCCGTCAACATGAATGTTGACTGCTTCTGCACGAAGGTTGCGAACTACAAGCGTTGATACGGGCGGTGCGAACCTCCAGGCTGTCGTTTCGCCTTCCTTGACTTCAAGCGATGCCGCGACGAATGAATCTGACGGTTTGCCAATAACTGCGACCGCGTGGTCCCCCGGCTTCAGGCTCAGGACTATTCTTTTTTCCCCGGGGGCTATCTGGCCGCTCATGTAGCCGTCAACGAACAGATTCACATTTTCGCGGGAAGTGTTTTCAATCTCGACTCCGCCTGTGCCGGCAATCATGTTCAACCGACTGGTCTGGCTGATCATCCACAGGTTGCCTTCATCACGAATCTCCAGCCATCCCGAAGTCACAGTCACCCCGTTGTGGTTGACTGACTTCAGCATGTTTCTGCCTTTGACCAGGCCCTGGAACGTCGCGCCGCCGTTAGCAGGACACGTTCCAAGAAGAACACCGTCTGCAAACACGGAAACTGGCTTGTCCATGTCCGAAATGACGTTCAGGACGCCGTCCGGCCGGTTGACTGTAATGTCGGTGGCCAGGCCGGGCTTCAGTTCAACATCAAACGCCCCGACAATTCTTTTGCTGACGTCGACTGCCGCAAACCGGATCTTTTTGGCGGTCAATCCGGCATAAGTGGTTGAATATCCTTCGTCAATCTGCCTTAACCGAAGTTCGGGGGCCATTATCATTACCGGTCTTCCGCTGTGGTTCAGGATTCTGAGTGCGCTTTGCGGGGTTGTGACCGCGAACGAAGGAATAACGCCGTTTTGAAGCAGTATTTTGCCACTGTTAATTGTTTCGCCTGAATCGCCGATGGCCGAAATCTTGATCATGCCGGCGTCAAGACCGGTAATTCTGGCGCGGGTGCCGGGCGCCACCGTTCTGACTTCCTGGTCATTAATCAGGATTCTGACTTTGGAACTTGCCGAGTTCGCCACGTCCAGGGAGCATGACGCAATTCTGGCCGTCTTTTTGCCGCCGGCACCGGTGGAAAACTGGAACGGATCAATCCGCCAGAACTCGGCCTGATCAACTTTCAAATCGAATTCGCGCGTGATGGTACCTGCAGAGTCGGTCCCTTTAATTGTCACAGTACGCGTGCCAGAAATTATTTTATCTATCAGAAGCCGTTCACCTGGCGTTGCAATTGCCGCCCTTGTGCCGTCCACAAAGACCTCGATGTCTTCGCCTGACATATTCAGCAGCTCGATCATACCCCCCCGCGAAACGATCTGTTCGCGGGCAGCAGTACAGCCGACTGAACTGGTTATTGCTGTGGCGATAACTAATGAAAATAATATGTTGCGTGCTGACTTCATAAGTATGTTTTTCCGAGTTTATCTAATTCCTGGTGACGCTCAGGTAAAGGCGGCACCATCATCATGGGCAGCCTGACCTGTCGAATAATACACTTTCATTGCCTGTACGTCATTATGGTGCGGCGGTTGAAGAATTTTGGGCTAGAATTCATACCATGGAAAGTAGACCAGAAAAGACCCTTGTGGTCGAAACCGGAATCCTGTGTAACAACCATTGCGCGTTCTGTTATCAGAACGGGTACCGCCGAATCAGCGGGGTGACGCGTCTGATTGACGTGGGGATTATCAGGGAAAGGATTTTGTGGGGGGCGTCCAACGGATATTCGGACCTTTCACTGACTGGCGGCGAACCGACTATCAGAAAGGATTTTGTTGAAATACTCCGGTATGCAAAGGACGTTGGATATCAGCACATATCTGTAACCACAAATGGCAGCAGGCTCTGTGATGTCGGGTTCTTCAAAGAATCTGTGATGGCCGGGCTTGATGGCATGGGCGTTTCAATACACGGCATTTCAAGTCAGGTTCATGATGCGGTCGCCGGGCGCGACGGTGCTTTTGCGCAGGCTGTCCGTGCAATCAGGAACGGGGCCAGGACGCAGCAGGCGCTTGGTGGAAAACGTTTCAGACTGAACACCTTTTCTGTGATTCACAAAGATAATGTCAGGGAACTTCCGGCACTTACCGATATGTTGGCAGGGTTGGGCGTCAAGTTGATGATTCTTCAACCGCCGGTTGTCGGAAAATCGAACGTTTCGCCGCTTGCCGAGGTCAGCCTTGATGATGTCGTTGACGCGGTAAGACGGGCCGCAAGGGCTGCCGTGGCCGGTGGATACCTTATAAAGCCGTTCAATATTCCGCCGTGTATGTTGCCTGATGTGGCTGACGGGCTGGATATGACTATGTACAGTCGCCAGACGTTCAGGGAAAACGACGACAGTAAGCCGGGGGCGCGCAGCCACGGTGACGAAGTCGGCTTTGTCAGGCTTCCGGCCTGTGAACGATGCGCCGCCGTCGGCTTCTGTTCCGGACTCAGTCTGACTTTGTTGCCCGAACCGGATCTTGTAAAGCCGTTCATGGACATTGTTTCACATGCCGGGGCGAATCAGGCGCCTTTGTGGCTGACCGGGACCGAGTTTTTGACTGCCGGATGTATCACGCAGGTCATTAATGCGGTTGAAGGGCGTTTTGTATGGCTTTGTACCGGTGGTTCCCACCGCGCGGGAGCGGGCGTGTTTGAAGCTGTCCGGGATGTCCGGCGGGCAGGCGGAACTGGCATAGCTTTCATTCATCAAGCTATGGATCCCGCGTCTGCTGACCGCATTATCTGCGGGTCGGGTAACGGCGATTACGTTGTCGAAGCTTTCAAGGCGCTGCGGGATTCAGGAATTTCAGTTCCGGTGGCCGTTTGCGGCAACCCGGATCAGTCATTTATTGATTTGCTGGGGCGTCTTGTTGAAGAAGGTGTTGTCCGGTTTTCACCAGCAATCATGTTGGCTTCATCCAGGCGTGAAATTGCCCGTGATCAGGAATTGATTTGTCATATCAGTGACTTCTGTAAACGTGAGTTTGGTGCTGACTTTGAAGTCATGGCCAATCTTCTGGATGTGCCGGTTACTCCTTTTGAAAATCCTTTGTGGTCTATTTTGAACTGGTCTGTACCACGGACGACGGCCGCCCCGCGTTCCACGGCTGCCGTTCTGGTTGCCGAATCTATTGATGTAAAACCTTTGTAATGATTTCCGGGCGATTCCCATAAAACACCATCAACCACGGCCGTCGGCGTAGGACATTTCCATAAAACGCCATCAACCACGGCCGTAGGCGTAGGAAATTCCCATAAAACGCCATCAACCACGGCCGTAGGCGTAGGACGCCTGTGGCCGCGGCCTTTTGAATTTTTGAACGCCCCTTCGGGGCGCTATATTAAGCAGGCAAGGTGGTGGGCTTTAGACGCCATAACAGTTTTAATTTCAAGGAGTTTGCGGGTGTCGGTCCAGCCGCATTCTTTTGCCATGATCTCTGCGGCGTCCTTGATGACGGCGCCGTCTTCGTCGCGGCTGAGGAAGAACACAGGGGTGCGCCGCAGAAGAACGTCTTCAAGGGTCAGCGCCATTTCCCAACGGACTGCCGCCACGACTTCGGCCCGGATAAACGGGTGACCGACGACCAGCGGGTTCAGCAATGTACGGTCTTCGCGCGACAGCGCGGCCACAGATCTGGCCCGGATACCGTGGTTTGTAACCAGGCATGCCGCAGTCCGTTCGGGCAGGTCGAAGGAATTCATCAACTCGTCAACCAGGCTTTTTCTGGCACATTCAGTCTGCAGGCCAACCGCGCAGGGCAGGGGCACCTTATCCGTCGTTGACTTGACCAGTGGCTTGTTGAAGAACCTGGATGCGGCCTTGAGTACCTGATCTGCCATGACCCGGTATGTAGTCAGCTTTCCACCGGCGATCGTAATAATTCCGCGGTCATCCTCTACAATCTTGTGTTCGCGGGAAACGGTCGATTCGGAGCCTTCAGACGCGATAAGCGGCCTGAGCCCTGCCCACGTTCCCACCACGTCGGCTGCTGTCGCCTTGAATCCCTGGAAATTGTAGCGGGCCGATTCCAGCAGGTAGTCCACGTCCCATTTTGATGCGTAAACGTCCCCGTAATCGCCCTGATAGTCGGTGTCGGTCGTCCCGAGCACGGTCATTCCGTTCCAGGGAATCACGAACATGGCCCGTTTGTCCTGTGGCGCCAGCATCGTCACGGCGCTGTCGATCGGGAACTTTTCATACGGCAGTGCGATGTGCGTGCCTTTCGTCGGGCGGATTGCCAGCCTTGCGGAAGGCGTCAGGTCAAGCTGTCTGCCCGTTTCCTGCGACCATATTCCGGTCGCGGTAATGATCGACCTTGCGTGAATCAGAATTTCCCGCTTGTTGACCAGATCGCGGGCAATCAGCCTGTAAACGCGTCCGTCCTTGAACTCGACCGATGTGGCCTCGACCCGGCTTAACGCCACGGCCCCGCGATTAACGGCGTCAATGATGCATTCAAGCGTCAACCGCGTGTCGTCAGTGACGGAATCATAGTAAACAAGGCCGCCTTTTAGCCCGTTGCGCCTTAATGCAGGTGCGCGTTTAAGCATTTCACGGACAGAAAGACTTTTGAAATGGCGGAAGTTTTTGAATTCGCCAAGTGCGTCATACATGAACAGAACCGCTTTCATCAGGCTCAGGCCGGGCTTCGAGTTTTCCCAGATTGGCACCAGAAAGGGCAGGGGTCTGACCAGATTCGGCGCTATCTTTGACGTCAGAAGGTTTCTTTCCGTCGTGCTTTCGTGAACAAGACCGAATTCACCGTTTTTCAGGTAACGCAGGCCGCCATGAACCAGTTTGGATGACCGTGATGAAGTGCCGAAAGAAAAATCGTTCCTTTCAACCACCGCCGTTGACAGGCCTCGCAGGGCTGCATCGCGGGCAATCCCGGCCCCGGTTATGCCGCCCCCGACCACCACCACGTCAAAAACCTCGCTGCTAATTCGATCAATAAAATGATTTCTGTTCGAATTTCCGAATGATTTCATTGGATTCCCCTAATTTAGCCATGGTCACAAGGGCAGTAGCCCCTTTGTAATAAATTAATATAGAATGATTGGCTGCAGACTAACAGTGACGCAGTGCGTTTTAAGGTCATTTATTTGCTGAAACGTGTGCGTTGGAGGGGGAATTCAATGACAGGATCTCGGCTATTTTGCGGTTCGTTAGTTGTTTGTGGATGCCTGGCTATGTCAGGATGCAAAAATAATGTGGAAAAACAAAGGGTTGCTGCTGTAAAAGCCGGCCAGCAGAATGAAGCTGCGGCAAGTGCCGGGGCTGCATCTGACCAGGCAGAGGCTGAAAATACAAAGCCCGGTTCGGCGGAAGCCTCGGCGGCTGGCGACAAAGCAGCGCCAGCGCCCGTGCAGGCCGTAGCGCCCGAAAAACCGAAATCGAAGTACCACCCGGCGGCAAAGGAACGTGACTACAAGTACATTGATATGGCCGGCATCTGGGAAACTGAAGAAGAACGCGAGGTTGTAGAGTTTCTTCAAAGGGCGGCAACGGCTGAAAGAGCCTACAAAATCATCAAAAAGAACCCGCGTAACTTCACGGATCTGCTTCGTCGGACGATTCGGGCGCAGCACAGGGAAGTGCGTATTCAGACAGCCGTTATCATCGGTCTGTTGAAAGATAAGAGTCCGGAAACGTCTGCCGTAATGGCAGATGCGATCCTGCTTGATTCAGACCCTGATGTTCGTGCAATAGCAGCCAAGGCGTTCATTGTGTTGAAGTCGAAGTCGGCTGTGGACGTGTTAATCAGGTCGCTTGATGAAGACCCGTATGAAGCTGCCAGGGCCAATGCTGCCTGGGCGCTCGGAATAATCGGCGATATGGCTGCGTTAGGGTCTTTAAGAAAGGCGACGAAGGACGACGACACGTTCGTCAGACTGCGCGCAGTCAGTGCGTTGTTCAAGTTGAAATCAAAACAGGCGATTCCTGAATTGATCGCAAGGCTTGATGACAAAAGCCCGATGGTTCGTGAACGGGCGCATCAGGCGCTTCGTGAAATTACCGGTTCGGACAAGGGCAAGACTCAGGATGCCTGGCTGAAGGTTTACGGGAAGGTTCAGGAGTAGGCAGGAAGCCTCGGGGCAGAATCAGCCCTGTAGTTGATAATAATGCGAGTTGACATAATATGTCTTATCGGACGTTGGGTGTTGTATGATATTCAAGGCGGATGCCGCAAACAAGGTTAACCACCCCCGATACGGTTTCGAGGTTCAGGACTTTATTCTGCTTGGTTTCCTTGCTGCGATGTTGTTTCTTATTGGCCTTGCCGGAAAGAAACTTCCCGACCCCAGAATTCCGGGCGTTGCTTTCGCGACCGTTCTGTTCGGTTACATTGCGATGATCCGAATGCTTGATCGGGCGAACGCCGGACCGATGGTGCGTTCGATTTTCCGCACAGTCGCTTTCTGTATCTGTTTTCCATACATGTTTCTGAACCTTGCCCACGTCAATGAATTCATTAATCCGTTTCGAGCCGAACTGAAACTGATGGCTATTGACCGCGCGCTTTTCGGTACGAATCCGGTCGCTTATCTGCAGTATTTCCTGAAGCCCGGACTGGTCGATCTGCTGCAGGTCTCGTACGTTTCCTACTACTTCATTTACCTGATTCCGACCGTGATGCTGGTTTCCAGGGATTTTCAGTCGTTTAACCGTTATCTGGCCTCGGTTTCATTGGTATTTACCCTTACGTTTGTGATTTACATGCTGGTTCCGGCCAGGTCCCCCTACATCATTGCGGGCATGCCGGAATATCGCGACCTGATAGGTCTGACCATACCAGTTTCCGGTGGCGTAATTGGCAACACGATCAGGCAGTTTCTGCACAATTTCACGTCCTTCCGATTTGACTGTTTCCCCAGTGGTCATGCGGCCGGCGCCGCTTTAGTGTTGATTACGATGGCGCGTTGGAACCGTCTTGGCGCCTGGTTGGTGGCGCCCCTTTGTGCCGCTGTTATCGCTGCCACAATTTACCTGCAATATCATTATGTTATAGATATTTTCGCCGGGATTGCTCTGGCTGTTTTTGCTTCATTTCTGGGCGAATATCTGGTAAAACGAACCCCGTTCTGGGAATTCGAGCGACGGAGACATGTATGAACCGTTTTGTGATTTCGACCAGGTTAGTTGCGGCTGCGTGTCTGGTGCTTGGATTTGTTCAAGGTTGTGACGGTTGTTCGTGCGGGAAGGGCCCTGCCCCGGCCGTTGTTCAAAATCAAACGCCGCCGGTTGACCCTGCCCCGACTGCCCCAGAACCAGCCAGACCGCCCCTTCGCATGGATATTCTGGCGGACGTCGGACGTCTTGTGCCCCTGGACGTTTCGTGGGTGATTGTCTTTGAACCTGTCAGGTTGCGCGATGCGCTTCATAAGGTCGCCCGGGTCGCACCGAAGCTTGTAAGATCCGAAGATTACAAAGATATCCAGGCGCGTATCCTGTCGCTTTATGGCTTTGATTTTGCCATGGTTGAGGGGCCGTGCCTGTTCGCGGAAATGTCGGACGGCAAGAAGTTCCTGGTCTGCGCCGGTGCAGGTGAAGTGACCGTTCCAGAAAACGCCGAACAGTGGAAAGTCGGCAGCTTTCAGGGCCCTGTCATAACCAGGCGCGACCACCGGATTTCATTGGGGAATGTTGATGGTCATCTTGTCGCCGGTGACGAGTCAGCCGTCTTCAAAGCTGTGGATTCTTACGTTAATGGCAAGCCGTCTTTCGGTGCTCTTGCGGCCAGAAAGGCGGGTGTTATATCCGATCTTTCAGGTGAAGATGCCTGGCGTGATGTCGCGATGTTCTTCGTCGGTGGCTCACGTCCGGAATGGTGCCCTGAATCGACGTGTGCCGGTACTGCAATCTTTGGTGGCAGTGACCAGTTCGTGTTTGTCTCGATTGCTGGCGGTCCTGATGGCCTGAAGTCTGTCCAGGCCGGCATGGAACAAGCCTGGCGTACGAACGTTCAGGCTCCGTGGGATAAGGCGAAGGCCGACCGGCGTATCCCGGAAGACTATTTCAAGGCCGCCGAAGGCTCGATGGCGGATCACGCATTCAAGACCAGGGAAAACCGGGTAATCATGGACGTCAAAGGTGACATCTTTGACCTGCTTTCAGTCATTCGCATTACCGATATTGACTGGTTTCTTGGTGAGTAATTACTGCCGAACCACTTGATAATCATCACTTTTGTTATTCAGGAAGCAAAATGGCACTTGAACGAACGTTCGCAATGATTAAACCTGACGCCGTCGAGCGTAAAAATGTCGGCGACATCATCAGATGTATTGAGGCAGCCCCGATCAGGATAGTCGGCATCAAGATGTTTCGCTTTGGTAAAGCTGAGGTTGAACACTTCTATCAGGACAATAAAGACCGCGATTTCTTTCCGCTGCTTTGTGAATTCATGATGACCGGCCCGGTCGTTGCGCTGGTGCTTGAAGGCGAAGACGTCATTGCGCGGTGGCGGCGAATGATGGGCCCGACAGATTCAACGCAGGCAGGCCCCGAAACGATCCGTGGCAAGTTCGGTGAAAGCATCAGGCGAAACGCGGTTCATGGTTCGGACTGCCTGGAACACGCGATCTTCGAAATCGGCTGCATCTTTAATGATACTGATTTAATCTGAATTACTTAATAAAATTTGATGGTTATCTGGTTGCGCGGGCGGATTCAGCGACCGGAATTAGATGGCCGGGGCCTTCCAGGCGGCGATCTTTTCGGCAGCGGCGCGGATTCTTTGACCGACGGCGGCCTTCCCGATAACGACAAACGTTTCAAACAGCGGCGGCGTGGCTTTGCGACCGGTAATCGCCAGACGTAGCATCATGAACAGAATCTTGATTGATACTTCTTTCTGCTCACTGAAGGCCCGCAGGTCTTCTTCAAGCGTTTCGGCCTTGAATTCCCGGATTCCATCAAGAAATTCAACAGTTTCCTTCAGTAATTTACCTATCTGAACGGTCGTCAAGCCCTTCCCTGCCTTGTAGATTTCAAGCAGCGGAATTTCGATTTCGGGCAGCGCGAAGTACGATGTGGCGTCTGAAAACTCGCCAAGTGTCCGGATTCGTTCCTTAATCAGCGGAATCATCGGGCGCAGCGCATCCGGCGTGTACAGAAGGTCGATGACGCGCTTCAGTAGTTCCTCATCTTCCATGGCGCGCAGACGCATGCCGTTCAGCCACATCATCTTTTCAAGGTCGAACACCGGCCCGCCCAGGCTGATACGGTCAAACGAGAATTCATTTATGAATTCATCAAGATTGAATATCTCGCGCTCGTCCTGCATCGAGTGACCAAGCAGCGCCAGAAAGTTCAACATCGCTTCCGGAAGAACGCCGATCTGCTTGAAATACAGCAGCGAAACCGGGTTCTTGCGCTTGGAAATCTTGGACTTATCCTGATTGCGCAGCAGTGGCAGGTGCACGAATGTCGGCGGTTCCCAGCCGAACGCCGTGTAAAGCATCAGATGCTTCGGGGTCGAGTTAATCCACTCTTCGGCGCGGATGACGTGGGTGATTTCCATCAGGTGGTCGTCAACGACGTTTGCCAGGTGGTATGTCGGGAAGCCGTCGGATTTCAATAGAATCTGGTCGTCAATCTGGGCGTTTTCAATTTCAACGTCGCCGCGCAGGCGGTCGTGAACAACCGTCATTCCTTCCGGGACGCGCAGCCTGATGACATGGGTTTCCCCGGCTGCCATCCGGCGCTTCGCTTCTTCCAGTGGGATATCGCGGCAGTGGCCGTCATAGCCGGTGTTGCGCTTCAAGTCACGCTGCTTGATTCTGATGGCGTCCAGTTCGGCGGCCGTGCAGAAACACGGGTACGCGAAACCCCTGTCAACGATTTCGGCCACATATTTCTGATAAATTTCGGTACGTTCCGACTGTCTGTACGGGCCGTACGGGCCGCCGACGTCGGGACCTTCGTCCCATTCAAGACCGACCCAACGCAGGGCGTCAAAGAT
This sequence comes from uncultured Anaeromyxobacteraceae bacterium, assembly GCA_964522105.1. Taxonomy (GTDB): domain Bacteria; phylum Myxococcota_A; class UBA9042; order DTJE01; family DTJE01; genus JAGOFO01. Next base: position 18,251 of record CAZFVA010000005.1, read on the forward strand.
GGCCTGCTCGCTGGCGCGAGTCGATCTTTCCTGGTCTGTGTCTTCAATGCGAAGAACGAATTTCCCGCCGTTCTGTCTGGCAAAAGCCATGTTAATCAGGCCGACGTACGCGGTGCCGACGTGGGGATCGCCTGTAGGGCTGGGGGCTATTCTGACTCGGACCGGCTTAGCGTCTGACATTGTTCCTCCGGAAGTCTGGTTTGTGACCTGAAGCGGGCCACTACCCGCGCCGGTCTTCTACAGGTCGCCCGCGTTTTCGGCGACCAGTTCCCTGATAATGGCTGCGTAAGCGGTCGAGCGCATTCTTTCTACTGAAATTATCTTCATTACGTCATAAACGGCGTTGTCCAGTTCGTCATTTGTCACAATGAAGCGGTACTCGCCTGCTGTCGCGATTTCAACACGGGCGTTGTGAAGGCGCAGTTTAATCGTCGCTTCATCGTCAGTTCCGCGAAGCGTCAGACGCTTTCGCACTTCGGCCATTGAAGGCGGCAGCACGAAAATGCTGACAGCTTCCGGGTACAGGCGCATCAGCGAACGGCCGCCCTGGTAGTCAACTTCGAAAACGACGTCGATTCCCTGGGACGCCAGACGGTCAATTTCCGCCTTCGACGTGCCGTACAGGTTCGAGTGCACTTCGGCCCACTCGGCAAACTGACCGGCGTCAGCCATCTTTTCAAACTGTGGGCGATCAACAAAATAGTAATCAATTCCGTTGGTTTCGCCTTCCCGCATCTTTCTTGTCGTGTGGGAAACTGCGAACCTGCAGTTGGCGTCTGCCGCGAGAACCTTTCTGATGATCGTTGATTTACCGGCTCCGGACGGGGCGCTGATGATGACCAGTAACCCTTTCATAGGCGTGCCTCCAGATACTGTGTCGGCCGGGTCGGTTTTCATTGCGGTTTCAATGAAGCCTGACTGCCGTGCAGTTGTTGGATGCTAGCCTGAAGTAGCACTGAATTCAAGGTTGCGGCAAATGGAGCGTATGGACTACTTCGGCCCGCCGACAACCCCGACGGAAATCTCAATCACGTGGTTTTCGCTGTAGGGCTGCGGCAGATAGAGCGCGTCGGTCTTCCAGCCTCCGATGCCCGATCCCCACTCCACGCCATGACCGTACTGCACGTTGTCCTGCTGGTAATACAGCTTCGTGATGCCGTCGGGCGTGACGCGGTACAGGGCGGAGCTTTCAAAGTTGGGGATATACAGATTGCCGCAGGCGTCAATGGCCTGCCCGTCCAGAAAATTGGATGATGACCTTACCAGTGCAAAATGACGTGGCGAACCGATTGGATTCAGGTCCTTGTCAAGGCTCAGCACGTAAAACGATTCACCGAATCCGCCAATGTACATGACGCTGTGGTCCCGGTCGAAGGTGATTGTACGCGGCAGGCATGTGCCGCTGTCGGACGGGTTCCTTGCCGGGTCAAGATATACCTCGGCTTCGGTACCGACCGGGGCGGCAGGGTCCACGCGGTAAAGTTTTGCGTTGTCACCCGCGTAAATCTTGCCATCAGGACCGACGGTTACGCCATAGGCAATGACGCCTGAAGCCAGCACAGTCTGCGCGCCGGACGGCTCAATCTTGACCAGTCCAGCATCAGCGGCCACAACCAGACTGCCGTCCGGCAGCCAGTCCATGCCCTGCACGCCGGTCAGCCCCATCGCGTAGTTTTCAACCTGCCCATCGTGATTGACGCGAATGAGGTTGAAGCCGTCGTAGCCGACAATGTAGCCTTCCTGATCAAAAGCCACGTCGTGGTATCCCCTTGGTGCATCAAGGTTTTCTGTCGCCACAGGCGTTTCGGGAAGCGACATGCAGTCGATTTCAGGTTCTTCCTGCAGGCCTTCCGGCTTGGCAGGCTCGCCTTTCGGGATAACAAGGCGACGTCCCGGGATGCCGAGGTCGATTTCAAGCAGTTCAGCCCCGCCGCCAACGCTTAAATAGAGCGAACTATTCTTCCAGCCGTGTCCCGCCCTGCCCCAGAATGCCCCGGAAACCGGACTGTGGAACGTCCGTGCCACAAGCGTGGCCGTCTTGCCGTCTGAAGAGAAACGCCAGATGGCGTCGGACTGGTCGTCGGT
>CAZFVA010000005.1:20435-26530 GCA_964522105.1 uncultured Anaeromyxobacteraceae bacterium
CGGACCCGTCATCGACGCAGAACCCGTCGGAACCGTCTGTATTCTTGCAGGCATCGCCGGGCCGTAAGTCCTGACACGGGGTGCCGGTTTCCTGGCAATAAAGCGAGCCATCATCCATGGCCATGCACTTCCCGGATGAACCAAAGTCAGTCGTGCATGCTGCACCGGCCTGCAGACCTTCGCAGGCCCCGACAGGACGGCAGTAGAGTATCGATTCGGTGCCGACAGCGCAGCGACCGTTGCGGTTCGGTGTAATCACCATTCGATCTGCTGTGGTTCGCGGCCAGATTGGGGAATTGGAAACCACGCAATTGTCGTTTTCATTCAATCCGCTGCAGGGGTTGGTCGGAGTGCAGTAGAGCCCGGTACCGTCGGCCGTCGGAACGCATGACCCAGCGAAGCCGGTGTATGGGTCCTGACAAGCGTCCTGTGCGGTTGCCCCGCTGCACGTCACGGTGGTCTGACACGAAAGCCCGCCATTCAGGTCGTCTGTGCAAATCCCGCTGGTATTCGAAAAGTCGTTGCAAACCGCGCCGGGCGTCAGGCCATGACACGCGGAAAGTTCAGTGCAGTACAGCGAAACAAAATCCCAGCCTTCAGTGCATTCGCCGGCGGTGCCACTGGAAGTGAGGCACAGGTCGCCAGCGGAAAGGGCCGAACAGGGATCCACATACATGCATATAAGCAGACCTGTGCCGTCGTCCTCGCACGTACCGGGAACGTCATTTTCAACACATGGGGCACTCATCTCAAGCGAGTCACACACGCTGGGAAGGCGGCAATAAACCTGCAGCCATTGATCCTCGCGGCAGATGCCGGCCTGACCGTCGGCTTCGCAATTGTCGCCCGCGGCCTTTCCATCGCACGGGCCTGGAACATAACAGTAAAGGGTGCCGCCGCCATCGTCCTGACACAACCCGGCCTGACCCGAACTGTCACATATATCGCCGGCAATCTTGCCATCGCACGGCTGAACAGGCCGGCAGTAAAGATATCCCGTTCCGTCGTCGGTGCAGAACCCCGGCGTGTCCCATTCAACGCAGGCGTCCCCTGCAACCTTTTCATCGCATGCGCCGGCAGCGCGGCAGAAAAGACCTCCGGCTCCGTCGTCCTGGCAGGTGCCGTAAACGCCAAATTCCAAACATTCTTCATCGACGGCCTTGTCCTCGCAGGCGTTGACCTGCCGACAGTAAAGCTCGCCGACATCGTCCGCAGTGCAGAGGCCGGCGTACCAGTCGCCCTGGCACGAGTCGCCTTCCGCAAGGCCGAAACATGGCCCTTTTGCCACACAATACAGGTCGGGACCGCCATCATCTCTCTGGTGGCATGTGCCGGACGTCCCGTCCAGATCACAGTCGTCTCCGAGTTGCTTTCCAGCGCAGACGCCTTCAAGACCGGGAATCATTGCAAGTTTGTGCAACTGGCCCCAGGCCCCATCCCCGTCCCTGTCCATCGCATATATGGCGCCGTTGCCGACACCGGCAATGTAAAGCGTCTGGTAGTCCGGCGAGAACGCCAGGCCGTTCGGTGCCACGCGCATTCCGACGTGCAGCGTCTCCGTGGCACCAGTGTGCGGATTTACCTTCGTGATCGCCCCGAGCGAAGCCTCGCTGACATAGATGGTGTCATCACGATCGACGTCCAGACCGTTTGGAAAGTCCATGTGCTGGACAAGGGTTCGAACCTGTCCGTCAGCGTAGATTTTAACGAGCATTCCCCGCCCGCTGTCAGCCACAACCAGTTCGCCGGTTGAAAGAAACGCCAGGCCACGTGCGGTCTTAACAGCCTTCGGAACCCACACGCTGATCACGCCGTCGTACGTCTGGCGTACGATGTTGCCTTCCAGATCTACGCCGACCAGGTTGCCGGCGTTGTCGATGACGACTTCAGAGGCCAGAAACTTCCGATCGGCCGCATGTTCAGTTCCAATCCAGAGCCTGGCGGGCTTCGGCAGCGCAACAGACTGCTGGCAGACGGCCGTGTCCGGTTCCTGCCCGTTGTCGTCGGTCACGCCGTCGGTCTGGACATCAACACCGTCCGGAGCAGTGTCCGTTCCCACGATGTCGCCTGCGTCGTCACTTACGTCGCCGGGAACATCGATGGCAGCATCGGGACTGCCACCGTCCGAGCCACACGCCGAAAGGAGCCACAGCGCAAGTAACGTTGGCCCGAACAACCCTGTCAATGATCGCCTGATGAAGTTGGAAAACTGTGTCTTCATTTTGATAATCCCTGCGGGAGCAACCCCGGCATCCGAAAAATCGGCAACCTCTTGCCGCATCTACTCACACTGCTGAATTAACGTATTGCAGGTCATCCCTTCGGGGCAGTCGCTTGTCCGCGCACAAGGCACGTGACCGGTCACTTCGACCTTCATCTGCCGCACAGATGTGACCTGAAAATCAACGCACGAATCGCCGGTCGTCAGCGAATCCACTGTTCGTCGAACGACCTTTCCGGTTGGAAAACCGGTCACGCCACCCCCGAAAAATGCGTTAATGATCTCCTGACTGATTGTGGCTTCGCCGGTGTCAGGCAGGTCGCACACCAGGTTAAGCGGCGTCGCGCCGTGCACATCAATGTTGATTTCAAAATAGACCCGCGAGCGGGTCCCGGCCTCGGCCACCGTCCACGTGATGTTCAGGGGCGCATTTTCAGTCAGCACCCACTTCGCGTCCACTGTCTCAAGGCTCTGCACCCCAACGCCATACAATTCCAGAGCCGGAAGAAAGCCACCGCTTGTTGCGACCTGAAGGACCGTGTCCGCGACAAAGCCGGGGTGCGCCAGTTTTGTGTAGAAGTACTTGTTTCCAGGCTGAATCGGGTTAATCGCGACCGCCTTGACCAGCCCGCGGAACACAGCCAGACCCATGTCCTGTCCAAGGGGCATGTCGATGCATGTCTGCTCGAAGCCGCACGTCTGGTTGCTGCCGCAGCCGGGATTACAGACAAGGCGGCGACGCTTCAGCAACTTGCAGTCGCCGTTTTCCAGGAATACTTCAGGGACCAGAGACGGAGTCATGGCGTTGTTGATCTGCCCGTCAATCGCTGTGTAGCGGGACGTTTCGTTCATCTCGACTTTGAAGCCGCCAAGGCGCTTTTCGACAGGACATGGTCCGCTCAAGGTAATCTTCGCAGGGTCCTTTTCATAATCGGGGTTCCCGACGCTGTCAGGGTCAATCCCTGCGTCGGCCTGGCTGTCGCCACCATCATTGCCGTCGTCGGTGAAACTGTCCCCCTGACCGCCATCAGGATCGTGGTCAACCGCGTCAGCGGCGTCGCCGTCTTGCGGGACCAGCGTATCCGTCGTGTCGTTACCCTGGTCGCCATTCTGTCCGTCAACGATTTCCTGGCTGCTGTCTGCAGCCAGATCGTTGCTGACCGTGGAACCGCAACCGGTCAAAGTCAGACCGACCAGCAGCGCACCAGCAGATGCGGTGCCGAAAAGTAAAGCCAACTTCGACTTCAAGTACTGCGAGCAGGCCATTCCTAGTCCCCCTGGCCGCGTCCGGGATATGGCCGCGCCTGTTTAATCACCAGTTTAGATTCCTTGTTCGGGTCTGATGGATCGGTATTAAATTTGAACTCGACGTCCATTGCGAAGAAATGGTCCGGGGTATTCGGGCCGTAAACCGGATTGAAAAAATTGTGAATCGCCACCAGGGCGCGACTGAGTGTTTCGACCTGCGCGCGCGTCAGAACACTGGTGCCTTCCGCAACCAGATTCGAGTGCGCAAGATAAACAATCGGCTGGCCCACCATATCGAAGTAATACACAAACTGGTCACTGGTCGTGCCTTCAGGAGGTAGAACAACCGAGACGTCGCCTTTCTGTGCATTAATATAGTGGCCCGGCTCAATCCCCTCGCTGTCAAAGATGTTCGCGGTTATCGCAACACCTCCGGCGTCCTCGGTCGGGAAAGACCGGTTCACCAGAACGGCCATGGCGACTTCGCGGTGGGAAATGCTGCGATACTCACGCTCTTCGAACGCCTTGAAACGCCACACGCTGGCCCACACCTTGCGAACTGCCCATAGATATCCTTTTGCGGCATCGTTCGGGTCCCCGACCGCCGATTCATAAAGCCCGGCACCGGTGAACCCGTTCAAGTCCTCGCAGTTGGTCGTGGAACGGAATTTCATGCGCAGGCCTGGAAAGTCGGCATTCATTCTGGCCGTCAGTTCCGCCGCAAAGTCAGGATCGACCGGCGCCTTCCGCATGTCATCCTGCAACGCCGTCAACATCTTTTCGCGCGTCCCGGGGTCGCTCTGAAATGTGGTGTCCTTGAGCATCGCCTCGACACGCTTATCGAAGCCGTTCTGCTTCATGAACTGGTCGTAATAAAAGACCGGAACAACAAGTGCCGGGGGATACGGAATCACGACTTCGATTATGTGGGGAAAAGCGCCGTAGTGACTGGCCTTGCCGCCAAAAGCTGGAATCGCCTTCGCAAGGGCCCCGGCCAGCCCGAGACCGGCAACATCAAGAACGTCCTCGATATTTGTCAGTTCCGTGACGGTAAGGTCGGCTTTCGGTACCGTTATCTTGCCAGGACGATGTGTATCCCACCACGTGTCGGCCTCAGCCTTCGTAACTTCCCGGATACTGTAGTCATTTGCCCCAACCGTCAGTTCCACCCACTTGCCTTCGAGTGCGCGCAGTTCTGTATCAGTGAACGCGCCCTTCAGGCCCATGTTCGGCGTGTGTCGATTCTGCGCCAGCACGTTGATGTGCGACAGCGGCGTCTGGAACTGCGCGGTGATAGTGCCCGAGCACACAGTGATGTCATTCGGAATCGTCTCAAGAACCGCAATATCCCGGAATGAAAGGTATTTTGTTTCAAGGTCCTTTGTTGAAAAGAAACGGATCTGCCCCATTGCGGTCGCCAGATTCAGCGGCTGATAGCTTATGCCCTGGTACAGTTCGTCGGTGGTAATGATCGGGATGTCGTCCGGCAGCTTAGCTGCCTCCCGGGCCACATTGTCGGATGTTGGATGGAACTTCAGCGCAGCGCCGGTCCACAATTTGCCTTTTATCAACCTGAAAGCCCTGGCGATCATTTCGGCACTGGCATTGTCATAAGGCGCGATTTCATAGGTCCATACACCCGGACCTTCATAGTAATTCAAGGCACCAAGGATGAAACGGCGGTCCGGGGAATAGTATTCGGTCTGATTGAACTGGCCCATCTCGGGGACTATCGGCAGGCCGTTTCCCGACAGGTGGGTGGAAGCGAAATTCCAGTGAATCGGGTAGCGGCGACTGTTCTGAAAATAAAGAGTATTACCGTCCATCTGGTCTATTATGGTCTTGGCGGAAAGCGTTCCCGGAATGCTTTCAACAAGTGGCAAAGCGGCGACAGCCGTGTAATCAGCGCGGCAGCCGATTTCTGGTGTGAAGTCGGGGTCGGTAACTTCAGGGGCCAGATAGCACGTTCCAGGGTTAGCCGTGTCAGGTAACTGCGCGTCAACTACTTCCTGAATGTCCCCGATGGCGTCCGGGCCGGAGTCACTTTCGTTCGGCGAGCTTTGACAACCGCAGACAGCAAAAACCAGCAGCGTACCAGCCAATGATCGGATGCAGCGATTAATTAGACAACGGTTACTCATCGTTTCCAGCTTTTGTCGAGATATCAACAGGTACGCCCGCTCAGACTCAGAAGCTTCAGCTTGAGCCGGAATTTTAACATAGCGGCGCGTGGCGGCCGGGTTCGGATGAATTGTAATGAAGTTGTCAGGGCGAAATCAAACAATCATGGTCAGTATTTTGTTACTGCAACAAACCCTTTTACATGCGTGCCTCCCCATGCTGCATCGACCGTGTTGGTATTGATGCAAACCTGACCGCCGTGCAGGCATTGGATGCTGGTCTGAAACAGCACTGGCTAGCCTGAAGTACCGCCAAATTCAAGGTTGCGGCAGTTTGCCCGCATGCTGAAAAAACCGCTGGCGGCAACAATCACGTGGTCAAGCAGGTCAATTCCCAGAATCTGCCCGCCTTCAATCATTCTGGCTGTGAAATGGATGTCTTCGTCGCTCGGTGTCGGGTTGCCTGACGGGTGGTTGTGAACGATGACGCCGCGGCCCAGCGATTC
>CAZFVA010000005.1:26630-28781 GCA_964522105.1 uncultured Anaeromyxobacteraceae bacterium
GTTTCCACGTTCCCCTCGCAATGACTGCCGGGGAACTGCAAATCAGGAAGTGTGCCATAGCTCAAATACCCCGTGCTGATGACGTAACTGTTTAATCTTACTGTATGAATTCAACGGACCAGAACGGCTCTCAATGATCAGTCTGAAACAAAGTTATTTCGCAGGAGTGTCCCAGATATGTAAGTCCAATTTCATCTTGCGCTGCACAAACCTCGCTGTTATTATCCGGGCGCATTTTTCCGGGGCGTAGCGCAGTCTGGTTAGCGCACTTGACTGGGGGTCAAGGAGTCGATGGTTCGAATCCATTCGCCCCGACTCAATCCAATAATTTAAGTTTCATAATGCAGTGTCGGGCTGGTGCGGGCTGGTTTATCTGGTCAGTGGCCGGTCGCGGTTCGCCGCAATTTAATAAGGTACGCACGTAACCATATCTACGCAGACCCAGCACGCATCCCGGATAACCGCAATCATGCCGGCGTCGCAATCGGGGCGAATCATAAAGCACAGAGCCAACTCTTCAGTCGGGCAGCCATGGGCTGCGCAGGCTGGCAGGCAGTTATCACAAAGCGGGCACGAAGATGTGCCGCACGGGCTGCACCACTCGGTAATTTTGCAGTCTGGATCCTTGCTGCACCCGGCTTCGCCCCATGGCTTGCATGTGGCGGCATTGACGCACACGTAGCAGTTTTCCTGATAGGCGAATATCTCGAATTCGGTGCATACCGGTGGCATGCGGTCGCAGATCGGGTCGGTCCCGTCGTCGCAGTGCGCATCACGGACAGGACAGTCTGCCGAGCAGGTAGTCGAGTCTTCCCCGGTCGATATGTCACACACTGTGTCGCCGCAGGGTCCGCCGCATTCGGGCTGGCATTGTTCGTTTATGCAGTTCCACTGGCCGGCGCATCTGATGGGCCAGGTAAACTCCAGGCAGTCATGGTCGGTTACGCAGCTTCCGTACTTTGCCTGGCAAGTGCAACCGTCAACATCGCCCTTACATTTTCCGGCCCTGTGGTCTTCCTGCTGGCAATCAGACGCAATGCAGGTTGGTCCCATCTGAAGCGTGCAGGTATCGATCCAGCAATCGTGCTGGCAAGTGCTCGGATCCTCGCCCCCGGCGGCATTGCAATGCCCGTCGCCGCATTCGGGCAGGCAGTCCGGCAAACAGTTCATGTCATTTTCGCCGTCTTCCGGTTTGCAGGCGCCATCTCCGCACGGGTCACCACACTCAGCGCGACACGTGCCATCGGCCTCGCAGACCCAGTGGCCGTCGCAGTAAACGTCCCATGTTTTGATAAGGCAATCAGAGGCGGTTGCACATTCAGGTGTGACCGTTTCAATCTCTGTCGTGTCCGAAATTGAATCGGCTGCCGTATCGGGGTCGGTGCCAATGTCTTCAGGTTCGGTATCTGCAGTGTCGTTCCCGCTCAGGTCAGTCGGGGTCGTGTCGATCGGTTCGTGATGGTCAAAAGGAAGATCGTCCACCACGTCATAGGGTTGGCCGTTATCAACTGGAATCCCGGGGTCCCAGACGAGGCCATCATGGTTGACAAAGCCATCTTCGCTGTCGCGGTCGAATGTGTCTTCCGGCCAGGCCAGGTCGCCAGTGTCAACCGCATCTGACGGCGGATTCTGCGAATCAGTCCCCGAATTGTCTGTTCCCGGCAAAACCTGACAACCAGCCAGCATGGACGTCAAAATGATGGCAACCAGTACTTTCAAGATGTTACCCCCTGAGTAAACTGCATTCGTTCAGTTGCAATTGTAGTCACTTCCACAATACGGTGCAATTGGCGGGGTCAGGCAGGCGCTAATAGTGTAAGATTGAGGGTCTTACATCGGCCGGATGCAAACCGGGCGTTGAAACCTTAAGATTTCGACCCTGGTCGCCGAACAGGTAATTGGGTTGTTATGTGTGACTGGATCGGGGTGGACGACCGGTGTTTCCTGTTGAGAGGTTTTCATGAAGTTAATCTGGTGTGCCGCCGTTGTCCTTGTGTTGACGGCCTGTGGCACAAACGTCATTCCGGTTCTGGACGTTCTTCCCCCACGGGACGTCGCAGATATCCTGGATGTAGTTCCGGTTGATATACTTACGGCTGACCTGTCCGATGGCGTGGCGTCCGATGTTCTTGACCAGGATCTGGCCGATGT
>CAZFVA010000005.1:28881-30798 GCA_964522105.1 uncultured Anaeromyxobacteraceae bacterium
CTGACCTGTCCGATGGCGTGGCGTCCGATGTTCTTGACCAGGATCTGGCCGATGTTACTAATGATATGGCTGGCGATGATGTCGTTGAAGTCGGCCCTGACGTCACCCCCGACGTGTCTGATGTCGTTGATGATATTGATGTTGCCCCGGATGTTTTTCCTGTTGATGCCAGTGACATCGCCGGGGACGTTGATACCGTCGAACCCCTTGATATTATAATTGATATTCCGCCTGTTGATGTTATTGATGCTGCCGTGCCCTTCTGCCCCGAGTCCAGAACTTGCCGCATCGGTGATATCTGCTACGTGGAAGGCGGGGCCAGTCCGTTCGACTCGTGCCAGATTTGCGCCACGAACGGCGGTGTTTCCGCCTGGGTAACGGCCCCTGACGGTATGATCTGCGGCACCGGTCGAGTCTGTTTCGATGGCACATGCAGCGGGCCGATTATTACCGAATTCATGGTCATTAATAATGACACGATAGTTGACGAAGATGGTGATGCCAGTGACTGGATTGAACTTTACAATCCGACCGGTTCGGCCCTGTCCCTTGCGGGTTACCGACTGACCGACAGTGCCAGCAAACCGAATCGCTGGATTTTCCCGGCCGTCATACTTAACCCCGGTCAGTACCTTGTTGTGTTCGCATCTGCCAAGGATCGCAGGGATCCTGCAGGCGTACTTCACGCAAATTTCAGGTTGGCTGGTGAAGGTGAATATCTGGCTCTGCTCAGCCCGGACGGCAGGTTAATTCAATCATTTCTGGCTTTTCCACCCCAGGTCGCAGACGCTTCCTACGGAATAAACGTTCAAATCGACAAAACAGCCCTGATCTCCAGCGGTGACGCCGCTGCCATCCATGTGCCATCTGTGGCCAGCCCTGCCCCGGACTGGATGGATCCGGCCTTTGTTGCCGTCGAACCTGAGTGGATCCCGGGCCGCACAGGCGTCGGCTTTGACCAGTTGTTGCAGTACGAAGTGCCGATGTCCGGTGATAATCTGGGGATTCCGGTTGCCGATTCTGTTGCCGACTGGTCCGCCGACGGGATTCAAGGTGAAGATGGTTGGACTTACGGGTACTTTGATTCGACCATTGATCCTGACCACATATATTCTGCTGATGCATTTACTGCGTTTCCGCGCAGTGGATCCGGCTGGGGTCCAACGAACGCATGGACCGGTTGGCGTTACGAAAAGGATCCGCCATGGGTCGCAGTCGGGCCTGAATATATCCAGCCAAGCGGTTCTAACAGCATGGCTTCGCAATGGGTTATCCGGCGATTCCAGGCAACAACTACCGGGCCGCTTTTTGTTCAATGGTACGTAGCCAAGACTGAAGTCGGGGGCGACGGGGTTACAGGCTTCGTGTTTCATAACGGCGTGCAGAAGGACGCAGTTTCCATTGATGGACTTAATACGGCTGGCACAATCCGGACTCTGGTGCTGCCGAATGTAATGCCGGGCGATTTGATAGACTTTGCCGTCAGTTCCACCGGTCCTGACGGTCAGTCTGATGATACGTCCGACGGTTCTTCCCTGACTGCACAACTGTGGCAACTGGCATATCTGAAGCGTGAAATTTCGACCGACGTCGGCGATGTCATGTCCGGCGTCAGCCCGACCGCGTATGTCCGGGTGCCGTTTGATCGCGGCCCCGCCCCGCTTAACCGGCTGATGCTTCGCATGAAGTATGATGACGGGTTTGCCGCCTGGCTGGACGGAAATCCAGTTGCTTCAGCCAACGCACCGGACGCGCCTGCCTGGGATTCAGTGGCAACAAGAGTTCGCCCTGTAACTGCAGCGGTCGCGTGGGAAACTTATAACATCACGGACTACATGGACCAGATGGCGACCGGTGGTAATGTCCTTGCCATTCACGGTCTGAATTCGGCGGTTGATGACCCGACTTTCCTTGTCC
>CAZFVA010000005.1:30898-33345 GCA_964522105.1 uncultured Anaeromyxobacteraceae bacterium
AACACGATGGGCTACGAGGTCTGGCGTGACTCGGGTAACGGCTATCACCTTGCGTTCCCGATGCGCGTTCAGTTGAACGGAGCATTCTTTGAAGTCGGCGATTTTGTTGAAGATGGCGATGATCGGTGGCTTGAACGCATTGGACTTAGTCCCGACGGCGCGCTTTACAAGATGTACGACGGCTTGTGGACGACGGCCGCCGGTGAAAAGAAGACCAGAAAGGATGAAGACAAGTCTGACCTTCAGGCTTTGATAACCGGGTTGGATTTGACGGGCGCCGCCCTGCGCAACTACGTCTATGACAACGTTAATGTGTCGGCCATGGCCAACTTCCTGGCGGCGCTGATAATCACTGGCACGACCGACTGTTGCCACAAGAATTTCTATGCCTACCGTGACACGACGGGAAATGGCGAATGGAGATATCTGCCCTGGGATGTGGACCTGACGTTCGGTCATAACTGGACCTGCTATTCCGGCAATTCACCGACCGTCTGTCTTCATTACTTTGATGACTTCATGTACTCGCAGAACGCCCTGTATCTTGGGTGGAGCAAGCTTGTAAATGTCTTGTGGAACTTCCCTGAATTCAAGGAAATGTACCACCGTCGCCTGCGTACTTTGATGGACCAGTTACAGCAACCGCCGGACACGCCGGTTGAAGAATTGAAGTTCGAAAAGCGCATTGACGAGCTGGTCGCGCAGATAGGTCCGGACGGGGCCATGGACTACGATGCCTGGCCGAAGTGGGGCCTGAACCAGACGATGGAACAGGCTGTAGATTACATGAAGACCGAGTACCTGGCCCCGCGCCGCGTCTTCCTGTACGAAACGCAGACGGTGGCCAACGGCGGCGTGATTCCGGATGCCCAGCAGGATCCAGTGATCATTTTCGGTGATTACGACCTGTCGCCTGATCAACCGTCCGAGGCCTGGTTGACGCTTGTTAATGAAAATGATTTCGCCGTGGACCTTTCCGGCTGGCAGATTACCGGTGACATTTCAATGACTTTGCAGCCGGGCACCGTAATTCCGGCAGGCGGGACGCTTTACCTGTCGCCTGACGTGGTCGTGTTCCGTGCCCGGGCGTTTGCCCCGACCGGCGGCCAGGGCCTTCTGGTCCATGGAAACTATGCGGGGGACCTGTTCTTGATCAGTTCGCTAATTCTGCTTGATGAAGGCGGAGTTCCGGTTTCGTGGGGGCCTTAATATGGCCTGGTGTCGCATGGCGGGAGAGCCGCCTTGTGACTCGACTTTGATTTGTCGGGCAGGTATAATTTCCCGATTTTCCTGATTCCTTTTGCCTTGATGTGCTTACGTTCGGACCTGTCCGGGCGTGTAAAATAAGGGGACCTGACAATGACATCATTGATAACTCGCAGACTTTCGGCCATCTGTATCCTTGCGGCCATGACGCTGTTCGCCGGGAAGGCCCTGGCTGATGTGGCAATTAACGAAATTCTGTATCACCCGTCGAACGTTGCAGTTCAGCCCGGTGAAGACGCCGAGGATCTGCAGTTTATCGAGCTTTATAACAATGGCCCGACAGCAGTAAACCTGTCCGGGGCGTCGTTTTCATCCGGCGTTGTCTACACATTCCCGGCCGGTACGACACTGGCTGCTGGCGAGTTCGCGGTTGTCGTAAGAAGCACCGCGTTCATGACGCTGCGCGGCCCGGCGATCCCTGTCGGCACTAAAGTGTTTCAGTGGACTTCCGGTGACCTGGCGAACGGCGGTGAATTAATCCAGTTAGTTGATGCAACAGCGACACTGATTGACGAGGTTACTTTCGATGATGCCGGGCTGTGGCCCGCTGCTGCCGATGGTGCCGGTTCATCCCTTGAATTGATTAACCCTGCTTATGACAGTTCTTATCCGCTTTCGTGGCGCGCTTCTTCTGCTGTTAATGGTACCCCGGGCGCCAGGAATGGCCGGTACACCGAAGGTCCGGTCGTCATGCTGGACGCTCCTGCCCGTGGTTCCGTTATTGCTGCGTTACCCACTGTATCTGTTACGTTTGCGGAATCTGTTACCGGCGTTGTGGCCGGAAATCTGGTAGTGGGCGGTTCGGCCGCGACCAGTGTTGTCTGTTCGTCCTGTGTCGGCGGCGCCGGGGCCGGTCCCTGGGTCTTCAGTGGCTTTGCCGTCCCGACGGCCAACCCGATGACGGTTACCCTTTCATCAGGGGCGATAAGGGATTCGCAGTCCAACCTTTTTGCCGGGGACACATGGCTGTATTTCCTGTCCGTACCGAAGATTGTGATCAACGAACTGCACTATAACCCGGCCAGTGCCACCGATGTTGAAGAATTCATTGAACTTTATAACGCCGAAACGACGGCTGTAGACATTTCCGGCTGGAAGATTTCGGAGTTCGGCAGTCCCGGATGCACCTTCCCGGCCGCCACCGTGATGCCCGCCGGTTCTTACGTCGTTTGTGCCAAAGA
>CAZFVA010000005.1:33445-43896 GCA_964522105.1 uncultured Anaeromyxobacteraceae bacterium
CCTTCCCGGCCGCCACCGTGATGCCCGCCGGTTCTTACGTCGTTTGTGCCAAAGATCCGGTCGCTCTGGCCACCGCAACCGGCTTTACCACCACTTACTCATGGGGCGTCAGCGACAGCCTCAGTAATGGCGGTGAGCCTGTTTCCCTTCTTAATGCAAGCGGTACCATCGTTGACAGAATTGAATATGCGGACGCACCGCCGTGGCCAAGCGGACCCGGCAGCCCCGACGGTTTCGGTCCTTCCCTTGAATTGACGAATCCCGGCGTAGATAACGCTCAGGGTCAGTTCTGGAAGGCTTCAGTTTCCGCCAATGGTACGCCCGGTGCGGTAAACAGCAGTTATAGTAATGTCCCCGTTGTTGCTTCTGAAATCCCCGGTCGCGGTTCGGTAATCATCGGCCTGTCAACCGTCTCGGTGACTTTTTCTAAGGCTGTGACCGGCGTGACGAAGGATGACCTGGAAGTCAACGATGTTGCTGCCACCGCAGTGACAGGAAGCGGCGTCGGCCCGTACGTGTTTACGGTTGCCAATCCCGGTATGGGTTCTGTTGCGGTCGTTCTGGCCGGTGGCGGGATCGCTGACGCGGGTGGAACGCCATTTGCGGGTGATTCGTGGCGCTATTACTTCGGTTACCCCAGAATCGTTATCAATGAAGTTCATTACAACCCGTCCAGTTCGGCTGTTGCGGTCGGTGAAAACGCAGAAGACCTTCAGTTTATTGAATTTTATAATAACGAAGAGATTGCGGTTGATCTGTCGGGCTGGGCAGTTGCCGAGGGCATCAGTTTCATATTTCCCGAAGGCACAGTAATGCCTGCCGGTGGTTACCTTGTTCTGGCCGCGAACGGCCTGTTCCTTGAGTCAAAGATGGACATCCCGGTCGGTGCGCAGGTGTTCACATGGACCAGCGGCGACCTGGCTAACGGCGGCGAGAAGCTTTTACTTTCAGATGCTTACGGTCACGAAATTGATCAGGTTCAGTACAACGATTCTGGTGACTGGACCGACGCGGCCGATGGAAAAGGCCCATCCCTTGAACTTATCAACCCCGGACTGGCCAACGAAGGCGGCGGTGCCTGGCAGGCTTCCACTGCTACGAATGGCACACCAGGCGCGCCTAACAGCGCTTCTGTTGTTAATCCCGCGCCGATTATTTTCGGCACACTCCACAGCCCCGCCCTGCCGCAGGCCAATCAGTTCGTTACGATTACAGCCAACGTTATTGACGAAGATGGACAGCCCGATTCCGTAACCCTTTTCTATCGTCAGGATCAGAATCCGCCGATTGCGTACTCGTCAACGTTGATGTTTGACGACGGGCTGCATGGTGATGGCGCGGCCGACGACGGCAGATATGGTGCTGTTGTGGCCGGTCTTGATGACGGGCAGCAGCTTGATTTCTACATCTCCGCCTCTGATGGCGTCGGCACCGCTGTCGCACCTGCCGGTCATAGCACTTTGAACCGTTTCGGGTATCCCTCGCAGACTTACCTGTGTGCGTTTTCCAATGAAGAACTGCCGACCGATTTCCCGGTCTATCACATACTTGTGACGCTGAATAACAAGGCAAATCAGGAAGCTATCTGGACATATCCGGCCCGCAAAGAAGCGTTCGACGCGACCTTCATCGATGGTGAAGGAAACATCTGGTACAACATTACCGAACGCTTCCGTGGTCAGAGCAGCCTTTTCAAGTTCCCCAGCTCCTATCGTATCGATTTCCCGTCCAACCGTAAGCTGAATTCCCCGCTCGGTTTCCCGGTTGAATCGCTTCAGTTGAACGGCATGAGGCCGGCGGCTCAGTGGCTTGGCTTTAACCTGTTCAACCGTGCCGGAATGCCGGCCCCCCGCGTCGGATGGGCCAGAGTACGCTACACCGGCATCAATTATGACACCTGCTGTACAGGTCAGAACAGTTACTACGGGTTACACGTTGTAGTCGAGCGACTTGACGGCGATTTCCTGGATTCCCAGAACGGGAATGTTGTTCCGCCGCGCTCGACCAGCTCGGAAGGTAACCTTTACCGTGGCAGAAATGACGGAAATCTTCGGTGGGAAGGTACCGACCCGAACACGTATCGTACAGACGTGAACGGTCAGAGTGGTTATGAAAAGTATAACAATGAAACGACTGACTTCTGGGGCGACCTGATTTCCCAGTGCGACGCGGTCAGCAATACATCGGCGGAACAGTACGTCGCGCACGTCAAGGCACACGTTGATGAAGACAACTGGGCCAGGTACTACGCGCTGCAGATGTTGATGGGAAACCGTGAAGGCGGGATCTATCTTGACACCGGCGATGACTACTTCATTTACATGCCCCCGCCGGGCGATCCGTTGAACCCGGCCCACCCGGATTTCGGGACTGCCCAGTTCCCGGCGGACCGCACGACCGGCCGCTCGCAGATGATTCCGTGGGATACAGATTCCGTGCTGTGGGGCGAGGATTTCTCGATCTGGCGCACGAATGTGCCAGCCGCCCAGACGTTCCTGCGTCACAACGCCTTTGCACCAATTTTTGTTAAAGATTTAGAGGACCTGGCTGCTGGTGCGTTCTCGCCTGCTACCATGAATGCCATCCTTGATTCCATGCCGGACGATGCGTTCGGTCAGGCCGAAGGCAGCGACCTGTGGCCCGAGACCAGACAGCAGTACAAGAACTGGATTGCCAACAGGCTTCCTTACGTTCTTAATGAAACTGTTGACGATCTGACCCTTGTTGGCGGTTCGTCGATTATTTACAGTGATCCCAATCCTGTAATTCATCTTACCGGTCGTCTGCAGCAGGCAGGCACCCACAACATTACTGTCAACGGAAGTCAGGCCACGTTCAGCGTCTATAACGCGACCTGGTCTTACGATTTGGCACTGACGTCCGGTGTTAATTCTGTCCTGGTGCAGGCATGGGATCGTGCCGGAAATGAAAAAGACCGCGTTGAATCTCAGATATTCTATAACCCGCCGGGACCGTTCCAGATTCACATGGCAATGCGTGCGCCGCGCCGGATGGTTAATGACAGAACCGTCACCATCGAAGCTGCGATCACTGACCCGATCGGGCGTGTTTCCTGGAACCAGTGGGACGAGTTCGGGACAGTTTCAGTCGTGCGTCTGCCAGACCGGACCCCGGTTGCCGTTACGAATACGGTGTTTGATGCCACTCCCTCGCCAGAAGACTCGATTCACTTCATGAATGGCTGGGGCAGTGTTTCTTTCACGTTGGATGACGGCGCTGCGTTTGCGCCGGGTGAAATTGAAGTTTCCGTAAGCTGGCATGGATTGACAGCCTCACGCAATGTGACCGTCCTTCGTAGTCCTGTGTATCGCGATATGACAGGCACACTTACAGGTACCAATCTTGTGTGGGGTCCGGATGAAAATATCAGGGTTACGGGAACCGTGACTGTGGCCGCCGGCAGCACTCTGACCATTCATCCGGGAACGATCGTGCAGGTCAATACGACCGGTTCGCTTGAAAACGGCACGTTGATAATTATCAACGGTAACCTGCAGGCGCTTGGAACAAAGGACAGCCCAATCTTCTTCTTCTCGGAACGTGGCGCGTCGGCAATGACGTTGACGCAGTCAGGGTCGGCTTCGAACGGTAACGCCTGGCGTGGTTTCCAGTTCTACGGGGCCGGGTCTTCGACCATGCGGCAGGTCATTCTGACCGGTGCAGGCAACGGAAACGTAGTGTCGCACCCCCGCCCGCCAATCCTGGGATTGTTCAATACACATTCGCTCTACACTGACCGCTGCGTATTTGCTGATAACAACGGTATGGTCTTCTCGGGACAGGGAACCGGCCAGTACACCATCAGAAAGACGCTGGTCAACCGCGCGGGCATCGGCGCCGAGTTCTTCGGTAACGGACATACGCTGCGAATCCTTGACAGTTGGTTCACACGGGTCGGGCATGCGCCCGAGGCCGCCGGTCTGGACGGTGATCTGCTGCACGTCGATGGTGCCGCATCTAATCAGTTAATTCGCGGTTGTATCGTTAATGATGGCGGCGATGATGGTATTGACCACAGCGGTTCGACGTTTACTGTCGAGCACACCATTATTCATCAGGTTACTGACAAAGCGATCAGTATGACCGGCGGTCATGCAACTGTCCGTAATACTTTGATGTTCAGCAATAGAAGCGGTATCCGCGGTACGGCTTCGACCGAATACGTAACGATTAATACCGCAAGCCCGATCGGCGCGGTTGACAACGTCCAGACCAGTATCATCTGGCCTGCCAGCATTCCGACGTGCGTCGGAACCGTTGGTTACACGGACGTTGGTAATCAGGCCGATCTTGGATGCGGCACCGGGAACATCTCGGTTGATCCGCAGTTCATGGACCCGAATCACAATGATTACAATCCCCGCCCGGGATCCCCTGCCCTGACGGCCGGTCCGAATCAGGATCGCATCGGCTGGCTTGGATTCCCGTACGGTTCTGTGTGCGCGACTACTGCCGACTGTAATGACACGAACGCCTGCACGACCGACGTCTGCGTTGACAAGCTTTGTACTTTCACGCCTGTTGTCGGCTGCATGCCGTGTGATATCAATGAAGACTGTGATGACAGCAACCAGTGCACCGTTGACACGTGCGCGGTGGACGGTTCGTGCGTAAATACGGCTCAGGTTAATGGTTCAGTCTGTTCTGACGGCAAGGCTTGTACATCGCCCGACACATGCACCGACGGTGTGTGCGCTGGACCGCAGAACTGCCCCGGGGGCGGACAGTGTGATGTGTCTGGCGCCTGTGCCACACTTTCAGGCACCATCATTTTCCAGAACGACCTGAACGGATACACCGGAACGCATGACACATACATGCATCAGGCCTCGCCTTCCACGACGCGCGGGGACGACATTCTGCTGCGCTGGGATTCCGAAGACCCGGCCGGGATTCAGATATTCAGTCTTCTGCGGTTTGCCGACATGTTCGGTACCGGAGCGAATCAGATTCCCGATGGTGCGACGATTACTTCAGCCACCCTTACGTTGTTTGTCGAGGATCTAAGTCTGGATCCGCCGGCATACATCAATGACGCGCTTGTTTCGTGGGACGAGGCGACCGCCGCCTGGAACAATTTCGGCGGCGAAGCTGGCGTGCAGGCTGACGAGTATGGTACCCAGGCCGGCTTCGGTCCGATCGACCCCGGTTCTTTCAATCTGGACGTTACTGCAAGTGTACAGGCCTGGTCGGCCAGTCCTGTTTCAAACTATGGCTGGGTATTCCGTCCGAATTCATGGGATGGCATCCGCGCCACGTCCAGCGAAGGCGTGACCCAGGCCAATCGTCCCAAACTGACGGTAACTTTTGAGCGCCCGGTCAACGGGTGCAGCATCGATGCAGATTGCAACGACGGTCTGTACTGCAACGGCGTTGAAACGTGCAACACCCTGACGATGCTGTGTGTTTCTGCTGCGGCCGACGTCTGTGATGACAGCGTGCCATGTACTACTGATTCCTGTAACGAAACGACCGACAGTTGTGACCACACTGCGACCGACATTCTGTGCGATGACGGCAATCTGTGTACCGATGACGTCTGCGGTCTGACGGCCGGTTGTCAGCACAATAACAACGTGGCGCCATGCAGTGATGACAATGCCTGTACGGACGACGACACGTGTTCGCAGGGGGTCTGCACGGCCGGGCCTGCGCTGGATTGTGATGACAACGTCGCCTGTACGGCTGACAGTTGTGATCCTCTGACAGGTTGCTTAAGCGCTGATACCTGTATTGGCGGTCTGGTTTGTAACCTTTCCAACGGCCTTTGCGAAACCGGTCCGACCGAAGTCACCTTCCGCGATGGCGAAGGTGAGTATGACGGGACGGTTGACACCTATCTGCACGCTGGTATGCCCGATGCTAACAATGCCATGTCGGCAACGTTGATGGTTGACGGTCCGGTGCCGGTGGCAGACGAACGCCAGATTCTGCTGCGCTTTGAAGACGTGTTCGGCAGTGGACCTGGTCAGGTTCCACCTGGTGCCAGAATTGTGTCTGCCACATTGACCATGTTTGTCAGCAACTCCAGTGCCGACGGCGCTGATCTGTTCAGAATTCTTGTGCCGTGGACCGACGCGATGACCTGGAATCAGGCTGTCGGCGGAATGCAGCAGGACGGACTTGAGTCGATGGCGGCGTCTGATGCGGGCGGTGCCACAAACTCCAACAGGGTCCCGTATGACATGGAAGTGACGGCCAGCATGATCGCCTGGTCCGGTGGACAGGCGAACCTGGGCTGGGTATTTGTCATGCCGGTGAGCGGTACAGATTCGTGGCAGTTCGCTTCGTCCGAAGAAGTGGAAATTGAACAGCGGCCGAAGCTGACCGTTTCGTTTATCCCGTGTGAACCAGGGTATGCCGGTGATGGCATCGACTGTTTCGATGTTGATGAGTGTCAGGAAGCGTCAAGTTCCTGCGATGCGAATTCGACGTGCACCAACACTGAAGGCGCATACACGTGCGAATGCCTTGACGGCTTCAAGGGCGACGGATACGTCTGTAATGAATGTCCGGGCGGCGCGGCGACCGTGTGTAATGGTCGTGGAACTTGTACCGGCGATGTTGATGGCGCGTACTGCACCTGCGAGGACGGTTTCAGGGGTGACGCATGTGAACAGTGTCTTTCAGGACTGTGGGGCGCCAACTGTGATGAAATGTGTGCGGGCGGCATGGCCAACCCGTGCAACGATCATGGCGTCTGCCTTGACGGTGTCGACGGGACTGGCGTATGCACGTGCGACGAACGGTTCGCCGGCGATGCGTGCCAGGAATGTGCGGAAGGTTATGATGCGTACCCGGACTGCACGTTGAATCCGGAATGCAGCGACGACAATCCGTGCACGACTGACTCGTTTGACGGTGTCTGCGTTTACGACTTCAATGACATGCTGTGTGATGACGGGAACGCCTGCACCACCGATGATCATTGCAGCGAAGGTACGTGTTCCGACTGGTCTGACGTCTTCTGCGATGACCACAACAAGTGTACTGATGACTCGTGTGATCCGGTCACAGGCTGCGTGTACGCGGCGATTGCCGGGTGCTGCATTGCTGACGCCGACTGTGATGACGACGACCCGTGTACTACCGATGTGTGTCACGATCAGATATCCATTTGCTCCAATGTGCAGATTTCCGGGTGCGGGAATGCGGATGGCGTAGATGATTTTGATATAATCGCTGATGTGTCAACTGGCGATGAAGGCAGCGACATTCAGGATACGCAGATTTCTGATTTCATCGCGCCGTCTGACAGTTCTACCGATGATGACGTCGTGGCTGTTCGCCATGGCGGTTGCGACAGTGGCGTGCCGGGGTCGGCCGGCAGTATTGTCCCGCTGTTCCTTATGTTCGCGCTGATTGGATTGTGGGGCGCACGTAGATTGCGCAGATCGAATCGTGAGGCCTGAGTATGAAGCTTTTTTCCCTGTCTGCTGTGGTGCTGGCGGTAGTAGTCGTTGCGTGTTCAAGTCCGGCAGTTCAGCCGGTTGATACGCAACCTGCCGACACGGCTGACGCCATCGATTCAGATGTTCCGCATGACACCACTGTGGCGGATACCGGGCGTGACACCGTGGTTAATGATCTTGTGTTGCCCGACGGCGTTGTCGATGTGCCAGGTGATGTCAATGTTGATGGCGGTTCGGATACGGTGCTGCCAGACGTGGTCGATCCTGTTGACGTGCCGGATGGGACTGATATTGGTGGGACTGATGTGACTGGTGATGTCGGCGGCGATGTTCAGGACGATGTGTCGGTCCCTGTTCCCGGCCTTGTCGTAAATGAAGTTGTGGCCAAGGCCGTCCTCAGCGGGCCTGACTGGGTTGAACTGTTAAATATCGGCGATGTCAGGATCGACCTGACCGGCTGGACATTCCGTGACGAGAACGATGACGCCCTTCACACTTTTGAGTTTGTGGTCGGCACAACGATTGAACCTGGTGCTTTCCTTTTACTTGAGGGTAGAGGCGGTACGGGGCTTCACGTGTTCAATTTCGGTTTTGGCAATGCAGATCAGGTCCGCATTTTTGATGCTGACGGGAATCTTGTGACTTCTGCTTCATGGCTTGATGGCGAAGCTCTTGAAGGCTTCAGTTGGGGCCGTTATCCCGATGGTTCCGGTGACTTTGCCACCCTGCCCACCCCTACCAAAGGTACGCCGAACGTTTCCCCGCTTTGATTTTATGATTCCTTAAATAGTCTATTTACTTGTCTTTGATTCCGCGATTATTATGCCGTAACAGTAAACGTAATCCCCGGTGTTTTGACTGGAGGCTCACATGTCTTTCAAGGTTTTGACTGGCTTCGTTCTGGCAATCGTTGTCGTTTGTTTTTCCGTATTTGGATATTCGCAGGAACAGCCCGATCAGGGCAATTCAGATTACAGCAGCCCTCCTGTCGATCGCTACACTCAGGAGCAGGCTGCGCCGACTGAAAGCCTGCGCGATTACGAACTGGAAAAGGCTAAGCTTGAGCTCGAGAGAGCCCGGGCTGATGCCGACAGGGCCAAGTCAGAGGCTGAAGCTGCCAGAAATTACAATCTTAGTCTGCACAAGAATGACAGAAGGAATATCCAGAAAAACAACAACTTCACGTTTAACCCGCTCGGTTTGATAGTCGGCGGAATCAAGATTGGTTACGACCGCGGGCTGGCGGATTTGATTACGATTGGTGCCAAAGTAGTTTATGTGGCCCCTCTGCTGATGCCCTTTCATGCTGTTGGTGGTGAGTTTTCGCTGCTCTTCTGGCCGCGCCATCCTAACAACGGGTATTTCATCGGGGCGTTTGTTCAGATTTCAAAGACATTTCCGCTTACTGCCGATGATTATCTCGGGGTTCTTGCTGTTACACCTGGCGCTGAAATGGGCTGGCGCTGGATATGGAACAGCGGTTTTAACATCGGTCTGGGCGGCGGTTTCGGCTGGGCGTTTGCGGTCCTGCAGGATGCCTGCCCCAGCGGGGCCAGTTGCTCGACGATCGGCGCCGGACCCTATTATATGGTTCAGTTCGACCTCGGTTATGCCTTCTAGTTGACACAACGTGGGATAAATCAGACTATCAGCGTACCGGGTTCAACCAGTCTATGGGGAAAAGGCAGAGGTGTAATGATGGTTAAAATGAATAAGCGTCAGATGTTTGTCGTCGGTACCTCGTTCGTGGTGCTGTCACTTGGCCTTCTGTTTGCCGGTTGCGGGGCGGACGATGGCGTCGTCGATTCGAAGGGGCCTTTCGGCGGCATCACAGAAACGACGAAATATACCTTTAATTCGCTTAGTTATGACGGAATTCCAACCAATCTGGTATCCGGGCGGGTTGATACTGTCACGGTCAGTGGCAGGGAATTTCCTGTGTATCAGGTAAAAAATACGGCTGCTGGTTCGGATGAAGGTGTGATGGTCTTTGCCGACTGGCAGCCGACCAAGGTCGTTTTTGCCGGTGGTCAGGTTTACTGGAAAGATAATGGCGTTACGTTGCCGGGCGAGCCGTTCATATCGGGGACTACCGATGCGCCGGTCACGATTGACATTGATCCACCCATAGGTCAGGTCAATACAGTTCCGGTCAAAGGCAGTGCCTATGTCGGCGATCCGACTAATCCGGCCAACTTGAATCAGGTTGACGTCGTTGCGACTTACACGCTTGATGAAGTTGATGTGACAGTTAACACCGCCATGGGCGCAGTCAGTGGTTGCAAGAAGTTCTCGGGCTATACCGAGTACATGGGTCAGGTCGTAAACGGTGTGGCGTACTACCATCCCGACCACGGTCTTGTGAAGGGAACTATTGACTGGCCGCCCCCGAACGGCAGCTCGATTGACATGTCCGGGGTCTTTGACACAGGCGAAAATGGCGATGGATTTAACGCGATTCGTATGATGACTGTCATCGATTCGGCCAATCCTGCTTTCAGTCTTGATACTTATGACGTGAACGGTGATTTTGACGCTGACGAACATACCCACGCGAAGATGCTTCTGGAAATGCGGTGGGCCGACGCGACTATGGCGATGGACCCTTCATCGCAGCCGGCAGTCAACGTCGAATTCGGCACTACCTGGGGATACTATCCCCACATGTTGTTGCCGTCCCCTGTCAGTTTTTTCCATCCTGAAGAAAACGGCAAAGGCTACACGTTCTGGT
This sequence comes from uncultured Anaeromyxobacteraceae bacterium, assembly GCA_964522105.1. Classification (GTDB taxonomy): domain Bacteria; phylum Myxococcota_A; class UBA9042; order DTJE01; family DTJE01; genus JAGOFO01. The sequence continues at coordinate 43,610 of CAZFVA010000005.1, forward strand.
GGGCCTACGTCAGCCAGGCAGATAAGTACTCAAGCGAACATGGCATCACTTACCACATCAAGGGAAATCTGGCAGACGGCTCAGTGGCGCCGGTTCAGATAACTGCAAGAATTATTTACAAAAAGATTTGATAGCGCTGCGTGGAATCAGTCCGTGAAACGGTAGCGGCCATTCACTCGTCATCGTCGTCGTCATCATCCATCATCGGGCAGCCACCGGCTTCGCCGCACTTGCAGCCACCGGCAGCTTTGTCGCACTTGCAGTCGCCACCAGCTTTGTCACATTTG
>CAZFVA010000005.1:43996-103901 GCA_964522105.1 uncultured Anaeromyxobacteraceae bacterium
GCAGCCACCGGCAGCTTTGTCGCACTTGCAGTCGCCACCAGCTTTGTCACATTTGCAGTCCGCGCCGCACTTGCAATCGCCGCCTTTCGCGCACTTACAGTCGCCACCAGCTTTGTCGCATTTGCAGTCCGCGCCGCACTTACAGTCGCCGCCCTTGCCGCACTTACAGTCGCCGCCCATGCCGGGCTTCATTTCAAACAGCTTCGTCTTCTGCGCTGCAGTCAGCACATTCATCGTCTCTGCTTTCATCTGAACGTGCATCAGGAATATGGCGTTCTTTTTCACGGAGATCTTTTCCGCGATGGCCTTAACCTTGGCTGCATCAACCGGGGTCGCCTTGAAGGCTTCCTTCATTGTGCCCTTCAGGTCTTTCATTTCCTTACGGACGGCCTCGCCAGTTTTCATCACGTTTTCGTGTATGGCTTCAATCTTTTTGATCTGAACATCGGTCAAAGCAAGCTGTTTAGCGACTTCCGGGCTTTTCCAGAAAGCGTGGCCCATCTTTCCGCCTTTGCCATGGTTTTCACTATGTTTCCCGCCATGCCCGCCGCCCATGCATCCGCCGCCGCACCCGCCGCCTTCTACTCCGCCACCAAAAACGGCAGGACCGGAATCCTGACCGCCGTGTCCGCCACAATGCTGCGCCATGGCCGGGGTTGAACCAATCATCAGAAGAGCGAACATCGCACCGGCAATCGTAAGAATCTTTTTCATGATGTCCTCCTGTGAACGGAAATCGTTCAACATCCAATCTTATAATGCAGCTTCATTGTTAAGGAATTATTTTCTTGTGGTAAGTCTTTGTAAATCTTTTGTAATCAGGGTTGATGGATTGAATGAAGGCGTTATTGTTAAGATGTAGTTGCCGGAGGTATTCAGCCTTGACTAACACCAACACGAAAATTGATTCCCGAAAGGATGCGGCTGACGGTGGTGCCGCAAGAATCATTATTATTGATGACGACCAGAAGCTGTGCGGTCTGGTAAGGGATTACCTCGGGCCTCACGGATATGACGTGGCGATGGCGTTTACCGGTCCAGCCGGACTCGAGATGTTGCGGACCGGTGATTTTCAGGCTGTGATTCTGGACGTCATGCTTCCCGGGATGGACGGATTCGAGGTCTTGAAACATCTGCGGCGGGATTTCAGCATTCCGGTTCTGATGTTGACGTCCCGGGGTGATGAAACTGACAGGATTGTCGGCCTGGAGATGGGTGCCGATGACTATCTGCCGAAGACTTTTTCAACCCGCGAACTGCTGGCCAGGCTTCGTGCCGTCATGAGACGCAGTCTGACAGCGGGACTGGCGGGCGCCGGTGAAGCACCCGGCTCGTCCCAGACCATTTCAGTCGGGCCCCTGAAGATTGACTATCTTTCAAGGTCGCTGAAGATTGATGGTGTCCCGGTTGACCTGACGCCGGTGGAGTTCGAGCTGCTGTACCATCTCTGCAGCTCGATTGGGCGGGTCCTTTCCCGGGATCAGCTTCTGGATAAGGTTGCCGGAAGGGACTATGAAGTGTTTGACCGCTCAATTGACGTGCATATTTCATCGCTGCGAAGGAAGATGGAAGACGATCCGAAGGCCCCGCGTTTTATAAAGACGGTGCGTTCGGTCGGGTATATGTTCATGGAGCCGACCCGGGATTTCTAAACGGATCCTGATTGTTGCGCTGATCGTGATTTCTGCACCGGGGGCGTTATGAAGATTCGTCAGACGCTGTTTGTGAAAATCCTGCTCTGGTTCTTTTTGAACCTCGCGGTGGTGGGCGGCCTTATCTATTTTTCATTTGACCTTGATTTCAGGGTCGGCCCTGAGTCCGCAATTTTTGGAAAGAATCAGAATCGAATGCCGATCGTCGGCTTTAACGTCATGCGCGATATCACTCAGGCTGAAAAGTCGGACTGGGACCGGATTCTGGAAGGATATTCAGAAGTTTACAAGGTCGATTTCAGCCTGTTTACACCGGCTGGCGTGTTTATCGCCGGGCATGGATTGAAGCTGCCGGGCAAAGTGCTGGCGGAAATTCAGAAGTGGCCACGCGGTCCGGCAGGCGGACCTTTCCCCGCCCCGCCTCCCGGTGATGCCCCGGATGATGCACCGGGTGATGTGTTCGGTGCTGCCACGTGCGGTGGCGACGTTTCGCATGGTGGCGGATGTGGCAACCCGTCCTGTCGCGCAGGCGGAATGTGCGGGATGCACAGGGGTTTCAAACCGCCTCATTTCAAGCTGAAGACGTCTGACCCATCCCAGTACTGGTCCGGAATTCGTCTGCCAATATCTCGAAATGATGGCGGAAAGTCGTTTGACGTAGTTCTGATCGGTCGGTCTGACTCGATCACCGGCAACGGATTGTTCATGGACCCGACCCCCTGGATCATAATGGCGCTGATACTGATAGTCCTTTCGACCATCTTGTGGATTCCGCTGATCCGTCACATTTCCAAGCCCTTACGACAGATGACAGATGCGACGGAAAGGATTGCCCTGGGCAATTTTGATTCCACTTTGAAGTTTCGGCGTAACGATGAGATCGGGCGTCTGGCGACGGCAATCAACGAAATGTCGATGCGCCTTTCCCGCATGATTTTCGGGCAGAAACGTTTCCTTGGGGACGCCGCCCACGAGCTGGCATCGCCGCTTGCAAGGATGCAACTTGGCATCTCGATTCTTGAAGAACAGATGTCCGACGGGAATCGTGACCGCGTACTGGCGTTGAAAGAAGATATTCAGCAGATGTCTGAACTTGTGGAAAGTCTTTTGTCATTCTCGCGCTCAGACCCGGCTAGCGGGCGTGTAAAACTTGGTGAAATCAATCTGTTCCAGACTATTGCGCGTGTCGTTGACCGCGAGATTCCAGATGAAAACATTGAAGTGAATATATCTGTTCCCGAAGATCTTGACGTGAATGCTGACGGTGAACTGCTGACCAGGGCCGTGGCCAATCTGGTCAGAAATGCGTTGCGCTATGCTGGTACCTCCGGCCCGATTTCCGTGTCGGCCAGGCGCGATGGTGTCGATGCTGTTATTGAAGTCAGTGACAGCGGTCCCGGTGTCCCTGAAGAGATGCTCCAGCAGATATTTGAACCGTTCTACCGGATTGAATCTTCACGCGGCAGGGAATCTGGCGGCGTCGGGCTTGGCCTTGCCATCGTCAAGACCGCCGTCAACGCCTGCCACGGGGTTGTGCGCGCTGATAACCGCCCTTCCGGGGGGCTCATCGTGACAATTCGATTGCCGCTTGCCACAGGATCCCCGCCACTTGGGCCTGCATAGTTGCTAAGTTTGCGTCACAAAGCCTATCGTGTGAAAAGGTTCGTGGACAAATGATCAGATGCCAACTCAGAAGCTTCGGTTCTTCAACGCATGTACCGTCTTAGTTCTGGGTCTTTTTCCGCTTTCTGCATCGGCTGCCGAGCCGGTGGAAGCTGCAATTAACGCCACACTCGATGCCGGCCATGTTACGGGACTTCGGGACTGTCTTGCTGTGGCGCTGGAACACAATAAAAAGATTGAAATTTCTGACCTCGAGATCAAGATTCGTGAAGGTGAACAGAAGACGACGCGAATCACGTATCTGCCGATAATCAAGGTCGATGGAAGTGTTATCAAGTACGACAACGCCGCCGTCCTGAGGGTTGACCTGTCGTTTCTGGGGACGCTGCTTGGCGATTTCAAAGGGTTTTTGTCTGATGACAATCAGGAACAGATCGCGGCTTTCCAGCGCGACACCCTGAAGATAAAAGTGAAACAGACCAGGGTTACTGAAGGTGGAATGACGGTTTATCAGCCGGTCGGGCAGCTCTTTATCCTGCATAACAACGAGGTTGTCAGCAAGGCGCTTGTTGATTCGGCCAGGCAGGATGGCGTATCTGTCAAACGGAAGGTTGAGCTTGGTGTCGTCAAGGCATACATCGCTCTTGTCGCCGCCACGCACATGGAAAGCGTGATTCAAGCCGGTCTGTTGACGCTTGACGAACTTGAAAAGCGGTCAAAGGGCGTCCGGCATCGCAAACGTCTCAAGCGCAGTGACGCTGCTAAAATCAGGATAGCCAGGGCCGATTATCTGAAGAATCAGTTTGAGGTCTGGAAAGCCGCCGGTCTGGCGCGCGCCGAACTGAATCTGCTTATGGGACGGCCTCTTGACGCGAAACTCGAGCCTGATCCGTATGGCGTAAATCTTCATCCAGAAGAATTGCCCGCCGGTGATTCGCTGCCGGAAGCGCAGGACGACGCTGTCAACGCGCGGCCCGAAATGATCTCGGCGCGGTATGAGAACACTGCTGCAGAATATGGAAAACTGGTTGCAGTGGGAAAAATGATGCCGCAGGTTAATCTTGTGGGGAGATACCACAACACCGAGGGTACCGGTCAGATGCAGGCGGAAAGTGCCTATTTCGGCGGACTTGTCCTTTCCTGGGATGTCTGGGCGTGGGGCGTTGACTATCGAAAGATGCGCACGGCCGGCGTCGCGCAGGATAAGGCCGAGGCCGAGCTTGACGATGTTGAAGATAAAGTTCGTCTGGAGGTTGAGTCGGCGTGGCTTGAGTTGCAGGGGGCACAGGAAAGAGTTGCTGATGTTCTGAAGACTTTCGAACTGGCAGATAAGAAACTGGCTGCGGCCAGAATCCAGTACGGCCGGGGTAAAACAAATGTTACGGCGCTTCTGGATTTGCAGGCCCGTCAGATCGCGGCCGCAAATGACCTGATAATCGCAAGGGTTAATGTCGATTCGGCTGGATACTCGCTGGCCGTTGCGCGTGGTGTGGACCTTCTTGATAAGTAGAACATTCCGGATTTCCCGTTGACCGGAAACCTTAATCGGATTAATTAACTACATCGGTCCTTTCCATAAATCAGGAGGATTCCATGAAGCGTCTGTTGGTACTGGCTGGTGCTGTGTGCCTGATTGCCTTTCCCGGTTGCAAGGATGATCCTTCGGTTGAGGCGGCCATTCAGGCTGCATCCCAAGAGCAACCGGTCGCCCCGGTTGTTGAAGGTGTTGCCGTGAAAAAGGCGGATGAAGCTGTGAACAAAGAAGAGATTAACCGCGCGGCCGCGGCATTTGTTGCTGAATATGGAACTGTGGCCGGGGCACTTTACAAAGCGTCAGCCCTCGCCTACTGGAAGGCCGCGAATACCGGCGACAAGGCCGCTTTTGACGAGTACGCCAAAAATGACCTTGAATTGAAAAAATACCATTCAAGTTTCGAGCAGTTCAATAAAATCAAAAGCTTCCTTGTGCACAAGGACCTTCTTGACCCGGTGACCGCCCGTGCGTTGAAAGTTATTGAGCTCAGTTACCGCGAAAACCAGCTTCCAAAGGAAATGCTTGAAAAGCTGGTTAACAAGGCGTCTGAAATTGAAATGGTTTTCAATACTTTCCGCGCCGAAGTCGGTGGAAAGAAGCTTTCCAACAATGACCTGCTTGAAGTCCTTTCAAAGGAACTCGACGTGGCGAAGCGGCAGGAAGCGTGGGAGGCTTTGAAGCAGGTCGGACAGAAGGTCGGCCCGATGCTTCTGGATCTTGCCAGGACCAGGAATGAAGCAGCCAAGATGCTTGGCTTCGAAAATTTCTGGGATATGAAGATGCGCATGCAGGAACACGACCCGGCCATGGTCACAAAGCTGTTCGAAGAGCTGAAGCTGAAGACAGACAAGCCGTTTGCGGATATGAAGGCCGAAATGGACGCTGAACTTGGACGTAAATTCAAGGTTGATGCGAAGACTCTGGCGCCCTGGCATTACGACAATCCGTTCTTCCAGGCGGCCCCGCCATCGGAAAATCTTGATCTGGACGTCTTCTACAAGGGAAAAACGAAGGAAGACATAGTTGCCATCGGCGAAAAGGTGTTTGCTGACATCGGAATGCCGCTTGATACCATCATCACGAATTCTGATTACTACGAGCGCGAAGGCAAGGACCAGCACGCTTTCTGTACCGACATGGACCGCATGGGCGATGTGCGGATGCTTCTGAATATCAAGCCGACGGCCGAGTGGATGGACACCATGCTTCACGAGTCCGGGCACGCCGCTTACGCAAAGTACAATAATCCGAAGCTCCCATGGGCGCTGCGTGATTCAGCCCATATCCTGACGACTGAAGGTGTCGCGATGATGTTCGGCGCGCTCCCGAAGACGACGACATGGCTGAAAACGTATCTGAAGGCCGATCCAGCCCTGGTTGACAAGGTCGCGCCTGAGCTGGCAAAGCAGCGCAAGCGCGAACAGTTGATTTTCGCCAGATGGGCGATGGTCATGTACTTCTTTGAGCGCGATTTGTATTCGAATCCTGACCTTGAAGACATTAATAAGGTCTGGTACGACTATGTCGAACAGTTCCAGGGGCTTAACAGGCCTGCTGACCGCAATACGCTGCCTGACTGGGCCGCAAAGCCGCATTTCACAATTGCCCCGGTTTACTACCACAACTACTTCATGGGCGAATTGTTTGCGGCGATGACGCGCAAGAAGCTGGCCGAGATAGCCGGTCACGAAGGTCCGACTAATACGCTTGATTTCGTTGGCAAAAAGGATTTCGGCGCGTTCATGATTACGAAGATTTTTGAACCGGGGATGACGTTACCGTTGCCTGAATTTGTTCAGGCGGCCTTCGGTACGCCTTTCAGTCCTGACGCGTTCGTCGCCGAAGTTCAGTAAAGCCGGTCACTGGACCTTTTTCCCATCTCGATCAATCACATTGATTTCGTCTTTGATTCCGGCCTTGCGAAGCAACGGAACGACCTTCGACGCGTCGCCCGCAATCACGATCGACAGGCGGTTCGGGTCAAGATACTTTGTGGCGGCCGCAGTCACCGTGGCGCCGGTAACGCTTTTTACTTCCAGCGGGTACGTTTCCAGCGAGTCAATCGGAAGGTCGAACATGTAGATGTCCATCAGTTCGCCAGCGATCTGTTCGATAGTTGCAAATCTGCCGGCGTACCCGTTGATGATCGAATCCTGAACGTACTTCAATTCAACGTCAGTTATAGGCTTTGTTGATGATATGTCCCTGAGTTCTTTGATTATTTCGGTTACAGCAAGTCCGGTGACTTCAGTCTGAACCGGCGTCGATGCGGCAAAGGCCCCGCCGGTTAAATTCAGGTCAAACGACGACCTGGCCCCGTACGTGTATCCTTTGTCTTCCCGAAGATTCAGATTCAGGCGTGAAACAAACTGGCCGCCGATCGCCGTGTTCAGGACATCCATCGCGGCGATATCGACACCTTTCCGGGCAGGTGCGGCTGTGGCTGCCACAATTACCGATTGCAGGGCCCCGGCCATATCGACCACAGTCACGGACCCCGGGCCACCTTTGACGGCAGGAAGGACCAGGTCAGGCACGTCAGCAGAGTTCTTCCATGTGGCGACAGTCTTTGCAAGTGCTTCCTCGATCTCGGTCCTGGTGACATCACCAACGACTATCAGTACGGCGTTTTCAGGGTAAAACCACTTCTTATAAACGTTTTTGACTTCATCAAGCGTCAGCGACTCGACCGCCTGACGGGTGCCCATCGTTGGGTGTCCGTAAGGATGGCTGCCATATACAATCTTTTTGGCAGCGACGGACGCGACGTACTGCGGAACGTCCATGGACTGGGTCAACCGCGTCATACGCTCGCTGCGCTGGCGTTCGAGCTCAGCAGCCGGGAACATCGGACGGCTGACAAGATCCTGCATCAATTCAAGCATTTGCCGAATCGAACTTTTCAGGACCGATGAAGATACAAACCACGAGTCAGGCCCTGCGGCGACGTCAAGCTGCCCACCTGTTGACTCGACTGCTTCGGCAAACTGATTGGAATTTCTGGTTCCGGCACCTTCGGACATCAGTGCCGCCATAATCGACGCCAGCCCTTCCTTCCCGACCGGATCGACGGAACTCCCGCCCGGAACAATCAGGTTCATGCTGACCAGCGGGACCTTGTGCTGCTGCACAAGAACTACTTTCAGTCCGTTTGAAAGCTCGAACGTATCGCGTTCCGGCAGGTCAAAGGCCGATTCCCTGCCGCGCCCCGGCAGGCTGGTCCGGTCGGCATCTGCCGCCCCTGAAACGGCAGGCGTTCCATCGGGCATTACGCGGGCTGTAACCTTGAAGCCTTTCAGGTACTTTCGTGCGACATCCGTGACGTCTTTCGGCTTCAGGTCCAGGTATCTTTGAAGGTCCATCTTGAACGCATCCGGTCGGCCGATGAAGTGCTGGTAAGCGTTCATGCGGTCGGCAACGCCACCGAACCCCCCGATATGCTGCATGTCCTTTACGAATGATGAAGTCAGCGAAATCTGAACCCTTTCCAGTTCATCCTTTGTGATTCCGCTTTTCAGTGTGTCTTCCACAACGGCGATAGCCGCCTTTTCAAGCTCGACCGGGTCAATACCGGGACGCGGAGTCAGCATCATGTCGAAAACGCCGGCAATCTGCGAACTTCGCTGCCCTGCGACAGCGTCCTGAGCGATCTGGCGCTTATAGACCAACTCTTTGAAAAGCCTGGATGTTTTACTGCCACCAAGGACCATTCCGAATACATCGAGTGCGGCTTCGTCGGCAGCAAACTGGGTAACTGTCGGCCATGCGACGTAAGTGCGCGGAAGCTGTACGCGGTCGGTGATGTCCAGGATAACGTCGGAAGGAAGTGACACATCCCAGTTTTTAATGGCGGAAACGGGCGGTCCCGGCGGGATGGCCCCGAAGTACTTCATCACCAGTGCTTTCGCGGCTTCGGGGTCGAAGTCGCCGACAATCGCCAGCGTCGCGTTGTTCGGCGTGTAATATGTCTTGAAGAAGTCAGTCACGTCCGCGAGTGTCGCCCTGCCGATGTCTTCCATCGAACCGATTGTCAGCCAGGAATATGGGTGCGATGCCGGGTAAAGAACGGCAGCCATCTTTTCCCACACCGTGCCGTACGGGCGGTTGTCGTAGTTCTGCCGACGTTCATTGGAAACGACCGACCGCTGGTTATCCAGGCGTTCCTGCGTCATCGCATCAAGCAGGTAGCCCATGCGGTCAGATTCCAGCCACAGGACGCGCTCGAGATACGGGGCAGGAACGATTTCCCAGTATCTTGTGCGGTCAGTGCTTGTCGCGCCGTTAACCTGCCCCCCGATGTCCTGCAGAGGCTTGAAATAGTCGTCGTTATAGTTCTTTGACCCCTGAAACATCATGTGTTCAAAGAGGTGGGCAAAGCCGGTGCGCCCCGGTTTTTCATTGCGCGAGCCGACATGATAGTTGATGTCAACGGCGACCAGTGGCGCGGTCTTGTCAACAACCATGAATACTTTCAGGCCGTTGGGAAGCGTAAATTGATCGATTTCAGGGTTCGACAGGGGATTTTCCATTGCATTTACCTTTGATGCGAAAAGCATGCAGAACGAAATTATCAGGCCAGCAGTGACTTTATTCATGGACCGGACCTCTTATTTGACTGAAGGCGGATCAGCCGCCATAAAAGTACAACAGCAGCAAGGCAACAGCCACAACTGCCGCGCCGCCCAGGACCGCGGCAAAAAAGACAAGCTGCGAATCTTTCTGTACAAGTCGATGCGCCTCTATCAGTCCGGAAATCTCGGGGATCAGGCTGGAAAGTGACTCCATGCGTGAAAGCAGCGCTTCCGTGTACTTTCTGTCGGATGCATGCTCGCCAAGTCTGGATTTCAGAATTTCAAGGGCGACGACGGCCAGTCGCTGTATTGATTCCTGGTCAGTCATCCTGTTGATTGCATGGAATGCAACGTCAACTACTTCAACAGTTTCGGCCAGTTCGTCCTGACCCTGGACCTGAACCCACTGCATGAACCAGTCGGCCACCATATGATCTGCGCCGGGATCACCGGCACACCATTCAAACAGCCAGTCAATTCTGGTTGTACAGACGGCCGCTGATTCAGTCGCGTCAAGCTGTCGCGCCCCGCTTGTCACAAGGGCCCGCAGATGCGCGCGAACACTGTCGTCAAACGGGGGCCCGAGCCGCTGGGAAATCAGACGTCCGACCGCCAGTTCGATGCGGTCAGAGTCATTTTGAACTGAACACTTTAGAAACCAGTCGGCCAGCTCCCTTCTGGTGTCATCATCGGGCATCGTGTCAAGCACAGCTTCAAGCGCCGTAAACCATCCGGCCTTTACAGAACTGTCATCCAGAATTTTGAACGCTGCAGCCCGGATGATGGCCAGGATGCGCCCGGCTGCATGGCCCCGCGCTGCCTTCCAGTAACGCACGCCGATTTGCAGCATGCGTTCACGCGATGCCGGTTTGTCAGCCTTTATTGAAGCCGATCCATAAAGCATTGCCAGCAATTCTGACGGTATGCCGGGCAGGTTCAGATATTGGATAAGAATTGCTTCAACGGCAGACATCGTCTGCGTGGCCATTGCCTGGTCAAGACGGTTGCGGGCGACCGACGAAGACTGGGCCCACCCCGGAAGCAGTTTTGAAAGCTGTTCGAAGTCCCCGCTTATGTCGCGTGTTAATTCGGTAACTTGCGCGATGACTTCGGAAGCTGGAACGCCAGTCTGACCGGCCTCAAAAAACGTCTGTCTGGCTATCGGGGACATCTCTGGAATCTGGTCAATACACGACTGTAACAACAGGTTCTGCTGCAGTTTAATTGTCCGGCCCGGGCCTTTTCCTGCTGCCGCGAAATCAAAATCAGCAGCTTCCAGTACTTTTCCAACCCCGGAAACAAGTGTGTACGTACGGTTTTTCCAGAACGCGTCAATCGCGGCCGAACGGTTGTTTTCGGCGGCTGTCTTGAATTCGCTGTCAATGCGGTCGCGGTTGGCCCGGCAGGTGACCACAAGTTGTTCAGTTGGAAACAGCCTTGCCAGTTTGTCCTTGTCGCCCCCGGCCCGCCTGTATGCGTTGGCAACACCGCTGAAGGCGTCAGCAAATTCGACCGGGATGGCCGATGTTTGAACCAGAGCCTCGATTGCCGCCGCCGCCTGTGCATTGCGCCCCTGACAAATCGCAAGATGCGCCAGATACAGGCTTGAATCGAGCGGTGCAAAACCGGCCTTTATAAGCTGGGAAAATACGCGCATCGCATTGTCCCGGTCACCGGCCCCGGCGTCGATTCTGCCAAGAATGTATTCCACATAGTTGCTTACATACGGGTCCGATGTGTTCCACTCGCTTTTTGCCGCAAGAACCTGTCTTGTAAGAAGGTCTGCCGCTTCGCGGTTGCCCCCTTCAATTACGCATACAAACAGGTCACTGCCGAACGTGTCGGTCACGGCTTCGTCAACAATGTGAAGTCGTCTTAACGCTTCCAGGGCCGCGCCGGTACGCTTTGAAGCGGCCTGCGCAAGCTGAAAATCAAGGCGGGATGCGGTTGCACGCGCAAGCGCAAGTTCCTGCGGGAACCTGGCGTTTTCATTCAGGAACTGCACAAGCCCGATCAGCCGTTTGTCGATTACGCCGAGGGTCAGCAGTCTTCTGGTCAGGACTGTAGCGGTGGCCGACGCCGGATAGACCGCTTTTGCCAGGTATTGGAAACCCTGGTTGATCATCGCCTCGTGAAAGTTGGCCCGGATTACTGCAGCCAGCAGGGAATCTACAGCCTGCCATGCAGATATCTGGTCCTGCGGGGCAATCATCGGGATTAACGGCTCGCGGATTGACCGCCAGGACTGAAGCATCCGTTCAATATTTCTTGAATATATCTGGGCCGCTTTTCCAGGGGCGGTCGGTGCCTGATCCGCTGCAGCGGCCGCCAGTCGTGAAAACAAATTGACGGCCTGTCCGGTCGCTTCGAAGTCCAGGCCCAGTGACCATGCGGCGTTAAGCTCCTCGAAAAGCTCAAAAGCTATATCAGCCGTGATATTTGCGCCGATCATGTCCAGACGATTTGAAATCGCCTGAACTTTCACGCATCCGGGATATTCCAGCTTGAGATTCATTTATGCTATCCAGCCGCCTGCAAGCACCACGTCCCCTGAATATACTACAGCCGCCTGTCCCGGTGTGATGGCCCGAACATTTTGTTGAAATTCGACAGTGAATTCTGTGTCCGACGAGCGTGTCAGCAGGCACGGCAGCGCCTTCTGCGCGTATCTGACTTTTGCTGTCAGAGCGTGTGCCGGGTCACCTGCCGCGGCGACGTAATCGTCAAAAACGGACTGATTGAAGACGGCGTCAGTAACGTGCACTACAGTGCCGTCCAGATCGGGTGGTTCAACCGACAACACGACATCGCCTTCAGGTCTGATCCTGGTAATCCATGCGCGGGTACCAAGCGCGACCCCGACTCCACGTCGCTGCCCGATTGTGAACGCGTCAATTCCGTCATGCTCGCCCAGCACTTCCCCTGTCGTTGACAGTATGTGGCCGGTCGGTCCACGGATGCCGGTAATATCCCGAAGTACTTGATAAAGTTCGCGATCCTTTGGCGCAAAACAGATGTCCTGACTTTCGGCGTCATCGGCGCACTGCAGCCCCAGCGCAGCAGCCATGATTTTGACGTCAGATTTATGCATTGATCCCAGTGGAAACAGCACCTGGCCCAGCGCATCGCGCCCTACCCTGTGCAGAAAGTACGACTGGTCCTTTGTCTGGTCAACTGCCTTTGCCAGCGCCGGTCCACCATCAACGGTCGTCACGATCCTGGCGTAATGTCCGGTTGCCAGGCGGTCGGCACCAAGGTCACGCGCCTTTTGAAGAAGGACTCCAAATTTCAAGACAGGATTGCAGATTACGCACGGGTTCGGGGTTCGTCCGATGGCGTAAGTCGCGGCGCACTGGTCAATCACAAGTCGGCGGAACACTTCGGAAAAGTCAACGACGTGATGCCTGATTCCAAGGCTGGCCGCCGCTGATGAAGCCCGTTGGATTGCATGTTCGCCGGAATCAGGTGAAAACCCTGTCAAAAACGTAATGCCAATGACTTCATGGCCGGCGTTCGCAAGCATGGACGCTGCGACAGTAGAGTCCACACCACCACTCATGGCGACCGCAACAATCATAGTAAGTCCGGTTAGTTAGATCGCCTTTTCGGGCGATACTGAAATTCAGGCGTAACGGCGAAGTCTGCGAACCGCAATCGCCAGACCAAAAAGCGCAACAACGACCAGAACGCCAGTCTGGCTGACCGGTGCCGTGCTGGTTGAACAACCGCCGGATGACGGTGGCGTAACGTCTTCGGAAGTACTTGCATCGCCGGTCGCATCGGCGCCATCGCACGGGCCGCAGTCTTCCGGGCACACGGTGCAGTTTTCACCGGTGTCGCAGGCGTTGTTTCCGCAGAAGACAGACACGTCACGGCAGTCCTGCGGACAACTCGTTTTTGTTTCACCGGTCTCGCAAATGTCATTGCCGCAATCGGTATTGGTGACTTCGCAGTCCTGCGGACAGGTGGCGATCGTTTCGTCGCCATCGCATTCGCCATTCCCGCAGTCATCCACCGTAATCTGGCAATCCTGCGGGCAGTTGGCGACAGTTTCTGATGGAGCGGAACATTTGTCGTCGCCGCAGACCGGTTCCGGATGACAGTCCGCCGGGCAATTCGCTTCAGTTTCGAGGTCGGCGCAAGTTCCATTGCCACAGACTTCAAAGCTGAAAATGCCCTCGCATGACATCTGAAATTTATTGGACGGGTCGGCGGTGCCGGTGGTGCCGTCAACGCACCAGTAATAAGAACTGCCATCGCCGTCAGTTGTCCAGCCACAGACTTGATCAGGTGAGCAGTCGTAGGATCTAATCTGGCCGTTGTCACAGTATGCCAGGGCGGTTGCGCTTAAGCAGCAGCCTTCCCAGGCAAGTTCGCGGCAGTTGAAATCGCAGTCATCAGGGCATGTTGCAGCCGTTTCGCCGTACCAGCAGAAATTGTCGCCACAGACCGCATCGGTCTGAATGCAGGCACCGCTGCCGTCGCCCAGTTCCATACACGCCATGTCCTGATAGCCGCAGTCGCCGCCAAGTTCAAGGTCGCTGCATGCCTTTGTGCAGTGCTCTTCCGAATAGGCTGAAACGCAGAACAGGCCGTTCGGACAAGCGTTATCTGTGCCGCACGCCATCCAGATGTCGCCAGGGTCTGCCGGGCAGTCCAACTCGCAATTAAGCGTCGTCTCGCCGGTTTCGCAGTCGCCGTTGCCACATTCAGGTGTAACGACGGTGCCGGAGTCGTACTTCTTGATCATGGCGTTAAGCCACGTGGCATTGGCGTCGGCGCGCATGTTGTAGCCGTCCTGGTTACAGTATTCGTCGCCGGATGACACAAACCCTGCAATTACGTATGCACCTTTCGAGTCCAGGACAAACCCGGGCCCGCCCGAGTCGCCCCCGCACGTGTTGTGGGTGTCTTCAGGCGTTGTGTAGTTCCAGAAGCCGTTGACGTCAATATCCTGAATTTTCAGTGTAACCTGGTATTTCAGACCATATTCAGCACTGACCGAAGCGTCATCGTTTCTGCCGTAACCTACGAATATGATGTCTTTATTGTTAAGTGTCGAAAATGTTTCGGAAAAAAGCTTCATCGGGGTCACGCCGGTGACGGCGGTTTTCAGAATCAGGACTCCGACGTCATGCGAACCGGGGTTATTCCAGTCACCGGGGTCATAGACGTACGGATCTGTGCTGGGAAAAGACCCTGGATAGTAAGCCGCGGCCACTTCAAAGTCAGTTCCGTTGTACATGTCATAGCCGAGCGTGAACTTGTCCGGGTTTTCGCCTTTCACGCAATGCGCCGCAGTGACAACGATTTTTGGTGAAATCAGGGTGCCGGTACACATTGATTCCGTGCCCAGCCATATAGCGCCGACCGCAGGCCACGAGCCGTCCTTGACCGCTGTGCCACCGTAAATCGGGGAAGATACGGACGAGTAATTTGACGCGTCAAAGCCCGGTTCACATGCAACCGCAAAAGCCCCGGTCAGAATCGCAAATATCACAATCGCACGGGTACATTTCATTGTTGATCACCATCTGCCGAAAAAGGAAGGCACCGCCACCGGGATTATAGTTACCGAACCGCCTTTCTTCAAGTAACCCCACGCCCCGAACGGGGCGTTCCAGATATTTAAAGGCCGCGGCCAGAGGCGTCCAACGCCGTCGGCCGTGGTTGTCAGCGTCGCCTCGATGTTTGTGCCCGGATATTTGAAAATTTCGGGGGTTATTTGCCTACCCGTTGCGGGCGACAAAATCTTCCATGAAGCTGACCAGAACCTCGATGTCGCTGACTGAAACGGCGTTGTACATCGAAATGCGGATACCGCCCAGGGTCCTGTAACCTTTCATACCGATCATGTTGTGCTTTGCGGCTTCTGCCACGAAGGCGGCGTCCATCTCTTCGGTCGGCAGATTGAAGTCAACATTCATGAATGAACGGTCGGCCTTCACAGAAACGTAACCACGGTAGAATTCCGGGTACTTGTCGATGCAGCCGTAAAGCAGCTCGCCCTTGCGACGGTTGTTCTTTTCAATGGCCGGTAATCCGCCGATTGACTTGTTGTATTCAAGAACGTTCTTCAACAGGTATATGCCGAACGTAGGCGGCGTGTTGTAAAGACTGTTCTTTTCGGCATGAAGTCTGTAGCGAAGCATGCTTGGAAGCTCGTCGGTGCATTTTTCCAGGAAGTCGTTGCGGATAATGGCGACGACCAGACCTGACGGCCCGAGGTTCTTCTGTGCACCGGCGTAGATGAACGCGAACTTCGACACGTCCAGCGGGGCCCACATGATGTCAGAAGACATGTCGGCGCAAAGCGGTACGTTTCCGGTTTCCGGGAACTTGTGCCACTGGGTGCCGTAAATTGTGTTGTTCGAACAGATGTGGACGTATTCGGAATCAGGATTGACGGCGTATTCCGAAGGCAGCGGCAGGCGCCTGAACCCTTCGGATTCGGTCGATGCGATGATTCTGATGCGGTCTTTCCCTGCGACTTTGATGGCTTCTTTGGCGGCCGTCTGAGCCCACACGCCGGTAACGATGTAGTCGGCCTTTTTCCCGCTGTGCAGGACGTTCATCGGAAGCATGGCAAACTGCAGATTTCCGCCGCCCTGCAACAGCAGAACTGTGTAACCTTCCGGAACCCCAAGAAGTTCTTTGACCAGGGCGATAGCACCTTCATGAACCTTGTCGTACGTCTTTGAACGGTGCGACATCTCCATGATCGACATGCCGGTGCCTTCAAAATCAAGCAGTTCATCCCGGGCCTTTTCAAGTGCTGGAAGCGGAAGACCGGCTGGTCCGGCCGAAAAATTAATTACACGAAAACCCATTGCGACCTCCATTAAAACCACGATATCCGGGCCACATCTTACAACAACCGGCATGCGGTGACCAAATCAAACGGAGCGTGGCTTGATCAGCCCGAACCGGATGTTTGTGTCGATCCAGGGGAAGACGTACATGTCTTCGGGATTGCAGTAGCGGAAGTGAGCCACGTCTTCATCTGTCATCAGCGCCAGCGATTCCAGGTAAACGGGACCCCAGTGGTGGGTGTGAATCGGCGCTGAAACGATTTCGCACGATTCCAGGACGGCCGTGCGTTCATTCTTGATTCTGGTGGCGTGGCCGACGGCGTCTTCTGTCGCGACCTGACTGTCAGTTTCAAGGTCCGGCATCAGCTTCAGGTGATTGTTAAAGACGTACTTAAGCCCGTCAGGCAGGCGTTCGGCTGAAATCATCCCGCGAACGGTAGATGTCGGCGCCGTTTCTAAAAACACGCCGTTCCTGTGGACGTCGGCCGAATGTTCAAGGCTCATCGACCAGGCGCCTGCAATAAACGACGTGACCTGCTTTGAATCCAGGATGACCCGGGCTGCGCGCTGAGCAATCGCGACAAATTCCCTGGAATAATATCCCTGGTAATGCTTCATGAACTTTTCGCCTTCGGTCATTGCGGCGATGATGACCGCGACGCCGGACGAAGCGTGAACTGAACCGTTTGCTGCCGAAAAAATCAGGTTTCTGCTTACCATCCGGTCGATCATCTCATGGTGTGCGGGGGTGCCGGTCATCATGATCTGCTCGGCCCTCAGTTCATTGGCGCAACCCTGCGAATATCCAACAAATCCCCATGGGCCGCTGACTTCCGAAACGGTACGGATAATGGCGCGGGCGTTAAACTCAAGGCTTCGCATCATGCCGGTCGGGCAGCGCACCAGATCGATGCCTCGGTGTTTTTTCAGTCGGTTGAACGCGTTTTCCAGCTCATGACCGGTTTTGGCGTCGGTTATTACGCCCATGGCCGAGATAATCGTGAAGTCATAGTCGCCCGTCGGCGGATCGATCAGCAGGCGTACCAGCGGGTCGCTGCAAAGCCGCTTGACGTCTGCTGGCCGGTACCACAGCGTCCTGATGAATGCGTCAACCAGCTTCTGTTCGCCTTTCAAAGTCGTCGGCGACTTCGAAGCAAAAGCCTTCGACTCACCTGTCGGGTCGAATTCAGCCAGCCATGAACGAACGTGCTCGCAGTCATTCTGATGGTTCCGAACGCAGACGTTGACGCGCATCGCCTCTTCGTTGCGCTGCCAGAAATCCTTGAACCAGGGTTGCTTGAATCCAAGCGGGTCAATGGCAAGAACGTCGCGACACGCCGCAAAAGCCTTTTCATACGCCTTGATGCAACCGTTTCGCGTGGCCTTGTCCAGTTCGCCTTCGGCCAGCATCTTCGATGTCATGGCATCGGCCGCCGATATCAGCGCCCTTGCCTCTGCCGCCGCCGCTTCCAGACGCTTCCTGTCAATCTTCACACCTTTCGCCCTGGGCGGCTTGATGGCCTCGCGCAGCCACATCTTGGACGCGCGGTAAACGGCGCTGCGTTCGTTCATGGCAAGTGCCAGATGGTGCAGTTCGTCGAAGTAGCTCTCCTGAACGCGATTGCCATCAGCCGTGAAGTCGTTGAATCGAGGCGCAGTCAGGCCGGTCTTTGCTTCAAAGAAAGCTTCGATGTCGACAGGCTCTTTCATCCTGTCCTGGTCCTGACGGAAAAATGCCATCAGGTGAATGGCCATGTTGATCGAAACGCCACGGCTTAATTCAGAAAAAACCGAAATCAGGTAATCCCCGTCCTTCTGTCTCAGATATTCCAGAATCAGGCGGTTGTTAATCTGTGTCTGCACGCCCTGATAAGGCGCTTCCAGTCCGGTTTCCAGTATGTCAGCAATGTCCTTCGGGCCCAGAGCACACGGCGGCGGCAGGTCGTAACGGTTGACATCGACATCGGGCAGCGGCCCTATCGCGTCGCCGACTATGCCCGCCAGCACAGACGCCCTTGGAATGATGTTTACGTTGAAAAGGCTGTCACTGTCGGATGTGTTGATGGCCTTTTTGGCCGAAACTACATATTCAAGCCGCGCCCGTTCAGACTTGAACTTCGGATTGTCCAGCTTTGAAATAATGTAGTTGATCTGATCAATGAACATCAGAGGGGCAAGCTCAACTACGCGGGCAACGTTTTCCCGTTTTATCTGCGGGCCGTTGAACCAGTCGTAGATTTCGGAGCCTGAAGGCATATCTGAAAACTTCGGGACCAGACACGGGTCTTTTGTCAGTGGAACAACTTTGACGGGCTGTGGCGCGGAATGAAGGCCTGCGGGTGTCAGGATCACGTCGATCCATTTCAGGATCCAGTAGATTTCGTAATTCGAATCAATGTCGGGGCGATGCTTTATCAGCATCATTCTGGCGGCCCTGTTATCAAGTCCACCGCCGCTGTTGATTGACCGAACCAGCGGGATTGCATCTTCGGCGACGCTGTCATCCCCGCTTATAATTCTGGAAATCAGTCTTGCCAGATTTTCTTCAACAAGCAGGTCAGCAGGCTTGACTATCCCGATATCCCGCACATATTCGCGGACTTTCAGAAACCACGCCTGGGCGACGCTGAAGCGCTGGCCGAAGTCGCGGCTGAAAAGCGAAATGATATCTGCCAGCCTTGAAAGACTTCCTTCGACCAACTGGTCATCATTTAGAAGGTCCAGCAGGCCTGCCGACTGGTTCAGCGGGCTCATCAGCGCGTTGATGATTTCCGGCCTGATAAGCGCCCCGGCACTGTCCGCCAGATTCAGTCGCCCGCCCGGGCTCAGGTGAACGACGATTGAACCGTCCTCAAAGCGCGTCGGCAGGTCATGAGTTTCTTCCAGGCCATCTTTTACCGTAAGCAGTTGCCTTGATTCCGAAGCCCAGTCAAGGTCCAGCGTTATGTCCCCGGCAGCCTTCCTGGAGATGATGCCCTTACGCACTGTACCTTTCAGATGTAACGGGCCGGTCGTGCTGATTGAACGTGAAGGTGAGTCGAATTTAATTGCGTCAATATTTACGCTTACAGTTCCCCTCGGGGTTATGGCGGCGCCATCCTGAGCCTGATTATAAAGGCTGACAGTGGCCCCGATTTCAGCCTCGGCCAGCGCGGATGCCGACAAAAGCACACGCCCGCTTTCGATATTCAGTTCGCGCACACCTTTCAGTTCTGTTTCAAGTCTGAATTCGGCAGGAAACTGACATGACGCTGAAACATCTATTGTTCCGGGGTCCTGCATCGACACGCTGCCCTTGACCCGTCCCTTTTTTACACAGCCGGACAGTTCGGCATTTGCTGCAGTTCCGAAGCACTGGTCTGGAATCGAAAAAACGGCCGAAAACCCGGCGTTGCCGTCGGGAAGATTGAAGTTCGGATTACCTGACCGTGGTATTTCAAACTCAAGGGTGCCGTTCGATTTAATCTCGTCAATCTGAAAAAGCAGCGCATTGCCCGATTTCAGGAAAGGGTTGTTGCGTTCGACCTTCATCATCATCACGGGCAGTGAACCTTTATTGGTCTGACGGAAACTACCTGTGACTGATTCCGGGATCGAAAGGCCGTTTTTGAAAACTGATTTGATGGTAAAGCCAGATTCACAGACGAAGGACTTTCTGGACCCGGAGGCGCCAATCGACAGTTCGTCAAGCTCGATGACCGCGTCATCGCCGCTTCTGAAAACCATGAACTTGCCGCTGAAGGAAACTGATTCGCGCTCGGCCCAGGCTGTCAGGACGGTGTCAGTTCTATCCGCTGTCCGCAGGGAAAGTTCGACCAGAGGCAGACTGCCAACCGCGTCTATTCGGCCCTGAATTGATCGGATCAGACGCGTGGAATCGCACAGAAGATCTGGAATATCAACCAGTTCAGAATGGATCGAGCCGCCAGCCAGTGGATTTCCAGACATGAAGCCAGCAAGCGCGGCATTCAGGCGCGGCAGGAATATGGACGGAATTTCGATTGAATGGAAGGCAGCCTTCTTCCCGCCCCGTGCAAGACACAGATTGCCGGAAAATCTTGGTACCAGAACCCCGGTAGCCGGTATTTCTGCCGCTTTGTCGGCGGTCCCGAACGACAAAGAACTGATTTCAATCGACAGTGGCTCCCCGACCCGACTGGCAAAGCCTGAAGCGAGCTTGTTGAAACCTTTCTTTGCGAGGTCGGCAACCTCGGGAACAAGCAAACCGGCCGAATCCAGAAAACGTTTAACCGACTCCAGTTTGTCGGTAGCTGCGGGAACGGCCGCTTCAAGCCCGACAGTCAATCTTGACGCAGTGGAAATCAAATGCTCCAGAAACAAAGCCACTTCCGGGTTTTCAATCAGTCGGGAAGCGCCTCGGATGGCCGAAAAAACGTTCCTGATTATCAGCGGATGGCTGAGAGTGATACTGATGCTTTCTGCCACGGCCTTTCCCGCGGCTGCGTCAAAACCGGTCCTGATGGCAGTTCGGGCCAGAGTCTTGTCCTGAATCTCTATATCAAGGGAAAAATCCTGTGAAATTCTAATGTTATGGTGGCCGGGCTCCAGCACGGTTTCGACATCGATCATTGCGCTGGTCATTAAATCAGGCGTAAATTTGGACAAATCCCAGTCAACAGGCATCGGAATTCTGGCAGGTGAAAAGGCGTCATGGCCTTCCGCGCCAGTCAGTCTTGAAGTCTTTATTTTTATGATCGGTCTTGTGGATTTCATAAGGCCCTCACTAATCAGCCTTGATAATAAACCATTTTTCACGGAACGTATTCCCGTTGATTCGGCAAAGCATATCATTGATGAATTGACGGGAATCCCGGAAGATAAGGGAAGTGCGTTATGTGCCGGATTTTTCAGAATGATGCAGCGCGTCAAATATTTGGTGAAGGCATGAAAAAAAATATCGCCGTTGTTGTCATTCTGCTTCTTGCCGGACTGTTCGTGTCGGCGTGCGGCAATGACGGTCTTGGAAGAATACCCCCGGTTAACAACTGTACCCCGAATTGCTATGACCGGAACTGCGGTTCTGACGGGTGCAACGGAACATGCGGGACCTGCAGCGGTGACCTTTTCTGCGAGCCGATGTCCGGGCTTTGTCTGGGCGACGGGAAGTACGTTGTTCAGGGAACGCTTGAATATGAATATATGTTTGGCGATGTCAGTTCGGGCAGCGTGTCTCTTGACGGGCCGGACATCCTTCCGGCGCAGGACCTGCTTGTGACAGTTATTGATGTGGATGGCAATGTAATCGGGGCCAACTTCATCGAGGGTAACGATGGCAGATTTTCAGTTCCTGTATCAACCCGGCTTTCTGGTGATGAAAAACTGCTGTTTTCCACAGTCTGGGCACCGGCCGGCAAGGTCATAATGGCCGTTCTGGACCCCGAAACCGAGGCGAATGACCCTGGCGCAGGCACGTACGACCCGTTCACCTGGGTTGTTGATATTCCGGCCGGGGGCAATGTCGGCCAGATACTTCTGAGCATTGAAGACAATTCGGGTGCGCTTTTCGTCTTTCTTATGAACCGGCTCAGTTTTGATTCAATCGTGCAGCCCCTGATTGATAAGAATTATGCCGGCAAAGCCAAAGGTCTGGCCATTCTGTTCGGGGCGTGGGATCCGAACTTCGTTCCGTGTACGTGTTACCACGGCGAGGTAAAATCGTGCATCGGTACAAGCCGCGGCCCCTGCCTCTCGACGAAGATCACACTTGTTGACAGCCCCGGCGATTCGTCAGCGTGGGGTTGGGCCGTACATTTTCACGAGTTCGGCCATTACATTCTTGACAGTTATTCAAAGGACAATTCAAAGGGGGGGGCCCACTATTTCGGCGAGGTCTATTCACCGGAATTTTCCTTCAGCGAAGGTTGGGCGACTTTCATGTCGCTGGTGACGGCGACGATGTGGTTTGACGAAACCTGGCCTGTTTACTGGGATATCCAGGGCGGTTCCAGCTTCTGGGTCGATTTTGAAAACGGCGCTTACTACGGCGATTCCTTCGGTACGGTGTCAATGGTTTTCCCGTCGATTACTGCGTCTTCGACTCAAAAGTTGGATGAAAACTGGGTTGCAAGGGCGCTGTACCTTCTGTGGGACGGGTCCGAAACAGGTTCGGATCCGGACGCAATGCTTACGCTTGAGCAGATGACCGACACAGTTTCGTCAGACCGCTTCCTGCAGGGGTTCGATTTTGCCCTGAAGGCCGACCTGATTAACTTCCTGGACTCCGCGATATGCCTTTATCCAGAAAAGAAGACAGCTTTGACCGACCGTGTCGTTAACGAACTGGGATTTCCCTATCACGGCAAACCCAGGTGCACTCAGTATGCTTCCAGCCGACCGGATATCAAGTCGGTCATACCAGCGCCGACGGGGCCCGTCTTGAATCACGCCCCCCGGGACGACAGACCTTCAGGGATAAGCCGAACTTACGGGCCTTCAAGGATTGCCATTCCGTCGGTCCAGTTGTTTGATGTCACCTTGTCATCTGCAATTCATGTCAGGTCCGGTAAGTGATGGACGACGTTCAAATTGATTATGGCTGCCCGGGTTGTGGTCGCCGTCTTTGTGCGCCATCATCATGGGCCGGTCGGATGGCCGGATGCCCCGTCTGCGCTACGTCAGTCAGCATTCCGGCTGCTTCCACAATCGAACCTGATGACGGCGGCGACACTGTATCTGTGCCTGCGGACAAACGTGTGCTTGTTCGGGACATGCCGGACATGACCTTCCTTGTGTTGCCGTCGCCTCCCCCTCCGCAGACCGCGCCGGTCAAGCGTGTCGGGTTCCTGCGAAAGTGGCGCCTGCTGATAATCATTCTGTCCCTGGCCGCTGTCGGCGGTGCCTGGGCTGCCGGTGGGTCCTGGTTTTACAGAAATCACGTCAAGGCCGACGGCATCATGCGGCACCGTGGTTTCGGACGGCAACTTTCAAAAGACGAGGTGCCGGTATCTGAATCTTCCCGACTGACGTTCAGGATGTCTGCCGCCGAGGCGGCTGTCGCGAAGAATCCGCAGGATCTGCAGGCGACTCTGGAGCTTATGGCAGCCTATGATGACGCCGCGAAGTCTATTGGTGTTTTTGGCCGTCGTCACGGAGCACGTATTCTTAACAACGCGGCATGGCTGTACGCGACGTCTGTTCATAAAGGGATCAGGGACCCGGTCAAGGCGCTTGAACTGGCCTCCAGGGCCGTAGAGCAAACTCGTCGTTGGGCGCCTGGTATGCTGGATACTCTTGCCGAGGCCCTTCTGCTGAACGGGCGACCGACAGAAGCGCTCGAGACAATAAAGGAAGCAGCGGCCCTTGACCCTGAAAATCCGGAACTGATAAAGCGGGTCGAATACTTCCAAAACGCACAAATACCCCTTCAACTATAATTGGTTACCTTCTACATCTTGACGGACCGGACGTTTGCCCTAAACTTTGCGAATCTGGAAGGTTCTTTGAACATCCCATCAACACTAAAAAGGAAACGGCATGAGATTTCACTTTCCGGTCATGATCATCGACGAAGACTTCTGTTCTGAAAATACATCGGGTCTTGGTATTCGGGCCCTTGCCAAGAGTATCGAGGAAGAAGGTTTTGAAGTCATCGGCGTTACCAGTTATGGCGACCTGACGTCGTTTGCCCAGCAGCAGAGCCGCGCATCGGCTTTTATCCTGTCGCTGGACGACGAAGAATTAATAAATAAGTCTGAAGAAACGATTAGTCAGTTACGGGGATTTGTTGAAGAAATCCGCTTCCGCAATACTGATATTCCAATATTTCTGTACGGTGAAACGCGCACGGCCCGCCATATCCCGAACGACGTGCTGAAGGAACTGCATGGTTTCATTCACATGTTCGAGGATACTCCCGAGTTTATTGCCCGCCTGGTCGTACGTGAAGCCAAGTCGTATGTTGACACTCTTGCGCCGCCGTTTTTCCGCGCGCTGACCCATTACGCGGCGGACAGTTCATATTCATGGCACTGCCCCGGTCATTCGGGTGGCGTAGCCTTTCTGAAGTCACCGGTCGGACAGATGTTTCACCAGTTCTTCGGCGAAAACATGCTGCGCGCCGACGTCTGCAACTCGGTTGAAGAACTTGGCCAGCTTCTGGACCATACCGGCCCTGTCGCGGCATCGGAACGTAACGCCGCACGCATTTTCCACGTCGATCATCTGCTGTTCGTCACGAACGGCACGTCAACGTCCAACAAGATTGTCTGGCATTCGACCGTGGCACCCGGCGACATCGTCGTCGTTGACCGCAACTGCCACAAGTCGATACTGCACGCAATTATCATGACTGGCGCTGTCCCGGTGTTTCTGATGCCGACCCGCAACAATCTGGGCATCATCGGCCCTATCCCGCGTGAAGAATTCGAGTGGGAGAATATCAAGCGCAAGATAGAGGCAAATCCTTTTGCCAGGGAAGCACTGAAGAATGATCCGGACGCCAAGCCGCGCGTGTTGACTATCACCCAGAGCACTTATGACGGCATCATTTACAATGATGAAGACATCAAACAGATGCTGGACGGTCATATTGATACGCTGCACTTCGACGAAGCTTGGCTGCCTCACGCCACTTTCCATAAGTTTTACATTGGGTTCCATGCGATAGGTAAAAGCAGTAAACGCTGTCACGAGTCAATGGTCTTTTCGACCCAGTCCACTCATAAGCTGCTTGCCGGATTGTCGCAGGCGTCGCAGATCCTGGTTCAGGATTCGGAGACGCGGAAGCTGGACCGGGACCTGTTCAATGAAGCTTACCTGATGCACACGTCCACTTCGCCACAGTACGCGATTATCGCGTCATGCGACGTTGCGGCAGCGATGATGGAACAGCCTGGCGGTAAGTCGCTCGTTGAAGAATCAATCAATGAAGCCCTGGACTTCCGTCGTGCCATGCGGAAGGTTGACGAAGAATGGGGCGATGACTGGTGGTTCAAGGTGTGGGGCCCCGAAGAGCTGGCTGACGAAGGCGTTGGCGATCCGGCCGACTGGGTGCTGCGTGACGGCGACCCATGGCATGGATTCGGTAAACTGGCACCGAATTTCAATATGCTTGACCCGATCAAAGCGACTGTTATTACCCCTGGACTGAACGTGGCCGGTGATTTTGCAGAATCAGGTATCCCGGCCCTGGTCGTTACCAAATACCTTGCGGAACACGGCGTTATTGTTGAAAAAACTGGCCTGTACTCGTTCTTCATCATGTTTACCATCGGCATCACGAAGGGGCGCTGGAACACGCTGATGTCGGAGCTGCAGCAGTTCAAGGATCTGTACGATCGCAATCAGCCTATGTGGAAGGCCATGCCAGTGTTCGTCGGCAAACACCCGATTTATGAACGTACCGGCCTGCGGGACCTGTGCGCGCAGATACATGAAGTTTATAAAGCCAACAATGTGGCCAAACTGACGACCGAAATGTACCTGTCAGACATGATACCTGCCATGAAGCCGGCCGAAGCGTTCGCGATGATGGCTCACCGTGAAGTCGAGCGCGTGCCGATTGACGACCTGGAAGGCAGAATCACAGCAGTGCTTCTGACGCCCTACCCGCCGGGTATTCCATTACTGATCCCAGGTGAACGCTTCAATGCCAAGATCGTCAACTACCTGAAGTTCGCCCGCGATTTCAACAAGAAATTCCCGGGGTTCGAAACTGACAACCACGGTCTGGTCAAAGAAGACGGCAAGTTCTTCGTCGATTGCGTTCTGCGGGACTGAACACCAGTTATCCTTTCTAATTCAATCTTTATCAGCCAGCGTCTGACTGAATCGCAATTTCCGGCCTGGATTAATCCGCCATTTGCAGTCGGCAGAAAATTCCTGCTGATAGAATGCTTCTGATTGTTGGTGACTTCAGTTGGATGGTTACGGGCGGATGCGCGGCTATTCTTCGTCTTCTTCGATCTTCGCTTCGGCAATCAGCTTTTCAGTCAGCATCTGCGGAAGTTCTTCGTGATGGGACGGGACCATCGTGAATGAGCCACGGTCAGACGTCATCGAGCGCAGGTCTGAAGCATACGTCTGACATTCTGACATCGGTACGGTGGCCTTAACGATCTGCTTGCCGTTTGCCGAGTCGGTTCCCATGATTCTGCCGCGACGGCTGCTGATGTCGCCCATGATGTCGCCAAGGCACTCATCCGGGATTGTGATGGTCAGTTCGGCGATCGGCTCAAGAATAATCGGCGTGCAGAGCTTGAAGCCGTTCTTGAATGCGCGTGAACCGGCCATTTCAAACGAACGCGAGTCCGAGTCAACGTCGTGGTACTTACCGTCAATCAGCTTGACCTTGATATCGACGACCGGGTAACCGGCGACAACGCCCTTCGTAAGGGAATCTTCGACGCCCTTCTTGATGTACGGGATGAACTGTCTTGGAATCGAGCCGCCGAAAATGGCATCTTCGAAATCGAATCCGCCGCCGCGCACGTTGGCGCTGATATCGACATAGCACACACCGAACTGGCCGTGGCCGCCGGACTGCTTTTTGTGTTTACCTTCGACGTTCTTGACTGATCCGCGAATCGTTTCGCGATATGAAATCCTTGGCAGCTTCATTTCAACATCGACGCCGAACTTGTTCTTCAGCTTGTCGACTGCTGTCTGAACGTGAACCTGACCAAGCCCGCTGACCAGGAATTCCTTCGACTCTTCGTCACGGGAAAGCTGCAGGCCGACGTCTTCTTCAACGATCTTCTGAATGGCTGCTGAAAGCTTGTCTTCGTCGCCCTGGGACTTCGGTCTGATCGAGAACGAGATACACGGCGGCGGAACCTTCGGCATCACCAGGTTGCCCTGTCCTTCCTCGGAAGAAATCGAGTGACCTGTTCTGGTTTCCTTCAGCTTGACGACCGCTACGATGTCGCCGGTAACGGCCTTGTCGACCAGTTCCTGCTTTTTACCAAGCAGTTTGACGATGTTACCGAATCTTTCCTTTGCGCCGGTCGTTGCGTTAACAAACTGGCTGTCGGCGGAAATCGAACCGGAGATGACGCGGAAGATGCTGATGCGGCCGGCCTGAAGGTCGACAAGGCTCTTGAATACGTAGCCGTAAAGCTTACCTTCGGCATCAACAATAATTTCTTTCTTGTCGTCGCCCTTTTCCATGAAGAAACCCTTCCGGTCAAGGGGGCTCGGTCCGTAATTAGCAATCAGGTTAAGGAAGAAGTCCACGCCGAGGCAGTTAAGCGCGTTCAGCGGAACGACGGGAATCACGCCGCCGGACGCCATACCGGCCGTCAGGCCTTTCTTGACGTCGTCGAGTGACAGTTCGCCTTCCTCGAAGAACTTTTCCATCAAGGCATCGTCCTGCTCGGCAAGCTTTTCGACCAGGGGTTCACGGGCTTCCGCGACATCGTCAGCCATGTCGGCCGGAATGTCAGCCTTTGCGCCGTTCAGCGGATCTGCATATGTCCACGCACATTCATTAACGAGGTCTGCCACGCCCTTGAAGCCGCTTTCCGAGCCAATCGGCAGCGCGACGGGAACGACCATCGGGCCGTACTTCGCCTGAAGGTCGCTGACGATCTTGCCGAAGTCCGATCTTTCGCGATCGACTTTGGTTACCGCGACCAACATCGGGATGCCGTTATTTGAAAGCAGTTCAATGGCCTTTTCTGTGCCGACCTGAACGCCGTCAACAGCGCTGATTACGATAATCGCCAGGTCGGTACCGACCGTGGCCATTACTGTTTCGGCGGCGAAATTGGTGTCGCCGGGGATATCAATGACGTTAATAAGCTTCTTTGCCCACGGCGCGTAACCAACCGAAATCGACATTGTTGATCTGCGTCGAATTTCTTCGGAATCGAAGTCGAAATTTGAATTGCCTTCCTGAACGCTGCACAGTCTGTTTGAAGTCTTGCCCAGAAAAACAATGGCCTCCGCAAGAGTTGTCTTGCCAGAGCCCTGATGTCCATACAGACCGATGTTGCGAATTAATGCAGGTTCGAAGGTCTTCATATTTCAATTCCTGTAGCTAGACGCCTGAAGCCAGCCTTCCGACAAACCGGAAGTTAACCCGGAAAAAAAAGCCGGGCCACGTTTTCTACTAAATGCCGGCGGACCTGTCAATGGAACTATCCATTGCAAGGCGAATTTCGTAGCAAAAATAAATGAAAGTGTCGTTAATGCGCCCTGATTACTTGACGTATCTGTGGCAGGTTCTTATTGTGATTCGGTCTTGAAGTCGTCTGATGCTGCAGCAAACGAGTTGGAAAATGACATACCCTGTCAGAATAGTTGATGCGATTCCGGCTTCTGAACACCTGGCGTTGTACCGTGATGCCGGTTGGTGGAAAGACGGCGAGGACGAGTCAAGATTATCATTAATAATTTCGGGATCTTTCCTGACGGCAGCCGCGTATGATTCTGAAGGGCGATGCATCGGCATGGGCCGGATGATCTCGGATGGCGCAAGTGATGGCTATATTCAGGACGTGGTCGTTTTTAATGCGTACCGTGGCCATGGTATTGGCGCTGCACTGGTGAAACTGTTGAAAGACGAAGGTCTTGCCAGGGGTCTTTCCTGGATCGGTCTGATTGCCGAACCAGGTACGAAGGCATTTTATGAAAAGCTCGGGTTCGCTGAAATGGACAATTACGTCCCGATGTTGTTGAAAAGATAGGCTGGCTGTGGTTTTGACGAACTTTCAGAAATTCCATCTTGAAGACAAAGCGCGGCTGGAGTCGTTTTTCAAGGCTGCAGGCTTTCGCCTTTGTGAGTACTCGTTTCCGATTCAGTTCTGCTGGCAGGACTATAACGACAGCGCCTGGACCATCGTTGATGACATGCTTGTAATAAGGTATGTGGTCGATGGTCAATACCGTTTTGTGTGCCCTGTCGGTACCGGAAACAGGCGTCGGGTCGTCGAAAAATGCTTTGAATATCAGGCTGCTGCAGGCTCGCCACTCCGGATCGATTTCGTACCGGATGTTGACGGCTGCCATAATGAAGACATTGGCCCCGATGACGGTTGCGCCCCTGTCGCGCAGCGGGACCCGGATAATGATGATTACATCTATCTGACCGCTGAACTGGCAGACCTTCCCGGTAAACGTTTTGCTGGCAAAAGAAATCACATATCCGCGTTGACGCGTGATCACCGGTGGAATGTCGAAAAAGTTGATTCCGCCACCCACACGTCCCTGATTCTTGACTTTGTGACCAGGTGGGCCCAGCTGCGCGGCATGGATCATGACCATCAGATCGCGCTTGAACTCGAGGCAGTCAAGCGTGCAATCGTGTTTGCACCTCAGCTCGGTCTTGATATCTTCCTGCTTAATATTGATGGTGCGATGGCGGGGATTTCCATCGGTGAAAAGGCCCTGCCGGACACGTATGTCGTCCATTTTGAAAAGTCTGATGTTGACGTCAAAGGTGCCTATCAGGCGCTTTGCAGTCGTGTGGCGGCGATGGTCAGGGACGAATGCATGTATATTGACCGGGAACAGGACATGGGCGTTGAAGGTCTTAGAAAAACAAAACATTCCTGGAATCCGGTTAGAATGGAACAGTGCTGGACAGTTTTTCCAGGCAATCATCAGGACGGGAAACAATAATGCTCAGGTACGAACCGTTAGTTATTTCGTTTGACGAGATTCCGGAAGTCGCAAGGGCAAGTGCAGGCCCCGATTCCCTGCCGGAAAGGCGTCTTCTGCTGGCGCGCGCCGTCGTTCCAATGTCGCCCGTCGAGTTGATAACAACGCTGGCGTACTTGACGTGCGATCAGTCGGAACTTGTTTCAAAATCTGCAGTTGCGACTATTGAAAATCTGCCGTACGGCGTTCTTGAAGAGGCGCTGAAGGCCGTCGTGTCGCCTTCAGTCCTTGATGTCATGGCCAGGGCGCTGCCTGCGTCCCGCCTTGGTCTTCATGAAACGGTCGTTCAGAATCGTGCCGCTGATGACGAAACGATTGCCTGGATATCTTCAAGATCGGAAGGCAATATCATCGACATCGTTGCCCGCAATCAGTTCCGAATTCAGCGCTGCCCGAAAATCGTCGAGGCCATCTATTTCAACCCGCACGCCCGAATGGGCGTCGTCTTGAATCTGCTTGAAGATGCAGTCCGTCTGGGCGTCGATATTTCGGCAATTCCCGGTTATGAAGAAATTGTCGCCTCGATTCACGGTAAAGATGTTGCGCCCCCGCCGCCTGTCATTTTGAGTCCTGAAGACGCCCAGTCTGAACAACCGATTGAGCTGGATCCTGCCGACCTGGCCGCCGTCGAGGCGGCTGTGGCTGCCGCTGAAGCGGCTGAAGGTGCATCGGAAGAAGCCGCCGAACCTGGCGAAGGTATTGATGATGATACTTTTGAAAGACTGCTGGGCAACGAGCCTGCTGCGGCGACTTCGGCTGAATCAGGTAAAAGCGATGAAGGTGGTCCGCTTGGCAAAAGCATGTCGGCCGACCTTGGCAAAATGTCGATTCCCCAGAAAGTCCGAATGGCGTTGGTTGGCAGTGAAACCGCCAGAAGACTGCTTATCAAGGATTCAAGGCGCATCGTCTATATGTCAGTTTTGAAAAGTCCGCGCCTGACTGACAAAGAGATTACTGAATACGCAAAAAACAAGGCTTTAAGCGAAGATGTCATCCGCTATATTGCCGCGAACCGTGACTGGACTAATCAGTACAGCGTCAAGATGGCGCTGGTTGCCAACCCGAAGTGTCCGCCGATCGTTGCCGCGTCATTTCTGCGTATGATGGCCACAAAGGACGTCAAATTCATCTCGAAAAGCCATGATGTTCCCGGATTTGTTGCAAGAGCGGCCAGGCAGATACTTGGCAACCGCGAGATGGGCAAACGTAACTGACCTGTCCTTAGAACACACTTCACTTGCCAGACCCGCACTGCCCCTCAACTTGTGGCGGTTCGCAGGCAGAACAAGCCGCAGCTTCAGCCTGGATGTTACTACCGGCCGCGGTGATGCAGCTATCTGTGCACGAATAGTCGTCCGCGCACTGCAGGCTGCATGACAGCAGGCATGGACACGTATTCTTCCAGCAATTGAATGCGCTGACGCACGCCGCCTTGCCCTGGGTCCAGCCAACGATGTGACCGCCGGCCGCCGAGCACTGGGCCTCGACACCCTTCATAAGGTCTCTACAAACTTCGTCGCCGCTCCGGGCAAGCCCGCACGGGCCGCTGCCAATTTTGGGACATGCGCCCCACACGCAGTCCGGCTGACAGGTCTTTGTGCCACCCTCGATGCAATTCAGGGTCAGGCCGGGGGTGCACTGGTAACTATTCATACACTGGGGCGCCTCGCCTGCGTACACACCCGAGAACTGGTCCCCGATCATCAGGCGACCTTCGGCTTCTTGAACCATCGCCTGATATGTTTCTTCGCGCGTTGCCGCTTTGGCCCGTTCGTCTGAAGCGCGGTCCAGGGCAAGCGATACACAGCCGCTGACGTCGCCGCTGATACACTGCAGGACATCCACGGCCATCAGCAGCTTACCGGCACGCTCCACCGGCGCGTTAAGCCAGGACTCTTCGCCAAGAGCCAGCTTCGCCGCAGACACGACAACGCCGGAGCAAGGCAGCAGCGCCGCGCCCCAACTGGCCGCAGTTGCGAACCCGCACATACCGATGGACATGGCCAGTCCTGCTACCTTCAGCATTTCAGCCTGGGTCCGCTCTTTCGACGGGCAACCGCTCCCAAGGCATGTAGCCGCCGAGGACACTTCACCCGCGATTTGCTGCTCGCCTTCCCATACATTAATCCCGCGCAAAATTTCGGCGTACCCGGTCGGGCCGTAGATGCGCGCAACGTCCGCAGTCGTATGATCTGCGCTCCAATTGGAAAAAATAAGAATGAAATCGCCAAAGACCGTCATGGAAGGCAAACCGGTGGCGGGATCAATTTCCACGTATGCGCTGCTGCCGTTTGCGTCCAGCCACATCGCGCCCGTGACCTGAGTGACCGCATTCAGATCATTCCGGGTTACCACGGGCAGCAGTTGTTCGCCTTCGCTGCTGACCAGCAGGGTACCAAACTCACCGTTGTCCAGATCAACCGCTGCCAGTTCCACGGCGCCATCGGACCCGCAGGCCACAACAAAGGTTGAAAGAATGACCAGCGCAACCGCAAAGCTCAAGGCACCAGAGGCATGGCCCGCGACACGAACCGGATTCGACATCTTACACCTCACTTTGTGTAGCAACTACGAGACGGTTTATCTGTTCCTGACCACCGCAATGCGGGTGTTTACACCCACCCAGATTTCAGTATCGGTCAGGTAGCGCTTGTCATCGGTGTCAGGGTAATCCACGTTGAAATGAAGTCCCCGCGTTTCCTGTCTGTTCAATGCGCTACGGACAATAAGTCCGGCCACCGTGGTGATGTTTCTAAGCTCGGCAAGGTCGGTTGTCAGCGCCGAATCAAGAAGATATTCGCGGACTTCCCGGCTGATGACGTCAAGGCGTTTGCGGGCCGCATTAAGGCGGCGATTGGATCGGACGATTCCGACGTAGTTCCACATCAGTCGGCGAACCTCGTCCCAACCCTGTGTAACCATGACACTTTCTGCTTTTGTCGTTTTGGCCGTATCGCGCATCCATGACAACGGTTCCGGTTCATCATATTCAGCGAACTTTCCAGTGTCGGTTGCAATCAACGCCGCAGCGGCCCTGCGGCCAAAAACAAGCGCTTCCAGCAGCGAGTTGGACGCAAGGCGGTTGGCGCCATGCAGTCCTGTGCAGGCCGTTTCCCCGATTGCGTAAAGGCCTTCGACAGAAGTCCGCCCGTCCAGATCGGTCTGAACGCCACCGCACATATAGTGGGCGGCCGGGACGACCGGCACAGGTTCACGGCGCAGGTCGTAGCCAAACGAAGAACAGGTTGCGGTCAGGTTCGGGAAACGCTGTTCGATGAATTCTGGCGTCCTGGCAGTCATGTCAAGAAGAACGTGATCATCGCCCGTCTTCTTCATTTCATGGTCAATCGCCCTGGCCACGATGTCACGTGGGGCCAGTTCTTTAAGTTCATGATAGTTCGGCATGAATCTGGTGCCATCAACGCGCAGCAGCACCCCGCCCTCGCCTCTCAGTGCTTCCGACAGCAGGAATGATTTTGCGCGGGGGTGGTAAAGGCATGTCGGGTGGAACTGAAAGAATTCCATGTTGGAAATCCTGGCCCCGGCCCTGAATGCCATTGCCACGCCGTCGCCTGTAGCGACGTCAGGATTACTGGTGTACATGTAAACTTTTCCGGCCCCGCCTGTCGCAAGCACCACGGTTCTGGCAGTCACCTGAATCAGCGTACCCTCGCCGCGCGTCATCAGGAATGCCCCGCCGATCCTTCTGTGGCCTGATGAATCTTCGTTCAGCCACAGGTCGATGCCCATCGTGTCTTCAAGGAATGTAATTGATTCTATCTGACGCGCCTGTTCAAGCAGCGCCCGCTGGATTTCGCTGCCCGTCATGTCGCCGGAGTGAAAAACGCGTCTGTGTGAATGTCCGCCTTCGCGTCCAAGGTCAAAACCGCTTCCGTCCTCTCCGCGTGTAAATTGAACGCCGTGGCTGATCATCCATTCGATATTTTCCGGGGCCGATTTAACAACAAGATCAACTGTATCGGCATGGCAAAGCCCGGCCCCGGCCGTCAGTGTGTCTGCCGCATGCATCTGAAACGAATCGTTTGATTCCATGACTGACGCGACGCCACCCTGCGCGTAACGTGTGTTCGATTCGTCTGCATCACGCTTGGTGGCGATGATCACGTTCATGTGTCTGGACGCTTCGATGGCGAAGCACAGCCCCGCGATTCCACTTCCAAGCACAAGACAGTCAGTCTTCATCCGGCTACAACCTCGACAGGGCCTCACGGGCTTCCCTGCAATCCGGCTGGTCAGAAAGAAGACGAGTCACGAACTGACGAGCCTTCTTCATATCCCCTCTGGACTCATGAATTCCTGCAATAGACAGAAGGACTTCCTTCTTCTGTTCGGGCTCAAGCGCATCGATTCGCAACAGCAGTGGCTGAAGCACCCGCATCGCTTTTTCCATGTCGCGATTCCTGACATGAAGACGGGCCAGCGCCAGCGTGTTGTTGATGTTCGATGCATCGTGTTCGTGGCAGATACGGTAATACTCAACGGCCCGCGTAAGGTCCCCGGCCGCTTCAAGAATTCTTCCCAGTTCGTGCGCGTATGGCGGCAGCTCCCGCAGTCTGCGTTTAGCTTCCAGGTAGTTCACCAGCCATTCAAGATAAGGAACAGCTTTCTGCTCGTCACCCGTCTTCAGGTAGAACTTGACGATGCCGGCGACGACTCTCGGGTCGTCCTTCCGGTAACGGTGGGCCTCTTCAGCATACTGAATGAACTTGTCGCCCTGATTCAGCTTTTTCAGGTAAGTTTCGGCAATATCCATGCAGATACCGGCGCGATCTTCGTCAGATTCAGCGTTCTTTAGATCCCGCAGCAGCACTTCCACGACCTTCGCGAAGTCGCCGCGCTCGCTGTAAACCTTTTTCAGGAATTCATTGACTGCCGGGTGCTTCGGGTTGATAGCGGCCGCTTCCTGCAACGCTGTGCGCACTTCTTCGCCCGACTCGCCGCGCTTCATAAGTATCCGTGCAGTTCCAAGCAGCGCGTCGATCCTGTGATTTTCATCGATTGCAGCTTCCTGCAGCCTGCGGAACAACTTCAAAGCCTCGGTGTCCTGATCCTTGCTTTCCATCATGCGGGCCAGCGTCAGTAACGCCTCGGGATGATTCGGATTTACCGCAATAATTTCGCGGGCAATCGTCCCGGCCAGTGCATGGTCGCCAAGTTTGTCCCGTGCGATATCGCATGCCCGTGCAAGCAGAAGAACCTTTTCAGTCGAGTCAGCTTCGTTCTGGGCCTTGCGGCGGATGATGGAAATCAGCGACGTCCAGTCTTCGGACTTGTAGTAAAGGCGCAGAAGCTCGTCGATTACCGTCGGGGCGCCCGGATCGATCTGGGCAGCTTTACGCGCAAACCCAAGTGCTACGCCCATGTTTTCAAGGCGGTTTTCAGCTATTGAAGTCGCCTTCAGCGCTGACCTGACCCTCTCGTCCAGCGGAAGGTCCGAGTCAATCGCGTACCCGAGTATCCGGACCAGAGGCTCATATTCTTCCAGTTGCTCGTAGATAGATTCAAGGCGCCGCCTGGCCGCAGTGCCGATCGGGTCCAGTGACACGACCCTTTCAAGTGTGGCGCGGGCTGCCGGCAAGTCATGAAGGACAGTTTCCTGAAGTCCCGCGGCTTCCAGAAGCAGTGCCAGCCTGCCTGCGACATCCGGCGTCGCCGACGACAGGCGCTCGATCGTGTCGACCTGACCCTGCACATCATCGGTCTGTTCGTAACACTTTCTAAGCCGCTTCAGTGTATCCAGGTCACCGGCACCAAGGCTTGAAGCTTCCTCGAAAGCCTCGGCAGCCGCCTTGAATTCGCGCCTGGTTTCCAGCAGACCTGCGATCCGTATCAGGACGTCAATTCGCTCGGAAACGCCGAGATCAAGGCGCAGCCTGTGTCGCAGAACCTTGATCAGGTCCTCGATACGTCCGGCCATCGAATATTCATTGTCGAGCGCCTCGAGCGCCTCCCTGCTTGACGGATCAATCTCCATCACGCGACGCAGGGCCGTTTCAATCTCGGCAGGCGACTCGTGCCCCAGGTCGGCGGCAAGCTTCACGCCGGTAAGCAGAAGTTTCTTTTCCAGATCCGGCCACGACGCAGCCTGGGCCGCCATGCGCAGCACGTTCCACGCCAGTTTGCCGTCACGACTTGATGCCGCCGCGGCAAGAATTCGGTCCAGCAGGTTGTCATCAGATGGATCAAGACTGAGCGCCTTGCCAAGATGCGTAAGCTCAAGGTGGGCCTTGCCAAGCCGTGCTGCCGCTGCTGCCGCCTGATTATGAAGCTCAAGCAGGTCCGACGTCTCGTGCGAGCGCTCGATCTGGGCTTCAACTGCCCACAACAGGCCGGTGTCATCTTTTGAATCTGTGAAGGCCCTTCTTAAGGCGTCCATGGCGTGCCGTCCGACTATCGGCTCGGCAGACAGGTTACTCATCAGACGGATCGCCTCGGCATTTGCCGGGTCGTTGACAAGCACGGTCCTGACCTGCTCGAAAGCGCCCTCGACGTCCGTTGCATCTTCGATAAGCACAGACGCAAGACGCAGCCTCATGTCAGCGCCGGCGTCGTCGCCTGCCAGACCGATCCTGCGCCGCAGTATGCGGGCCTGGTCCTCTTTCCGGTTCAGTTGAATGTATGCGTCTTCCAGCTTTCCAAGAACCTCAAGGTCGTCGGAATTCATTGAAAGATAGACTGTGAAATGACGTGCTGCCAGTGTCGGATTGGAAAGCGGGCCTGCCGCCAGTTTTCCTGCGAACAGATGCAGCTTCATGGATGTGTTGCTGTCTGCAGCCGCGTCGGCGACCGGCGCGACGATCTCGTAGGCCGTGCTCCACAGCCTTTTGTCGCCTGCAATGGAGTGAATATGGTTCAGCACTTCATCATTGGAAGGGTCGTCGCGAAGCGCATCACCAAGGATTGTCAGTGCCTGTGACGCACCATCGAGCCTGTTGATCGTCACTTCAGCCATCTTGACCAGCACCGGAGTTCTATCCTCCGGTTGATCAAGCAGGGCCACTTCGCTGCGCAGGACGGCAACCAGTTTCACGTACTCGCCGGTCGCTTCGTACACGCTTTCCAGAATATGAGCCGCGTCAATGGCCCGGGTGCCTTCAGCCATAAGGCGTTCAAGCCCGACCGCAGCCCGATCGGCATAAGGGTCAGTCGTCAAAGCGGCTTTGTAATGGCTGATTGCAGCGTCAGGGTCATTCAGTTTTACATCCCAGACTTCACCGATCTGCGTATTCAGTTCGACCTGATCGGCCGAAACCTGTGACACAGCAAGCCGGTTTTTCAGCAGGGTTATCAAGTTTTCAAAATCACCCGACGCGTCAAGCAGGTCGGAAAGTCTGACGAAGGCGTATTTGTCTGCCGGATCAATCTTCAGGATGCTCTGCAGCACCTGCATTGCGGCGAATCTGTCGGCAAGCTGGCCTTCATAAACTGAAGCCGCCTTTTTCAACGCAGCCAGTTGCTCTGCAATCCCCTTGATCTGCCCGGCTTTCCTGACGTACATGTCGGCAATTTCTTCAAATTTTCCTGCCGCCAGCACAGTCCTTTCCAGCAGAACCCATACGTCCTCGTCCTGCGGAAATTCTTCAAGCATCGTTTCAAGGACTGCTACGGCCTCGTCCCGGCGCTCAAGGCGGTCGCCCAGAATTTCTGCCAGTTCAAGCAGCAACTCCCTGCGGTCAGCCGGCGATTCGGCAATTTCGGACTTGCGCCGCACCCATACGACCAGTTCCTGGTAGTTTTCTGTTTCGCGATAGATTGCTTCGATGTTGTCGATGGCAATGCCGTTGTCCGGGTCGGAATCAAGCACCTTCTTCAGGATCTCGGCGGCAGCCTCGGCGTCCTCGACCGAGTGCCTTACGACTTCGTAGGCTTTGAAATAATGGGCAATTCGTTCGCGGGGATCGTCGGCCAGATCACCAAGATTTTCATACAGCAGCGCCAGTTCATGGAACTGGCCCAGCGACTCGTAAATGTCGCCCAGTCGATTCACGACTTTCTGATCATCCGGCCTGCGAAGGAACGCAACCCGCAGATAAGAAGCGGCCTCTTCCGGACGGCCAAGTTCCTTTTCAAGAATCAAAGCCAGCGCCAGTGCCAGTTCATACGCGACCGGTTTGTCCTGATTGTCCTGGAAAGTCTTTTCAATGGCTGCAACAACGTCGGCGATTCTACCAAGGCGGCGCCCGGTCACTTCCAGGTTTCTGCGGACATCCTGGTCTTCCGGAACTATTGCGATCAGCCTGTTCAGATCTTCAAATCGCAGGTCGTCAAGTTCCAGCGTCTCCTCGATTTCGATCGCATGGCGCAGGCAGTACTCGGTGCCCGGTTCGATGCCACTTTTCGCGGCGACGAAACGGTACAGGTCCAGAAGGCGCATGTTTTCACTGTGGCGATCCAGAAGGTTCGTTACCGCAGTAAAGAAAATCGGGTCCAGCGTTTCCTTATAAACCCTTATTACGGTATCAAGGCAGGTGGCCTCGAACTTGCTTCCGTCAAGGATTCTGAAAGCGATATCAAGGGCTTCCTGATGCAAACCGGCGTCAAGGGTACTTTCAGCGATGTTCTTTCGCAGCCACGCGATCCGTTCGTCATCGCGCCGATCCGGTCTGATCTCTTCAAGGTTGAAAAGTTCGTCGCGCCACAGGCTGCGCAGGCCGGCAGAATCACCACGGGTCGTAAGAATATCACTCAGGACATCAAGGGCTTCACGGTCCAGAGGCCTGATGGCAAGGACTTCGCGGTAGCACGTTTCGGCTGAAGCCGGGTCAGCCAGGTTGTTGGCATAAACCAGCGCACAGTCAAGCCATGCATCGGCGCGCTCGTCAGTCCGCTCGAGCACGTGGATAATCTTGAACTGAAGTGTCCGGACGTAGCGCTGATGGTCGCCCATGCGTAAAGCGAGGTCACACATGGCAACAATAACGGCTTTGTCATCGCCCTTTTCTTCAATCGCATCGTCAAGAAGCGACATCGCTTCCGTCAGGTGCTGGCCATGTTCCACAAGTCGATTGGCCGCCCGCAGCCTGACCGTATTCCTGTCGCCAACATCTGTGGTGCTGCCGGTACAGGCGCTTCGCACCCAGTCAACTGCCAGATCCGGCTTCTGCTGACGCACAAGTTCGTCATAAAGCGTTATGAAAGAATCCTCGACCATCGGCATTTCAAGGAACGCCGCACCGAAGGCTGCAATTGCCTCGGCGTGCCGACTCAGTTCAACACACGACTTACCAATCCTTTTCAGAATGGAAATCTTCTTTCTTGAAACCGACTCATAGCGCACCAGCACATTCAGCGCGTCTATCAGCAGGGACTTGTTGTCAGTAACTTCAGCGGCGTCCTCGACAATCCGGGCAGCTTCGGCAGCGAAACCCGGGTCATCAAAGAAACCGACCGCTACGTCCAGGGCACCCGGGTGATTGGGGTCGGTCGCAATAACCTTTTTGACCGCATCAAGGGCTGCGTCCGGGTTGTGGATATCAGTTCGTGAATACAGCTTTGCGATCTCGACCAGAGCGGCGTTGCGCTGGAAGTCATCTTCAGCAAGTTCAAGGTCTTCGCCAATCAGCTTCAATAAAATGGTGGTGTCGTCAATTTCCCGCGCCAGTGCCCGGGCAGCGTTTCGTGCAGTCAGGTCTGTCGGGAATTTTTCAAGCACTTCAAGGAAGACAGTCAATGCGCGGGCCGGATCGCCAAGGCCATCACGTATGATTGTGGCGGCCGTGACAAGGTGCCCCCGGCGTCTGGACAGGTCTTCGTGGTAATGGCCCAGCAGAAGGTGGGTCGAAGTCTTCAGTCCAGCGTCATCAAGGCGTTCCGCTGCTTCGATAAGGATTGTTGCTGCCTCGGTGGCAAGAACATCAACGGCGTCTTCATCAGGTCGGCTTTCGATTACAAACGTTAACGCCTCGACGGCAGCCGTCAACTGTCCAGCCCGCATGGCCAGCATTGCCGCATCAAGTCGAATTTCGCGCTTGTCATCAAGCGAGGCTGCCAGGTCGGCCATCTCGTGAAGAAGCGGGATTCTGGCTGAATCCTGGTTCAGGCCGGACAGTTCGGAATCAAGTGCCTTCAAAATCAGCAGGTTCCGCGGGAACAGTTCGTTCAATTCGCGGTAGATGGCTGCAGCGCGTTCGTGGTCGTTTAACTGCTTTGCCGCAACATCTGCTGACGCCATCATAAGCCTGATACGGGCTTCGGCCGGTGCATTCTGCGAGATGTTCTGCAGACTTGCGATCAGCCGTTCGGCCATGTCGGCATTCACGCCGACGTCAACAAGCCTGTCTAACAGGTCATTGTTGGATGGCATCGTACCAAGCGCGTAGGCCAGCGTGTCAAAACACGCTGTCAGATTGCCGCGTTCAAACTCGATGTCCGCGATGTCCATCAGGTTTTCAACGCAGGCTTCCGGTGACAGGCACAGCACGGCGCGGCTTCGAAGCACAGCAACAAGCCGGTCCTGGCAGTCGGGCCTGCCTTTGAAACTGGTTTCCAGAATATCAAGCAGCGCCGGAACAAAATCTTCCCGACCGCTGATGCTTGTGTCGTTAACCAGATTTTCCGCAAAAACCAGCAGGTCTTCGCGGTTCGATGCGGCCCGGATGGCCGACGAAATGTACCGGGCGGCTTCACGCGGCAGCTTTAACTGTTCGCGATAAATGACGGCGATCTTGAAGTTGATGTCCGGGGCATCAGACGCGTGCTGCGGGATCGAAGCCTTGTGTTCCAGATGGGAAATCAGCTCCGAGAATCTTCCATGTTCGTAAAGCAGGTCTTCAAGCATTGAGTCGGCATCGGGATCGTACCCCTGCGACGAAATGTTGCGGACTGTGTAGATTGCTTCGTCAACCATGCCGTGCGCAGACGCGAACAGAGCCTTTTCAATCAGGGTCTGTCTGCGGTCGTCAACTGACTGAGCGTCAGCGAGCCTGTCAAACATCGACATCGCCGAATCAACATCTTCCGTGGCCTTGTACAGTAAAAGCAGGTCGCCCAGAAATACCGGGTCCTCCCCTTCAAACGGAAGGGCCTTTTCCATGGCCTTTACAGCAAGAACCGGTTCCGAAAGCCGCTGGCCGTACAGTTCGCCAAGCAGCCTTGAAAGTCGCGCCTCAAGGGCCGGTTCGATGCTGTCGAGGTGGTCGTCCGATGCGTTCTGATTTCCGTCCGTTATACCGACCCATCCCCCGAATACGGCGGCAGCTTCGGCGTATCGCCCTGTTTCAGTCGCCAGGGACATTAAACCTGTTATGTTTTCGTCGTTCGGACACAGCTCCACAGAAAGCAGGAAGTCTTCAAATGCCCCTGCTGCATCGTTGAATTCTGCAAACTTCAGGTTGCCGGATTCCACCAGCAGGCCAGCCCTCTGCGCGTTCGATTCGGTGCGTCCGAGCCTGGTTTCAATGGTCGAGATCAGTTCTGCCGAATTTCCCTTCTGGCGGTACTGTGTCTGCAGAATATTGCCGGCGACGTCGGTATCCCGCCCCGACGCAAATATTTTGGCTACCTGCGCAAGCGCGGCATCATTTTCGCCACCAGTCAGAATTGATTTAAGAATTTCAAGGGCTTCTGTGGTCTGGTCCAGATTATCAGACAAGACTACGGCTAGTTCGCAATCCAGCCTTGTGCGGTCCCACGCCGTTACCGCGATTTCGCGTTCCTTTCGAAGAACGTCGGCAAGCTCCATAAAACGCTCGGATCTTTCCAGTGTCCTGTGCAGGCCGGCCAGTGCCATCCTGTCAGGTTCATCCGAGGCGGCCAGAGCCGACGAATACGAATCGGCAGCCTGTGTGTCGTCGCCAAGCAGGTCTTCATAAAGCCCGCCCAGTCGCATCAAAATGTCTTTCTTTCCGCTGTCAGTGCGTGATGATTCAAGACGACGAATCAGGACATGCTCGAGCGCGGTGTAGTCTTCCTGTTGAATCGCAATAGTTTCAAGTAGATCAAGGGCTTTGATCGTGTTCGGATCAATATCAAGAACGCGTTCAAATGCGCTGCGGGCTTCCTGATGGAACAGCAGACGGTCGCCGTAAATTGAACCGAGTTCCATCAGCAGGTCTTTACGCCATGCCTCGTCCTCTACCCGAAGAACAACCTCTTCAATCAGCTCTGTCAGCGGTTGCCACAGTCCGGCGTCGGCCGCCGTCTTTCGTGCAATCTGAAGCAGCTTCGGCAGGCCATCAAGGTTGGTGTCAATCCTGACAGCAGCGGCTACTGCTTCAAAAGCTTCAACCGGCTTGTCAGAGTCAGAGTACATTTTGTGAAGCAGCAGGTAATCAGCTTTTTGCGCGGCGACGTCCATTCCGGTCCTGGCCAGGGCCTTCAGGGTCCGCTCCAGTCGCGCATTGTCCCTGCGATCTGCCGCGAGGGCCAGTACCTTCCGGCCGGTCACCGAGTCAGCAGGATCAGCAATGAACGCCTGTTCAAGGTAATCAAGGGCGCGGGCCGGTTCGCGCAGGTCGGTTTCAAATGCACGGGCCAGAATAAGGTTCAGCGCCTTCTTGATCCCCGCGTTTTCTTCACGGGATTCACGCTGGCCAAGCACCGCCACGAACCGTCGGATGTCATTGCGACGTTTGTAAAGTGCATAGACTGCGTCAAAATCTTCCTGATCGATGAAAATCTGCTCAAGCCGCCGCGACGCAGTTTCGTCGCCACCGTCAAGTTCAAGAATTCGCTGGTAAATCTGCCCGGCCTGCAGGACATCACCCATCCGGTCAAGGTAGATTTCGCCAAGCTTGTGAAGAAGCTCGATCCTGCGCTTCAATGGCATGGGACAATCAATTTCAGTCGCAAGGAAGGCTGCGTAATCCTTCCACTTTTCAAGACGCGTAAACAGGTGATGAAGGTTTTCACGCGCTTCGCGGCAAGTCCCGTTCAGCCTGTAGGCTTCCTGGTAAAGTTCAAGAGCCTCGTCATGGCGCAGCAGCCGGTCACGAGCCATTGCGGCAGCGCTCAGCAGCACCTGCTCGCGGTCGGGGCCGGTAACCATGTCAAGCTCGCGGCGCAGCATCAGGTACAGTTTTTCCTGATTGTGCTTGTGCTTGTAGATAGTCTTGAGCTTCTTGACGACGTCCAGATTCTGCGGGTCGATCTCGAGCATCTTTTCCAGGAACGGAATTGCCTGGGTTTCGTTCGACATACGGTCAATCGCGATTTCCGAAATCCGCTGAAAAAGTTCAAGCATTTCAGCAGGTTCTTCCGTTATCTCGACTTTCTTCTGAAGCACTTTCAAAAGATCGGGCCATCTTTCCGACGACTCGTAACCACGCGCCAGAGTATCTAAAGCCTGCGTGTTTGAAGGCGAAATCTCGACGATTCGGGCATATGCGGCAAGCATGCTGTCCTGACTTGGCTGCTTGTCCGGATGCTGGTAAATCTCGACGATTCTGAACAACAGACTGACTTTCTGTTCAACATCATCGGCCGGCAGTCTACGCAGCCGGTCGTTATAGAACTCGACCAGTGCATGCCATTTTCCAGACTTTTCAAGTAGAGCTATCAGGGCCTCGAAAGCCGCGCTGTTTTCAGGGGAAATAGTCAGTATGCGTTTCTGTGCCTCGGCCGCGCGGTCGAGGTTATTCAGTTTGTTTTCGGCGACATCGGCCATGACCTGGTTGATGCGGATACGCTCGGCGTCAGACTCAACAATTGAAAGTTCAAACTGGAGCGTGGCGAACTGTTTCTGCCAGTCCTCTTTCCGCCCGTGATACCAGACATAAAATTCCAGCGCGTCGATACTGCGCGGATCAACTGCCCGCAGCCGCCGCCAGACCTTTTCGGATTCGTCATCCCGGCCGAGTTCCATCAGCGTCCGGCCCTGCCACTTCAGGATTGCCGGTTCTGCCTGAGTCCCGACAACGTTGCGCCTGAGTGACTCAAAAAATGAAACCGCGCGGTCAAGAGACCCCGATTTTCTAAGGATATCAAGGTATATTCCGCTGGCTGGCTCGTTTGTTCTGTCGGCTTCAAGGGCGGTCTCGACAGTCGAAATCGCCGTGGCATCATCTTCAGCTG
This sequence comes from uncultured Anaeromyxobacteraceae bacterium, assembly GCA_964522105.1. GTDB lineage: Bacteria > Myxococcota_A > UBA9042 > DTJE01 > DTJE01 > JAGOFO01. The sequence goes on from CAZFVA010000005.1 coordinate 87,840, forward strand.
CCAGTTGCAGCAAAGACGCATCAATCAGCACTGCTGCCCTGTCCGGGCCTTCCAGATCAGTGGCCACGGACATCAAAAGCCGCTGAGCCTGATCCTGCTGACCAAGCTCGGTCATCGTGGTCACGTAAAGCGCCCGCAGTTCACTGTCAGCAGGAGCATCATGCAGAGACTGCTCCAGCAATGTGACGGATTTTTCAAGCTTTTCGGGAGTTTTGCCTTTATGCAACCCGGACCGTGTCTTTGCAAGCAGAGCTTCGCGTTCAGCCTTTCTTCTTGAAGCAGCAAGCGCATCACCCAGTTCAGGTCCATATCTCAGGTTGAATTCCGGGTCGCCCGATCCCGCAAGCAACTTAAGCATCCGAATTCTGGTCTGGTCATCAAGGCTGGATGAGTAACGGTCATAAACAGACGCCATTCCCCTGGGGTTCAGGCTAAGAATGGACGCAGCAATCCTGGAAATTTCGGCTGAATCGGAGTCCATCAGGTCGGTGCGGAATATGTCGGAAGCGGCAGCGGCCACTTTTCCGGCAATATCGGCCCGGTTGGATGAAGAATCCTCTGTCAGATGGGATGAAACTGCCCATGACAGAAGAAGGTTTGCGGTCAGTCTGGTCCATGAAGCAAGTGTTGCGATGTCATCGGAATCCAGCACGTGCTCGCGTATAAGCGAGAGCACCTCGCCAAGTTCCTGTCCGGACAGGTCAGGAACGAATTCCTGCAATGCCGAACTGTCGCGACTGCCTGAAATAATGCCATCGAAAATCTGACCAATCCGGGCGATGTTCATCAGTATTTCAGTCTCCTGGTATGCCTGTTGTACCTATCCGAATTTGTACCTTGTACAGCCGATGTTGGCAAGCCTTCCGCAAGCCTTCCGCCAATGTTTTGCATGGTTTTTATTGTTCTAAACAGAATGTTTTGCCTGATGCCGTTTTGATACCTTCAATCATAGCCGATTCCCTGATATTGTCAGCTTGAAAAGTCTGGGGAAAGTCATGTCCTTCGTTCATCTTCATCTTCATTCGCACTACACGATTTTGAACTCAACAATAAGGGTTCAGGACATAGTTCCAAAGGTCATTTCCGCCGGTATGAACGCGGTGGCGCTGACCGATACGATGAACGTGTTCGGGTCAATGGAATTAAGTAATCTGGTCAAGGATAAAGGCGTCAAAGCTATATATGGCGCGGAACTTCTGGTTGCCGAAGATAACGTAAGTCAGCCGTATCACCTGGTCGTTCTGTGCCGCAACAAGGCCGGTTTTGCAAATCTGCGCTATATCCTTTCACGGGCGGCTGTAAACAGTCCCCGGGAAGATGTTCACTGCACCGACAAGGCCACCCTGCGCCTGCATTCTGAAGGCCTGATCGCTTTGTCAGCGTGTCTGGGCGGCGAGATTCCGCAGGCGATAATGCGCGGCATCCCCGGCAAGGCCGAATCAGCGGTGGCCGAATACCTTTCAATATTCGGCGCGGGGAATTTTTACCTTGAGCTTGAAGCGAACGAACTTCAGGAGCAGAAGTCGATCAACCGCGAGCTGGCTGCTCTTGGAAACCGGCTTGGCGTTCCGTGCGTAGCGACGAACAACGTCCATTACCTGAACCGCGAAGACGCTGCCGCCCACGCAGTCCTGGTCGCAATTGCCAAGCGAAGAACGCTGTCGATTGAATCGCTTGATAACTTTCCGCTTGATTCGTTCCATTTTGCCAGCGAAGCCGAGATGCGTCAGGCATTTGCATGGTTTCCCGAGGCTGTCGATAACGCCGGTCTGATTGCCGACAGCATCGAATCTGAAACAATTACAAAGACTAAGGATCACCATTTTCCGACCTTTATACCGCCTGAAGATTGCCCCAACGCCGACTATCTTGCGAAGCTTGCGCGGGCCGGTCTGGAAAAACGCCTGAATTCGTCAAGAAAGACCGGTCATGAGAAGCCTGCGCAGGAATACCATGACCGCCTGGAACATGAACTGGGCATTATCACGACCCTGCACTACGACGCTTACTATCTGGTCGTTGAAGACTTCATCAGATGGAGCCGCGAGCACAACGTACCTGTCGGCCCCGGGCGCGGTTCCGGCGCCGGGTCGCTTGTCGCTTATGCCGTCGGAATCACAGACGTTGACCCGCTTTCATACGACCTGCTTTTCGAGCGTTTTCTGAATTCTGAGCGAATTTCACCGCCCGACTTTGATATTGATTTCTGCAAGGTCAAACGTGCCGAAACAATTGACTATGTTACGAACAGATACGGACGCGAGTATGTCAGCCAGATCGTCACATTCGGAACGTTGAAGGCCAAGGCTGCTTTGAAGGATGCTGCCCGCGTTCTTGGCTTTTCGTTCGCCGAAAGTGACACGATTTCCAAGATGATTCCCGGTGGCGATCCGAAGATGACGCTGAAAAAGGCGTGGGATATGGAACACCGGATTCCCATACTTTGTGAATCTGAAAGTCGTTTCGGGCGCCTGTGGGACCTTTCGTTGAAGATTGAAGGGCTGGCCAGGCAGACCGGTAAACATGCGGCAGGCGTCGTAATTGCTGACAGGCCGGTTGAAGAGTATTCGCCGCTATATGTCAACGACGACGGCTCGATCGTTACCCAGTACGACATGGCACATCTGGACTACGTCGGGTTGATCAAATTCGACTTTCTGGGGTTGCTGTCGCTGACCGTGATTGACCACGCTCTTTCAAACATAAAGCTTAGAAAAGACAAGAATTTTGACCTGAATCTAATCCCTCTGGATGACAAGGCGACATTTGATCTGGTCTGTGCCGGGAAGACGGCCGGGGTGTTTCAGCTTGAAACCAGGGGCATCACTGAACTTGTCAAGCGCGTAAAGCCGGATTCAGTCGAAGACATCGTCGCAACTATCGCGCTTTTCAGGCCAGGCCCGCTTCAGAACAAGATGGACGAAGAGTTCATCGCGGTTAAACACAATCACAAGAAGGCCGAGTACGCGCACGAACTTCTGAAGCCGATCCTGAAAGACACTTACGGAACGATCCTGTATCAGGAACAGGTAATGCTGATTGCGTCCGAGCTTGGCGGCTTCTCGCTTGGACAGGCCGATATTCTGCGAAAAGGCATGGGCAAGAAGGACGCCGATGCCCTTGAAAGGCAGAAGATTCCATTTGTTGAAGGTTGCAGCGCAAAAGGCATTAAAGAATCTGTTGCGGTGGAACTGTTTGATAAGCTGGCCAAGTTCGGTTCGTACGGTTTCAACAAGAGCCACAGCGTCGCGTACGCTTATCTGTCATATCAGATGGCCTACCTGAAGGCGCACTTCCCTGTCGAATTCATATGCGCCGTTCTGTATGCGAAGAAAGACAATCAGGAAGACGTCATGCGATTCCTGCATGAAGCCCGCGAGTCCGGAATTCGTGTGCTTCCACCTGACGTTAACAGGTCTGACGCCGATTTCACCGTCGAAGACGTCGTAAACGAAGGCGGCACCGTCGGGGCAATCAGGTTCGGACTTACGGCGGTCAAAGGCGTTGGCGTGGCGGCAATTGACCTGGTGACAGACGCAAGAAAGGATGGCCCGTTCAAGAGCGTGGCCGATTTCCTTTCAAGGATTGATACGCGCAAGGTGAACAGGCGCGTTATTGAATGTCTGATTAAAGCCGGTGCATTTGATGAGTTTGGTGACACCAGGCGCGCGCTTTTTGAGGGCCTTGGTGTGTTGATGGATTCTGCGGCCAGTCTGCGGGATGATCGCGAGTCCGGACAGTTCGGTCTGTTTGACATGGGTGGCCCGTCATCCGAGTCCGTGATGTCCGGCGCGCCCCATGTTGATGAATGGCCGCTGAAGGATAAGCTCGGTTTTGAACGCGAAGCCCTTGGCTACTACGTGACCGGTCATCCGCTTGACGCATACCGGGACAATCTGAAGAAGTTTGATGTTCGCCGGCTTCTGGATATTTCCGAAGACATGGCAGACCAGGACGTGCTGGTATCTGGCATGGTGCTGGCCATATCCGAAAAGATTTCCAAGCGGACCGGCGATCGAATGGCTTTTGTGACTATTGATGACGGCACCGGGCAGATTGAATGTGGCGTGTTTTCAAGGATGTACCCGAAATGGGAACAGGTTCGTGATTGCGGTGAACCGCTGATGATCAGTGGCAAACTGAGCGTCGAGTACCCCGGGGAATCGGACGAACCGCGTTACAGGATTTCCTGTGATGCAATTCAGCGACTGGACGAGGCAAGGCGAAAGCTTTCCCGCGCAGTTGTGATTCGAATTGACATTAACAAGGCGTCAAGTGACGTACTGCAGCAGATTAAGTCGGTCACGGATGCCTGTCAGGGGCCGACCCCGGTGGAATTGCACATGACGTGGCCCGGAGTCGCGTCCATGGTCGTGCGGGCCAATTCCAGGTGGGCAGTCGATCCGGACGCAGAACTTGTCAGAAAACTTACTGCGGTAATCAGAAAGGCCGGGTGCGGACTGGGTGACGTTCCGGTTGAAATTCTGTAACGGTCGCCTAGCGCTTGTTGCTGTCTACCATACGAAGAACTTCCACCGCTTCAGCAGATGTCTTGTCGGTTGTGTATTTCAGGAACAGCTTGAAGCTTTGCTGGGCAAGTGAGTTCATCTTCTTGTCGCGATAGATTAAGCCAAGCATTCTGTGGGCATCAGGGAACTTGGCCGGATTGCGCTTTACTGCTGCAAGCAGATGTGACCGGGCAATCTCGGTATTTCCGTTTCTAAGAATAATCCTGCCAAGATAGTAATTGGCGTCCGGATTCAGACCATCGCCTTCCAGAACCTGCTTGAAGTAAGTGGCTGCCTCGTCATAACGGGTCATTTCGAACAGTGACCGTCCGAATTCAACCAGTATGTCCCGCCGCGCCGGCGCCCGGTTCAGGGCGTCCTCGAAATCCTTCATGGCCAGATTGTATTTGTCACGCGCGAAAAGAATCCGTCCGCGAAGCAGATAAGCTTCGGCATCCTGATCTTCAGGCTGGACATCGCCACGGGCATAGGCTGCCAGAACGGCGTCAAGCTGGTTCTTGGCTTCTGTTTCGCCGTCAACAGTCCCGAGCGCCAGATATGCCACCGCAAGCGAAAGTTTGTAACCGTAGTTGTCCGGATTCAGCTTGACTGCCGAAGAATAGGCATCAATCGCTTCCTTGAACTTCTTCTGGGCCATGAAAATGTCGCCAAGATAGAAGCGACTGACAGCATCATTCGGTGCGTCTTCTGCAGCCTTGTTCAGGATATCTATAGCTTTTGCGAATTCCTGCGACGCACCGAGTGCCCGCCCGTAAGCGTTGGCGCCATTTACATCATCTGGATTTTCCGAATGAAGCCTGGCCAGAATATCCTTTGCGCGGCTTGTATCGCCCATCGCCAGATATGCTTCGGCAAGAGCGACAGTTCCATCGAAGTCAAGCGCCCTCTTCTTTTCAAGCACGTTCAGAATCGCGGCGGCTTCGTCGTTTCGGCCCTGGGCCTTTACAACCATTCCAAGTTTAAGCTGCGCAGCGTCATTGGTCGGATCGGACGTTACGGCATGTCTTAATGTGTCTTCGGCGGACGGATAGTCCTTCTGGTCACTGTAAATTCCGGCAAGCAGCATCAGCAGTTCTGTGTTGTCACCGACCTTCGCTATACCTTCCTTCAGTCTGGCAGCAGCGTCCTGAAGCTTTCCTTCCATTACGAGCGCCTTTGCAAGCAGGACGTATGCTTCCACATAATCAGGCCTGGTCTGGATCGCGGCTTCCAGCGACGAAATGCCGGAACGGATGTGACCTTCTTTAATGTGGAATTCGCCCATAAGGCGTGCGAACCGCGCTGATTCAGGATACTTTTCGGCACCTTCCGCAATTGCAGCCTTTCCGATTTCGGGTTTTTCATCGGCAAACGCAGCTTCAGCAAAAGTAATGTAGAAATCTTCGGTCGAGCAACCCTGTTCGCGGCAGGGCTTCAGTACTTCAAGCGCTTCGCCGCGTTTACCACCGTTGATCAACAGTCTGCCCGTCTCGATCGCCGTAGCTTCGTGGCCAGGTTTCAATGAAAGGGCTATACGCAGCTCTGAAAGGCGTTCAGGTGACTGCCCGAGAGTTTCGTAAACCCGCGCCAGCACAAGATGAGCCTCGAAAATGTCTTCGGTATCAGCACCCGGAATTCCGAGGGCCGTTACCTGCAGGGCCATCGCACGGGCTTCCTCGAAATTCTGTTCCTTCAAGGCAATGGACGCACTTAAGACACGACTTGAAAGGTGCCGTGGCTCTTTGGCCATGATTTCTTTCAAAATCGATTTGGATTCAATAAGTTTGTCCTGATTCAAAAGCGCGTTTGCCAGGAAAAATTTGGCCGAAATAAGACCGGGGTTCTTGATAAGGGCCAGTTCGAAATATTTCTGAGCTTCATCAGGCTTGCCGGTCGCAAGCGCGATCTTACCGTAATAGTAAAGAACGTCGACATCCTGGGCTGTGGCAGCAACCAGACTGTCAAGGACAGCTCGTGCGTCGTTGTACTTTCCGGCAGAAATCAGGTCCATCACCTGTGACATGTCGTTGCCGGAACCTTTCTTTCCAAGATTCATCGCCTTCAGTTCGTTAAGGCGCCCGGCAAGCCTGGGATCAGCCTGGAAACCAAGCGGATAGCGTTCCTTGAATTTATTCAGCAGCAGAAGAAGTCGGGCATGGTTGGCATCTGACTTCCGGTTTTTGATAACCTTTTCCAGTTCGTTAATCTGGTCAATGAAAGACTGCCTGGAGTCGTTGACGACAACAACGGCCGGACTTGCTGACGGACCCTTTCTTGACGAACCCGGCGTGTTACCGGTGATCAGGTTCAGTCCGAAGTAGCCGTAGTCTGTCTGGCCAAGAATCGCACCAAGAACAAGCACAACAACCAGCGCTATCAGCATTCCGCGCCGTTTCTGCCCGCCCGGAGCTCCTTTCTTTGTTGTGCCGTTCTTACCTTTGTCGCCGCCCTTCGCAGCGACCGGCTTGCCAGTGTCCTTTTTGCCTTTGCGCCCCTTTTCTGTTGTATTGCCTGATTTGCCGCTTCTTGAAGTAACGGGGGCAGCCTCGTCCGGGGGCATGAAATCGTCGATACCATCAATGGTACCAATATCATTAATGTCAAGAATGTCTGTGTTCTGACCTGCATCATCAAGGTCGGACATGAAGTCATCGTCATCGAGGGCGGCGCTCAATTCAGGATTAAATGCGCCAGTTTCAACGGAAATTCCAGCCCTGTCCGAATCGGTCATCCCGGCGGTCGGTTCAAGTGAAAATTCCTGCCAGGGATCGCCGGCATCTGGCTTCCGGGCGCTGGACGGGTCGGCCTTTTTTGAGGTCCATGGCGAATCGCTGTAAAGGTCCTCGCTGAGCACGGAATCCAGGTCAAAGCTCATCGGATCGGCTTCGCGGGCGGTCGGGGCCGGTTTGCTTGTTCTGGGTGGTTCCGGTTTGGACAAAAATGAATCGTCAAGAGAGTCAAGGTCACCGAAACCGAGCGTCATGTCCGGGTCAACTTTTTCGCGATTGGGGGCCTCGTCTGAAAACATGAGGTCCACCGGCGGCAACTCCACTTTTTCGGCAGGAGCCGGGCGTGGGGGTGGCGCAGGCTTAACAGGCTGCGGGCGGCTTTCAGGCGTTGTCACTGTATCAAAAATATTTTCGCTGGATTGTCTGAGGTCGTCGAACTTCAGCGAGTACCCGCCAATGTCAAATTCCTGGGCCGGTTGACGGGCTGATTTTGTTTTGGGTGCTTCGTCAGGCGTTGGAAATTCAGAATCTTTGTCATCTGAATTTTGCACAAAAGAAAAAAGAACAGGATCAGGACCCACAATTACGTCAGTCCTGCAATATGGACAGGGAACGGTGTCCCCAGTTCTCAGGCCTTCTGTCGCAACTGATTTACCGCAAAAAGGACACTTTTGACCCATGATTTCCTCCACCCGGGGGAATGATAACATGATGATGTATCAAAATCGTGCGAATTGCTAAATTGACTACTGACCATATTCGTTCTAAATTTTGCCTGCACATTTTGGTATTAACGCTTCCAGCGTGAGGAATAATATGGATAACGGACCAAAGCCGGTGGCGAGACCGTCGGATGCGAACGCAATTCTTGGTAAAGGCAGCGAATTCGAAGGTAAGTTGACTTTCGAGGGCACCGTCCGTATCGAGGGGAAATTTACCGGCGAGATCATTTCCGAAGGTTCCCTCATCATCGGTGAAGGCGCCAGGGTAAAAGCCGAAATTTCTGTTGATACTGTCATCATCGAAGGTGACGTACTGGGGAACGTTAAAGTCGGTTCGCTGGTTGATCTCAGATCAACCGCCCGTCTGAAAGGCAACATTCAGGCACCCGGTCTTTCCGTTCATCAGGGCGCTGTGTTTGACGGCAACTGTTCGATGGGCTCGCTGAGTCGCGCAACTGAACAGATTTGACGGACAGGCCGACTTGTCTGCGGGGGACTTCCAGGTGAAACCTTTGTCAGGCGGGATTGCAAAACACGGTGCCGGTACGTTGCTGTTAGCAGCATCTGCCTGCCTGATGACATGTGCGTCTTTCATTTTCATTTCATGTTCCACTCCTGAACCGGCAAAGCCGGCCCAACGTGTGGAATCAGCACCTGTTCTGCCCGACGCAGAAAAAGCACTTCAGTTTTATAAAGACGTTTCGCTTTTTGCTTCGCGCCTGCCGGATAAGTCCCTGGCTTCCGGGCTTGAGCCTTTCGTGTCAGCGGGGGCCGGCAAGCGCGAACTTGTGCAGATGAAACCTGCCGACATCAGACGTTTTCTTTCAATGAAGATTGATTCGGTTGATGTGAAAGGTTTCCGGTACGTGCTGAACCCGGTAAAAGACGCTGTTGATTCAGCAGATTCTTCGGATTCAACAGAACCTGAGTCGCCGTCAATGATAGTTGTCTATTTCAGGGACGGCATTTATCGGCTTAACCTTCATCTGTCGCGGATTGCCCGGCTGCCGGTACCACCGGATCCGGCGCCTCAGAACGTCGACTTGACGCTCGAAGAAGCTCTTGCAGGGATTGAAGGACCGGGAAATCTGGTTGTCCAGTTCGGTTTTGACCGTGATATCCAGGTTCAGTGCCGACTTCTGGAGCAGGAAGCGCCCCTTACTGTCGCCAGTTTTGTATCAATGGCCAGGGGACTTCGTTTTGTGAAGATTGCACCTGCGCCGCAGGATGCAAAGCCCGTGGCTGATGAAGACGGCGGGACGACTGATGACGCTGACGGGCCGGGCGTTGAATGGGTCAGAAAGCCCTGGTATGACGGCCTTCGACCTGTGATGGCTGCTGAAAACGGCGCTGTTGCAATTGGTGCCGGTCTGAATCCCGGGTTTGTAATCGGCGACGAGTTTACGACTGAACGCCGTCACAATAAGCGCGGCCTGTTGACTACGATGCCGCCATGGCCGGGGGCCGGTTACGGGGTATTTGCCCTTACGCTGTCGCCTGTTCCTGCACTGGACGACGTCGGTACCGTGTTCGGTGAGTGCGATACCCCTGAATCCCTTGTTGCACTGGGGCGCGCCGTTCGTGAGTCTGACGTCGCCGGCATGACTTTTTTGTTGAACAGCATAACTTTCAAGCGAGTTGAGTAATATGACCGGTGCAACAATGACATTTGAAGAACTGGCCCCTTCCCTTACGATGACCGTCCGAAGCATGCTTGAAAGCTATGCGCCGCAGCGGATCCCATGGAACGGCGCGGTCGCGATGAAGTCGGCTGCCGATCTGGCGGCGCGGATTGATCACACTATTTTAAAGCCGTCAGCCACCAGCGATGAAGTCCGCCGTGTCTGTCAGGAAGCCCTGAAGCACAAATTCAAGTCGGTATGCGTAAACCCCTGCTGGGTGCCGCTCGTTTCCGAAATGCTTGCGGGGTCCGGGGTCGAGACGTGTACCGTCGTCGGATTTCCGCTTGGCGTGACAACGACGATTACAAAATCGGTCGAGGCCGTGCGCGCGATTGCCGACGGCGCGACCGAGATTGACATGGTTATTAATCAGGGCGAGGTCGCTTCCGGTCGCTGGGACCGCGTTATTGATGACATCGGGGCCGTCGTTGATGCCGCGTCCGGTGCGGTCGTCAAGGTCATAATTGAAACGTGTTATCTGAACCACAACACGAAAGTCGGATCCTGTCTGGCTGCCGCAATGGGCGGTGCAGACTTTGTGAAGACGTCGACCGGGTTCGGTACCGGCGGCGCGACCATAGATGACGTGGCGTTAATGCGGCTTGTCGTGGGTGGCGGGCTTTCTGTCAAGGCTTCCGGCGGCATCAGGACGACTCAGGACGCAATGAACATGATAAGTGCCGGTGCCGACCGCGTCGGTGCCAGTTCGTCAGTCTCGATTATCGGCCTTTAGCTTCATCGCAAATAATTCAGCAGCCTTGTAAGACGATCTGACCAGCGGCCCGCTTGCCGCGAACAGTATCCCCTTTTCAAGCGCCACAACCTTGAACCTGTCGAACTGGTCGGGCGTCACGTAGCGGTCAACAGGCAGGTGTTTTGCCGTCGGCTGAAGATACTGGCCTATCGTCACGATGGAAACACCCACGGCTGCCAGATCGGCAAGCGATTCGGCGACTTCGTCATCTGTCTCGCCAACGCCGACCATGATTGAAGACTTTGTCAGAACCTTCCTGTTAAACGAAGCCGCGAATTCCCGTGCTTCCGCCAGGACTGCCAGCGAGTTTTCGTAGGATGCACGCCGGTCGCGCACTGACGGTGTAATCCTGCGCACAACTTCAATGTTGTGACCAAGAACATCTACGTCGGATTTGATAACGGTGGCCAGGTTGTCTCTGCGATAATCGGGGATCAGCGCTTCGACCAGGATGCCCGGGCACACGGCCTTGACTGCAGATATGGTAGATGCAAAGTGCGATGCGCCGCCGTCGGCGACATCGTCCCGGTCAACTGACGTAAGTACGACATATTTCAAACTGGCGTCTGCGACTGCTTCGGCGACTCTGGCCGGTTCGTCCGGTGAAGGCGGCGTCAGCGGGTGGCCGGTCTTTACGTTGCAAAAACGGCAACCCCGCGTGCACACATCGCCCATTATCATCACAGTTGCGGTTCCGCAGCCCCAGCACTCGGCCTGATTAGGGCATCTGGCTGATTCACAGACTGTGTTCAGGCCAAGCCTTGACAGACGCTGATGCATCCGCGCCGATTCCTTCCCCGCCGGAAGCGAAACCTTGAACCATTCCGGTAACCTGCCGTCCTTGCGAACCATACAAACTTTCCCGTATTCCGCCCGCATGGATCCTGCATCCGAAATGAATCGCAATCAACCCTGATTAATGGACATGCCGTTCTTGACAACAGCCATCCTTCCGCTTAACCTACTGGCCGTTCGTTTTGTGACAACGTAAGCAGGGAGTTCAAAATATGGGCAGCGTTATTAAGAAGCGGCGTAAGAAGATGCGGAAGCACAAGTACGAAAAGATGCGCAAGAAGATGCGTCATGAACGCCGTAAGCGCGGTAAGTAGTACCTGAAATTTGTCCTCAGTCGTAATAACAGTTCCAGACAGGTCCTTGACCGGTTAGACTCATGCGATGAAGACTGTGTGGACAAACACTGCCTGTACTTCCCTTTTTATTTCAATATTACTTTGTCATTCAATTGCGCTGTCGGCACCGGCTCGTCTTGATGTCCCCAAACCACCTGCGGCGATTCAGCAACAGGCCGGGATTCTGCTTGGCAGCCTTGTAAACGGCAGGTTGTCAACTGTTGACATCGCCCTTTCCCGCCTGGTCGAGATGCGTAAAGAGGCACAGATAGTAAATCTGACGCCTGTGGCCGCAGCTTTTATCGGATATTTCGAACAGGGGACCCGTGACGCTACCGTCGGCGAGCGGCAGGCTCTGGCCGAAGCCGCCATTGAACTGGCCCCGGACTATCCGTATCTGTACTTCAATCTTGCCCGGGTCAGACTTTCGCAGGGGCTCGAGGGAATTGGTCCTGCCATTGGTTCGCTTATTGACGGCCTCAAGAAGGTTCCAGTTTTCCCCAGAACTGAATCTATCCTGGTCGCAAATGTGTCGTTTTATCTGATTGGCGTTCTGCTGGTGCTGTACATCATCACTGGATTTGCCATGCTTTTCAGGTATCTGCCGCTGATAAGGCACGACATCGGGGATATGTTTCCATCGGCCGCAACTGCCGCCTTCTCGGCATCAGAAGTTCGGAAAACGAAGAGCGTCCTGTTCATCCTGGGTAACAAGGCGTCAGCCGTCTTTTTGAACGTGCTGATACTGATTATTGCCCTTGCTCCGCTGGTCCTTGGATTCGGCCTTCTGTTGACCGCTGCCTTGTGGCTTGCCCTTGCCTTCCCTTACTGTCGGAAAGCTGAAAAGGCTCTGGCAATTGCGGTCACATTAATTGTCTGTATTTTGCCGGTAGTCGGGGCCGTTACAGGGATCCCGGAACACATTCAGGATTCAAGCGGAACTTTGCGCTGGTCATGTATGCGCGAGTACTGCCCCGAGTCATCACAGTCGGCCCTTGAAACGTTGATTCACGCTTCAGATCAAGAAGAACCGGGTGATGAAGCGACCAGGGCTGTGACTATAGTGGCGGTCGCGACCGGAAGGCTTCAGTATGCCGGAAAGGACGAAGCCGCCATCGCTAACGTCAGGATTCTTCTAAGTGGTCAGCCCGACCTGATGAATTCATCGGCAGGTCTTACGCTGCTTGGGAACGCACTGGTCATGGAGGCTGTTGCGTCGTGCCCTGACGGGCATCCTGACCGGGCCCGGATAAAAGAAGCGTCGAAGGTCTTTACGAAAGCCGTCGAGCTTAGAACAGGCAACGAGGCAGCCTTACGGGGCCTTGCTGTTGCAATGGGTCTGACCGGACGGCGCGACGACATGGAACTGGCGCTTCAAAAGGTTCTGGAGATCACGAAAGAAAGCGATCTGGACTTCATGGCCCGGGTCAGGACGTCTACCGCAGCCACCGATTCGTGCGACCGATTCACAGAAATTGCCGGCGAACTTCGCCCCCCGGAGCCGTCTTCCAACCGCACAATTTATTACAGCGGCGAGAAGCTTACTGACCTTATTCAGGATGTGTCAGCTGTCATTCCCTACAGCAGTGTGCTTCTTTCAAAAATGTCGATGACAGCGCTTCCATACGCGCTTGGTGTGACTCTGTTCGCTGGAATTGTGCTGGCCTTCCTGCTGCCGTTTTCCAGACGGGCATATCGCTGTCCCAGGTGCAGACACGTGTCGTGTCCTTCTTGTAACAGGCGGGCGTCAGATTTTGATTACTGCCCGGTCTGTATGTTTGATCAGGTTAAGCCGGCATTCCTGGATCCAAGGGATGTCATGGTGCTTCGAACCGATCAGGTGCAGGGTCTGGTAAGTCGAATCGGGGTGCCTCTGCTGTCGTTCATTATTCCCGGATCTGGTCAGCTTCTTGACGGCAAGCCGTTTCGGGGCACGTTGATGCTGCTTTTGCTGGGTATTGGACTTGAAGTCGTGTTGTATCCTGTTCCCCCGGTAGTTGATTCGTTTGCCTATATTCAACCGTCAGCGGGCGGGTTGCCGATTGCCCCGCCAATTCTGCTTGCCACAGCCTATCTGTGGTCGGTGCTTGACGTAATTATCTCAAGGCGAAGATGAACAAGGTTGATTCTAACGGCATGGGGCCTCTGGACGGCATCGAGCTTGAACCGATTTCCGGTCCGGGCGGGGCCCAGGCTGATGTGACCACAGATCCCGATGTAACCGGAATTAATCTGGATGAGTTTTTCGGGGATCTGGAACCGCAGCAGAACGCCGGGTATCGCGTTGGACTGGCTGGCGCAGGGTCTGATTCGTGGACTCCGGGTGCCGCTGCGATTCGCGAAGGAATAGCCCTTGCCCCCGGTGGCATCCAGACGTCAGCGCCGCGTCAGAAGAAACACCCGCCACTGTTTGCCGCGCTTGCCGTCGTCTATAAGAAAAATCTGAGTGGAACGCTGAGCGTCAGTTACGGGGCAGAAAATATTCTGGCCGCCGTTATCGAAAACGGGCGCGTGATGAACTGTGCGCACCCGGACCTTACCCCGTCCGCGATATCTTCTTTGCTGGTTGAAATGGGATTGATCAGTGAAAAACAGATGTTGCGTGCGCAAAAGCGTGCTGCCGCGCGTGATCGTACGATTGAAGACGAGATTGTTGCTTCCCGCAGGATATCCCGCGCGACGTTCGAGAATCTGCGCGAGACTCAGTGTAACGAGACTATTTTAAGTTTAATAATGGACAGGAACGTAAAAGTTTCGCTTGTCCAGCATACACGGTCGGGCATCAGAAAGAACTGCAGTCTGCCCCTTCCCTACCTGATTAAAGAGGCGCAGCGGCGCGCCCGTGAATTGCCTGACATACTTAGTCGCGTTCCTGACAATGACGCAATCTATATAAGGTCGGCACACCTTGATCCGACCATTACAGATGTACGATGGGAAGACCTCGAGATGTCGGCAGGTGAAAGGCAGACATACTTCTTTGTTAATGGGCGTCGAACTGTCAAGGAACTGGCGAGCGTTACAAGTCAAAGCCTTTTTAACGTTACAAGGTCACTGGCTTCCCTTGTTGAAAATGGTTTTGTTGTTCAGGCAGTCACGCGCACACACACGCCGTCGGCGTTTTCGTCATTCCTGCGATCAACTACACCGCGCGCCTTCGCGATGCTGGTCGTTCTGGCGTCTATAAGTCTGGCGTATCTGGTGGTCAAGCCGCAGGACATCTTTCACCATGAAAAAGAGTCGTCAGCCGAGTCTCACGTCGGTTGGACAAATCTGCTTTCGCGTGCGTCATCTTCAAGGGTTGCAGGCGCGGCCTTTGTCTATCTGCTGACCCGCAACGAGATGCCCGATTCGCCTGAGCGGCTTGTCGATGAGGGTCTTATTCTTCCAACTGATATGAAGGCCGCCGCCATGATTAACTGGGGGCCGACTTTGCCTCTTGATGAACAACCGGTGGAAAGTCCGACTTCGCCGGATGAGGAGGCGCCCGATGACGCGCAATAAGCAGGCAATTCAGGTTGATCTCAGTTTTGACGATGTGAACGCATTCATGCTGCTGTGCGGTCAGGGCGACGAGAATCTGCGGCGCGCCGAGACCTTGCTTGATGTGGTTGTCAGGATTCGTGGAAACCAGGTCAGTCTGTACGGGGACGAGGATCAGGTCATCGTCGCGCGCAATCTGCTGGAGCAGTTATATCTGCTGTGTCGCGGTGGCTGGGACGTTTCGCCAATCGACATTGACCGGGCCGCATCAGTCCTCGGGGCCGACCCGGGGGCTGACCTTGCTGATATTTTTGCGTCAGGCGTTTCAATCGGCGGAATTACGTCACCGGTCAGGGCAAAGACCCCGGCCCAGAAGGCGTACATCAAGGCCATGAAGGACCACGACCTGGTGTTGTCGGTAGGTCCGGCTGGAACCGGAAAGACGTATCTGGCGATGGCGACGGCGCTCGGTTGCCTGCAGGCTAAGAAGGTCCGTTCAATCGTTCTGACCAGGCCGGCAGTCGAGGCAGGCGAAAGGCTCGGTTTTCTGCCTGGCGACCTTGCCGAAAAGGTTAATCCGTACCTGCGCCCGCTGTACGACGCCATGTACGACATCATGGATATTGAACGTGGCAACCGCCTGATTGAAAAGGGCGTCATCGAGATCGCCCCGCTTGCCTTCATGCGTGGCCGTACCCTTTCGAACTCGTTCATTATTCTGGACGAGGCGCAGAACTGCACAATCGATCAGATGAAGATGTTCCTTACAAGGATTGGATGTTCGTCCAGGGCGGTCGTCACCGGCGACCTGACCCAGACTGATCTTCCTGGCGCAACCATTTCAGGCCTTGAACACGCAGTTAAAGTACTGGAAGGTATTCCCGGAATCGCTGTCAGCAGGTTCACCGAAGCCGACGTCATGCGGCACCCGCTCGTCAAAAGGATCATCCGTGCGTGGGACGGTAACAAGGGGGCCCAGCCAGATGCCGGTTCAGATATATAACTCACAAAGAAAAGTTGCAGTTGAACGTGGCCGATGGGATGTCGCATTCGA
>CAZFVA010000005.1:104001-129597 GCA_964522105.1 uncultured Anaeromyxobacteraceae bacterium
CGGTAAGCCCCGATCAGGCGCTTTACGCCGAGGTCGTGTTCCTGTTCATCCATTCCCTGCTTCATCTGCTTGGCTATGACCACGAAACCAGCGAAGCTGACGCTGCGGCAATGCGGTCTGAAGAACAAAGAATTCTGAATAAAATCGGTATGAAAGCCTGACTACTTGGCGTATTCGACGGCGCGGGTTTCGCGGATGACGCAGACCTTGATCTGGCCTGGGTATGAAAGCTGCTCTTCAATCTTCTTCGCGATGTCCCTTGCAAGCACTGTCGCGCCGTCATCATCAATGCGTTCGTTTTCGACGATGATGCGGACTTCACGGCCTGCCTGAATCGCGTATGACCTGTTAACACCGGCGAATGAATTGGAGATTTCTTCCAGGTCATTCAAGCGCTTCAGGTAGTTTTCAAGACTTTCACGTCTGGCGCCGGGCCTTGCACCGGAAATCGCATCTGCTGCGGCCACAATATGGGCCAGCAGGGTCAGCGGCTTTTCTTCGGTGTGGTGGGACGCTATTGCGTGCACGACTTCAGCGTTTTCACCAAACTTTCTGGCAAAATTGGCGCCTACAAGTGCGTGCGGCCCTTCGACTTCGTGGTCGATCGCTTTGCCCAGGTCATGTAACAGCCCGGCCCTTCTGGCCTGCTTGACCGGAACACCCATTTCGGCCGCCATAAGGCCGGCAAGTCCGCCGACTTCCAGCGAATGCTGCAGAACGTTCTGTCCGTAACTGGTGCGGTACTTCATGCGCCCGATAAGTTTGATCAGTTCGGGATGCATCGTGCCGAGCGCCAACTGGAACAGCGCGTCTTCGCCGGTTTCCTTGATGTTCTGTTCGACTTCGCGAGCCGTCTTTTCGACGATTTCTTCGATGCGCGCGGGATGAATGCGACCGTCCGAAACAAGCTTTTCCAGTGACAGTCTGGCAATTTCCCTGCGAACCGGGTTAAAGCCCGAAACAATAACGGTATCCGGCGAGTCATCAATGATTACATCAATACCTGTGGCCGATTCAAATGCACGGATATTGCGACCTTCGCGACCAATAATGCGGCCTTTCATCTCCTCACTCGGGAGCTGTACGACCGACACGGTACGTTCATTTGCAAACTCGGCTGCGTAGCGCATCATGGCCACGCCGATAATTTTCTTTGCCCGTTTTTCGGCCTCTTCCTTGGCTTCTTCTTCAATCTGCTTAATCTGCCTGGCCGATGTCATCTTGACGTCTTCCAGCAACTTTTCATTAAGAATCTTACGAGCTTCTTCCTGGGTAAGACCGGCAACGGTTTCCAGTGCGCCGCGCGCCTCGGTAGTTAATTTTTCCTGTTCTGCGATCTTTGTCTTCAATTCCTGTTCGCGCAGGGATGTGCTCTTCTCACGCGACGAAATTTCGGTTTCCCTTGCGACCAGTGAATCCATCTTGCGATCAACGATCTCTTCACGCTTATCCAGGCGTTCTTCCTTGCGATCAGCGTCACTTTTGGTTTTGAGGAGATCCTTTTCCAATGTCTTAAAGCGATTTTCAGAGTTTTTGAACTGGTTCTCGGCCAGGGCCAGTTTTGCTTCGAAGTTTCTTGCAGCTTCCTTAATCTCGGCTTCACTGTTTCTTTTTTCTTTCTCGATCTTGGTTTTGATTGCCGTTCTTGCCGCTAAAAAGGCGCCTGCAGCACCCCCGGCAAGTCCGACGAGCAGCCCGATTACAAGCTCTACGCCCACGTCACACCTCCATGCGGTCACATCCGGAATGGCCCGGACGCAACCCGCCGCAAAAAGCGGCTATCAGTAATTAACTCCGGGCTGTTTTTCGTGGGCCTGGATATCAGCCAGACCCCGGAGGGATGAGCGGGCTAAATCAGCTTTCGTATAACAAAACATCGACACCCGCGACGGTTAACCGTTCAAGTGCCGAATTTTAAAACGTTTCCCCACCGCCTGCGCCCCCGGCCATTCCAGAAAGCGCCCACGGAATACGATTGCCAGACCCGAAATCTATATGCTCATCCCTCGCCCGGAGGGTTGTCCCCAGAAGAACTACCTGCCACTGACGACTGCCGGGTTCCTTCCAGCATATCCAGAAGCAGGTTTGATTTCGTACGGATTTTTTCCTTCAAATCCGTAAGATTTCGCCTTTCCTCGACCAGTTCTTCTGCCAGGTCAAGAACCGCCAGCAAGGCCACTTTATGAGGCGATAAAGCCCCGGCTGCGCTGGCGATTCCGTCAATGCGGGAGTTGGCGAACTGGACAATTTTGTTCAGCGATTCTTCATCCTGACTGGATTTAAGAACAAAATGCTGACCATGCAGGGTTATATCTACTACCCTTTTGTCCACGTCCAACTCCCCATTGCACCGATTAAAAGTGTAGTTGATCCGCGTCGGTTGTCAAACTTAACCACGCTTGATGGCAGTGTTTACTGTGCATTTGAGGCTGTCAGGATGGATTAATCATGCCCCGGATGGTTTCGGTCAGTGTCGAATCCGTCAGAAGCTGTCTGGTTGTGACCGGGCAACGCCACGACCAGTTCAGCGGGCCGACCGTTCCAGGCAGGTTAATCCGATGGTCTGACGGGGGCCCGGGAAGCAGTCCGAACGGGTACAGAACGTCCTGAATGGCAAGCACCACAAACGATGAGCCATTGTCGCAGAACCATTCAATCAGGCGCATTCCAGCATCGCGATCCATGTATGACGGCGCCGTGCCGGTACAGCCCATCATCTGCCACAGCTCGGCGCGTTCGGCCTCACCTGCGCCGGCCCACCAGTCGGCAACGATATCGCAGTCATGAGTAGACAAGGTCGCAACCGATATCGGGTCGTAATCAAGCGGTCGGATAAAGCGGGAATCGGTCTTCCAGTATTTCTCCCACCGCTGAACCTTCAGTCCGCAGATTCCCATGTCCCGTAACGTCGTTCTGCATATATCCGGAATCGTTCCCAGATCCTCGGCCAGTGGAAGCATGTCTGTGGCGTCCAGCATGACCGACAGGATGGTCCGGCCGTGTTCACCCCACAAAGATTCGTCCGCCGGGTCAAACCAGCCGTTTCGGCCGTTCCGATCGTTGATGCCTATCGTCCAGATTCTGAAGAAACCTACGACATGGTCAATCCTGTAAAGGTCGAAGTATTTTGCAGATATCAGCAACCGACTGCGCCACCAGGAATAGTCATCGTCGCGGATTACGGCCCATCTGTAAGTCGGAAATCCCCAGTGCTGACCGTCTTCAGAATACATGTCAGGCGGCGCACCGGCGGCAAATTCAAGATGGAACATGTCGGGCCGCGCCCAGACGTCGGCACTGTCGCGGGCAACCAGAATCGGGATGTCACCTTCAAGTAGAACGCCTTTCTGCCGGGCGTATTCGTGGGCCGCAGAAAACTGCGAATCAAGCAGCCACTGACAGAAGACGTGGAACATAAATTCGTCAGTGTTTTCAAGAGATTCAATTATCTCGTGCGGTGGACCGGCGTGGACAGCGCTCCAGTTTTCCCAGCAGCGGAAATCTTCACGTTCCCGAATAACCTTGAACGCTGCATACGCCCGTACCCACTTGTTACTTTGAATGAATGCCCGGAGTTCCACATGAAGACTGTCGGACCTGACGCGCACAAATCCGTCCCGCAGCAGTGATTCCCGCGCCCTGCGGACAGCCGGATTATCAATACGCACGGTGTCGAAAGTCCTGGCGACCCGGGCCACCGATTCAATAAACGCCGCGTCATGTTCAAGGCCCGGAATCCGGTCAAGTGCAGCGTACGCCGGGTCAAGCGCGAAGGCCGACAGAGCAGCGTATGGCACCCCGTCATAACCTGCATCATTGACCGGAAGCAGTTGAAGCAACCCGGCCCCGATTTCGCTGCAGAAATCTATCATTTCATACAGATCCGCCACGTCGCCCATGCCGCAACTTCTGGCTGACCTGATGGATGAAAGCGGAATGCAGATCCCGACGGTTCGAAGTTTGCCGCCTTTGAATCCACGAAAGGCGGCCTTCCAGTGGCGCGATGCTGCGCACCCGTCAATGAAATCCGGCATCAAGACATCAGACATATCGGCTGTCCCCGGGTAGTCCCATGATTAGTTCAAGTCAAGGTCAGGCTGAGGTTCCCCGGCCGCGTGTTCGGCAATCGGGCCGTACTGGTTCTCGTACTTGGCTACGTTGTCCTGCAGCGCTCTGATGATGCGTTTCAGGTGCCCGGGGCTTGTGATAACCCTGGCGTTCACGACGCCCTGCTGCGGAAAAATGTAGATGAAGTCCATCACGAACTCTTCACGGGTGTGACTGACCATCATGTTATTGGCGTAGGCGCCCCCGGCCACGTCATCCTTGATCTTGATCGGGACTGATTTCTTTGGCGCAGGCATCGGTTCCCCCTGGTTGTTTATAAAATGTATCTGGCAAGATCGTCTGATTCGCAAATCTTGTCCAGCCTTTGACTGACGTATTCGGCTGTGATCGGGATGTTGGCGCCCGAAATATCGGGGGCATGGAATGACACTTCTTCCAGTACCTTTTCCAGAACGGTGTGCAGCCTTCTGGCGCCGATGTTTTCAAGCCTTTCGTTCAGGTCGGCGGCTATCGCTGCAATTTTTTCAATCCCGTCGTCATGGAACACAAGATCCACGCCTTCGGCCTGAAGCAACGCGATGTACTGCTTGACCAGCGAATTGTCCGGCTCGGACAGTATCCTGCGGAAGTCGTCACGGGTCAGCGAGTCAAGCTCCACGCGAATCGGGAAGCGACCCTGAAGTTCGGGAATCAAATCGGACACTTTCGAGACGTGAAAAGCACCTGCCGCAATGAAAAGAATGTGGTCTGTCCTGACAAGTCCGTACTTGGTCGAAACCTGTGTCCCTTCCACGATCGGAAGAATATCCCGTTGAACACCTTCCCGTGAGATGTCTGGGCCGTTGCCGCCGTTCCTGCCGGCAATCTTGTCCATCTCGTCAATGAAGATGATCCCCGAGTGTTCGGCCAGTTCGACTGCGTTTTCCTTGATTTTGTCCGGGTCCAGGAGCCCTTCCCGCTCAATATCGTCAAATATTCGCAGCGCCTCGGATACCGTAACGGTCCGTTCTTTTGTCCGCTTCGGCAGCATGCCGCCAAGCATTTCCTGTACCTGAGAACCTATGTCATCCATACCGGCACCCGAAAATATTGAAATTCCGGGGACGTCCGTCTTTGGCACGTCGATGCGGACGGTCATCTTCAAAATTTCGGGCTTTTTGTCGCGAATCCAGGAAACGACGGTCGCGCGGTCCTGCGGTTCGTTGATCGGGGCCTGTCTGACCAGCAGTTCGGCCACGCGCTCTTCGGCCCTTTCCATTGACTTTCTGGCGACTTTGCGGCTTTCTTCGTCACGCACAATATTAGCGGCTACTTCGACCAGGTCGCGAACCATACTTTCGACATCGCGGCCGACGTACCCTACTTCTGTGTACTTGGACGCTTCCACCTTAATGAAAGGCGCACCGGAAAGCTTTGCCAGACGGCGGGCGATTTCTGTTTTTCCGACGCCTGTCGGGCCGATCATCAAGATATTCTTGGGGGTTATGTCATCTTTCAGCGGCTGTGGCACCTGCATGCGCCGCCACCGGTTGCGCAACGCTATCGCGACCATCTTTTTTGCATCAGCCTGCCCGATTATGTAGCGGTCAAGCTCTGCGACCACTTCGCGGGGTGTCATTTCCGACTTTCCCTTCGGCGCCAGTTCGTTACTGCTCAAGGAAGCACCTCCATCGAAATCGCGTCGTTTGTATAGATGCAGATCCCCGCAGCGACTTCCATGGCAACCTTCGCAATCTCGACCGGTGACAGGTCGGTCCGTTTCATCAGTGCCCTGGCCGCCGCAAGCGCGTAGGGGCCGCCGGAACCGATGGCCACAACGCCGTCTTCAGGCTCAATTACGTCGCCATTGCCGGTCAGAAGGAATGTTCTGTCACGATCTGCGACGATCAACAGCGCATCCAGGTGCCGCAGCGCCCGATCCATCCGCCAGTCTTTGGCCAGCTCGAGTGATGCCCGGGCCAGATTGTTGTTGTAGTCCTTCAGCTTGATTTCAAATTTTTCAAAAAGTGTGAACGCGTCCGCCGTTGAACCTGCAAATCCGACAAGTACGCGCCCGTCGGCCGCCCGCCTGACTTTTACGGCAGAACCTTTCAGGACTGTATTCCCGAAAGTGACCTGTCCGTCACCGGCTATCACGACCTGATCCTTGTTCCTGACGCTGATTACCGTCGTTCCCCGTATCCCGCTGTGTGATTGTTCCTGCATTTAAACCTCCGCCATTGCCGGCTAGTCGTCAGTCGTTTCAAGGGCCGCCCTCGGGTGGCTGCGGTCATAGACTTCCTGAAGCCTGGCAAGCGTTACGTGCGTATATCTCTGGGTCGTCGAAAGCCGCGAATGTCCAAGCAATTCCTGAATATCCCGCAGATCAGCCCCGCCTTCCAGCAGATGAGTCGCAAACGAATGCCGCAGCGTGTGCGGATGAACGTTTCTGGTCAGGGCCAGCCTGTCTACAGCTTTATCAATGACCCGCGCAATGCCTCTGACAGTTAATCTTGTGCCGAACCGGTTGATAAACAAGGCCCCCGCGTCAATAATTCCTTCAGTGCCGCTGTCGGAAGCCCTGCGACCGTTAATTACCTTCAGTCGTACAGCCAGATACAATGAAATTGCCTCAAGCGCCTTCGACCCCAGCGGAACCACCCTTTCCTTGCGACCTTTGCCGGTGACCCTGGCTTCAGCGGCCCGCATATCGACGTCGGTGATGTCCAGGCCTGAAAGCTCGGATACGCGAAGACCGCCTCCGTAAAGTGTTTCCAGTATGGCCCGGTCGCGGCGGTCGGCAGGTTTGTCGCCGGCGATTCCTTCAATCAAGCTGAACGTTTCATCGACAGGCAGGAAATCGGGCAGGCGCTGCGGCAGCTTCGGCCCGCGAACCCCGGAAAATGGATTCGCCGTCACCCATTCACGCAGTTTCCAGTATTTATACATGCCCCTGACGGCAGCAAGTTTCCTGACAATAGATGCCGGAGCGTGCCGACCATGGATGATTCGAAACCACGCAAGGACAAGGTCACGGCCCGATGTGAAAGGGTCAAGGCCTGCATCCCGGGTGATGGCGAAATACTCGTTTATGTCAGTTTCATAAGCCTTGGTCGTGTTGACTGATGCCGAACGGGCTATGCTGATGTGGGCCAGAAACTCGCCCGCCGCGTTTTCAGGGCTTAATTCTGTATTGCTTCTGTCCACTTAACACCGGCGCATTGATGATTGATTATTAACACGACCGCGCGTTCACGGCTAATGAAAGACCGGCTTTACACGCCGTTTACTGAATGGGAATCTGTGCGGACAGTAACCCGGCCGACAAGCACCTTGACGTTGCCTTTCGTGTCCATATCCTGAACAACGCCAATCCTGCCGGCAAAAATTCCGCCGGTAAGCTTGACCTTCGAGCCTTTTGAAAAGTCCACGACCGATCCGTCATCAATAACGGCCACATTCTTCATGGAAGCTGTCGGCGTCTGTGAAACAAGATAGTTGGACGTCGGCTTCCAGGCCGAGAATTTCCAAACGTCTATCAGGCCGGCCAGCAACCCTGCGGCAGTTTCGGCGAAGGCTGCAGATTGCACAGCCTTGTCTGCCGGGTCAAACGAATAGCCGACAAAGAAGGTAAAACTTTCGTTAAGAACAGCTTCTTCGATTGAATGAATCATAGACGCGTCGAATGAACCGCATTTGACTTCGCGCCCCGGGGCAACGCGAACTATGGCGCCGGGCTTCAAAAGATGCAGCAACCGGACGAATCTGGCGGCTTCTTCTTCCTTTTCCTTGCAGCGATTAAGCAGGTTCATTACGTCAAGCCAGGCGCGCGAATGGATCATAACGCCGACTTCGATGCGGTCTTTTTTGATCAGGACGCCCAGAAATCCGTGTCTGTGATGTTCCCCGCCGTCTGAAATCTGGTCAGGCAGCGCAAGCTTTCTGTCCAGAACCGGGGCGATGGCCCTTTTCTGTTCGTCGGTCCGCGAAAAGTACAGCGCCATTTCAGACACTTTCTTTCCATTAAAAACTGAAGGATTATGTGGCGTTATAGCCCTGGCAAAGACGACGTCGCTGTCTTTCAGTGCTTTTTCTGCTACGTCGCCTATCAGGCGGAGCTGTTCGCTCACCCTCATGCGTTCCATGTTAAAGACGTTGGACGACCACTTCTTCTCGTCAAAAGCCAGAAAAGCCGCATCATCAAAACCGTTGAAGTTGTCGACAGAAAACACCCTGTACCCTCCGAAAAGACGGTTGCCACAGCCACCCGGCCATCAGCACCGTAAGCACCAGCCCAAGTTGAAACCACGGGCCGCAAGGCGACGAGTTTAATCGAACACGATGCACTTGTGAAGATGGCGCGCGAACTGTGCAGACAGGAATTACGCTTACAGGCCGGCCATGGCCCAGACTTCTTCGACAAGTTCGCCACCGGGCATGATAAGTCTTTCCACGGCCACAATATCCGGGGCCGGGCTGCGGTCGTCAGCCAGGGGTGGAACGTGCCTGCGAACCTTGGCAAGTGCTGCGGCAACTGCCTTCGATGGCTGTCCGCGTTCTGTACGAAGGTCCAGCGCGGCCGCTGCTGCCAGAATCTCGATGGCAATAACTGTGCAGGTGTTGGAAACGACAGACGCACCCTTCAACGCAGACGTCATTCCCATGCTGACGTGGTCTTCACGATTGGCAGATGTCGGGATTGAATCGACCGACGCCGGGTGTGACAGAACCTTGTTTTCCGAAATCAGCGATGCGGCAGCGACCTGGGCAATCATCAGGCCTGAACAAAGCCCGGAATCAGGGGCAAGGAATGCCGGCAGCCCGAACGACAGCTTGGAATTCAGCAGGTGCTCGACGCGCCTGTCCGAGATGGACCCAAGTTCCGTGACAGCGATGGCAAGCAGGTCCAGCGCGAAGGCGACCGGTTCGCCATGGAAGTTGCCGCCCGAAATGATGTCGCCGTTTTCAAAAACAAGCGGATTGTCCGTTGCGCTGTTGATTTCAATCTCGATTACGCGCCGGATATGGGCAAGCGAGTCGCGAACGGCCCCGTGGACCTGCGGCATGCAGCGGTAGGAATACGGGTCCTGAACCCGGCCGCAGTTGACGTGCGTCAGTCGAATCTCGCTGTCTTCAAGCAGGGCGCGCAGGATTCTGCCCGACTCAATCTGACCGGGGTGAGGCCTGGCTGCAAGTACTCTGGCGTCAAAGGCGTCCGGGCAACCCATCAGCGCTTCCAGCGACATGGCACCGGCCAGCTCAGCGGCGTTCGTCAGGTGAATCGCGTCATACAGCGCCAGCAGGCCTACAGCGGTCAGAACCTGCGTTCCGTTGACCAGGGCAAGTCCTTCCTTGGCCTGAAGCACGACAGGTACAAGACCGGCCTGCGCAAGCGCATCCGCCGAAGGGATCACTGTGCCGTTATATTCAGCCAGACCTTCGCCAATCATTGTTAAAGCAATGTGCGCAAGCGGCGCCAGGTCGCCCGATGCGCCGACCGAACCGCGTGACGGCACAACCGGGTGCACGCCACGGTTAAGCATTTCAGCAAGCAAAATGGCAGGCTCGGGGCGAAGGCCGGCGTTACCAGTACACAGCACGGCGCACCTCAGACACATGGCCGCCCGGACCGCTTCGCGCGGGAGCGGTTGACCAACCCCGCTTGAATGCGACCGAATCAGGTTTAACTGCAGTTTCGCAAGGTCCGCAGATGAAATCGAAATTTCAGCAAGAGCGCCGAAGCCTGTGTTGATACCGTAATGCGCCAGGCCGTCAGCCAGATGCGCCTCGACGACTGCCCTGCCACGACTGATTCGACCAATTGCGCTGTCAGAAAGCCTGACATGTGCGCCCGACCTGGCCACGACGACGACGTCTTCAATCGTCAGCGGAAGATCGCCAATCACAACGGACTTCATAAATGCACCTGACAAACAAATCTGCCTGATTCTATTCCAATTGCGAATCTCTCCAACCCCGATTCTGAAAAACTGCAAATATGAAGTGAACTGCTAAATCGTTATGAACTGTTACGCACGGTTCTGTTGACAAGAGCCGGCCAAAATAAGATTCTCGCACCGTAAATTTTTTGGAGACTTCAAATGTCCGAAGAAAACAAGGTCACCCAGGAACAAATGCTCAATAACGAAGAACACCGTATCGAGATCGACAAAGTTGTCAACGCCATCAGGCCTGCCCTTCAGCGTGACGGCGGGGATTGTGAAGTTGTTGATGTGTCGCCGGACGGAAAGATTGTCTATATGAGGCTCAAGGGCGCCTGTGCCCATTGCCCCTCGGCTGTCTATACACTGAAATTTGGCATCGAGCAGACGCTTGTCGAGCTGGTTCCCGGTGTTGAAACGGTTGAACAGGTCGTTTAACGGTCGGCGCAACTGCTGATAATCTGCAGCGTTATGTTTTCGGTGACGGTTTGCAGCAAATAGTTGTTGACAGGAAGCGCTTCTGCCCTTAAATTCTTTCTCGCTTTTGTCCGCGGGCGAATAGCTCAGTTGGGAGAGCATCGGCTTTACACGCCGAGGGTCACAGGTTCAAACCCTGTTTCGCCTACTGGTCCTCGGTGCTGCATTGAAAATCTGGGGTGGTAGTTAAGTTGGTTATAACGCAGGCCTGTCAAGCCTGAGGCCGCGGGTTCAAGTCCCGTCCACCCCGCCATAAAAGGCCCCGCTTCGGCGGGGCTTTTTTTTTGTCCAACGTCTTCCAAACTGAAGTAATCTTTCCCTGACACTTTTTGCTGGCAAATAACATGGTCATTACCGGCCTGGAAAACCTGCTTGGCGACCCGAAGCGCTTGAATTCATTGAAAGGACTGCGGGTCGGTCTGGTCTGTCACGGGGCATCGGTTGATCACAGACTTCGCTATTCATTTGACCTGCTGGTTGCGTCCGGAGTGAATCTGCAGTTTATTCTTGTCCCCGAACATGGCCTTTTCGGGGAAATCCCCTATATGGAAAAGGTCGATGACTGTCGTCTGGGGCATCTTGGCGTCCCTGTTATCAGCCTTTACAAAGACTCTGCCGATGAATTGCGCCCGCCGCCCGGGCTTCTTGATTCAATTGACGTGCTGCTGTGTGATATCCAGGACGTCGGTTCGCGCTACTACACCTACATCGCTACCATGGCCATGCTGATGGAAGCGCTGTCGGGCACGGCTGCCAGGATGATTGTGCTGGACCGCCCCAACCCTGTCGGGTGCGCCAGTGTCGAGGGGAACGTTCCAGACGCAGCAGTGAAGTCTTTTGTAAGCTATATGCCGTTACTGAACAGACACGGCATGACGGCCGGGGAAGCCGCCGTGTACTACAGGAAGCATGCAGGTCTGGATATTGATCTGGACGTCGTTCCCTGCATCGGCCTGACGCGTAACATGATGTGGGGCGACACCGGGCTTCCTTTCGTTCCACCCTCGCCCAATATTCCAGACGCGGCCACTGCGCTTGTATATACCGGCATGTGTCTGTTGGAAGGCACCAATGTGTCGGAAGGTCGCGGGACAGCGTCACCGTTCTTTTTTGCAGGGGCACCATGGGTAAGCGATCCGTGGCAACTGGTGGCGCAGTTGGATGCCTGTAATCTGGAAGGCGTCAGCTTCAGGCCGGTTCGGTTTACCCCGGCTTTTGACAAATGGGCCGGTCATTCGTGCGGTGGTGTTCACATCGTTGTGTCTGACCAGTTGCGGTTCAAGTCGCTTTTGACCGGCATGACGCTGTTTTCCGTGATGGCCCGTATGTGGCCGGATCAGTTCGCGCTGCGCCGGGATGCCTATGAATTTGTGACTGATATACCTGCCATTGACCTGCTTTTCGGTAACAGGTGGACTGCAGATGCCCTTCTTGGTGGACGTGACGTCATTGAAATATATGATTCATTTATGCCGTGTCGGGAAGCGTTCCGTGCCGCTATCAGTGATACACTGTTGTACCGGTGATTGGGCCGACAGGAAACAAGATGACTGCGAAAGCGCCTGAAAGTACAGCAATATTCGGTGGCAGTTTCAATCCGCCGCATTGCAGTCATGTGATGGTGGTTTCCTGGCTGCTGTCGTGCCCGGGTTGTACCAGAGTAATTGTCGTTCCCTGTTTTAATCACGCGTTTTCCAAAGACCTGGTCCCTTTTGATGACCGTCTCGCCATGTGCAGGCTTGCCTTCAGCATTTTCGGGAACGCCGTCGAGATTTCAGATATTGAAAAGGCCCTTCCAAGTCCTTCATATACGGTGAATACAGTTACGGCCCTGGCTGATATGTATCCCGACCGGCACCTGCGTCTTGTAATAGGTTCCGACATTCCGGCCGAGACCGATCGCTGGAAGGAGTTTGATACGATCGAAAGGCTTGCAAGGCCGGTCGTCATCAACCGCAGTGGCTTTCCGAAGCATTCAGAAGGTCCGGTATTCCCGGAAGTTTCCTCGACAGATATAAGGCACAGACTGGAATGCGGGCTTGACTGCCGTGGTCTGGTGCCGACCGGTGTCCTTGAATACATCACAAGAAGGGGCCTTTATGTCGACCGTGGTGTATGACGATTCGGCAGATTGCGGGGGCGCGGACATTGTTATCTGCGGCCCCGGGCGCGTTGGGACGTCTCTGGTGCTGTCGTTTGTCCCGGCAGGCTTTCGTGTGCAGGTCGTTGACCCTTACCGCGCCATGAAGTTGACAGGCACGGCGGGTGTACAGGTCGATGTGCGCACAAATACGGCCGACGTCGTTTTGTCAGACCGCCCCGCAGTCTGGATTGTATGTGTGCCTGATGCCGCCGTTATCAGTGTGGTCTGCAGTCTGTTTGCTTCGCCGTCCGCCTTTCGCGCCGATTTTGACTACTGCGCAGTGGTCTCGGCCACCTCTGACATTTCGGAAATCACCCGGTGCCCCGGCGTAGTCGCCCCTCGCGTCTGTCGGGCCCATCCACTGTATCCATTTCCACCACCCGAGTCAGCAACTGCGTTACCCCCCGGTACGCCCTTTGCGGTGGAAAATGCCGCGCCGCCCGTTCTTGAAGTCCTGAAGCGCATCGGTGGCCTTCCGTTTGAACTGGACCCGAACAAACGCCATCTTTACCATGCCGCTGCTGTGCTGGTGTCCAACCTTCCTGGCGCCTTGTGGTTTGCTGCAGGTCGTATTCTGGCCGGGTGCGGGGTACCTTCGGCCGAAGACCACGCCGGTAGAATGTTGTCAGGTCTGGCGGCTTCGATCGCTGTAAGCGGTCACAACGCCCTGCCCGGCCCCGCAGCCCGCGGGGACATTGAAACTGTTGCCTGCGACCAGCAGGCTCTTGACCGGTACAACAGTGATATTGCCCGGGTTCACCAGATCCTTTCTGAAGTTATTGCTTTCGAGATATTTGAACATGGCCGCAGTCGTCGGGACATTTGACCCCGGGAGTTTGATAGATGGACAGGACACAGGAAGGCCCGGAAGTGGTGTTGTCTGACGATACAGACGGGCCGGATGACCAATTGATTCCGGATGACCAGGTGTCGCTTGATGACACTGACAGGCCGGATGAACTTGCTGGTGATAATGAAACGTCGCTGACGGACGCCGACGCATCCCGGCCAGGTGACACTATGGCGCCCGCAGGGTTTTTGCCGCGCATGTTCGGTGAAATAGTCGGCCGTCGAAATCCTGTCCTTATCGCCCTGGTTCTGCTGGTCGCCCTCTTTATTGCAGTTGCGCCGCTTCTTTTCAGGTACCAGCGGAATTCGATGTCGGACGCGCTTGTTGTGTACGATACTGCCTGCAAACATAAAGCTGCCGGTTCGCTGAAGATGGACTGGATGCGATCTGTGTCAGGGCCTGCCCTGGCCGGCCGCGACGACGCATCTGTCAGAAGCTTCTTCGAGTCAATCCAGTGCGTCAGCAGAAAAGGCTACAGAACGGCACTGCGTCCCGTGAAGGGCCGCGAGGACGGCCCGAATCGCGCTTTTGTGCTGTCTATATTCAAAGGCGGCGACATCATTGAAGTCGAAAAGGCAAAGCTGCCAGTGATAAACGTATTCTTTTCGGTAAAGAATGAACGGTTGCTGATTGATGACTGGCCGAAGTGAAAGAGCCCGTAACTATTTAAACGTGGATTCTTTGGCTGTTTCAAGCATCGGTTCAATAAAGGACTTCTTCAGACGAAGAAGTCTGTCGAACTTAACCTTCTGACGGGCATCAGTAAACAACGTCGTCGGCTTCTTGATGTCACCGTCGATCAACTGATCGGAAAAGTCGTAGAACTTCGACTTGACGGCACCCGCAGCAAGGGCCGCCGGTGAATAAACGAGCCCGCCGAATGCGGCAGCAGCAACGATTACACAAACAATCTTTTTCATCTTCAACACCCCAGTTGGGTTACACAAAAATTCTACGCGTAGCAGGCGCATAAAGCAAACTGCCACATGGACAACTACTCAATAAATGCCGGGGCCGGAATCGGCACGCCCTCGGGCACTACTGGAGCCGCTTCTTCCTCGATCGCAGGAACCTGAGTCGGCTGCTCGACCGGGGCCGGTGCGACTACTTCAGGTGCCTTTTCCTCGACTACAGGCGCTGTTTGCAGACCGGCAGGAACCGGTTCCACAACCGCAGGGGCCTTTTCGACCACCGGCGCTGCTTCCACAGGAGCAGGAGCCGTTTCAACCGGCGGCACAACTTCAGTCTTCGGGGTCTCGACCGGCGGCGGGACTTCTTCGATCACCGGGGGCATGATCATTCCGCCGTTCTTCGCCATTTCCTTCAGGACAGGAAGCTTGCCGCGAATCGGGTCGTTATCCGGGGGATTGGCGACTGCAAGATACTTTTCGTAGTACTCAATGGCCTTATCCAGGTTGTTAAGCTTCGTTTCATAAAGCTTTGCAATTCTGGTGTAAAGCACAGTCGTCTTCGGAGCGGCCACCAGGGCTTTGTCCCACACCGCGACAGCCTTGTCGGGCTGCTGCATTCCGAGGTAGCAGGAACCAAGGCCGATCATCGCTTCGACACTGTCGGGAACCAGTTCCAGCGCAGCAATGTACTGTTCCTGAGCAGCCTTGTAGTGAAGGTAGTTCAGGTAGATGGCCGAAACGTTCATTCTGGCTTCGTAGTTGTTCGGGTCAATCTCAAGTGCCTTTTCGAATGAAGTGACGCCCATCGGGGTGTCGCCCATCTTCAGATAGGTGATGCCGAGGTTGGTCAGGGCTTCAATCGAGTTCGGGTCGAATTTGAGGGCCTTCTGCTCGAACACCCACTTCGCGATCTTCAGTTCGCCGGCCATCAGGTTGATAAGGCCGCGGGTATTCAGCGCAACGACGTCGCGGGGCGCCTTCAACAGAACCTTACGGACGAAGTCTTCAGCCGTCTTGCTGTCGCCTTTGAAAAGCCAGTAAAGGGCCAGCGAGTTGTTGGCGCCAAGGTTTTCAGAGTCTTCGGCGATAATGTCGTCGAATATCTGCTTGGCTTTGACTTCATGCTGGGTGGCTTCGGTCAGCTTGCCCGCGTCACGCTCTTTCTTGGCCGTGGCCAGCCACACCTTTCCGATGTAGGCGCGTGCATCGAGCTTGTTTGTCGTCTTCGCGGCGGCAGCTTCGTAAATCTCGATGGCCTTTGCAGGCTGACCGATACGTTCGTAAAGCTGTCCAAGATTGAAATACGATTCAGGGAACGTCGGGTCTTTCTGAATAGCTGTCTTGAAGGCTTCCTGAGCCCGTGCGTAAGCCGGCGGGAACTGGTGAAGGAACAACACGCCTTCGCCGAACTTGTCCTGAGCTTCTTCATTAATGCCATCGACGTACTTGAACACACGCGTAACTATTTCACGGTAGGAAAGGTCTTCTTTCGTAGGAGCCTTTTCCTTCGGGGCGGCCTGAACTGCGCCGACATTCGTCGTAACCTTCACCTGGGCGGCAGATCCGCCACACCCGGCAACAGCTACGCCCAGAAGCCCGGCGGCCAATATCGAAAGGTGCTTCTTCATTTGGCGGCCTCCTCAATGTACTTGATCTCGACATCGCCGCGTTTCAGCGAGTTGATGAAGCTGATTGATGTTACTGAATCCTTCATCCGGTTTGAATAAACCTGGTCGTCGCCGGAAACCGGGAACGTGTCCTGGTTAACCTTGGCAGCGTACTGGGCACAGGACTTCGAGAAGTCGTTATAGACCTTCTTGTCGTGGGCCAGATTCAGCGCATTTTCGAACGCGCGAAGGGCCTTGGCTTCAACCGGTGCCGCTATTTCATCAATAACAGCCAGGTACAGAACTTCTGTATCCGGGTCAAGACCTTCAGGAACCGGAACATTCAGGAGCTGTTCTTTGAATTCGTAGTACAGCAGACCGATCTTGAACAGGGCACCGGCTGACCAGGGGCCTGACTTGAAATCAAGAACCTGATTGAACATGGCTTCCGTTGCGATCTGGGATTCTGCTTTGTCGGTCAGTGCTTTCTTCAGCTTGGTCGGGTTCAGGGTTGACGGAATGGTCAACTTCGCGAAGTCATCGTAGCCGTAGTCAGCCAGCTCGAAAGCTGCCTGGGCTGCGTACTTCTTGGCGTTGCCGATAGCCGTCTGGTCATCACCGATAGCGTTGAACTGCTTGATGGCCTGATTGAACATCTTGGTGGCTTCAAGGCGCTTCGCGACCTTACCCGTCTTCTTCAGCATGTCGCCGGATCTTGTCCATGCTTCAACTGTAAGATCCATAACCTTGTATTTCTTCAACAGCCACTTCTGATAATGCGCAAAAGCTTTGTTGTAAGAAGCAGCGTCGCCCATAGCCTCGTAGGCAAGGCCGATGCGGAATGAAACCTTCGGTGTGTCAGCGTGATCCGGGAAAATCGTGGTGAACGTTTCGTAAGCCTTGATGGCGCCGTTGTAGTCGCCCAGTGCTTCGCGGATAAGACCGGCATTCTGGAAGGCCTCGGCCATCAGACGCTGAATTTCTTCCCAGTTGGCAAGCTTATCCTTGTCTGAATCTGTCGGCTTCTTCTTGCTCTTGAACTGAGCCATGTTTTCGAACGACTTTGCAGCGTTCTCGAACTCTGTCTGACTTTCCTGAATAGACCCGATCGAGAAAATTGCCTTCGGGGCGACTTCAGAATCCGGGTATTCCTTTGCAACGCGCTTGTAGGCGTCGATTGCGCGGTCAACGTTGCGCTGATCTTCATAAAGAACTGCGACGTTATACAGGGCGGCAGAAGCCATTACTTTGTCAGACTTGAACTCTTCGTAAACGCGCATGGCTTCTTTGCCTGCTGCGTCAAACTTGTTTTCCATTGACAGCACGCGGGCGTTTTCGGTCATTGCGATAGCGACAATCTTGCGAAGCTCGGGTTCCTTCTTAACGGTGAAGTTCTTCGCCTTGATAAGGTTACGGGCCCACTCTTCGACCTGCGGCCAGCGGTTCAGTCTCTGGTAGCAATCGAGCAGTGTGAAAACCGCATACGCAGCGTACTTGGAAGTCTTTTCATAATCGAAAAGGATCTTCAAACGAACGACTGCTTCTTCGAATTCGCCGTGTTTGTAAAGAACATCAGCGGCCAGGAACATGATTTCAGGAATCGCGCTGCCGCGATCCGGTGTCTTCTTGCGAACTTCCGGATCCTTAAGCAGTTCCATCAGAAGGGAAACGTACTTGTCAGCCGATTTGACATAGCCAACTTCAAGCGGGTGCAGAGGCGACTTGTCGAATTCCCGTTTGGCGTTCTTCGGATCAACCTTGAACGTCTCGAGTTTTCCACTCTTGGTCATTTCCTGCAGCCCGGCTTTGGCCATCAACTTACCGTAGCAGTAGATGACGCCGAGGGCAGCGTCTTCCACGTATTCACCCTTCGTATCACGGGCAATAACGGCGTTGTACTGTTCGGTGGCGGCTTCGTAGTCTTCAAGCTGAACATAAAGAATTTCAGCGTAGTAGAAGTTGACTACATAGGCGCGTTCCCATTCCGAGAACCTGGAAAGATAAACGCGGTACTTGTCGGCGGCCTTTGCATAGAAGCCTTTGGCTGCCTTTTCTTTCTTTTCTTCTAACTTCTGGGCTTCGCGATGGTAGTAGTTGGCCAGATAGAACACGTACTTTTCGCCGAGGGTATCAGCTTCCTTCGTGATCTCCTCGTCTTTCTTGTTGGCCGTGTACCAGGTGCCCTTCGGGTCGAAGTAATTCAGGGCTTCCATCGTGACCAGGTCAAGGTTCTGAAGATCGTTGGTGTTCTGATAAAGGCTCAGGATGATCGTGTAGTACTCGACAACACCTTTTGTCGTTTTTTCACGTTCAATAAAGTGTCTGAACAGATCGATCGCTTCAATGATCTTTTCCTGACCCACGTACAGGTCAGCAAGGGTCCGCATCTTCACGTAGGCTTCGTCGGTATCAAGGACAGACTTGAAGTAATCAAGAGCCTGCTGCCAGCCGTTATCAATTTCGGCAAAACAGACGACCAAATCACTTAATGCCTGATTTCTGAAATCGATTACGCCCTTTCCCTTCTTGCCGGAAACTGCGGCGACGACTTTCTTGAAGCCTTCGATCGCTTTTTCCATTTCTGACAGATTGAAGTACACCCACGACAGTTTGTACTGCGCGTAGTTGAACATCTGGGCCTTGGGATACTTATTAAGGATGACTTCGTAGTTAACCTGGGCGTAATACAGCTTGTTGGTTTCAAAGTAGTATTCGGCCATTGCAAGGTGGGCCTGGGGAAGCCACTTGCTTTCAGGATAATTTTTGACCAGGCGGTCGAGGTAGTTAACGCCTTCCTTCTGGAGGGTGACGTTCTTTTTGGCCTTCCCTTCCTTCATCGCGCCCTTTCCGATGTAGAAAAGGACTTCGTCGAATCTGGAATACTCGGGGAATTCCTTCAGGATGGTCCGGTAGTACTCAAGAGACGTAACGTAGTCTTCCTGAGGTTCCGGGGGCATTTCCTTCAGGGTGCCGGCGTCGAACTGCTCGTACGCAGAATCCCACACCTGACGGGCCTTCATGTACTGGTAGAAGCTTTCTTCCCAGTATGCTTCGGCCAGCATGTGAATGACCTTGGGCGCGCGCGCCGGGTCTTTGCGGTAATCAGGATTGGACAGCAGCGCCTTGAGCTTGTCGATCTGAAGCTGGCGTTTCTGTGAAATAAGCGCCATCTTTTCGGCAGCTTCTTCGCCAACCATCAGTTCTGCCTGCTCAAGGGTGAACTTACCGCCCTTGACGGCGTCTTTATCTGCAGGAGCTGCAGTCTGCTGTGTCGCAGGTGCCGGATCCGGAGCGGCCTCAATCTGGGCCCTGACCGGAGCACTTACGAGCACGGCAAAAGCCATGGCTGAAATTCCCAGCCCGGCGATGGACGTGATATCTCTTCTCATTCGTCCCTCATCCTTTTCGTTAAAAGGAGTCGTACAAATCCGGCAAGAAATATGCCGGACCACAAAGGCTTCTACTCTTCAATACACTTACTGGTAAGGGAGCTGCGGTAGTACGGCACTTCATCGAGCCAGTACTCGCCGATAAACGGCCAGACTTCCGTGTCGCCGCCGATTACCATGCTGCTGCTCTTCGATACCTGCTTGACGTCGCCATCAGTTTCGCCCGACAGAGCCCTGAGTTCCTGACTGAGCGTGTCGATCGCGGCGCCGCTGATATCAACTTCGATTTCGGTCTGGTGAATCTGGGATCTTTCGATGTCCGCTTCAACGCCCTTCAGGATGCGCTGAATCGTAACGCCGCAGCGAACTACGTCGTCCTTACGCAGCGTTTCCAGACGTTCAAGCATCTCGTCCGCGAAAGCGCCAAGTCTGGCCTTGTCACGGGAAATTGCTGTGGCTTCCTTCTCGATCTGGCGAATCGTTCTGTACAGATTATAGAACTCGATGTTGGACATGACCGGCCATGTCAGTTCCTTCGGCAGGCCTTTGCTGTCGCCGGGTTCATTAACGGACTGCAGGAAATTGCTGTAGTAATTTTCCAGCGATGTCTGGGCTTCCATGAACCTTTTCAAGGGAACCTGGTGCACAGCGATCTCGCTGTCAAACATTTGGAGCGCTTTTTCGGACTTGTCGTAGTAGCAGAGGTCGCCATAAACGCGGGCTTCAAGAATCCACAGTTCGGGATTAAACGTGTTGCCGAAATACGGGGACCTGATTGCATGGAACGAGCCCAGGGCACGTGAGTAATCGCCCTTCATCATGTAGGTCCATGCCAGTTCAAAGAAAACTGTTCCGGCACGGGGTGATTCACTCGGGACCTTCTTGTAGTAGAAAATGGCCGCGTCGTGGTTTTCAGCTTCATAAGCGATACGCGCCAGGCCCATGTACGAAAGGTCGCGGACGCTGTCGTTACGGTTAACGCCTTCCGCGATGTTGACTGCAGACTGAAATGATTCAACCGCAGACTTGTACATGTTGTTGCGAACCTGAACGAGGCCGATCAGGTAGCGGGCTTTTGCTGCTTCGACAGCAGTATCAGAGACACGGCTGAGATGATTGACAGCGCGCTCGTATTCCCCGATATCATAGAAGAATTCGCCCATTACATAGTTGAATTCATCCTGGAAGTGCTGCGAGAAACCAATGATCGGGAATGAAGTAAGCTGTTCCAGTTCGTGCGGGTTATAAATCACTTCGCGGCGAAGAGCCCGAAGCTTCCCGAAAGCATCCTCGAAGAACGGCTTGTCAGCGCCCTGAAGGAGTACTTCAACCAGAAGACGCGCGGCGCTCTGATAGAGCTTCGCGTTCGTAAGAGCAGCAGCCATTCCGTACTTGGCGTTGTAAACTTCAATTGAATCAGCGGCGTAGTTGTCTTCCTTCAGAAAACCCTGGAACAGATCGAGTGCCTCGACCCATTTACCCTTTTCCGCCATATCGAGACCTTTGCGCAGCTTGCCTTTGGCGTAAGCCTTGCGTCTGGCCTCCTCAGCTTTCTGAGCTTCAATCGCGCGGATCCGGTCTTCTTCCAGCTTCTGAAGGCGTTCAGCTTCCAGTTCCTGGGGTGTCTTTTCACGGACAACCGGTGCAGCGACGACCTGCTGCTGCTGAACCTGCTGTTGATTCTGCTGAACAACGGCCGGCTTTTTGAAAAGCTCCGGGGTGCTCATCATGAATTTGATGACGCCGTCCGGAACGCCCGACTTCCTGAGTTCAAGGATGTCGCTGATAACAAGGTTGAAAACGGAGCGGTCCTTCTGGATGGCCGCAATGATATCCGCTTCCGGTACCATAAGTTGAACTGCGAGGGTCACTACTTCTTCCTTCGTGATCGCGCTGGCAGATCCTGAAATCAGGACCACGCCCGGCACAATCGCGGCAAGCAGTAGTCTCGAAATTGAGTTTCGACTCATTTTCCCACCGTCTGTATAGTCAGCCCAGCGGCCAAAGGCCGCAAAAGATGTCAATAACGCACTGCCGAACTATTTAGGAGCTGGCGTAAAGTAAGTCACGCCAATCGTAATTTCGGCCAGAGATCTGACACCGTCGGACCACTCGCCGTTACCCTTGCCGGGGTATCCCGGGAAGATGTAATGACGGTAATCAATCCCGACAGCCAGATAGTCCGTCGCGTAGAATTT
The DNA here is from genome assembly GCA_964522105.1 of uncultured Anaeromyxobacteraceae bacterium. Taxonomy (GTDB): domain Bacteria; phylum Myxococcota_A; class UBA9042; order DTJE01; family DTJE01; genus JAGOFO01. Next base: position 125,566 of record CAZFVA010000005.1, read on the forward strand.
CAGGAACGCACCAAGGTTGGCCATAAGGTTGAACGGGATCGCGCCGTCATATGACCAGCGGGTTTCCCACTTTTTGGCTGTGCCGTTATAAATCTGGGATCCCATCATTCCAAGACCGACCAGGAAGCCGGCATCAAATGACGTGATCTTTTTGTTCATGACGCTGAACTTACCGTGGAACGGGGTCCACAGAATGTTCACACCGGCATACCACTGAACCTTTTCCGGTACTTCCACGCGATCGATGTTACCACCCGAGAACACTTCAAGGTCACTGCGGAGGGTGTTTTCGAACGACGGGATGTAGGCGCCGGCCACTTCAAAGGAAAGACCTTCCATGAAATGGTAATCGTACCGGATACCGACGGGCATATAGACGAAGAACGGGTCATTCGGGATAACACCCAGATAGACTCCGATCTCGTGACGCCGATCAGTCTGGAACTGCTTCTTTTCGATGATCTTCAGTTCCCTTTCGTTTCCCCAGACCTTGTCCAGATTCGTGTCCAGCGGGGTCTTTTCCTGTGCGAAAACAGGAAGCCCTGCGACTAGAACTACGAAACTGATGATGGCCCGTAACGCCCACCTTCCGTTCATGACAAGCCCTCGCTTATTGCTGTTGGTTTCTCGGCTTTTCCGCCGCCAATTCCCATGTCAAATACGGGCCAAAGCCCATCATCCGGCCGTAGCCACACAAACACCGTTTTTACACGTACCGCCCGTACAGACCGTGTCATCATCCGCTTTGGCCGAATTACAGAGTTCATCAATCGGCAGCAGACATTCAGCGGCGGCTTCATAGCACATGCCGTAACAGCAGGTACCGGTGCCACAAACTGTTCCGAAGGCTGCATTGGAAACTCTGCAAACGCCATTCACCAGGGATGTTGCCGCAGTTTCGCACGTCTCTATGATTTCAGAATCCGGTATCCACGAACAATCGGTGCCGGCATCATAAGAAGGAATACGGAAATTGCCGCGTGTATCCAGCATATCAATGCTGAACGCGCCGTTATCCAGTCCAACCTTCATGTCCGCACGGAAAGACGTCGGGATGATGCGCTGAATTTCATTGTCAACGTCCGGGGCCGTACGGATGTGGCCTTCAACTGCTGTAACCGAACCAGGAGTAAGGATGCCGTTTGCAAGGTCAGGAACGTCCTGAGTCACAGTCCAGACGCCGGAAATCGCGTAGCGAAGCTTGTAAATCGCATCGCTGAGAGCGGTCTGGAGCGGATGTGTTCCAGTAACGACCTGATTGGAAGGCGGCAGATTAACTGCATTGATGAAAATGAAATGACCGCCGGTCAGACAGGCAAGTTCCTGCTGAAGCGGGTCGATATTCTTGTAACCGCGCGCCTGAATCTGAATGAAACTGACGTGAACCGGAATTTCGGCAATCGCTTTCGGTGAACCGTCTTCGTTCATCACGTCGGCCTTGATAGAATCGAAGAAAGCTTTGTAACTGACCGTTGAACAACTGCTCTGCTCTTCCAGCGCGTACGTGCCGTTGGACTTCAGATATCTGACTGTGGACTGATAGTCGGGGGAATCCGGGTGACACGTGTCCGGGCCGTCCGTGATCACCACAATGTGCTTGACCCTGGTGCCGCCATTTTCTTTCATGAAGTCGTAAACGTCTTTGACCGACTGCCACAGGGGCGTACGGCCATCGGCGTCAGACTGCAGGGACTTGAGGGCTTCCGGATCAATAAGGGCACGATTGATGCCGAAACACGCAAGGCGCGCATCGTCTTCAGATTCGTTATCACCGGCACACAGAATCTTTGCACGATCAAGACTTACAGCTTCACCAAACTGGAAAACACCAGCGCGATCATTGTAGTTAAGCTGTTTGATCAGAGTCTGGGCCACATCGCGACGGAAACCGGGGGAGTCACTCGCCCTGTTGGCGAAACCACTGCGGTTTACGCGGGAATTGGCGCTGACTTCAACAAACGTTTCAGGTTCAATGAAGCCCTTCATGGAACCGCTCTGGTCGATCATGATGGCCATCGAGACGGCCGTACGATCTTCGACAGAAGCGCGGATGGCGCCTTCCGGGAAATTGCCGGCGTAATCAAGCTTTTCCGGAACGCTTGTAATACTCTGGGATTTGCCCGGGCTGCACACGCGACTGAGCGAATCAATGTCGGGATCCGGGTAAGGTTCCAGGCAACTGATCTCGACTTCGAAATCGGCTTCGAAGATGGTGCCGGTACCCTCGCCTGTTGAAAGCTCGATGATATCCCGGTAGCCGTTGTCAGGATTCTTTACCAGATCACCAGGTCTGATCGAAAAGTCCTTGTCCTTCATGTCTTCGGTAACGGTGTCGGTCTGCGGTTCTGTACCGATGAAACTGAAGGAAAGCAGAAGTGAATCTGCCGGACGCGCCGGATCTGCCACACACTGACGCGTGTACGTTCCGTCCGCTTCCTTATGAGCAGGCATCGAAGACACAAAGTCCAGTCGCTTGAACTGGAATGTGCTTTGATATGCCTTCCACCGGTAGTTACATCCACCAAGCGTTCCAAGCAGCACTAATGCCGCCGTAAACACGGTAACGACCGGGACCACCGAACTGATTCGCTGCCTTATGCCAGACCGCGTCATGTCAAGCTCCTCTGTCCTAATGCCTGATCAGGCGAACATACACGCCGAAATGCTACGGCGGGTAGTTTATCCTTTTCATGCCATGAGTTGTCAACAGTTAATTGGCCCTGCGCGAAGCCTTCTTGCTTATTCCTGCCGGTTTTACAGTCAGCAGCACGGGTTAAACCGTTTCCAACTGACAGGATCCTCAATTTTTGCTGTAGAAAAGATATTTACGGCCTGCGATCAAAACCACGAAGACGTAATGGACATATCTTCAGCATTAACAACAACTACTTTTCCATTCGATGAATCAAGCGTGAAAATACTGGTTCCCAGAACGTGAAGCCCCTTGGATAACCCGCCGATATCATTCTGATTTGGAAGCCGTCCGGTCTCGATCGAAAATCTGAGCGAGGTGTCGCGGACCGGCGGAATGACGACCGGGTCGTATTCGCCATCGATCATGCAACCGGGGATTACCCAGAAGTTCAAAATCGGATTCTTGAATCTGGTGGCAGCCCAGTCGATGTTTTCATCAATATTTCTGGCAACCGGGCACGACTGGACCTTCAACTGCTGGTTGGCAGGCGTCGCAGTCATTGCGCGGCCCGTGAAGAGAGGATCGGCGTCAGAGCGCTTGACACACGAGCTGACGCCGTGAGTCCACGGATGCAGGAAACCGGTGACCGACCCGGCCACAACCCACTGACCGGACGCCCTGACCCGCCACGTTATGCCCTTTGAAAGGCACGTGGCCGGGACGTCCGGCATGGGAACGGAAACAAGAAGCGGAGTAACGTACACCTGGCCGCCAACAGACTGAATCCGAAGATCCTGTGTCTTGCCGGCCCATTCGCCACATGATTCGTCTTCGCCGAAAGTAACCTCAAGAATGTCGCCATCATAACCGTCGCCAGCACCTTCGACACCGAGGCGGCAGAACTCGACACCGGCGCCCCCGTCCGGCAGACTGAACGCGTACCTTGGCAAACCGGCGTATGGCCCTGAAACGGCCGGGGTCAGTTTTTCAAGGCTGCCGCAACCGCCTTCGGCACCTGGAATCACGCCTTCATATGTTACGGTCCAGGTCTCGGGAATCTCGGCCTCGATATCCCCGTTGAACTCGACCCCGTAGTACAGGTACTTTTCTTCGTCAGTCGGGGGAATTACAACGACCTTTCCGCCAAACGAAGGCAGGTCACTGCGTGTCAGGATGCCACGGGTAATGTCTTCGCCCTGGTACCTGATAATTGGCTGATAAGCAGAACTTTCGATGTCTAACGCGTCATTTTCAGCGCGGTGGGGCCACGGAAGCTCTACAGGGTTTCCGTCGTCATCTTCAACAGTGACCGGATCAACAAGAACCCGCACGATTTCGCCGCCGTACAGCCATGCGATCGCCCGGAGCCCACTTTCAATCTGTACAAAAGTCACACC
>CAZFVA010000005.1:129697-137801 GCA_964522105.1 uncultured Anaeromyxobacteraceae bacterium
GCGCTTATCCAGCGGGCATCACCCGGGACATCACAAAGCTTTGAAGATGTTATGAAGTCAGCCGAAGTTGGCGCCGTGTCGGGATCGACAGGAATCAGGCTCCACAGCTCACTGCCGCCTTCACAGGCCAGAAGTGCTGCCATTGCGTATCCCAGCGGATAACTGTCGCCTTCGGTAACCGCAATATCGGTCACTTTACATGGAAGCGGATGACGCCCGACCACCCCTTTCAAATTCAGGAAGTCACCGGATATGCGTACGATTTCAGGGGCTTCACCGACAGAGTTGCCGACCGCAACATATATCTGTTTTGAATCAGGGGCCGCGACTATTCTGGTTGCTCCGGGGCCGACAGGAATCGGCGAATAGCCGGGGAAGTAAGGATCAAAGTCATAATGGGCGCCATCCGGCAGCGTGCTGACAAATACACCGTTCGAGTCGCCGTCAAGCACCCACGAAACCGCATTAACACCTTCGTCACCGCACTTATCAACGCTTAAATACGATCCGTCTTCCGCCGAACGGCACGTCACGGCCAGGTCAACCGGTCTTTTCAGGATCGATGTGATGTACTCGGCGTCATCCGAACACGACACTGTGAGGCTGACCGTTGCCATCATTAGTATACAGGTCAACGCGCGTTCGCCAGTCTGTCTGGTAAATGCGCAATTGCTGCGATTATTGTGCTTCACGGTTAGTCCCCCGTTTTCCATAAGTGCCTGCCCCGCTACAGAATCTGTGAAATTTCGGTGTGATAATCATCGGATGCGGAATCAAGGCTGATGACACTTACGGAAGAGTCCTCGAAATTGGTCACAAATGCGCGATCGTTGACTATCGCAATACCGTACGGGGATTTCCCGACAAAAATCTCGTCTATAACAGTCATCCGCACCGGATCAATGGCGTAAACAAGACTCCATGTGGCTTCGGTTACATAAACGGTTTCGGTCCCGTCGGCCGCAACATGAACGGCGACCCCGGACGGCGTTCCGTCCAGCGCGACAAGACCCCTGTAAACAGGAAATCCATTGCCGTTGACTTCGAAGGCGGCCATACCGGCCGGGGATCGGTAAGCGGCATAAAGCATCGGGCTGACAGACGAACGGGCGATTCCACGGAAGTAATCACCGCTGGAACCAAGAAGATCGGCCGACGTCGAAATTTCGCGCCAGGCCGTTACTCCGCCGCGTCTGTCAATATGAACCCGGACCACGGCGATCTCGTTCGCGGCATGGTTGGAAATCCATACAACGCGGTCGGAATCGCTGATTTTGTATTCAACAACTGAATGGGTACCAGTACTTAACAAAACGCCAGTCTTGTATTCGACCACACCGGCGTCATCAGCAAGGAAGATATTTAGAACAGCCCCGGTAATCCCGGCCATATAAACCGGGTGCACGTTTCTGCCATCTGCAAGAGTTAAATAGTCACCTGAAGCGCTGCCGTACGGATTGTCGGCATAGTACTCGGCTTTATCTTCATCAGTTATTACCAGGTCGCCGACCGGAAGTCTGAAGTCTGCAGTGCACTGCTGCAGAACAACAGTTTCGTCTGAGTCTTCAAGGTCACAGGAAAACGCAGGATATTCGCCCGCATCGCCTGTTACATAGTCAATATCCACGAAATCAAGGGAATCATTGTCACGGATCGGAATCCAGATGCGGGACCGCCCGTCTGCAAGCGCCGAAACGGACGGTTCGCCACCGAAAGACCCGATTTTCGCAGCACTTTCGGGAAGTATCTTCAGGGTTTCGGTATCAACGGCGACTACGGTTCCGCCGGTGCCCGCAGAGTCAAAATTGGTGGAAATTACGTAAACAAACTTTCCGTTCGGATCGCCGACGATGCCGACCGGCCACTGGAAATGCGTCGGATCAGGGGTAACCTGACGATCGTTTTCGGCGCACGCGAAAATGGTCGGAACCAGGCATGAAAGGACGAAAAGCAATAATACCGGGTAGTTAAATGGAAGCCGCTGCCCTGATGAAGGTTGACCCGACGGGCGAAGGCTTGCGGACCGGACCCCGCAGCATTTCCTGGTACCACACAGACGCATGAATACGTCAGGAAACACCGAATTGAGGTCCGATCCGCTTTTCACTTGCAGCCTCCGGGGCTTAACAGTTCTTCTTTTCCGCAATCATGGCCTGTGCAGCGGCGATGCGCGCAACCGGCACACGGAACGGCGAACAGCTTACATAATTCAGTCCGGCCTGGTGGCACAGCGTCACGGAATCGGGGTCGCCGCCGTGTTCGCCGCAGATACCAAGCTTGATCTTCGGTCTGGCCTTGCGTCCGCCTTCGCAGGCAAGCTTCACCAGTTCGAAGATGCCGTTGTCGAGCGTTACGAAGGGGTCATGCTGAAGGATACCCTCTTTCAGATAAATCGGCATGAACTTGGCGTAGTCGTCGCGGGACATACCGAAACCCATCTGGGTCAGGTCGTTCGTCCCGAAGCTGAAGAACTCGGCGACTTCGGCGATTTCGGCGGCCGTCACTGCGGCACGGGGCACTTCGATCATGGTACCGACCAGGTACGCGACTTCGACGCCCTTTTCTGCGAACACTTTCGCGGCCGTGGCGCGGATGATGGCAGCCTGGACTTTCAGTTCGTTGACATGGCCGACAAGCGGAACCATGACTTCCGGATTAACATCAAGGCCTTCCAGCTTGATATCACAGGCAGCTTCGAAGATTGCGCGAGCCTGCATTTCGGTGATTTCCGGGTACGTGTTGCCAAGGCGGCAGCCACGGTGTCCCAGCATCGGGTTTGTTTCATGCAGGTCTTCAACGCGCTCCTGAATCTTGGCAATCGCGAAGCCGGTCTTTTCAGAGAACTCTTTCTGGCTCTTTGCATCGCCGGGAAGGAATTCATGCAACGGCGGATCCAGCAGACGGATTGTAACCGGGCGGCCTTCCATGGCCTTGAAAATGCCATAGAAGTCTTCACGCTGGTAAGGAAGCAGTTCATCAAGTGCCTTGCGGCGATCGACTTCGGTTTCCGCCATGATCATCTTGCGCATGGACGTGATGCGGTCGCCTTCAAAGAACATATGCTCGGTGCGGCAGAGCCCGATTCCGTGGGCCCCGAACGCGACTGCGCGGGCGGAATCAAGCGGATTGTCGGCATTCGTGCGGACGTTCATGCGGGCGAACTTATCGGCAATTCCCATCAGGGTGGCGAACTTCTGATAATTCGGGGCATCCTTCGGGTCCAGGGTCTTGTCAATCAGGACCTGGATAACTTCCGACGGGGCGGTTTCCAGCTTGCCAAGATAGACGGCACCGGTCGAACCATCGACGGAAATCCAGTCGCCTTCCTTGACGATGTGGGATCCAATCTTCAAGGTGCGGGTCTTGTAATCGACTTCGATGTCCGAGCAGCCGGCCACGCAGACTTTGCCGCGCTGACGTGCGACCAGGGCCGCATGGGACGTCATGCCGCCACGCTGGGTAAGGATGCCTTCGGCGGCTTCCATGCCCTTGATGTCTTCAGGGGAAGTCTCGATGCGGACAAGGATCGCCTTCGCCGGGGTCTTTTTACCGTTGGCGTCAACTTCGGCCCACTGTTCAAGCTGGCCACCGATTTCATCCGAGAAGAAGGCAACGCGACCGCTGGCAGCGCCGGGACCGGCCGGAAGGCCCTTGGCCACAAGGCGACCATCGGTTGCCGCTGCTTTGACAGCCTTCGCGTTGAAGATCGGACGAAGCAGGAACATTATCTGGCCGGCTTCAATTCTGGTAATCGCGGTTTCTTCGTCAATCATGCCTTCGGCAAGCATATCAACGGCGATTGCGACTGCTGCCAGACCGGTGCGTTTACCGGAACGGCACTGCAGAATGTACAGCTTGCCTTTTTCAATCGTGAATTCCAGATCTTGCATGTCGTGATAGTGATTTTCCAGCAGGGTTCTGATCTTCGAAAGTTCGTCATAGGCGGCAGGCATGACGCGGGCCATTTCAGCGATCTTCAGCGGGGTTCTGATACCGGCCACGACGTCTTCGCCCTGGGCGTTCATCAGGAATTCGCCGTAGAACACGTTTTCGCCGGTGGCTGCATCGCGGGTGAACGCAACGCCGGTGCCGCTGTCGTCGCCCATGTTGCCATAGACCATTGTCTGAACGTTAACGGCCGTGCCCCAGTCTTCCGGGATGCGGTAGATGCGGCGGTACTCGATTGCGCGCGGGTTCATCCATGAATCAAAAACTGAATCGATGGCCAGCTTGAGCTGTGTGTACGGGTCTGCCGGGAACGGCTTGCCGGTGAAGTTTTCAATGACTTTCTGTTCCAGGCGCACGATTTCTTCAAGTTCGGCAGCCGTCAGTTCGGTATCAAGCTTTTTGCCGGTCCGCTTCTTTACTGATTCCAGGCAGGCTTCGAAAGGATCGTGTTCGCCCTTCTTGCCTTTGATGCCAAGAACGACATCGCCGAACATTTTGATAAAGCGGCGATACGAGTCCATCGCGAAGCGACGGTTGCCGGTCTTGCGGGCCAGAGTCTCGACCGTTTCATCGTTCAGACCGAGGTTCAAGACGGTATCCATCATGCCGGGCATCGATGCGCGCGAACCGGACCGCACTGAAACCAGCAGCGGGTTGTCGTTGTCGCCAAGCTTCTTGCCGTTGACCTTTTCAAGCCATTCGATGGCAGCCTTGAATTCGACCTCAAGACCTTCGGGCCACTTGTTGTCGTGCTTGAAGTAATGAACGCACGTCTCGGTGGAAACTGTGAACCCCGGGGGAACGGCGATGCCGATCTTGCACATCTCGGCCAGGTTAGCTCCCTTCCCGCCCAGGATGTCCTTCATATCCTTGTCGCCTTCGACCAGTTCCTTTGAAAACCTGTAAACCATCTTCTGTGCCATCTGCGCTACCTCGTGGAAATCCTTGAAAAATCTGCAAACCAGTTGAACTGGGAAAGTACGCGATCCAGCAGGGCCAGCCTTGCGACCCGCAGTGTTTCGTCATTTTCCAGCAGAACCGGCACACCTTCCTTTCCTGAACCAAAGAACATGGCAAGCGGCCCGGCAAAAGATGCCATGACCTTCAAAGTGCCTGAATAGTCCCGGTTTTTGCGGGATAACTCGGCAAGACCTGCGCCTGAAACCCGACAGATCTCGAGTTCCTTTTCAAGCGGGCCGTCAAACATATCCGTGAAATCAACGGTCGGGTCAAGAAGATTATTTCTGGCTTCTTTACCGGAAAACACGTGGCCAATCTTTTCGGCCAGGCCTTCAGGACCCGCAAGTCTGCGCCAGTGGGGCATTTCCTCGTCAGCTTTCTTCATCAGATTGCCGACGCGCTTGAATACGTTATCAAGAAAATCGCGGAACGAATCATCGGCCAGGGCTTCGCGAATTGCGACTGCGCGGGCCGCGAGATCGGCCGGGGAAGCCGGGCAATCGCCTGACATGAACGGGATAACTGCGTTGGCGACGTCGCCGGTTACGCCGTACTCGTCGGTCAGGATGCCGCGGAACCGCTCGGCCATGAATTCTTCAACGGTCAGCGAGTCTTTCTTGTTCTTGCCTGTGACTGACGCGACGGCATCCGAAATGGCTTCCCTGGCGCCTGAAACAATGCCGCGCGAGTCGGCAGCCATCTTCAGCAGACCGGGAATGGTCAGGCCGTTCAGTCTTTTACTATTAATGATAATACGCAGCAGCGCGATTGCCTGACGACGAAGCGCCAGCGGATCGCGGGAACCGGTTGGAATGGCGCCGACCTGGAAACACGTCGCGATGCTGTCAAGCCTGTCGGCCACGGCCAGAACGGCGCAGACGTCGGACCCGGGGAGCGTGTCACCGGCGAACTTCGGCAGATAATGGTCACGGATGGCGTTGGCGACGACCGGCGATTCACCGGCAGCCGTGGCGTAGTAAGAACCCATGACGCCCTGCACTTCCGGCAGCTCGCAAACCATCGCCGACATCAGGTCGGACTTGCACAACGTCGCGGCGCGGTGCAGATCGGTCGTTTCAGTGGCGGAAAGCCCGACTTCTTCAGCAATGGCGGCGCATATCTTTTCAACGCGGCGGACTTTGTCGTGCATCGTACCGGCGTCTTTCAGAAAAAGGCGTTCGCCAAGTCTGGTGCCCATGACTTCCAGACCGGCAGCCAGATCCTGCTCGAAGAAGAAACGCGAGTCATACAGGCGGGCCGCAAGCACGCGCTCGTTACCACGCGCAACGCCGCTCATGTCACGGGCCTTGTTGTTGCACACGACGCCGAACGTTCTGGTCAGCTTGCCGGCGGCATCCTGCATCGCAAAGTAACGCTGATGCGCAGCCATCGCAGTCGTCAGAACCTCGACCGGCAGGCGCAGGAAATCGGCGTCAAAATTACAGGTAATCAGGTGCGGTTCTTCAATAATATTGGCGACTTCATCGAAAAGCGATTCGTTTGATATGAACGTCAGACCGGTCTGCTTTTCAACGTGGGCCATCTGTTTGTTGATGATCTTGACGCGTTCCGCTGGCCTGACTATGACGTGGTGGCCGCGAAGCTGCTCGACGTAGGCGGCCGGGCTTTCAAGTTCGAAAGGTCCGGTTCCAAGGAAGCGGTGACCGTTCGACAGGCTGCCGGACTTGATGCGAAGGAAGCTGAAGTCGACCACGGCACCGCCGAACACGCAGCAGATCCAGTGAACTGGCCGAACGAAAGGTCCGTTGCCATCAGCCCAGCGCATCGCCTTCGGGAACTTGACCGCCGACAGTGCCGCAGGAATCGATTCAGCCAGTACATCCAGCGTGTTACGGCCAGGGGTCGAAATCTTCAGGGCAATTATGCGGCCTTTCGGGGAGTCAATTTCAATCAGGTCGTCGGCCGTCTTTCCCTTGCCACGGGCGAAACCGGCTGCGGCCGGGGACCATGAACCGTCGGCCGCCTTTGCGATCGAAACGGACGGTCCGGCCATCACTTCGTCGCGGTCAGCCTGAGCTTCAGGAATTCCGAACACGGCAATCGCCAGCCTGCGCGGGGTGAAGAAGCTTTCATGCCCGGTAAACGTCAGTCCGGCAGTGCCAAGCGCGCCAAGCACCAGCGATTCAAGGTCGGCTGACGCCTTCGCAAGCATTCTGGCAGGTATTTCTTCGGTCCCGACTTCAAGCAGAAAATCTGAACATTTCATAATCATTACCCGGGGCGGGCGTGTGCCCGGCACTGCTATTTCACGGGTTCAGGCGCGGGCACCGCAACGCCCTGCTCTTCCAGCCAGACAGTTGCGCAACCTTTCGCCAGGGCGCGGACACGGCCGATGTAGGCCTGCCGCTCGGATACCGAAATCGCCTTTCTGGCGTCTAAAACGTTGAAGGCGTGTGAACACTTCATGCAGTAGTCATAGGCCGGCAGCGCAAGCCGCTTTTCCAGCAACTTCTGACATTCCGCCTCGTATTTATTGAACATATCAAAATGCAGCGGGACGTCGGCTTCTTCAAAATTGTACTTTGAAAACTCGACTTCCTGGCGGTGGGCGACTTCGCCGTACGAAACGCCATGTCCCCATTCAAGGTCATAGACATTGTCAATGCCCGACAGGTACATGGTGATGCGTTCAAGACCGTACGTCAGTTCGACCGAAATCGGGTCAAGGTCGAAGCCGCCGCACTGCTGAAAGTAAGTAAATTGAGACACTTCCATGCCATCAACCCACACTTCCCAGCCAAGGCCCCACGCACCGAGCGTCGGGGATTCCCAGTCGTCTTCCACGAACCTGATGTCGTGTTCACGCGGGTCAATCCCAAGCGCGTACAGGCTTTCAAGGTACAGCTCCTGAATGTTTTCAGGGGCCGGTTTCATGATTACCTGGAACTGATAGTAATGCTGAAGGCGGAACGGGTTTTCGCCATAGCGGCCGTCAGTCGGACGCCGTGAAGGCTCGACATACGCGGCGTTCCACGGTTTCGGTCCCAGACAGCCCAGAAAAGTCGCGGGGTTGAACGTGCCGGCGCCCTTTTCAAGGTCGTACGGCTGAACAATCAGGCAACCCTTCTTTGACCAGAAATCCTGTAGCTTTAGAACAACATCCTGAAATGTCATCCGGCACCTCCAAAGGCGCGGGAATCCTATCACTGACAGGGAGGTTAGGCAAGAAGCACTG
>CAZFVA010000006.1:0-1251 GCA_964522105.1 uncultured Anaeromyxobacteraceae bacterium
GTGTTTCCAAGGTCAAATATCACTGCGTCAGGTCGTTTCGCCATCAGGGCTTCCCCGTAACTTGTTGATAAATCTTAATAAGTGCCGCTGCATGCTCGTCCGGGCCGAACCGTTCAAGTATCGACTGCCTGGCAGCCGCGCCCATCGCTGCGCGTCTGATCGGGTCATCAAGAAGCCCGGCCACCGCATCGCAGAAAGCGTCTATGTTGCCCGGTTCGACAAGAATTCCGGTCTTTTCATGCTCGATGATTTCTTCCGGCCCGCCACATTTGAACGCGACCGCCGGTGTCCCGTGCAGCATCGCTTCCGCGATTGACTGTCCGAACGTCTCGAACAGGCTTGGTGCGACAAACACAGATGCATCGGCGTACATCGTGCCGAGCTCTTCAGGTGACAACCAGCCCGGAAACAGCACTCCTGACACGTCGAGCCCGGCCCCGTCTGCAGCCCACCGCCGCATGAAACGCCGTTCGCACTTCTGGCCATCGGGATTCCCGCCTGCAATCACGATCCTGATCTGCGCGTCCCGGGTCACCAACGTTCTGGCGATGCTGAAAAGCTCGGATGTGCCTTTTATGTCGTTGAATCTTCCTGCCGACAGAACCAGCTTGCCAGTACGTTGTCTGTTCGCCGCTGCCGCCAGCGCGGTGTCCGGGATACATGGGCAAACAACCCTGATTTTGCCTTTGATTTCGGGATATTGGACCGCAGTCAGCCTTGCCGTAACCTGTGACGGCGCGATTACAGCGGCAGCCGCCGCCAGCGTCTGTATCTGAGTGTCCAGGCTCAGCGTCGGCTTGTCCATCCTGCGTAGCGTGTTCATCTGGTGCTGCAGGACGTGAATCGTTTTGACAAGCGGAGCCCCGACTTCCAGCGCGACCCGCTGTGCGAAATCCAGCAGCATCGAGTGTTGCATGTGAATGACATCGGGGCACGATGCGCACGCAAATTTGAACGCTTCGTCCAGATCGGTCGGGTATGAAAGCCTGAAAACGGCTATCTGGTCTGTACTTCCCGCAGTCACATCGACGTTCGGGTCCCGTTGGCGCGGTGACACCGATCTCCACCCGTCAAACGACACGACCGCGCAACTGTGGCCGGCCGCCGCCAGCGCCGCCGCCTGGTTCCCGACCGCAGTCGAAACCCCGCCGTTGATTCTTGGGGGAAAATCACGAGTTACAAGCAGTATCTTCATCAGGGCGTCAGTCCGTTATCTGGCGACAATCCCGTCAAGCGGGTTGTGCCGGTCTG
>CAZFVA010000006.1:1351-19823 GCA_964522105.1 uncultured Anaeromyxobacteraceae bacterium
TCCGTTATCTGGCGACAATCCCGTCAAGCGGGTTGTGCCGGTCTGTCCATGAGTTATCTGCGGCAGTCGGTGCCCCGGTGAAGCCTTCGATCCCGGTTGCGATTCCCTGATCGCACGGACAAGTGTACCACTCGCTGTCGAGCAGCCTTTCCGCAAGTCCCGGAATCAAAAACGATTTCGGGTCGCCAACCTTCAACTGAGATCTGTGGGCCGCCAGCGCGTTCAGTTTCTTGCCGCGCCACGGCCGGATATCCAGCACAAAGTCGGCCTCGTCTTCATTGACGCCGGTTTCGGTCGGTTCAAACAGATCGTCCCCCCGGTCAAGCAGGGCAGGGGCCGCCTTCTTCAATATCTTTCTGACCTGTGTGAACAGCCCTTTCGGGAACTGCACCAGCAGCAGTCGCGGCCGCAACGCGTCGGGCGTCGCCATAACCAGTCGAATCACCGCATCAGTCACCGCCAGGTGATCTTTATGTCCGTAAGCACCGTCTTCACCAAGCGTTATCACGACATTCGGCTTCAGCCGTCGGAAAACGTCTTTGATGCGGGCGTTCAAGACGTCGCAGGTGTCCAGGTGCGAGTCGGGGCAATCTAAAAACAGCGGTGGCTGAATTCCCATCGCGCGGCACGACAGTCCAAGTTCGACGGTCCGCAGACGCGCAAGTGTCGGTCCTGTCTGGATAATCCCTTCGCGATCAGTCCCGGCCTCGCCCCGCGTCGCGCAGACGACGGTCACGACTGCGCCGCCTTCGGCAGCCATCGCCAGCAGCCCGGCGCACGAATACGCCTCGTCATCGGGATGCGCGAAAACCGCGACAATCCGGTGTTTTGCAAACTCAAGCATCTGTATCTTTCATCCGTTAAGTCGCCAGAAGATTGGTCTGCAGGCTTTGAACAACGCAAGGAATTCATTGAACATTGTTTCGTAAACGGCGCGATTTGCGTGGTTCGGCTTGAATTCGTTTTCTATTTCCACAAGTCCGGGAATCTCGTCGAAAGTGATGTATCCCATGCCGGCAGCGGCGATGAATGCGGCGCCCCGGGCATTGGCGTGAATGGGATCCTTTACCTGCCTGATGGTGCGGTCAAGGACGTCCGCAAATACCTGACACCATAACGCCGACTTTGCACCACCACCGACAATGTTGATTGGATCAAGCCTTCTGCCGCAGAATTTCTCGACGTACTTCAGGCTCCATCTGGTGTTGAACGCTACGCCTTCGAAGAATGCCCTGACGATATCCGGCCTGGTCGTGGTGGTCGAGATGTTGTAGATGCCGCCGCGTATCTTTGTGTCGTCAACCGGGGTTCGCTCGCCGTTCAGCCATGGGGTTACCAGCACGCCGTTGGAACCGGCCGGGGATTTCCCGGCCAGATCGTCAAGCATCGGGTAGGGATTGAAAGGCGGTTCGCCGAACGAGCCATCCCGGGGGAATAGAAAGTCGGCCAGGAATGACAACGCCCCGCCGGCAATGTCCTGTTCATTGGCGGCGTAATACTTGCCCGGGATTGCCGTTGGCAGCGACGCGATCGAATGGAAAACGTCCGTCTTTTTGAACGGGACCACGCATTGAAGCCACGACGACGTCCCAACGTACAGATGCGCATGAAAGTCCTGAACAGCCCCTGAACCGACGCACGCCGACTGGTGATCGGGGGAACCGCAGATGACCTGGACGCCGCTTCCCAATCCGATCTCGTCAGCTACTTCTGGCAGAATGCTTCCCAGAATGGCTGTTGATGGAACCAGCGGTGGAAGCTTTGCCGCATCAATGCCCAGCCTCTTTATCAATTTGGGGTCGTACTTCACATCGTTGATGTCGCGTGTGTCGGTGACCCAGAAAAGCTGCATGGAATCGAATGATGCCGCCGTCTTCCCGGTCAGGCGCAGATTCAGGTAGTCCTTGCTTGGAAGGAACGACCGCGTCCTGGCGTAGATTTCCGGGTATTCGTTCTTGATCAGCAGGACGTGGGCGATATCGTCCTTGCCCCCGAGTGTCGGGCCACCGGCTGTTTTTGGTACCCATCGAAGAAGGTTGCTTACGGCATACCCTTCGATCGACGGAAAACCACCCATCACATTCTTGACGTGTCTGGCACCGCGCGAATCCATCCATGTGATGGCATTCATCAGGTGGCGGCCGTTGTCCCCGACGGCGACTGTGCTGGAAAATGTGCTGGATACGCAAATGGCGACGATCCGGTCGGTCGGCACCGCCCCCCTTTTAACAAGTTCACGCGAACTTTCAATGAAAGCCCGCCACCAGTCTTCAGGGTCCTGTTCAGCGCCCCCGCCCTCGAAGAAGCTGATTGGGGTCTTCCGGTATTCGGAATCGATCACATGGCCGGACATCGAGACAAGCGAGTTCTTTATCCCCGATGTGCCGTGATCAACCGCCAGTACAAAATATTCGTGTGCGTCGTGGCGCATTTGCGGCTACATGTCCACGTTCGTGATGTTGCCGTCCGCGTCCACCTTCTGGATCAGAAGGCCTCCGAACGAAGATCCGCCTTCCTTTTTCCCGTCGAGTACCATTACTGACGGGATCAATGAAATAAAGTCCATCGGATTGACGCAGCCTTCGGGTGGCAGGACGCCTTTTGCCGTGATCTTTCCCTGCATCATAAGGATGGCGCCGAGCGCGGCCGGAATGCCTGTGCCTTCGCCGAGCGCCTGACTGAGCGATGCCATGTGGAAGCGATATTCCCTGTATTCGCCGTGATTTTTTCCCTTTGCCACGACGGTACAACAGCCGCGCTGCGCGCCGAAGTTCTGTTCTTTCAGGATCCGTTCGCGTTCGCGGATGATGTAGGCGACGGCGAAGTCGTACGGGATAACCTGCTGCCCCTTAACGGTCAATGGTTCCGTACTTCCCAGGCCCAGTTCCAGCATGTTTGACGTAAGGTCGTAATATTCCTTCGGTATAACGGTCCCCTTGTTGGTGACCTGTCTTACTTTCAGGTAGTTCGGCAGTGTGATCTGTTCCGGGTGGGGGTAGGGGTAAAGCATCAATTCTTCTTCGATTACCGGGAAACTGAACTTCTGCCGAAGGGCGATACCGCCAGGTTCAAAAAACTTCACCCAGCTCAGTGCGCCGTCTAAATACATCGGGATCGGCACGCTCATGCAGTGGAATCTGTGACCGATGACGCCTTCGCCTTCCCACGGTTCGCCGCCATGGGCGTGGAATATGTCGATCGAGTCAGTCTCTTCAAGCAGCATATCGTGGGCCAGTTTGGCCAGCAGGTTTGTCGCCCCCGGCGAGCTTCCCATGCCCAGAAGAACCGTAATGCCGGCCTTCTTGACCTCTTCATGCATGTTCAGAAGTTCAAGTGTGACGTCAAAATCGTCACAGATATCTACGTAATTGATCCCGGAATCAACTACCGCGCGGACTATCGGCATGACCGTGTTGTAAAAAGGCCCGACGCAGTTAAGGACCACATCAGAACCTTTGATTGCCTGTTTGACGCTTTCGATGTCAAGGGCGTTTACCTTTACAACCGAGACCTTCGGGGACCCGATCGTCGCAGCCAGCTTCTGCATCCTATCGACGTCAATATCGCCGATGACAACCTGGTCGAAGGTCGAATCCTTAACAAGTGCTTTGACCGAAACCGAGCCAACTGCGCCGCAACCGCCAAGTACTACCACCTTTGCCATGAAATTCTCCTGAGTCGTCCCGGTTGCCCCGGGGTGAAAAGGCCTTCATTCAAGCGTGTGCAGAACCTTTGTTCCACAAAATCCAGCTATAACCCAAGTATCGGTGGCGTGGATAACAGAGTCAAGTGACAGTGAAGACGGGCTGCAAGTATTGAAGAACACCAACGCCTTGTATTTATTGCGGGATTAATGTTGCTGGACGACAAGTTGTTTCATGAAGTGGTTTAATTAGAAATGTCCACAGGTGGTATCGGTTCCAGGGGTTGATTTCAAGGTAAGGTGTTTGCTTGAAAGACGCACCTCCCATAAATTCGGCACTCGAAAAGTTGAACGAAAACCTGCGGGATTTAATTGATAAATCGGTCCATGGCAATGGCGACGCGCTTCATGAATGGCTGGCGCTGAAAGCCGTTGATACAAGTAATAACTGCTGGGAAAGAAATAACTGCGGAAATCAGTCCTGTCCGGCCTGGGGGCAGCGAAAATGCAGATGCTGGCTGGTTTCCGGCACTTTGTGTGATGGCGCTGCGCACGACGTTATTTCTGAAAAATTCCGGTCCTGCCTTGAATGTCCGGTCTATAAAGACGCCGTTTCTGCCAATCCAGTCAAGGAAACCGAGGAGCACCTGATAGTTCTGGTACATGCCCTGGCGCGCAAGCAGGAAGAACTGAATTCCCTTGCCACAACCGACTATTTGACCGGTCTGCACAACAGGCGCTACTTCGACCTGCTGATTCCGTCCGAAATTGAATTGATGATAAGAAACATGGGCGTTATCTACATAACTGTTTTAGATATTGACGACTTCAAGCTGGCTAACGACACATATGGTCACCTGGTCGGGGACAAGATACTTCAGGCGTGCGCTTCGATACTGTCTGCCGCCACCAGAAAGTCCGACCTGCTGGTGCGGTTTGGCGGTGATGAGTTCCTGATAGCCTCCAATTGCGCTGACAATGACGAAAACTGTGCCGAAATAACGCATCAGAGGATTCTTGAAAGACTGGAAACCTGGAATCAGGAACATCCTGCCGACGGACTCGCGTTTTCCATCAGCCTCGGTCATTCAGTCATGAAAGAAGGCGTCACTCTTGAAGCCGCCATCACCGAAGCCGACCGCCGCATGTACCAGAACAAGAATCTGAAGCGCTCATTACTGACGGGAAAAAGTTGAGATTGCTTTGAAGGAAGACTATTCCTTGATGATCCAGTTTACGTAGATATTCGTTGGGCGCGTTTCGAGATCACCGCCCCCGGTAATCGTATGACTGTGGGTGTTGTAAACATAAGTTGAGTTGTTGCTGCCGGAATCGCAGCCTGAACCCGCAAGGCCGTTACTTGTCGAGGTTACAAAAGGATTGGTGGGCAGGGCAGTGGCCCCTTCCTGCACCGAGCCAACGCGGTTTCCCTGATTGCCTACAAGCGACAGGCCGGGTTGAGGTGACAAGCGAAGTTCCGCGTCCGGGTCGATGCCCGCAAGGCCGTCAACGCCGCGAAGAAAACGCCCTCTGAGATCAGGTAAATAGAACATCTGAGCGCCATCACCGCCATGGCTGAATCCGAGAGCGGTGAAAAGGGCAGGCTTGTCGTCCTTATTGTATGAGGCACCGTCACACGTCAGCCATCCAGTCGGAACGGTGGTTCCCATGAATGCTACTACCGTACCGGTCGGAACCTCAGCAGGTTTTGCCTGAAGTTCGGAAACTGCCGTGTAAAGATTCTGGAAGGCCGTGTTCAGGTTGCCGGCCGTAAGCGTCTGGCCATCTTCAAATGGCGTGTACGCGACAACTGCCCAGGCAGTGACTGAAACGAGTATCACGGAAGCAATAATTGCAGGAAGAAGAACTTTTCGGTGTCCAATCATTTCGGCGATGGTAGCGAGGGATTTTGGAACTCCAATGCTAAATTCGATCCGCATAGTATCCTCCAATGCTCCGTCACGCAGACGGATTTGTTACTGACCCAGCTTGCAGGCACCAAGAACGCTTTGCCCAAGAACACAAAACGGCATTGAGGTATCTGGAGACAAGACATCCCCATCGCTTACAATGTCTTCTGGTTGAATATTGCTGTCGCCCGCAATATCCTCGATAACGTCAGCCGTGGAGTTTCCCCCACCGCACGCGACGAAGGTGAACGTCAGCATAAGAAGTAAGATCCAGAATTTCATCTGTATCTCCAGCAAAAACCACGCGTATTTTCAATTGCATTATGTCTGGAAGTCAACAATAAACTGTGCTGTTCGTCGTGACCGAAGACCACTATCCAACCGGAGATGATTGTCTATGGTAATGATCAGTATGAATCGAGGGTTAACAGGAGTTAATTATTTGGGATACCGATGACAGGCAGCAATAAGAGGTCTGTTCTGAGGGTTAGTTGAACTTCCCGGCGGCGACGGCGATGCGGGTTTCGGCTTTTTTGACCGAGTTGGCGACGGCTTTGTACTCTTCTTCCTGATTGGGATTCAGCTTTTCAAGCTTGGCGGTCGCCTGGATCAGCTTCTTTTCGGCGCGTTCACGGTCGATGTCGCCGCTGGCTTCGCACGCTTCCGTCAGGATGCGGACGTTGTTGCCAAGGACTTCCAGAAAACCGCCCGCAATCGCGAACAGCAGCTCGCTGCCGTCCGTTGTGACCAGCTTCATCGCGCCGATGCCAAGGGCCGCAACCATCTGAATGTGAGACGGCAGGACGCCCAACTGGCCTTCCGACCCGGGCACCGTTATCTCGTCGACTTCCAGCCCGCTTACGCGAGCCCCGTCGAATGTAACTACGTCAACTGTCATTGACATGCAGATTCCCCTGTCGTGCGTCAGCCCTGAGCCAGCATCTTCTGACCCTTCTCGACGGCCTCGTCAATCGTTCCGACCATCCAGAACGCCTGCTCGGGCAGATCATCATGCTTGCCATCAAGGATTTCCTTGAACCCCTGAACGGTGTCTTCAATCTTGACGAAGCGGCCTTCCTTGCCTGTGAACTGCTCGGCAACGAAGAACGGCTGCGACAGGAACTGCTGAATCTTTCTGGCGCGCTGGACCGTCAGTTTCTGGTCTTCGGACAGTTCGTCCATACCAAGAATTGCAATGATATCCTGAAGATCGCGGTACTGCTGAATCGCTTCCTGAACGCGGCGCGCGACCCTGTAATGTTCGTCGCCGACGACTGCGGGGTCCAGAATGCGTGATGTCGAATCAAGCGGATCGACCGCCGGGTAGATACCAAGTTCGGCAATCTGACGCGACAGAACGGTCGTGGCGTCAAGGTGGCTGAACGTGGTCGCCGGGGCAGGGTCGGTCAAGTCATCGGCCGGGACGTAAATCGCCTGAACCGACGTAATCGAGCCCTTTTTCGTCGATGTGATGCGTTCTTCCAGTTCTCCAAGGTCGTATGACAGGGTCGGCTGGTAACCGACTGCTGACGGGATGCGGCCAAGCATGGCGGAAACTTCGGAACCTGCCTGGGTGAAACGGAAAATGTTATCAATGAACAGAAGAACGTCCTGTCCTTCTTCGTCGCGGAAATACTCGGCTGCCGTCAGGGCCGTCAGGCCGACGCGGGCACGTGCACCCGGCGGTTCGTTCATCTGGCCATAGACCAGCGCGGTGCGGTCAATAACGCCCGATTCCTTCATTTCCAGCCACAGGTCGTTCCCTTCACGGGTACGCTCGCCGACGCCGCCGAAGACCGACACGCCGCCGTGATGGGTGGCGATGTTGTGGATCAATTCCATGATGATGACGGTCTTGCCAACGCCTGCGCCACCGAAAAGGCCGACCTTGCCGCCGCGCGGGTAGGGTTCCAGCAGGTCGATGACCTTGATGCCGGTTTCCATCAGCTTGACCGAAACGTCCTGGTCCAGGAAAGACGGCGGCTCGCGGTGAATCGGGTATCTTTTTTCCGATTCAATCGGGCCCATTTCGTCAACCGGGTGACCAACGACGTTCATAATTCTGCCGAGCGTCGCCTTTCCAACCGGAATTGAAATCATTTCGCCGGTATTTTTGGCCGTCATTCCCCGGACAAGACCTTCAGTCGTATCCATTGAAATGCAGCGTGCCGTCGATTCACCGGTGTGCTGGGCGATTTCCAGGATCAGGTTGTCTTCCTGGTCGTTGATTGTCGGGTTAGTGACGGTCAACGCCGTGTTGATTTCGGGAATTTTTCCCGGCGGGAAGCGCACGTCAACTACCGGACCAATTACCTGGGTTATGACGCCTGTGGTCAATTCCATAATCGTTCAGCCTCCGAAAACGGGAATTCCCGTCAGTCAATTCATCAAGCGCGGGCTATTTCATTGCCTCTGCGCCAGAAACAATTTCGAGCATCTCGGTAGTAATGGCCGACTGACGGGCTTTGTTGTAAAGCAGGTTCAGTCGCGCAATCATCTCGGTCGCGTTCTGTGTTGCGGATTCCATTGCCGTCATTCGCGCGCCCATTTCCGCAGCAAGGGATTCAAGCACAGCGAAGTAAAGCCGAATGTTGAAATACATCGGCAGCGCCGCATCCAGAACCCCTTCTATTGAAGGTTCGAACAGAAATTCCTGAAGCATTTCGTCCTGTTCTGTGGGTCCTTCCGGGACGATCGGCAGCAGTCTTTCGACCACGACCTGCTGCGAAATAGCAGACTTGAATTCGTTGTAAACGACATAAACGGCATCAAGCTTGCCATCCAGAAACTTCGCGACCAGTTCGGCGCCGATTTCCGCGACGTGTTCAAACGATGGCGCCGTCAGAACGTCCATGTATTCGGCCGCAATCGGATATGGCCGACGTCGGAAGTAGTCACGTCCCTTTTTACCCATCAGCGCCAGTTCGACCTTTTCATGTGCGCCTTCACCGGTCCGCAGATACTTTTCTGCCCGCCGGTTGATGCTGGAATTGAAGGCGCCGCAAAGGCCGCGGTCAGACGTTATCACGACTATAAGAGCCTTTTCTTCTTCGCGAATCTGCAGCAGTGGATGGGCTTCGTGGTCGGTGCGTTCGGACAAATCCCAGATCAGGTCACGCATTCTGTCGGCGTAAGGTTTCGCCTTCAGCATGTTTTCCTGAGCCTTGCGCAGCTTGGAAGCCGCGACAAGCTTCATCGCTTTTGTGATTTTCTGAGTGTTACGGACGCCTGCGAGCCGCTTCCGTACTTGTTTTAACGTGGCCATACAGCCTGCCTGACGCGGGACATTTCCCCGCGGTTTCCATTACTTAGATGCGAACAGACCCTTAAATTCGGTGATGACCGACACCAACTTCGCCCTGACGTCATTCGTAAGCTCTTTCTTTTCACGGATGACCGTGAACAGCTCGGGATATCTGGCGTCAATGAATTCGTGAAGGTCGTGTTCGAACGTCCCTACCTTCGAAATGTCGATGTCCATCAGGAAGCCTTCGTCGGCTGATCCGGCGAAAAGACTGACGATCTGGCGCTCAACCGGCATCGGCTTGTACTGCGGCTGTTTCAGCAGCTCCATCAAGCGCGCGCCCTTGTCGATCTGGCGCTTCGTCGATTTGTCCAGGTCAGACGCAAACTGCGCAAACGCAGCCATTTCACGGTACTGGGCCAGTTCCAGGCGCAGCGTACCGGCGACCTTTTTCATGGCCTTGATCTGGGCGTTTCCGCCGACGCGTGAAACGGACAGACCGACGTTGATGGCCGGGCGGAACCCTTTGTAGAAAAGGTCGGCTTCCAGATAAATCTGGCCGTCTGTAATGGAAATAACGTTGGTCGGGATGTACGCCGAAACGTCGCCGGCCTGGGTTTCAATAACGGGCAGCGCGGTCAGTGAACCGCCACCCAGTTCGTCATTCATCTTTGCGGCACGTTCCAGAAGTCTGGAGTGCAGATAGAAAACGTCGCCGGGGTAGGCTTCGCGTCCCGGCGGACGGCGCAGCAGCAGTGAAAGCTGACGATACGCAACTGCGTGTTTTGACAGATCATCATAAATAATCAGCGCGTGCTGTCCGTTGTCACGGAAGTATTCGCCGATGGCGCAACCGGTAAACGGTGCGATGTACTGCATCGGGGCCGTTTCAGACGCGGTCGCCATGACGATCGTCGTGTATTCCAGGGCGCCGTGCTGACGCAGCTTTTCAACGACCTGAGCAACTGTCGAGCGCTTCTGGCCAATCGCGACATAAATACACCAGACTCCGTTGCCGCTTTCGTGGCCCGGTTTCTGATTGATAATTGTGTCGATCGCGACTGCCGTCTTGCCGGTCTGACGGTCGCCGATGATAAGTTCGCGCTGGCCGCGGCCAATCGGAGTCATCGCGTCGATCGATTTCAGGCCGGTCTGAAGCGGTTCTTTAACTGGCTGACGAGCGACGATACCGGGTGCCTTGACGTCAATGAATCTGAATTCAGTTGATTCGACAGGTCCCAGACCATCGACCGGCTGTCCAAGTGCGTTCAGGACGCGGCCTTTGACTGCGGGGCCGACCGGGACGCGGGCAATCTTGCCCGACCGGCGGCATTCGTCACCTTCACGAATCTTGTTGACTTCACCCAGAAGGGCGACGCCGACGTTTGATTCTTCAAGGTTCAGAACCAGTCCCTGGACCCCGTGCGGGAAGTCCAGAAGTTCGCCTGCCATCGCGCCCGACAGACCATAAACACGCGCGATACCGTCGCCGACCGTGATTACAGTGCCGGTTTCCTTGACTTCAACCTGACGGCCGAATTCGCGGATTTCTTTCTTAAGAATTTCAGTGACTTCTTCAACTCGAAGTTCCATATTCCCCTACCTGTTCTGCAGCAAACGGGAACGGAGTGAATCCAGCCAGGTGCGCGTCGACAGGTCATAGACCTGGTCCCCGACGGTGACCTGCAAACCGCCCAGCAGGGAAGGGTCCCTTTTCTGGACAAGGATTAACTGTTTACCAAGTTTTGAACCGATGGCATCCCGGACGGTGGCGACCTGGGCAGCCGTAATGGTCCCGGCGCTCTTGATTTCGCCGCGTGCCCTGCCTGCCCGCTTGTCCTGTTCGTTCCGATACGCCGCAATGATCTTTTCAATTCCGGACAGACGGCGTCTTGCAGCCAGAATCGCCAGGAATGACGCCGTTGTCTGGTTCAGTCCAAGTCGCGTCGCCAGCTCAGCAATAATATTTCTGACCGATTTCACGGGCATCGTCGGGTTATCAAACGCTTCTGCCAGACCGGGTTCGCCCTTGATGACCTGCATGAACTTTTCAAGATCAGTTATGCAAAGTTCACCGAGCCCGGTTTCAGTGGCGACGTCCAAAAGGGCGCCCGCATATCTTCGTGCCACGACTTCTGATACCGAAATCGCCATCTTAACCCCTTACTTCCCGGTTTCCGTCGCCGATAATTCTGCGCACCGCTTCATCAGATACAGGGCCGGGCACCACAGTCCCAAGCTTCTTTTCAACGATGGCAAGCGCCCTGTTCACCAGGTCTTCAGCCAGTTCGGCCCGGGCCATCAGCGCAGCCTGATTGATCCGCATTTCGGCTTCCCGCGCAATCTTCCCTGCCGCGACCATCGCTTCACTTTCAAAAGCGCGGCGCTCGGTTTCGCCCATATCGCGGAAGCTCTTTTGAATGGACGCCATCTCGAGATGAATGCCTTTTATATGTTCTTCAGCCGCGGCCAGTTTGGCCGTTGCTTCTTCAAAATCGCGTTTTGCCTGGTCGATCGATGCCTTGACGTCGTCATGGCGTTTAATCAGCGATCTGCGGACCAGCGGGACCATGATAATCATTAGTGGAATCATTATGACAAGGAAGTCAGCTATCTGGATTCCAAGTTTCTGCGGGAAGAATTCACCCTTACCGGAAGCCAGCGCCATTGCAGGAAACAGTGTCGTCAGAGCCAGCAGAAGTAACGTCTTCATCTGTTACCTCCTTCAGCGGCATTAAGCTGGCCTTCAATCAGCGTGGCAAGCTCGGATGCGGGAACGTCAGCATTCATTATGAAGGCGTCACGTTCTGCATTAAGCCCTGCGATTTCTTTGTCAACACGGGCCTGTACGCGCTCGCGTTCGCGGGAAACCAGTTCATTTCTGACCCTGGTGCCTTCAGCAGCCAGTTTTTTCCGTTCTTCCATGCCTGCCTGACGCGCTTCTTCAAGCCGTTTGGCCGACGAATCTTCAAGTGCCGCGGCCTTTAACAGCAGGTCAGAGGCCTGTGCCTTCAATCCTGCCGTCGAGCTGTCGCGTCTTTTCAGAAAACGGGCATATGGTTTGAAAAAGAAGTTAGAAAGCAGAAGGTAAAGAAGCAGAAACATTGCAAGCTGGACCACAAAACTGAGGTCCAGATCAATGACAGCAGCCTTCAGATATGGGGTTGACCCGATCAGCGCGTATGAAAACATGCCCGAGCGGACCTCCAGTGCCTGAATTTCCTATAAAACTTCATTTGGAAAGTAATGTCCGGGGACAATTCATTCCATACGGTCGCAAAGTTAACTGGCAGACAGTAACCTGTCAAGAACGGTTTATTGATCTTGTGAAACAATTAACCGGCTTGAACTTTCTGCCGTCCCGTTTGTCATTCTTCATACAGTTCAGAACACTTTCCGGCCGGAGCGTTTCTACATGATTCACCAGTCTTATCCGCTGGTATACCGATGGTGAAAGCCTCCAGCAGTTTCCCGGTCGGGCACAGGAATCTGCACCATAATCTGGGGCAGAACATGGATATCACAAGAAAAACTATGGCAATCACGATGGACGCGATCGGCGCCGCAGTCAGCGAAAACGCGGCAAAAGGCTCAAACGAAGCCAGATCAAGGCCTGGCCAGACAACCAGAATCCCAAGGATTCCCGACAGGTAAACAAGTCCCACTATCCGTAGAACTTTTCGAGCCCCGGCCTTCATCGCGAATCTTTTTACAGGGATCTTTGTTGCAAGTTCCGATGCCGCGCCGAACGGACAGAGCTGTGAACACCAGAAATGGCGCCCCGTGATAAGCGGAAGCAGAATCGAAAGCGCAAGAACTGTTAGAAGAATCACATTGTTTGCCCGCAGGATCAGTCCTGGCTCACCGCCGATCCAGGCTGAAAACAAAGCGGTCGAAAGCATGGCGCCCTGCAGGAAGCCAAGAATAACAACGTCGGCGACCAGCAATAAGGGCCGCATGCGTCTGAACTTACGCGGTTTCAGCCAGCAGATCAGTCCGAAAAGTATAACCAGCAAGGCCGCCGCGTTCCCCACTGTCCAGATTGAATATGCAGGTGCCGGTTTAAACGACAGATGCGATACCGACCCGAACCCGGCACGTGCGGCCGACAGCACGGCCATGCTTGTGTATGTGGCCCCGGAAACCGCGTCAACGTCCTGCCGTGCAAGCGCGTCCGTCGGTTTCAGGCCGTTAAAAGCGTTGAACAGGCCTTTTGCTTTTACTTTATCAATATATGAAGGCGTTTCCTGGTTGGCCAGCGGTGCGGTCCCGACGATAGTGCCGTCACTGGAAAGAACGATAACGACCGGGACCTTTCCCAGGTAACCTTCGACAAGTCCTGGCATTCCGGTCGTATCAACGGCGTAACCAACCGGTTTCCCGTCGCGATCCTTAATTTGCACGGTTTTGTTGTCGTAAACAGTAACGGTCGCTGCGTCCGGGGTGACAGTTTTGATGGCATCAACAAGCGCTCTGACGTTCTGCAGGTCGCCGTGGGCCGGCTTTACCGGCGGTTGATAAAGGAACAGGCGAAGCACGACGATGGCAGCCGCCACAAGGACCAGAATCATCAGTTTCCACAACAGCTTCTTCAAGATCATCAGAACCCCGCCATCCGTCCTCTGCCGCCGTCAATTTACAGACAGTGCCCGGTGCAGGTCAATACCTGTTGCGCCTGTAAAACTACGTTTGGGAAACAGTTATCACGTTCAGGAAACGCTAATCCCGCAGTTGGCGACATCCATCCCGTCGGAATCGCACCTGATTGGACATAAAACAGGTAATCAACATGGATATTTCCAAAGGTTCAAATGACGTATGCAAGAACGCAGGTTCCAACTCCGCTTTCGCCCCCTGCATTGAAGACGCGGTTGACGATCTTCTGGACGTCCTGGCCGACGTTGCGCGTCGTCACAACGGTCGGTCAACCGGGGTCAAACAGGCCGGCAGGGCGGTTGACCTTTTCATCAGCGGCCTTGAACGCCCGGGTATTCCGGAGTTGCTGAAGAAGCATTGTCAGATTTACGGATCTTCAGCGCAGGGCAAACTTGCTTCTGCCCACGATGCTGTAATCCTTCTGGTCATTTACCGCCTTTCGACGTGCCCGGTCGTTTCCAGACGTGTACTGGTTGCGGTCGGTGACCTGTCCGGCGGTGCACCGGCCCAGCAATCAATAACTGCAATTCTGTCGGGTGGTGGATGGGATCCGACTGTTGCAGCCAGATTTCACTCTGAAGCGCCTCTGTTTGCCGCCGGTTTGATTGCGAATGTCGACGAAAACGCCGGTAGCCCTGTGGCAAAGCTTTTACTGACAACGTCTGGAATGGATTTCATCGGTCGCCATGTAACGGCATCCGGGCAGGCAGCCGGCGATTCCAACCCGGTTGCTGGAACGCAGTCGTCCCCGCATCCGGGGACGGTTGAACGTGCTCTGCCTGACGTGTCCGGTTGCGGCGCGTCATTTGTGGTCGGTTCACCGGCCCTTGATGAGCTTGTTCTTGACGCCACAACACGTAACAAGCTGAAATCAATATGTAATGCTGTCCGTAACCATGAAATGGTTTATGAAAAATGGGGGTACAGAAGACTGGTGCCGTATGGTCGCTCCAATACGGTTCTGTTTTTCGGGCCACCCGGAACAGGCAAGACAATCTGTGCGTCCGCGATTGCAGCAGAGGTCGGCAGGCCGCTTCTGCGGGTCGATCTTTCAAGCATCTTCAGTAAGTGGGTCGGGGAAACCGAAAAGAATCTTAAAAAGGTTTTTGACTGCGCGTCTTCAGTTGATGCCGTTCTGCTGTTTGATGAAGCTGACGCCGTTTTTTCCAAGCGCAGCGAGTCGTCCGGTGCTTCCGACAAATACGCCAATCTTCAATCCGGCTACCTTCTGCAACGTCTTGAAGCGTTTGATAAAACTGTGATTTTGACCACCAATCTTGCGGAAAACATCGACCCCGCGTTTATGCGCAGGATTCGGTTCAAGGTCGAGTTTGCGTTGCCCGATGTGACCCTTCGCCGCCAGATGTGGGGCCGGATGCTTGCGCCCCCCGCTCCGGTTGACAGTCATATCCAGTCGGTAATTGATGATCTGGCCGATCGATGGGACTTTTCACCTGCCTTGATATCAAACACGTGTCTGCGGGCCGCGTTTGAAGCTGCTGCGCAAAACACCACGATCAGCGGTGACATGCTTCATGCGGCCGCGTTGCAGGAGGCGTCCGAAGGTGGCGTTCTGGTTCGCTCAACGCGAAAACGCGCCGCCTTGAAGATGGAGGATGCGGCGACAATTACGGTGGATTGAATCTACGTCCCGGCCTTCTTTTCCGCTTCAAACAGCAGTCGGCGTGCCTGATTCATCACTGCCGGTTTGACAACACCAGGCCTTGAAAAGACCCGCCATTCGTTTGCAGTAAGTTTGATCAGATACCTGACAGCCAGCTCGGTCGGGGTCGACGGGTTTCGCACGATATTGAACACGACTTCGCGCGATTCCATCCACGAACGGTTTGCGGTGATGTACTCGATGGCTTCCGGGGCAAGGCCGCCCCAGCGAGTGTATTCGATGACCTCTTCGACCCGCATTTCAGGGTTGAAGAATACGTACTTATGAATTGTCTTGTCGTTGTCGCGGATAAGAATTCTGCGGGCGATGCGCCTTCCCTGGCGGGCCAGACGCTGTTTTTCCGCAGCCGACATTTCCCGGATTTTTACGGCAAGTTCCCGATTTTCGGGGCTTTCCTGTTCCCTGTCCTGTGAATCGTCCATGCTGTTATCGGGGGCAGGCTCGTTGTCCGCAGCAGCCGTCGCCCTGAAAGCAGCTTCCGAAACTGTCCCGGAAAGTCCGGCCGGTCTGTAGAAATCGGGATTTGTGCTTTCTTCTGATCCTGCGTTCAAAATTTCTTCTGATCCGGTGGGCTCCAACCCGCCTGCGTCTGCCGCAAGCGCAAAAAGTTCGTCCACTGGATCGCTGCTGACCGGTTTGTTTACCGGATGCATGACTTTCGTGCCGGTACTGCCGAATTGTGGCTGTTCCTCGGCCGGGTTATCACGGACTGCCCACATCGCCAGGGTAGGTGGCGCTGCTGGTTTGTTGCCAGGTTTCTGAGCCGGCGTTTGTGCCGTGGAAGACCTTGACGTCGCAGGTGGAACCGGGGCAGATGCCGGTTCTGGTGCAGCAGCCGGTGCGGGTGGCGGTGGTGGCGGCGGTACAGGATTTGGTATGGGTGCCGGAGCAGGTGCCGGTTCTTTTCGTCCCGCCGGTTTCGCCTGTCCCGTTACGTCGTCAACCGCAATTACCGAGGACACGTCGAATTCATCGTCCTCGCCATCTTCAAAATCTTCAGCAAATTCAATGTCAATCCTGTTCCTGTCGGTCGCATTGGCAGATCTTTTGACCTTGATGCCGGGGCGAGTAGGCGACGGGTCGTTAAGGGGATCTGCCGTTGGATTGATTGGTCGGCCGGCCGCAGCCCGGGCAGCCTGGTTTCCGGTGGAAGACGTTCTGGCGGCATTTTCATTAACTTTGCCGACTTTATCTTCTGGAATACCGATGACGTCTGAAAGATTGTCAGACTGGCGTAACGCCGCCTCTGATTCCCTGGAGTGCTGCAGCTTTGCCGCCTTCACTTTTTCAATAGTGGCATCACGCACAGTCAAGCGCAGGAATGTAAGGTCAACTGGCGTTTCCACCTGGACCAGAAATCCGCCCGGCCTGTGAAGGATTACTGTCCCTTTCAGAAACAGCTCGCGTTCCAGCGGCAGAAGCACATTTATCTTTACCGGAGTCAGTATTGACGGGGGATGGTCATTAGGCACAGGTATGACGTTTACCGACAGAAACTCTTCCACTGCCTCCGAAAGCAGTTCGCTGGAAGTCAGGTCAACCGCAAACAGTGCGGCAATGTTGCTCGGTTCGTTCATCCTTCAAGGATCGCAGTATGAACGCAACTGGTCAAGGGGGGGAATCGTGCCAAAAATGGATCCCGCCATCATTCGATAATCACCGGAAAGTAACGGGGAATTCTGGATGCTGGAACAGAAAGAAGGCGCACGAATGGTTCTTGACGCCGGATCCGCTCTTGCCCTTTTGCGTGATGCCGCAGCTTATGGAACGATGACGCAGACTTATATGAATCTGTATTCGGCATACCCGGACCAGCAATCGCGGGAAGCTCTGGCGGCAGCGGCAGAATCCCTTAAATCGGAAACGGCCGATGGTGGCGGTCAGGCCGATGGAAGTGGATGTGCTGGTGGCGCTGATAATGCTGCGTCCGGTTCGTCGGTCAGGTCAGAAACTGGCGGCGGGGAATCCCCGGTTGGTGCGACAACCAAGGTTCCCGAAACCGCTGGAAACCCTGGAAACGCCACAAACGACGTCGGTTGTGGAAATACCGTTCAGACACCAGGCCCGGCCATTGACCTGTCAGCCGTCCCCTTCCTGAGTCAGATAAACGCAGCCGAGATTTCAGCGTTGGCAGTTGCTGACGCTGAGTCGCGGTCCTGGCGGGAACCGGCAGCGAGGGGGCCGTCCTTTGAAGAACGCGCGATTATCGCTTTTAACGCGGTCGGCTCCGGCGCAGCGTCCGGGGCTGTTCAGGGCGCCGTGTCTGCTTTGCTGATGGCCGCGATTAAGAAGGGTTCAACAAAGATACCGCTGCTTGGAGGTCTGGTTGAGGTTGGCGTAATCGCTTCGGATCCTGAAGGTTGGTTGGCTGGCGTGGTTGATTCGACTTTCGGGGCGGCTTCCAGGGCCCAGGCTGAAATGCAATCACCCGAATTTGCAGCTAAACTTGACGGCATCCTGAAGATGGTTGGCGTTGCTGCCGCTTTCACCGGTACCCTGGCCACTATGTGTTCAGTAGTTGCGGTCGCTCTTGCTGTCGGGGGTGCCATTCTTGCAGTCGCGGGAGTCGGTGCCGCCCTTATTGCGGCGGTGCCCCTATTCGCGAAAGCCGGACTCATTCTTAGCGGCGTTGCTGCGTTGCTGGTGATGGGGCAGGCAGCAATCAGGGCCTCGCTGCTCGGATACTCGGCGTTGGCGCTGCTTGCCGACGAAGGCTCGCCTGAAGAAGTCTCGGCAAGGGCCGCTATTCTGGAAAGCTCGGCTTCCGGTTTTGTCAGAAATCTTGTTGTGGCAAAAGCTGGTGCGGCCGCTGCGGGCGTGGCTTCTGGTACGGATTTGATGACAGCAGGTAGCGGCATCGGTGTTGGTGGAAAGGGTGTGGCCGGTTCGGCCGGTTCATCCGCCGGTAGCACAACTGCGGACAGACTCAGGACGCGGATCGCTTCTACAGTCTTTGATGTTGCACGCTTCCAGGCCGAAAGGGAAAAGGTCGGGCAGAGGATTGCGGGTTTTAGAAACTCCGATGCGCAGTCTGATGAAGACGTTTTGTACGAGCCGTTGATGGGAAACGGTACCAGAGGCATGGCCGCCACGCTGGCGACGCAGAATGTCGATGCCGCCCGGTTGCTTCTGGCAGGTGCCGCCGAACTAGTTTCCGGCCATGAAGTCGCTGCGCCGCTTGAATTGGAAATCGAAAGGGCGGCAGCGGCGCATGTCGCGGCAGTACGGGACGCAGGTGTTGCTGCCGGCATTGAAGTTGATGCCGCAGGCAAAATGGAGTTGTTCAACGCTCAAAACGCAAATGCCCTGAAACTTGCAGATGAATCAAAGGCCGC
>CAZFVA010000006.1:19923-49007 GCA_964522105.1 uncultured Anaeromyxobacteraceae bacterium
TGTTCAACGCTCAAAACGCAAATGCCCTGAAACTTGCAGATGAATCAAAGGCCGCAGCCGCACTTGTCGTCAAAACGACTGGCGAAGCAGCTACAAAAAAGGCGTCCGTCAGCAAGGGTGCCGCGGATGCAGAAGCCATGAAGGTTCAGGCTGCTTCAGTTGGTACTTCAGACGAATCGGCTGTCGCGATGAAGGAACTTGCCGGATTTCTTGGGCTGGTGCCGGGCTCGATCGCCAGCGGTGCCGGGGAAGCAGCCGGAAACGCTTCGTGTGTCGCTGAAACGGCGTCAGCAGTCGTCGCTTCAGGTGCAGACATGACTGCGCAGTCAGAATTGTTCGCTCAGTGGTTTTCGCAATCACTGCTGGCACTTGTGGCCGACGAACAAAGACTTTCCGACGCTGGCGCCAGGTGGCAGGAAGCTACTGCTGCGGCGGAAACTTCGGCCGAAGAATGTCGCGCAGGTGCTGATTCCTTTGCTGAACTGGCGGCTCTTGCTGCTGCGGCATCCGGTCAGAAACTGGCCGAATCTGAACTGGAAAAACAGAAGTCCGAGGCCGCCAGGGCAAGACTTGCCGAGTGGGCCGCCGGCGTTCAGTCTTCGTCCTGCGCGGTTGAAGCCGAAGCCGGTCAAAAACTTGATGCTGCTGCCGCAGCACTGTCCGATGAAGGTCAGTCTTCGTAAGTCCTCGACTATGCCGCCGCATTCTGGCAAGATTCCGCCGATGAAAGCCTATTTAGACAATATGGCGACTACGCCGCTGGACCCTGAAGTCGCTGAATTCGTTCGGCAGCGGATGGTCGGCGTGACCGGCAACCCGCACGCGCTGCTTCATTCGTTTGGCAGGGATGCGGCGGCCGTTGTCGCAGAAGCCAGGGGCATGGTGGCAATGTCGGTCGGCGTAAGGTCGGACGAAATTGTTTTTACGCCAAGCGCGACCATTTCCAACAATCTTGCTGTTCTGGGTGTGCCAAGGTCCAGGCTGCGCCGTGGAAATCACATAATTATCAGTGCGTTCGAGCATCCAGCCGTGTTGCTGCCTGCCATGTACCTTGCGGAAAACGAAGGGTTTGAACTTGACGTCGTGCCGGTCGGCGCTGACGGCATTGTTGATCCCGAAGAGGTCAGGGCGAGGTTGCGGCCGACGACGACGCTCGTTTCGGTGATGGCGTTGAACAATGAGCTTGGCACGATTCAGCCGATCGCCGAAATCGCAGGCGTTTTGAAAGGTTCCAATGCGTTTTTTCACACTGACGCAGCCCAGGCCCCCGGCAGAATCGCGATGGATTTTGTCAGGCACGTGGACATGATGACGCTGTCGTCCCACAAGGTTTACGGGCCTAAAGGTGCTGCAGCCCTGTTCATCAGGCGCAGGAAGGACATCAAACCAAAGCCGTTGTTTTTTGGCGGTGGTCAGGAAAATGGATTTTGCTCCGGGACCGTAAACACGGAAGCTGTGATCGGGTTTGCCCGGGCGATGCAGATTGCCGTCGCGTCAAGGCAGCGTGACTGTGAACATCTTGAAGTTCTTATGGATATGCTGCTGAAAGGTATTCTGGCGGCAGTCCCGGGTTCTTCTGTGGTCGGGGATCGAAGCCGTTCGGTACCACACTGCGTTTCGGTAACTTTCAATGGAATTGACGGTGAAACTTTCCTGTCAGGTCTGGCGCGGTCCGGCGTGGCCGTGTCGCTTGGCAGTGCTTGTCACGGGGACCCTGCCGCGCCGTCGCACGTTCTGACGGCGGCAGGTCTTTCGGCGGCGGCAGCGCGCAGGACGATTCGCTTCGGACTTGGCAGATTTACTACGGTTGACGATATTGAATTCGCGCTTGAACAGATCGGCGAAACTATAAGTAGAATCAGTTAGTTATCGGGCCGAATCAGACACCCACAAAAAGCCGCTTGGCGAACTTTTCTTCCAGTCCAGCCTCGATGATTTTTGCAGCAGCCGATTCCACGTCGTAGGAAACCCTGCGGTGTTCAAGGGTATCGCGGTCGGAATCCCACAGGGCGAAACAGGCGCGGGGGTCGCGGTCGCGGGGCTGGCCGACGCTTCCGGCGTTGACGATGTATCTGGCTTCGCCAAGGGCCGAAACGTGGGCCGCTTCGGTTTCCCTTGCCGTACCTTCCGAAAGCGCAAATATCAGCGTCAGATGGGCGTGGCCGATGAAGCTGACCTTTTTCAGGCGTTTCACAATATCGAGGTGAGGCTGGGCCTCGGAATCCTGCACTACGTAAAAGAATCCGGAAGGCATGATCGGGGCTGAATGATAAAAGCCGAGATCTTTGTCAATCCAGGAATAGGGCAGGGAATACAGCCAGTCGTAGTTTCTGTCGCTTAACTGTTTCCTGGTCCATTCGATCGCGTCGCGGGCGCCCTGATAGTAGTATGCGACGTCCATGGCGCCAGTGACGGCCGCGTCGTGGTTGCCCATCAACGTAATGTCGCAGCGCGTCCTGACAATGTCGGCGCACTCATTCGGGCTTCCGCCGTAACCGACCACGTCCCCCAGACAGATGATTCTATCCACTGAAAGTGTGTCAATTTCCTGCAGAACGCTTGTCAGCGCCTCGAGATTTGCATGCACGTCTGAAATAATTGCAGTCTTCATGGGGTAATCCTAGCAGAAGAATGGCCCGCAGGTGTAGATTGTATATGCATTCCTGGGAGATGCCATGATTGATTCTGAAAAATCGTTGCGCAAGGCGGTAGTTATCCCGACAGGACGCGAGATTTTGACCGGTCGCGTTCTGGACACAAATTCGCAGTGGCTGTGTTCGCACCTGTTTGATCTTGGCGTCAAGGTTATTCGCGTGACGGTTGCGGATGACGACCATGACGATATTGCCCGCGAGTTTCACAGGGCGGCCGATGACGGCGCCGACATCATTATCACGACAGGCGGCCTTGGCCCCACGGCTGATGACATGACCATGAAGTGTGTCGCTGATGCAGTTTCAAAGCCGCTTGTCCGGTGTGCTGAAGCTTTGCAGATGATAGAAGGTCGCTATCGCCATCTTGTCGAGATTGGCAGACTGGATAACGCCGAAATGAATGAATACCGCGCCAAGATGGCCGATCTGCCTGAAGGCTCCACGATGATGGCAAATGCCGTTGGCTCGGCCCCGGGTGCTGACTTCATGTGGAACGGCACGCGGGTGTTCTGTCTGCCGGGACCGCCCCGCGAAATGATCCCGATGGCGCAGGCGTATGTGCTTGAAGCCATTGGCAAAATGGTTCAAGGTGTTCTGGTGCGGAAGACTATTGAAATCGGACTGTTTGACGAATCCCGTGTCGCGGTCGTGATTGAACAACTGCAGCCATCGTGGCCCGGTGTTCATTTCAAGACAGATCCCGCCCTGATTGATGGCCGCCGGGTAATGCGGGTTCATCTGGAAGCCGGTGGTTCAGATGCGGAAGACGTCGGGCAGATGCTTGACGGGGCATCGCTGGACCTTGCTGACGCTGCTGAAGTGTTTGATGTCGCTGATCGGTCGTGATTTCCGGCCGTTTGCAGAACCCGTTATATCAGCGACTGGTCCGAAAATATTGAATTGTGCTATACACGAACAATCAACGTTTCCTGATGCCAGGGTCCGATGTTCGTCAGATTACGGAGGCTTGCAGTGTCCCATTCAATCAGTTTTCGTCGCATGACGATGTCGTTTTGTGTGTTATTGACGCTTCTGGTCCCGCTTTCTTCAAGCGCTGAACGGTTGACGAGCGTTCTGATATTTCCAATCCGCGTTTCCGGCGTGACTTTGAAAAACAGTCAGAATATCGAGATTCGAAACTATCTTGGAACCCGCCTGACGATTGAAGGCGTCTATCGCGTGATGCCTGAATCGCAGATTCGCGGCGAACTGACGGCGGCCAAGTTGAAGTCCTATGACGACTGCTACGATGAAAAATGTCGTATCGACCTTACAAAGACTGTCATGGCCGACAAAAGTCTATCAGTTGAGATTGTCAGGGAAGATACCAACTGTCGAGTGACCGGTAATCTTTATGATATTGCGCAGGAAGTCACTGAAACTGCAGCAGATGTCGCCTGTGGTTGCAGCCCGACCGAAATGAAACAGGCTATGGTGCAGGTTGCCAGACAGCTCAGTGGTAAGGACGTTTCACCTGATTACGTGCCCGCGCCTGTTGTCGTTCAGGTCCCGGAACAGGAAACGTTGCCGCCTGTTAAGTCTGCCAAAGCGAAG
This sequence comes from uncultured Anaeromyxobacteraceae bacterium, assembly GCA_964522105.1. Taxonomy (GTDB): domain Bacteria; phylum Myxococcota_A; class UBA9042; order DTJE01; family DTJE01; genus JAGOFO01. The sequence goes on from CAZFVA010000006.1 coordinate 24,132, forward strand.
CGGATCCCTGCAGATTCTGCGTCTTCACCGCCACAGGAAGACATTTCTGTTGCCGCGCCAAAAGTTGTCAGCACTGGATGGTTGACTCAGGGCGGGGAAACTCTTCCGGTTGGAACACGCGCTTTTGAATTCAGCGTCGGCATCCAGTCAATAGTTTTTGCGTTTCATGTCCCGGTTTCGAAGCGGGTCGAAGTTAACCCGTTTGTGACGCTGTACTATTTAAGCCACGCATCGTGGGTTCCGTGTCTGGGAAACTATGCCGGCATTCAGCTTAAGTTCAATCTGTGGCGTAGCGGACCCAACGCATTATCGTTAAGTACCGATTTAGGAGTTGCGCTGAGCTATCCAATTAATTCCACAAACGTATTTGGTGTTTATGTGCCCGTTAACTTCCCCGAGTTCAAGTACAGCTACAGATGGAACGATCCTCGAGTTGCTGTCATTGCAGGCGTGAAATTGCCGCTGACTTTCTGGGTGTATGACGGGTTCGGGGTTGGCATTCCGATTCTGTTTTTTGGCGGCTTTGAAGCCAATGTGTCTAAAAATATCAATGTTCACGGCAGGTTGGAACTGGGTCCGGACGTCAATATTATCAGTGGAAAGGCTGACGTAAACTTTGCTGTCGGTCTTCAACTTGGACTTTCGTATCTGTGGTGAAATCAGCCTTCTGACGGTTCCCTTACAAACTTTTCAATCAGTTCAGGCTGTTGCAGGCCGTCAGGTGTGACGACCCCGGCGTCTTCGAACTTGCGGGCGGTGACAAGGACACGGGTTTCAAGCGACCCGACCAGGTGGTTGTATGAATCAACAGACTTGTTCAGCGATTTGCCAAGGCTTGACACGTGACTGGTCATGACGGCCAGGCGTTCGTAAAGTTCACGCCCGGTTTCGGAAATCTTTCTGGCATTGTCGGCCATCATTTCCTGACGCCAGCCCCACGCAACTGACCGCAATAGCGCCACAAGGCTGGTCGGTGACGCCGGAATGACCTTGCTGGCCATCGCGTCGTCGATCATTGACGGGTCACGATCGGCGGCCGCCGACAGGAACGATTCACCCGGGACAAACATAACCACAAATTCAGGGGCGTTTTCAAACATCGACCAGTAAGCTTTTGCCGACAGCTTGCGCACGTGTTCCTTCATCTGCAGGGCATGGCGGGCCAGCGCTTCTGATCTTTTGGATTCGTCCTGGGCCTCGACGTAGTCAAGATAGGCGTCCAGAGCGACCTTCGCGTCAATAACAATAGTCCTGCCTGCAGGAAGATGGACGATCATGTCGGGGCGGCTGTCGCCAACTGTAACCTGTTCGTTGAAGTCGCAATGTTCAACCATTCCGGCCAGTTCCACGACGCGCTTCAGCGTCATTTCACCCCACCGCCCGCGTACCTGCGGTTTACGGAGGGCCGTGACCAGGTTTCCGGTTTCGCGGCGCAGATCGCCCTGAGCCTTCGCAAGTCCATCAATCTGTTCGCGAAGTGCTGAAAAGTCACGCTGACGCGACATTTCAAAATTCTGGATGTGTTCTTCGTATTTTGTAAGGGTATCCCTGATCGGCCTGACCATGCCGTCAACAGACTCGCGGCGCTTTTCCATTTCGCCTATGACTCTTTGCTGCAGCACGCTGAAGCGCTGCTCGGCCAGATCCACGATTGCTTTGTTAGCTTCCCTTACTGCGTCGGCCGACATCGCCTTGAATGCGTCACGGGAAGTGGCATCAACTTTTGCCTGGGCGCGTCGGATGACCAGAAGGGCCAGCGCGAAGCCCCCGATTATGCCAAGCATGATGAACAGATACGCTAACCCTGACATCGTGAACCCCCGGTTTGCATCGGTATGGTACCGCAAAATTGTATTTTTTCACCGGGTAAGGCGGATTCAGTTCATATGCGGCAAGGTTTGTGCCTAAAATGTTCAAAGCATTTCTTACTGGAGGCTTGTGTGGCTGATCTATCTGTAAGTTATATGGGACTGAAACTGAAGAACCCGATCGTGGCGTCGGCCTCGGGTTTGACAAAAGATGTCGCGGGCGTCAAAAGGCTTGCGGCCGCCGGCGTTGGCGCCGTTGTGCTGAAGTCAATTTTTGAAGAACAGATAACTCATGAAGTTGAAGCGATGATGGGACCGGATTCAACGGTGCCTCAACATACCGAAGCGCTTGATTATATAAGCGTATATGGAACTGCCCACGCTGAAGAAATATATCTGAACAGAGTTCGCGAAAGCTGCGCAGCCGTTGAAATTCCGGTTATTGCAAGCGTTCACTGCGTTTCGGCAGGCAAGTGGATCGATTTTGCCCGTAAGGCCCAGGACGCCGGGGCGGCCGGTATCGAACTGAACGTGAACATTCCGTCGTTTGATCCTGCGGTTGACGGGCGCGTGATTGAAACTGCGTACTTTGACGTTGCACGCGGCGTTAAGGCTGCGGTCACAATTCCATGTGCCATTAAGATCAGCAGTCAGTTTTCCGGTCTGGCAAACTTCCTGGTCAGGCTTTCGTACCATACCGATGCGCTGGTGCTGTTCAATCGGTATTTTCACCGGGATATCGACGTCGAATCAATGCGTTATGTTTCGGGAAAGACCTTCAGTGAACCACGCGAATATGAAAATTCGCTTCGGTGGATATCTGTGCTGAATGAAGCAGTTAAGAGTGACCTGGCAGCTTCAACAGGCGTTCATAATCCAGAAACTGCCATCAAGCTGCTGCTGGCCGGGGCGTCGACTGTTCAGTTGTGCTCGGTCCTTTATGAAGACGGAGTCGGGGTGGTCGAAAAATTCCTCGTGGATATCGCCGGTTGGATGGACCGCCACGATTATCCGACAGTCGATTCGTTCCGTGGGGCGATGAGCCGCTACAACTCCAGCACACCCGCACAGTTCGACCGCGTTCAATTTATGAAATTTTCGGCTGGTCATGAGTAGATTCGCATAGATAAAGAAAATCTAAGTCAGGTTGTGGATTTCTGTGCCGGGGTTAGAACAGGTAGGAAATACCGAACTGGAAGCCGAAGTGGCCACCGACGACCGGTCCCGGAGCACAGATTTCCGGACCAACCTCGAGGTGAGCATGAATGTTCAGGTTCGACAGCACGTGATATTCCGTTCCGAGTGTAAAAAGCAGCGGGATATATGCGACGGCGCCATTGATCATGAAGACTTTAATCGGCATCTTGAAACCGCCGATGACAGCGATGTTCGGGTTATTCCACCGGTAACTGAATTTAAACTCGGGTCCACCAATCTGGAAGGCCAGATTGAATGCGCCGGTGTAAACCATTGCGAGACCCATATCAAAATTGAGCGACAGGGCCATCGGTCCGCTGTTCCAAAGTTTGAATTTGAGTTGAACTCCTAAAGAATCTCCGAAGTAGCCGGACCATTTACCCAGGTAGTTAACGTAATCCATTGTCACAAACGGCGCGACTTCCATCACATTAGGTACTACAGGAATTCGAAGCGCGAAGTCGGTGGACGGGAAACCGAAGCGGAACTCAAACGCCTTCTTGCCCATCGGCAGAATTTCAGCACCCTGGGTCAGCCATCCGCTGCCGCCGCCGCCCTTTGTTTGTGCGGTTGCAGAAACTGTCATGCCAACAACAGTCAGTGCCAGAACTGACGCCAGTAAGAAAGTCTTCGTCCGATTTAACTTCATCTGTTTTCCCCTGTGATTTCCAAAAAATGCGGCCCGCCCTACAAAATAGCGAGCCAAAGCGCATCGCAATTATCACGCCGTGTACCTGGAGTGACAAGTTTATTGCCGGTAACTGGTTAAGTTTGAACGGGTAATGCGGGTAATATAGTTATTACTGCCGGTTGAAACAGACTCGTTTGAGATGTAGCATCGCCCCTGGCGTTTTGCGTAGAGGCCCCTGATGTTTCGAAAATTCATGGTTTTATGTGGTTTGATGATGCTGGTTCTGTTCAGCGGTTGTGCTTCCAACGCTCAGTTTGCGGGGCTCAGTTATCATCATAGCAACCCGGCCGACGGTTCTTATTGGATGACGATTGTCGGGGACAAGACTGACAGTGCCCTGGCGGCATCGCTGTGGCGCTGCGAGAATAAACCTGAGGGGCCGAGATGCGTTCAGGCAAAGCTTCTGTCATGCACCAATCAAAGTGAGTGTGAAATCGTTGCGCGGGTGATCGCACAGCAGGATTTCAGCCAGCACGTTACAGTTCCGGCTGCGCCACGCTAACTTTGCCCGGTTGATTTCCGGTCCGCTGAAGTTCGCCCCTGCGCCACTGAGTGTTTTCCCTGACTTTTACCATTTCCTGCTGCCTGGCTGAATGAATGTATCCGCAAGAATTGGGGTAGTGCCTTTCGCTGACATTTTGACTAGAATCTTTCAGCGTCGTTCAGTTCTTCTGAAGACGAGCGGGCTGAACCCAGCGCCCCGTGTTTTTGTGTTTAACTTCCGCCAGAAAGGTGTTTGTGATGTTGAAAAATGCGCGTTATCTGATTTCTGCTGCGGTTCCATTTCTGGTGATTCTGGCCGTCCAGTTGGCAGGCTGCGGGACTTCGTCCAACCCGACTGACGCGGATATTTCCACAGATCAGTTGGTTACGGATACGCAGGGGCAGGATCTGCAAGGCATTGACATCATTAGTGACCCTGGAACTGAAGATGGCGTCATCCTGCCGGACCGACTTGACGAAACGATTGTTGATATTGATCAGACTGATGTCGTTGATGTGGCCGACCCGGGTTCGCTTGCCTGTGTTGACCCTGATGGTGACCGATACGGCGAGGGGCCGGATTGCCTTGGCCTTGACTGCGATGAAACTGACGCCGCCTGCAACGTGAACTGCATTACTGACGCCGATCAGGACGGCTTTATTGACTGCCGTGACGGATGTCCGAACGACAATGACAAAAAGGAAGCAGGCCTTTGCGGCTGCGGAGTCTCTGACGAAGACAGTGACGTCGATGGTGTCGTGGATTGTCTTGACGAGTGTCCTGATAACACAAATAAAGTTAAGGCAGGGGTATGTGGCTGCGACCTGCCTGACAATGATTCTGACGATGACGGGCGCATGGACTGTTATGACGAATGTCCCGGCGACGAGTTCAAGGCTTCTGCCGGCGTCTGTGGATGTGGCGTCGCCGAAACTGATTCCGATGATGACGACGTACCTGATTGCCTTGATGGTTGCCCCGATAACGATGCAAAAACGAATCCCGGTGCCTGTGGCTGTAATCAGGCCGATGTTGATGGCGACCATGACGGCAGGCCGGACTGCGTTGATGAGTGTCCCGCCGATGCGCTGAAAATGTGGCCCGGTAAGTGTGGCTGCGGTGTTGCTGAAACGGATTCAGACACCGACGGAACGCCGAATTGCGTCGACTTGTGTCCGAACAGTTCCATCAAGGTAAAACCGGGGGTTTGTGGCTGCGACCTGTACGACACCGACAAGGACTTTGATGGCACTTCGGATTGTATTGATACCTGCATCAATGACCCGTTCAAGAAGGTTCCTGGTGTCTGTGGATGCGGTGTGTCCGAGGTTGATGCAGATCTGGACGGCAGGCCCAACTGTACAGACTTGTGCCCGTTTGATGCAGCTAAGATGGCCCCCGGTCTTTGTGGTTGTGGTCTGGTAGATGGCGATTCTGATGAGGATGGCGTGCAGGACTGCGTGGACGGTTGTCCGTCAGACTCCTCGAAGTCGAACCCCGGATCTTGCGGATGCGGTAATCCCGAAACGGATACGGACCGTGATCGCACACCGGACTGTGTTGATGATTGTCCATCTGATGCGACAAAAATCATATTCGGCATCTGTGGTTGTGGAATCAGTGACAATGACACTGACAAAGACGGCAAGCCCGACTGCTTTGATGCCTGTCCGGATGATTCACGGAAGACAGTGCCTGGCGTCTGCGGATGCGGCGTTGTCGATGTCGACAACGATGGCGACAATGCCTTTGATTGCGTTGATGAATGTCCGCTTGATCCTGCGAAGACGCTGGCCGGTTTCTGCGGGTGCGGTTTTGCTGAATTCGACATGGATTACGATGGTGTCGCTGACTGTGCCGATGAATGCCCCCTTGATCCTCTGAAGATTTTGGTTGGTCCCTGTGGCTGTGGCGTTGCTGATACTGACACGGATCGCGATGGTGCCGCTGACTGCGACGACGAGTGCCCGACCGATGGCAATAAACAACTGGCTGGTTTCTGTGGTTGCTTCAACGTCGAAACAGATGACGATCATGATGGATTCCCGAATTGCGTTGATCAGTGTCCGGCCGATCCGGCCAAGCATCTGGTTGGTTATTGCGGATGCGGCGAAAGGGAGTCTGACCCCGATGGCGACAGTTTCCCGAACTGCGTTGACCTTTGTCCGGATAATCCGCTGAAACATGAGCCTGGTGATTGCGGTTGTCTGGCTGCCGATGTGGACAGTGACGGCGATTTCGTGGCGGACTGTATTGACGGGTGTCCTTCTGATCCCGATAAGGTCGGTCCCGAATTCTGTGGTTGCAACCAGCTTGAAACTGACAGCGATCTTGACGGGGCCCCGAATTGCGCCGATGCGTGTCCGTTTGACCGGTTCAAGCTTGTATATGGGTTCTGTGGTTGCGGCGTCGCTGATGTTGACACCGACGGCGACAAGTTTCTTGATTGCATTGACGGTTGCCCGCTCGACCCGCTGAAGATCGTCCCCGGTATCTGCGGTTGTGGCAGGTCGGACACCGGTGACACCGATAATGATGGCTGGTCTGACTGTAACGATGGATGCCCGCAGGACCCGGCCAAACACCTTCCGGGCAGTTGTGGATGTGGCAACCTGGAAACTGACGCTGATGTGGACGGCACGCCGGATTGTGTTGATAACTGCGTCGGCCTGTCGAACCCCGGCCAGTTGAATTCTGATGGCGATGCTTACGGAAATGCGTGTGATAACTGTCCTTCCGTTGCGTCATCAAACCAGACCGATACTGACGGTGATTTGCTGGGAAATGTCTGTGACAACTGCCCGACCATTTCAAACCCGAGTCAGACCGATTTTGATTCTGATCTTGTGGGCGATATCTGTGACAACTGCCTGACGGTCGTCAATACAAACCAGATTGACGTTGACACTGACGGTCGCGGGGATGTTTGCGACAACTGTCGGTTTGCGCATAACGCGAATCAACTGGACGGGGATTCGGATGGCTTCGGTGATGTCTGTGACAAGTGCAGGCTTGTTTACGACCCGGATCAGATTGACTCCGACAGCGACGGTTACGGCAATGCCTGCGACAACTGTGACTATTTCCAGAACGTTGACCAGGCCAATACGGACACGGATGTGTACGGAGACGCTTGTGATAACTGTGTGTATATAACCAACGATCAGTCTGACGGGGATTCTGATGGTATCGGAAATCCCTGCGACAACTGCCCGACCAAAAGCAACTCCGGCCAGATCGATTCAGACGGCGACCTTGTCGGCAACGTTTGTGACAATTGCCCCGGCGTTTACAACCCGCTTCAGGAAGACGCCAACAGTGATGGCGTAGGTGATGTCTGTACGCCCGTCTGATTTGGACCCTTTGATGTCTGTTGTTGAAACTATTGATTTGGCACTGTAAGGAGAATGTAACTAAATGAAAAGATTGATTTCTGTCGCCATGTTGGTTGCGGCGTCGATTCTGTTGATTACCGGATGCGCAGCGGTCACGGTTGTTGATGAGTCGAAACTGGACCTTCCAGTGACAAAGAAGGCGATGGACCAGGTTCACGCCAGAATCGCGGCAGCGAAGGACGGCAATCTGTATGTCGGGGCGGCCGAGGTTGATATCACTACCAAATATGCCACAGAAGGCGGCATATGGCTGGGCGGCTTTGACATGGGTCGCAAGAACCAGGGCGTTCGCGACCCGGTTTACGCCCACGCTCTGTACATGGATGACGGTGTAGAACCTTATGTGCTTGTAACCATAGATACTATTGGTTACATGAACAATGAAATCGAGAAGGTAAGGGCGCTTGCAAGTGACCTTCATCGGGACAAGATTGTCGTTGCCGCAATTCACAGCCATGTCGGCCCCGACACGATGGGTTACTGGGGTGACGCGGGCGGCGGCTTCCTGCCCCTGAAATCCGGCCTTACACCTGAATACATGATCATGTTGCGCCACCTGATTGCGCAGGCTATTGATAAGGCAGCCGAATCGGCGAAGCCTGCAAAGCTGAAGTTCAACACGGTCACCGTTGACCCGGCTCTGACTTTGAATATCCATAACAACATCAGAAATCAGAAAGACGATGTCGCCCGCATCATGACTGCCGAAGGTCTGGATGGAAAGCCGATAGCCGTTGTTGCAAACTGGGGCTGCCACGTCGAATCGATGTGGAATGACAAGCAGCTTTCGGCTGACTGGGCCGGCGTCTTCTACAACAGAATCCGCAATGACCTGGGCGCCGTCCCGCTGTTCGTTGAAGGGGCGCTGGGCGGTCTTGTAACAATCAACCCGGGCGATGCCAAAATGGCCACTGAAAAGGAAATCATGGCCGTTTTCCTGAAGCATATGAGCCAGCAGGAACGCGTTGATCTTACAAATCACATCGGTAATTCGTTTGCTGACGCCATCATTCCTGCGGTCAAGGCCTCGACGATGACGATTGGCCCGAAGAATGTCAGTCTGAAGTCTGTTAACAGGGGCTTTTACATCAGGGTAAAAAACTTTGTTTTCGAGTACTTCGGCAATCGTGAGATATTTACCAGACCGTTGAAATATCGCGACGGCGTTCCACTTATGCATTCAGACATGACTATTCTGCGCATCAAAAACGGTTCCGACATTGTCGCTGATTTCACGTCTTGGCCGGGTGAGCCAGCGCCGACGGTTGTGGCCGACCTTGATGCCGGAACGCCGGCCGCATTCAAGTTTACGGTAGCCCTTGGCAATGATGAACTTGGATACATGGTGCGTGACGCGGACTGGGATAACGTGGAATACGGTTACGAAAGGACGATGTCGCTTGGCCGTCACGCCGTTCCCGAAATCGAAGGATACGTGAAAGAGCTTCGCGCCCGCCTTGATAAATAGCCTTCCAACTGCTTCAGATTATTAATTTACGACAGGAATATCACAGAAGAACTTTGCGTTCCCCCCGGCTGTCAGGCGGCCCCACAACTCGACGCTTTTCAAGAAGTTCCATGATTCTGGCGCTGCGGTTGTAGCCGATCTTCAGTTTGCGCTGCAGGAACGAGATGCTGGCACGGCGACTTTCCAGAACGATGTCCTGCGCCTGCTCGGTCAGAACGTCGTAATCTTCGTCTTCATCTTCGGGCTCTTCATCCGCGCCCTGAATGATTTCCATCTGATAATCGGGGGAACCCTGTGTTTTCAGATGGTTAACTACGCGCATGACTTCTTCATCGGACACGAATGAACCGTGGACGCGTTCCAGCGAAGATGTGCCGGGGCGAAGGAACAGCATGTCGCCGTATCCCAGCAGTGCGTCTGCACCGTTCTGGTCCAGAATAATTCTGGAATCAATTTTTCCTGAAACGCGGAAGGCAATGCGTGACGGGAAGTTGGCCTTTATCAGTCCGGTGATGACTTCCTTCGAGGGGCGTTGGGTCGCCATGACCAGGTGAATGCCGGCCGCGCGTGCCTTCTGTGCCAGACGGGCTACAGCCGTTTCAACGTCCTTGGAAGCGACCATCATCAGGTCGGCAAATTCATCCAGAACAATGACGATGAACGGCAGCTTCTTCAGGTCTTCTTCGTCGAATTCTTCCGGGTTGCACGTAAACGCGCTTTCAAATTCGTCGTCAGCCTCGGCGACCGCTCTTCCGGCCTTGATGTCCTGAATCTTATCTACCCGCTGATTGAACGAGCCGATATTTCTGGTGTTAAACCGTGCCAGCAGGGCATAACGCCGTTCCATCTCATCGACGGCCCAGCGAAGCGCCGCAGCAGCATGTTTCGGGTCAAACACGACAGGCAGCAGAAGGTGCGGAATGTTGTCGTAAACCTGCAGTTCGACGACTTTCGGGTCAACCAGAATTATCCTGACTTCATCAGGGGTTGCGTTGCGAAGCAGGCTAAGAATGAACGCGTTGACCGCGACGCTCTTTCCAGATCCGGTTGCGCCGGCGATCAGCAGGTGCGGCATTCTGGCAAGGTCTGTAACTACCGGGTTGCCGAAGATGTCCTTTCCAAGCGCAATTGTCAGCTTGCTTTTTGATCTGGTAAAGACTTCGGACGCAAGGATTTCACGCAGATAGACAGTCTCGCGAACTTTGTTCGGGACTTCGATACCGACGACACCCTTACCGGGGATCGGCGCGACAATTCGAATACTTACGGCTTCAAGTGCCATCGTAAGGTCGTCGGCCAGATTTGCGATCTGACTGATTTTGACCCCGGCGGCAGGCAGGAATTCATACATGGTGACGACGGGGCCGGGGTGAATTTCCACCACCTTTCCCTGAACCTTGTAGTCAAGAAGCTTCTTTTCAAGCTTCTCGGCGTTTCTGCGCAGAAAGTCACGGTCGATTTCCTGCTTGCCAGGTTCCACATAGTCCAGCAGTGAAAGCGAAGGTGGTTCCCACGGACCCTGCACGACTTGAGGCAGCAGCAGATCTTCCTGAATGGACGCCTTTTCCCGCTTGTTTACGACAATTCGGGGGCCGGACATGTCATATGGATTTTCGCCAGTTTTGATAATGGCCATGAAGGTGTCTTCTTCAGGTTCGATCGCTTCAATCACTGAAGAAACATCGGCTGTTAATATCTGGCTGACCGACGAAATTTCAGCGTCGGCAAGCCGGGACTGCTCGAATTCATTATCAAAGCCTGCCCATGCCGGGTCGCACGATGTTTCCGGGGTCAAAGATACGGGCAGTTTCGAAGCGGTAAGGGCTGGTGATGTGATTGCTGTATCTGGACCGTTCGCGGAACTGGCCACGTCCTGGACGTCATTTCTTGAAATCACGGAAACAGCATCGTTGAACCCTGAACAACCGCCTTCAGGCATTGAAGGAAATTCGGGTTCAGGCTTGCGGAAGGCTGCGCCAGCCTTCGCTTTGATTTTATTGAATAATTTGGATATCTGCCGCCCGAAAAATCGGAAAACCTGGCCAAGGGTAAACCCTGAAATATAGAAAACTGACAAGGCCAGGCCGATTGAAGCGACCAGGATGGCGCCGCTTCGTGAAAACAGCTCAATCAGCATCTCGCCGGTGTAGCCGCCCGTGTAACCGCCAGGCATATAGTCAAATGGTGTCATGCCTTTCAGGCAGATTTGCAGAAGCATCGCCGCGCACAGCATGGCAGTGAAAGGCGAAGACATGCGCGCCACAGTTGCGCGGTAAGGTTTTCCAAGGACCGCTCTGACGCCAATAAAGATTACGGCAGCGGCAATTACGAATGACAGGATGCCGAAAAGCCACATGAATTCATGCGCCAGTTCTGCACCGACCGAACCCATGAAGTTTTCAACCTCGGGGCTTCCAAGCGAAAGGTCACGGTCCGTCTTGTGCGATGTAATCAGCGAAAGCATCAGCACAGCGCCGAATACAGTCAGACCTGCCCCGTAAATCTCGATTTCCCGCAGATACCTTTTCTGGATGCGCGGGTCGGTGTTCGCTTCGGAAATTTTTCGATTTCTGGCCATCTGTAAACAGAACCGCGATGTTGACAGAAGCTAGGCTATCATCTGGGACTGTCTACTGCCAAAAGCATGCTGTTAATTCATGTGTAATAGTGGTTGTTACTGCTGAATTCTTGATTTGCCGACGTTCAATCTGATACGCTCACTATGGTTTCGTTTACATGAAGCGGGCATGACCCCTTCGTTTCGAACGGGTACGGGGGAATTAATGAATCTACTTTGCCTCAATTGTGGTGAAAGCTTCACAATTGACGATGCAGCAGTCGGGTCTGACGGTGGTGCTGTAAAGTGCGCTCACTGCGGGCTTGAACATAATATTTACCGACCGTTTGCGGGGGGAAACACCGACAGTTCTGCTGGTTCGGCAGTCACTGAAAAACTTCTGTCCGTACCTGAAGTTGCGCCGCCAGCATCGCCTGCCGCCGGCCGGTTTGCCAGTTCTTTCATAAAACCGTTAAATGCGTTCAGCAAGCACCGTAAGGCCGGTTCGCCGGAAGCTTCTGACGTGGTCGATTCAACCGGTGTGCTGCCTGCTGGATCTGCGTCAGCCGACGATTCACCCCTTCAGGCGGCCTTGCCGGATCTGCCCGATATGCCTGATCTTCCTGATGCCGGTGCCGCATCGGTATCGCAATCCGCTATTTCCGACACGACAATTCGTATGCAGGCCTCTGATCTGGACGAATGGGCCGATTCCATACCTGACATTGTTATTGATGACATTGGTGGGCCTTTCCACGTTAAGTCCCCGGCTGGCCTGGTTCTGGAATTTGCTGATTTTCAGCTGATCGAAGAATGGGCGCGTGGCATAGATAAACAGGATAAGTATTTTGTAGTTGATATTTCCGGGACTTCGACCCCGATGAACGATTTTATCAAGACACGCAAGTCCGGAATGCGGGGAACCAGCACGATGTCGGCCATTCGCGCTTCTGACGAATTTCAGGCTGGTATTGGCGAGTCCGGCAGGAAAAATCGGGCCGCAGATGCAGGTTCAGATATGTCTGACCTGATGACCCCCGGATCATCCAGGCGGGGGGCCGGTTCCGGCAAGACGATGACTACCCAGCAGTTCAAGTTCAAGATCGAATCTACCGAACCCGAGACTTCCAAAAAGTGGATTGTGTTAGCTGTGGTGCTCAGCGTTGCTGCGGTAGCTGCAGTCCTGGCCGTATTTGTTTTTGATCTGTTATAGCCACGAGGCTTCACGTTGGCTGAAATTATATATGTAAAGACCCGGGATGGCGTCGTTCTGAGGTTTGTGGACAAGTCTGTTCTTGCCGGATGGCTGAGTTCGGGCCGCCTGGCCGGGGCCAGTCATCTGACAGATGACGACTTGTGGCTTGATCTGGATAACCGCTGGAAACCGCTGACAGTTCTTATTGAGCGCATGGGACTTTCTTTGCCGCTTGTTGTTGTGGACGATCGCGTCCTGCGCCTGGATGCGCTGCCAGATATTTCCGACGAACCAGTGGAAGAGCCGGTTGACGAGCCAGAACTTGATTTAGGGCCTGCTCCAGAAGTTGTTTTGCAGCAGGAATCAGGATTGGGACTCGATTCTGTTTTGTCTGTTGGTTCGGATGCTGACGCGGGCTCAGAGGAGTTGGTGCCGGAGGCGGAAGCTGGGGCGGAATCGGAGCCGGAATTGGAGCTGGAGCCGGAGGCTGAGGTAGAGCCAGAGGCTGAGCCGGTGGTTGAGCCGGTGGTAGAGCCGGTGGTTGAGGCCGAGGTTGAGGCTGAGGTTGATGCCGAGTCTGAGGCACCAGTCGATGATGAAATTGACACCCCGTCAAAGCCTGAAATAACCGGTGAATTCGGCATAGTAAGGGTTCCTGAAAACACCGACGACGCAGCAATCGTCCCGACGACTGAAATGTCCAGCATGGATTCCCCGGTCGTCGAGTCCCCGGTCGATGAATCCCCTGATGACGAAGGTCAGCCTGTAGTCACTCATTCCAGAAGGGAATTTGCCGCCATTCGTGATGATGAAGTCCTTCGGCGGTACGAGGAAACTAAGGTAGCGCCGCTGATTGATCCGACTCAGGATCAGGAAACCGATCAGGGTCTGCAACCCGAGATTAAGATTGAGAAGATAAAACTGTTTGATGCAAAGGCCGCTTTTGAAACTGAAGTAGATGATTTCAAAGGTTTTAATAACGGTCGTTCGGTCCGGCGGATTGCCATGATTGCGGCCGGAGTTCTGGTCGTTGCCGTTGCCGGGTTCGGTATTTTCAGTCTTGTTCAGCCAGAAAATCAAGATGATACAGCCACGGGAACTGTCGCCGCAGTTGATGTTGTCGTTGGCGATATCACCGCAAAGGCGGTCGTTGCTGACAGTTCAGTCAAAGATGATCGCCCTGGCGAAGTTGCAGCTGCCGAAGCGGCCACTGCTGAAGTCGCGGCTGTCGATGCAGAAGTTGCAGATGCCGTTGCTGCGTCTGACGATGTGACAGAACAGGCAGCGGATTCCGGGAAGGTTTCGCCGCCTGTTGATGCAGGAAGCCAGGACAGGCGTACCCCGGAATTGCTGAAAAAATGGGCGGCTGATGATTCGCCGACAGGTCCGGCCCCGACCGGTGCCGTTGTTATTCCGCCGGTCAAGAAAGTTGAAGTCGCCCCGGCGCCCGTAATCAAGCCGGTGCCTGCCCCGGCGCCTGTGCCGGTGCCAGTACCAGTTAAAAAAGTGGAGCCCGCGCCCAAACCTGTACCCGCGCCAGTGCCCGCGCCCAAACCTGTACCCGCGCCAGTGCCCGCGCCCAAACCTGTGCCTGCGCCAGTGCCCGCGCCCAAGCCTGTGCCCGCGCCAACCCCGGTCCCGACCCAGGATTCAGCAGGTAAGGTCGGCGGTCTTGGTGACTATGACGCTCACATGTCGGCAGGCGTACGCGGTCTGCTGGAAGACGGTGAAAAAGCCCTGGCCCATTTCCAGGCGGCGCACCAGATTAAACCGAGGATGGTTGAACCTCTGGCTAAGATGGGTGATGCATCGTTCTCGCTGGGCAGACTTGAAAAAGCTTCCGAATACTACCTGCGCGCCCTGAAGGTTAATGAACAGTACACCCCGGCCATCATCGGGTTGGCCAGGGTAAATAAAGCCCTCGGTAACAGTGGCGATGCGAAATACTTCTACACCAGATATCTTGATGTAAATCCGCAGGGTTCCCAGGCTGCGGAAGCAAGGCAGTATCTTGGAAAACAGTAGGTAATCATTTTGCCGGGGGTGCACAGACAATGATCGCGCCTTCCAGTCCATCAGAGTCAACTGCCCGATATATTGAACTTAATCCAGAAAATATTCCCGGAAGTATGATTGTTTTTGGATGCGTCGATCAGGCGTCCGCACTTATTATGGTTGCGGCCAGTGCTTCCAGCATCGTCCTGATTGGTGACGAAAACGTCGCGGATATTCACAGCGGCTTTGTTGACCGTATTCGCCAGCAGTGCGGACGGCCAGTGCATCTGTTTACTTTCCCTGCAGGCGAAGCTCAAAAAAGCCTTGATGTGCTTGAATCTATTTGCCGTTCGATGGCGCACATGGGCATCGATCGTCATTGTGTGATTGCTGGATTTGGCGGCGGCGTTTCGACAGATATGGCCGGTATGGCTGCTTCCATGTGGATGCGTGGGGTGCGTCTTCTGCAGGTGCCGACTTCGTTGATGGCGATGGCCGACGCTGCAATCGGTGGGAAAACAGCCGTTAATCTGCCCGAAGGGCGCAATCTTGTCGGTGCCTGGAAATTCCCCGAATATGTGTTTGCCGACGTGCGTTTTTTGGAAACACTGCCGCATGCCGAAATCGTCTGTGGTCTGGTTGAAATAGTTAAGACGGCGGCCGTTGGAAGCTCCGATCTTCTGGCCGGGATTGAAACCTGCGAAGACTTTCAGCGTCCCGAGTTGCTCGGTGCGCTGGCTTTTAATGCCGCAAAAGTTAAGGCCGGTCTTGTTACGCTTGACCCCTATGACACAGATGTCCGCCAGTTGCTGAATTTCGGCCATACCGTCGGTCATGCCATCGAGGCTGCCGCAAGCCTTGCCGTTCCCCATGGCGAGGCGGTCGCCGCAGGCATGGCGGTTGAGTCCGCAGTTGCAGTCAGGCTTGGTCTGATTTCCGGTCCTGAAAGGATCAGGCTGATGAACGCGCTGGCGCGTATCGGCGCCCCGACGGCGCCTCAGGTGTCCTTCGAACTGGCGTCTGAATTCATATTCAGGGACAAGAAGAACATGGACGGTGGTGTCAGGCTTGCTTTACCGCATGGCCTTGGTCACTTTGATTTGAAGCATAAGAATCCTTCCGTGTCGGTGTCTGATTCGCTTGTCATGGAATGCTGGAATGAATAAGGACGCGCCCAGGATCTGTGTTTCCGGGGCATTCCCGGACGTTGCGTCTATTTCCGCGTTTGTTGCTGGCAATCCTGAATTTTCATTGCTTAATCGACATCTGATAGAAATACGTCTGGACCTCGTTGCAGGTCACATAGACAGTGTTTTTGAACTGATTGCAGTCCTTGGAAAAAGGGCTGTTGTGTCGTGCCGGCCCAGGTGGGAAGGCGGGGCGTTTAACGGTTCGGAAGGGCAGCGGCTTGAGTTGTTGACGCATGCGGCACGGTGCGGTGCCGGTCTGGTCGATGTCGAGCTTGCTTCATGGCTGCGTGGCGGCGGCGAGCCTGTCAGAAGGGCCTGTGCCGACGGCTGTACCGTCATGGTTTCCGTACACGAAACTGGTTCTGTTAACTTTTTAGAAGACCATGTCCGCAAGTTGAACGCAGTCGGGGCAGGCGCAGTCAAGCTGGCATGCACAACAAATGATGCAGGTGACCTGATGGCCCTGGCGGCTGCAGGCAGAAAACTGCAGGCCCCCGTTGTGTCTGTTGTTGGAATGGGTGCCGGCGCAGCGTTTACCAGAATGCGTCCGGCCGATTTCGGCGCGAATCTGACGTTTGCGTCGGCTGGCAGGGGCCTGGAAACGGCGCCTGGGCAGCCTGATTTCAGGACGCTTGAGGCGTGGCGTGTATTTGATTCGCAATCGCTTGAACCGATCGCGCTTGTCGGTGGACCTCAGGTCGCTTCGTCACCCGGCCCGGATATTTATAATCGCCTTTTTGCTGCAATAGACGCCGGTTGTCAGTACTTTCCACTTCCAGTTACGGATTGGAAACATGCACTTACAGCCCTGGAATTCTTTGGCATCCGCAAGTTTGCCGTGACGATGCCGTTCAAGGCCGATCCTGTCGCGCAATGGCCGGATGCGGCTTGTGACGACTGGGTGACGGCAAGCGGCGTTGCAAATACTGTCGTAATCGCGGCCGACGGTTCAGTCAGTTTGTACAACACCGATGCGGTCGGTTCGCGCGAACTGTTTGACAGGTTCGGGGGTGTCGCCGGCCTTGATATGTTAATACTTGGCGGCGGTGCGACGGCGCGCAGTGTGGCGGCGGCGGCAGTCCGGGCCGGTGCGTCGGTATCGGTTGCGGCAAGAAATCCGGTCAAGGTTTCAAGGTCCTGGCCGTCATCAGTAACTGGTGTGAAATTCAAGGGTTGGGAAAGGCGCAGCGAGTTTGCCCATGACGTCGTTGTTAACGCCACTCCAATTGGCGCCGATGGCCGGTTGAAGCCGCTCGATGGGTCGGGCCTTCGCGCCCGCCGGGCCGCTATTGATGTTGTTGTTCCTGCGGAAGGGCAGACGCCATTCATCGGTGCGGCCATCAAAGATAAAATTCAGTTCGCATCAGGTCTGGATTTCTGGTGTGCTCAGGCCCGCGAACAGTTTCAAGCGTTTACCGGTTGTATTGTTGACCCGGGAAAGGTCGCTGTCGTGATGGCGCAGGTCGGTTACCCGTGTCCCGGCGTCATGTCGCGCCGCGACCCGTCGCTTCCCGGTGTCGGCCTTGATCCCGTTACCCTTGCGGTGCCGGGTTCCAAAAGCCTGACCCAGCGTTATCTGGCGCTTGCTTCGTTGTGCCGTTATCCGACCAGAATCAACAATCCATCGTGGAGTCGGGATTCCCGCGAGCTTCTGAACGGCCTGGCGATGCTTGGTGTTCGATTCGGCCAAACTTCCGAAACTATTGATGTTTATCCGGGTGACTTTCCGAAGAATCCCGGTCGGCCAATTGCAACAGGCGAGGGCGGGACTACAATCCGTTTTCTGTCTGCGCTGTCGTTGCTGTGCGATTTCCCGCTTGAACTGGTTCCGTCCGGCACCATGAAATACAGGCCGATGGGGCCGTTGTGGGCCGCGCTTACCACCCTTGGCGTCGAGGTTTCATCCAATGAAGGCGTCGTCAGTCTTGCGCGGCGTGCTTTGCCGGGACCCGGCGTCGAAGTCGAAGGTGTCGTGTCCAGTCAGTTCGCGTCGGCGTTGTTGATTGCAGGTTTTGGCCTTCAGGGCGGGCTGTCGGTCGAAATTGCCGGACCGCTGGTGTCGCGCCCTTATCTGGATATGACTATTCAGGCGATTCGCCAGTTTGGTGGCACGGTCGAAGAAAACGGACAGAGTTTCTTTGTGCAGGGCGGCCATGATGTCATGGGTCGCCGGGTCAACGTCGAAGGCGACGCTTCGCTGGCCGCGTTCTGGGCCGCTGCGGGCATAATTTATGGCCGAAGAATCAGTTTGACGAACACGCCCGTGGCTGGTCCCGGCATGCAGGGTGATGCAAAATATCCCGAATTCTTTGCGGAACTTGACGGTGAAGGTCCCAGAAATCTGAACCTGTCCGACACCCCGGATCTGCTGCCTCCGCTTATGATTGCAGCTTTGTTCAGGACCGGAAAAACAAGATTTTCAGGTGTAGGTCACGCCCGCGCCAAGGAATCTGACAGACTGACTGTTCTGCGTGACAGGTTGCAGTCGATCGGGGCTGATATTGCGGAAGATATTGACAGCCTTACAGTAACGCCGACCACGCTGCGCGGCCCTGCCGAGCTTGACCCGGCGGGCGATCACCGCATGGCGATGACGTTCGGGATCCTTTCTTTGCGCGTTCCAGGAATAACGGTTTCCAATCCGGGTTGTGTGGATAAGTCATATCCTGACTTCTGGCAGGACCTGGAGATGGTAAGAGCGTGAAGAAATTAGAAACGATTGCGATTGTTGGAATGCGGTGCAGTGGAAAGACGACTGCGGGGCGCGAGCTTGCGGCCCGTCTGAATTCGGTGTTTGTCGATACAGACCAGGTCATTGAAAGCAGGCTTGAAACAAGTGTTGCCGAGATATTTGCGCAGGGCCGTGACGCAGAGTTCCGCGTGGTTGAAGAAACGGTTTGTTTACAGGCGTTGCGGGCCGGTGGCGTCATCGCGCTTGGCGGCGGGGCAATCACGTCCGAGGCTGTGCGGCGTTGCCTGTGGTCGGTTACTACCGTGTTTCTGGATGCTTCGGATTCATTGATATCTGCCAGACTTCAGGTTGAATCGCGGCCATCGCTGACCGGCCAGGACTCGGCCATCGAGGCTGTCGAAGTTTCAAGGCAGCGGCGGCCGTGGTATCTGGATGTGGCAGACTTCACGGTTCATGTGGATGGCAAAAGTGTGGCGCAGATCTGTGATGAAATAGTTAAGAGTCTTAAAAGCTTTGGTGGCGAAGAGCTTTGACGCGGGGAAATATGGCCGGGAATTTTACAGGTAACGCGTTTCGCGTCATGACGTTTGGCGAGTCGCACGGTCCGGCCGTCGGGGTCGTGATTGACGGCGTAAGTCCCGGTTTGGAACTGACAGAAGACATCGTGCGGGCCCGGCTTGAGGCGCGTCGTCCCGGTACGTCGGGGCTCGTTTCGCCGCGTCAGGAACCTGACGTTCCCGAAATCCTTTCAGGCGTTTTTGAAGGTCGTACAACCGGTGCGCCAATCTGTATTGTCGTCAGGAATTCGGACGCAAATCCTGAAGAATACAGGGCTTTTGCTGAACTGTTCCGGCCCGGTCACGGGGACCATTCGTGGCTTGCGAAGTATGGAATCAGGGACTGGCGCGGAGGCGGTCGTCAGTCAGGCCGCGAGACTGTCGGTCGGGTGGCCGCAGGGGCTGTTGCCAGGCAGATTTTGAATCAGGCCGGGATAACGGTCCGTGCCCATGTCGTCGAAATCGCGGGAATCAAGGCGGAAAAGCTTGACTGGTCGCTGGTTGCGTCAAGCCCTGTCAGATGCGGCGATTCTGATGCGTCGGTGCTGATGGAAAAGGCGATTCGCGATGCGATGCAGGTCGGTGAATCGGTTGGCGGCATCGTTGAAATCGTGGCGCAGGGCGTTCCGGCCGGTCTTGGTGAACCTGTGTTTGGCAAGCTTGATGCTGAACTGGCGCGCGCGTTGATGTCCATCGGTGCTGTCAAAGGTGTCGAGATAGGTGAAGGGTTCGGGGCTGCGGGGCTTCGCGGGTCGGCAATGGTCGATCAGATGAACGCAGGCGGGTACATGTCGAACCATGCTGGCGGGATACTGGCCGGTGTGTCAAACGGCATGCCGATCGTGTGTCGAATCGCCGTCAAGCCGACGCCATCTGTCAGAAAGCCGCTGCTTACCGTTGACCTGTCGGGCAGCGAAGTTGAATTCACGCGTGAAGGCCGTTCGGACCCGTGCATCTGCCCCAGAATTGTGCCGGTAGCCGAGTCGATGGTCGAAATTGTTCTGGCAGATGCGTTGATGCCTGGCACGCCGAAGGCCGCCACTTCTGATTCCGTTGACCCGGTTCAAGAACTTGATTCAATGCGCGCCCTGATCGACGACTGTGACGCCGCCATTATTGAGCAGATTGCTGAACGCCTGGATGTCGCCGCCTACATCGGTGAATTAAAAAGACAGGCAAATCTTGCAGTTACGGACCCCGCCCGTGAGATCGCGGTTCGCGCCCGCTGGCACTCGCTGGCCGCCGAAAGCGACATCCCCGCCGACCTCCGCGCCGCCCTGATCGACGGCATCCTTGATCTTCTTCTGACTGCTTCCCGGAAGGTGCAGTAGAGCAGGTACCGAGGAATCAGCACTCTGTCAGTCAGAATCCGTTATCAGTCCTGTCGGGTGTATTTGTGGCAACTACAGAGCCTTCCGGCCGGTGACTTTGGCGCTCCAGATGCGGCCTTCGACGGCGTTGGCCAGATCTTCCATTCCTTCAAATGTTTCAGGGATTTCCGAGCCGACAAGGGCGCGCATCTGTTCGGCCGTGTAGACCATCCGTTCGGTAACCTGCACGTCGGTCATGCCGGCCTTGCGCAGGCCGTCAAGGTACTCTTCCTCGGTAACCGCACCGGCGATGCAGGATGCATAAAGGGCGACGTTCTTTTTGACCCAGCCAGGCAGGTCGTGGGTCACGATGTCCGAAATGCTTATCTGGCCACCCGGTTTCAGGACGCGGGTGATTTCGGCAAACACTCGGTCTTTTTCAGGTGAAAGGTTGATGACGCAGTTGGAAATTACCCAGTCAACCGAGCCTGATTCAACAGGTAAATCCTCAATGATTCCCTTGCGGACCTCGGCGTTTTCGGCTCCGGCCATTGCCAGGTTCGCACGTGCGTGTTCAATCATATCGTCGGTCATGTCAACGCCGATGACGCGACCGGTCGGGCCGACAATCTTTGATGCGATCAGAAGGTCGATACCGGCCCCGCTGCCAAGGTCTACGACGGTCTGTCCCGGCTTGACGCCTGCAAATGCAAGAGGATTGCCGCATCCGAAACTGCTGGCGACCGCATCTTCGGGCAGGCCGGCAAAGTCGGCCTCGGTGTATCCGGCCTGAGCTGCCGCTACACCTTTCGGAAGGGTAGGTGTGCTGCAACAACTGGTGCTGCAACCGCATCCACAGCCTGTCCCGGCGTTAACGCTTTTTGCATAAAAATCAGAAACCTGATTACGAATTTTGTCTTTATCGTTCATCTTTTTACTCCTGCAGTCCGTCGTGAAGCCACATCAAAGGGGCGCCGGGGCCTGATGCCGCACGGTTTCCACGCTTCTGAACGGGAGCTGCCTGTTCAACGGCTTTTGATGCCGCGATTCTTTGTGGTTCAGGTTTTGCCGCCTTGCTGCGGACTTTACTTTTGGCACTTCCTTCGTCCCCGGTTTCGACTGCCGGTTTGCTGCAGCATGACCGGCCTTCGCCCTGTGCACCGGGCGAATCGTCATCACCAAGGACTTTGTCTGCGCACGAAAACAGTTCCAGAACACAGGGGGTCAGCAGCCGGTAGTGAACAGTGTTGCCCACCTTTTTGAAGCCAATGATTCCGGCCGATGCAAGCACACTTAAGTGCTTGGAAACCGTTGACATGTCGAGATTTACTGCACCTGTCAGGTCACCGACGCAGCATTCGCAACTGCCCAGAGTATCAACGATCATCAACCGCGCTTCGTTGGCCAGAGCTTTCAACACCGATGCCTGTCGCCTGTATTCTTCCCTGCTTTTCTTCGCACCACAGCAATTCATAAATGAACCCATGCATGAGTCGAGATAAGTATTTGGCGGATTGGCAAAGTAGTCAAGTGGCCGACGTGAAATATTTGAAGATTCAGAAAGATTATTTGAAATTCAGGATCAGATTGGCTGTCATGATAACACCATTGCGCGGTAAATCGCTAATGAATTTGGTGAATTGCGGCGATGGGGCCGGGACCGGGTGATAGTCGGCGGCAGTGCGCCACGAAGTGAAATTGATTGTGCCATCGTCACCGACCGAGCCGTCAATAACCACAAAATCCCAGCGGCCTGCCACCAGAACAGGATGGGCAAGCGCCTGTTTAATCTGTTCCGTCGCGCCGGGCCTGACGCTTTCCAGTGCGGCAAAGTACTTGTTTGCCAGTGCAAGCGACGCCGGGCAGTCGGCCGCGCATGGATAGTAAAAAACCGGACCGGTCATCGGGATCAGAAAGTTCAACTGCCAGGGCAGGGTGAGCACGTTGCCGGTGCCAGTTGACGCGGCGTGTGCCATTTCCGCCGCAATAAACGTACCCATCACACAGGCGTCATCCTGCATTTTGTGTCTGGAAAACGCCCTGGCGCAGCAGTCCGGGTAACCAAGCATCAGCCCGATTTCGTAGATAGTCTGTGCACGCAGTTCGGGGTTGCCGCCGGTGAACTCGCGGTTTTCAAGCTCGACCAGTCTGGCAACTGCGTCGGCGTCCTGCGAAACGTAAGCACATCCTGTCATGTCATTTTTGACAACAGTGAAACCGGCGGCCGCCAGTTCGTTCGCCATCGTCATCAGGCGTTGCGCATCCGGTCCTTCTTTCTTTGCGACCGGTCGCAGTCCGGCCATAAGCCCGAACAGCTCGATGTCATTGATGAATATCTCGCGAAGTTTGCTGTTAGACATGATGTCCATGACGCCTTTGCCACGCCTTTCGTCTGCATTCTAATTGTGCTTGCTTACCTGCCATCAGGCAACTAAGTATCAAACGTGCGGGTAAGAAAATTTTGTTCACGAAATTCGGCAGAAATTCGGCGTCACAGGTTAAAATGGTCGGCGTTCCGGTAAGTTTTCGTTATTGGTGGTTATGGCTGGCAAAAGGATTCTGTTCATCGTTCCGCCGATGGTGCTGAACGGTGACTTCATCGACTATCCGTGGGCTGCCGATATGGGAGCGCTTTATTGCGCCGCCCGTGCTGCTGCGGCAGGCTGGCAGGTCGATGTTTTTGATTCGCTGGCACAGCCTGATTCCGGGTGGTTCGACGAGGGTTCGGACCTGGTCGCAGGAATTCCGTTCGGGTCGGTTGCTGCGCGGCTTCCCGCCGCAGTTTCGGCAGATGGCGCAAACGGCAAATCAGTCGGTGCCCCCTTTGCATCCCCTGACATTGTGGTCATCGCTAACCACCCGTTTTTCCTGTCTGATGACGGACGTGCGAAAGCCGGGCGCCTGACAAACGATGTCGCGACGCTTTATCCTGATTCAGCCATCGTTCTGGCCGATTGTGCCGTTGGTGGCATGATGTACGTCAGTCGTGATCCTGATGAACTTCTGGCCGAGTTTCCCGATCTTGACGCCATAGTTGCTTTCAGCGGCGAGAGCGCATTTTCCACACCTGATCAGATACTTACGTCAATTGCTGCCGGTGTCCGTTACATTGCGGCCCCGGCCGTCGCGTGGACTGCGCCGCCGCCTTTTCCAATGTATGACGCCATTGATATTGGCTACAGATACGCTTTCAATCTGCGCTTTTATGGTGAAAGCGGGCGTCCCAATCCTTTCAGCATAGGTCCCGGCGCACTGCCGATGCTGGCGTCTGCAGGTTGCGCCCATAACTGCGTGTTCTGCACGACCAATCCCGGCCGTGAAAATTCCGGTCCCGGTGCCTACAGGACCGTTTCGCTTGATGCGCTTGAAGACCAACTGTACCTGGCAAAGAAAGTGCTTGGTTGCAGGCGGGTCATATTCCTGGATGACGCGGCGAATCTACGCAGTGATTTCAAACATTTACTGGCGCTTCTTGTGCGCCTTGATCTTGGTTTCGAGTTCCCGAATGGTCTGCGGGCCGACCGGTTGGATGATGAAGCGATCGCGTTGATGAAGGGCAGGGTTACGACGTTGTCGGTGTCGTGCGAAACGGCTGACGATGCTGCCTTGCGCGACCGCGTTGGCAAGGCGCTTGATACTGCGGCTGTTGAACGTGTGGCCGTTTCCGCGAAGGCTGCCGGCGTACCCCTGATGATTCATTTCATCATTGGTTTTCCTTGGGAAACGCTGGCGGATGTACGCAAAACGCTTGATTTTGCACGTAGATTGCATGAAGAACACGGTGCCATCCCGGCCGTTCAGTTCGCGACGCCTGTTCCCGGTTCGCGCATGTGGAAGATGCTTGTTGACGCGGGGATTTCACTGACGACCCGGGCCGCTGCCGATGCATCTGTGCTGGATGGCAACGCGTTCCAGCACCACCCGTCGTTTGTTCCACCCGCCATGAAGCCCGGTGAACTTGAAGCGTCGATGCAGGCGTTCAACCGCCGTGTCGAGGCCGCCCGTGCCAGCAAGGTCATCATAAACGTCACGTATGAATGCTTGAACGCTTGTGAATTCTGCGCCGTTTCCAACCGCGTCAAGAAGTCAATTCCGACCGGGCGCATCAGTGAAATCCTGGGCGATCACCGTAAAAAAGGCATTCAGAACGTGGACTTTGACGGCGGCGAGCCACTGCTGCACCCGGGCATTCAGGAAGTCATCGGGTACGCACGTGCCATCGGATACACCCAGATAAATATCACGTCAAACGGGCGTAAACTGGCTGACCTTGAAACGGCTCGTGCCCTTGTAAACAGTGGCGTTACAAGCATTTTGATAAGCCTGCACGGCGACAC
>CAZFVA010000006.1:49107-68385 GCA_964522105.1 uncultured Anaeromyxobacteraceae bacterium
GTGCCCTTGTAAACAGTGGCGTTACAAGCATTTTGATAAGCCTGCACGGCGACACGGCCGAAATCCACGATGGCGTAACCGGCAAACCGGGAAGCTTTGACGAAACGCTTGGCGGAATCACCAACATCTTGAAGTTGATTCAAACGGCTTCACGTCCCGTCGACTTCGGCGTAAACGTTACGATATGCGGGCGGAATCTGGACCATATTGAGCCACTGGCCCTGATGATGGCCGACATGGGCGTCCCGAAGATGAATTTTCAGTTCCTGACGCCTTTTGGCGCTGCATCGGTCGGCCTCGTGCCTGACCCGTACGCCGCAGCCAGTGTCGTTTCGCGCGTTATTGATGCAGTCGGCGACAGGATGAAAATCTATGTCGTCAACGCTCAGATGTGCCTGTTTGACGCCCGATATGCCCCGTATCTGTTGAATGATCTTCAGAAACTTGGCCGCACGATGGTTTTTGTCTGGGAAGAAGAAGTCAATCTGTTCAACTATCTGGCCGACAAGCGCGAAAGGCGCCCTGAATGTACCGACTGCCCGCATTTTCTGGTGTGTGACGGGTTCTACAGTTTCCCGGACATCGGCGCTGGTGAATTGACGGCTGATGGCGTTGATCCACTGACGGCTGACCAGGAGGTGCAAGATGTCTGACGCGACCGGCAGGCAGGGCCCGGGTGCCACCAGCATTGATTACAGCGACGTCATGGTCGATCTGATTATGGGCTACGAGTGCAACGTAAAGTGTGATTATTGCTCGGTTACCGACTCGATGCGCCCGGTCAATATGACGACGGGCGACGTCATCGACGAGCTGTTGCAGGCCCGACGCATGGGCATGCACCGCGTCGCGTTCGGTGGTGGCGAACCGACAATCCGCAAAGACTTGATTCCGCTTGTGCGCTGGGTCCGTGACCGCGGCTTCACGTATGTCAAAGTGTCGTCAAACGGCCTGATGTATGCCTATCCCGAGTATGCCCGCAAGGCCGTAGATGCCGGGGTTACCGACTTCCACATCTCGGTGATGGGACACACCTCCGAAATGTATGCCGTGACGATGGGCGGCACGCGGTGGTTCGACATGGTCGTTCGCGCCGTTGACAATCTGGTGGCGCTCGGCCAGGTCCCCGTGCTTGATATGATAATTAAACGGGACACTTACAGCAGCCTGACCGAAACGGTCGCGTTCTGGGCGGCGCGCGGGGTACGTGAATTCCCGCTGTGGCTTGTTTCGCTGACCGACCGCAACGCCGCAAACGTTGATTCACTGCCCAGGATAAGTGAAATGTATTCAGAGCTTGCGCGCGTCTTTGAATTCAGTCGCGCCAACGGCCTGAACGTATATTCCCGCCATATTCCGCGCTGCATGCTGCGTGGTTATGAAGACTTTGTGAAAGACCTGCGCGAAGATCGCGTTTATATCGTGACGCCCGGGTCGCGTTTCTTCCTGTGGGAATCTGACATCAGCGCCAACAGTTACGCCCCGGCCTGCGAAAGGTGCCGGTACGTCAGGGCCGAATGTCAGGGCGCCCGTCGCGACTACATCCTGCGTTACGGCGAAGGCGAACTTGTGCCGTTTGAAGAAGCTGGTCCGGGCGCATCCCTTACGGAGAAGGCCGATGGCAGCACCTGAACCGGAAAAGGCTGTTTCAAATTCGTTTGATTACGTGCCGGTCAGGCCTCTGGAAGGATTTGTGCTGGACGCCGCCTGCTGTTCGGCCCGTGAACTTCGCCTGTCTGTTGTCAATTCCAGTCGGTTTGTCATCGTTAAAATGGCTGACATTACCGACACTTCCGCGCCTGCCAGAACCGTCCTGTGCCGCACCGAAACGGGCGACTTTGCCGAACCTGAAATTAGATTCATTGTTCACGAACGCGGGCAGCTTTACCTGGATGTGTCCCGCAAGCCGTCCATCAGTGACTTCGCGACAGATGTGCGTCAACTGGTGCTTTCCGACCACTGCCGCGTCTGCCCCGATCTGCCGACGTGCTGCTGCTGCTATGTCCCTGCCGCGCGGTCATATTTCAACGAAGACGAGCACTGGCTTGCCGGATTGATGCAGTCGCTGAAGGGCAGGGTGCTTGATGTCGGGCTTGGCAACGTCCCGTATCTGCGGTGGGCCGACCAGATTGCCGAATATCACGGCGTCGATCCCGACCCTGAAGCCGCCGCCGCCGTCGCTGCCAATATCTTTCTGCATAACGTAACTATTGAAGACTTCACCGGTTTTGAAGGCTTTTTTGATACAGTCCTGTCCCTGCGAAGCCTGAATCATTTCATAAGTGTTTCTGACGCGCTTCTTTCGATTCACCGCGCCCTGAAACCTGCCGGTCAGGCAGTCTTCATTGAATCGCTGGCCCTGCCGCTGGTCCGTTCATCACGCCACGCTCAGGATTGCCACGATGAAGCCGCCGGAGGTTTCCAGCACCTGCGCAACTGGGACTCGTCACAACTGATTGAACTTGCTTTGAAATCAGGTTTTGACGTGACGTTCCACCGCCCGATCTCGCGCGAAACGTGCGACCAGTGGATTGTGGTTTTGACAAAGCAGGGCAGGTAGCGCCCAGCTTTCGCGGTACTCCGGCCGCTTTCTACAGAAGCATTCCCTGCTCAAGGATTTTCTTGCCGAAGCAGTATTCCCTTACTTTTCGCTTGTTCTTGTACATCAACTGGTCCGCCCGCTGAACCAGCGAATCGGGCGTGTCGCCGGTCTTTACAATGGCCGTCCCCACCGAAACTGAAGGCCGGAATTTCACGGTCGAGCCCAGATCAATCTGAAGCTTCCTGACGTTCATACGCAGACGCTCGGCAAGCATCTCGATTTCCTGTGTTCCTGTATGCGGAACGACACATACGAATTCGTCGCCGCCCCACCGCCCCACGGTGTCAACTTTGCGGATAGTTTCCTTCAGTGATCCGGCCACCCTCGCAAGCACCTGGTCACCGACGCCGTGTCCGAAAGTATCATTTATCTGCTTGAAATTATTGATGTCCGCAAAAATCACTCCCAGCTTCAAATCGTACCGTTCAAATTCGCGGAACCTTGCGTCCAGCACCGATTCAATGCTTCGCCGGTTGCCGACCAGCGTAACCGGATCTTCCATGGCGAATTTCTTCATCATTACAAGTCGTTCTTCTGTTTCGTGGTATCTCGTAAGGTCACGGAATACCTGAGCAGCCCCGATTATCAGACCTTCAGCGTTTTTGATGGGCATTACTTCTGTCATCACAGGGATAATCTGGCCATTGTTGTTTTTCAGAACGATCTCGTACTCGCTGCGGGTTCCTTCATTCAAGGCGCGATCGAACGGGCAGTAACAATCGCACAATACTGTCCCATAGTCGTCAGTGTGGCACAGCATCTCTTTCCCGCAACGGTAACCGACAGCCTGACCGGGCGTATAACCTGTAATTTTTGCTGCACCTTCATTCCAGTATAGAATTTTCTTATTGGAATCAATGACATAGACGCCTTCGCTGAGGTTATCCATGATGCCTTTGAACAGCTCCAGGCACCCCAGATTGATGGTTAACCGGGAAATCGCTTCCATGATGATTCCCACAAAGTTTTACTTCTAGTTTATGGTGGTGGTTCGGCACAATCCCGTCAATCCGCAGACCTGTTCCGCCGCGTCTGGAAGCCTCGGTCACGTGTTGTAACTGTAAAGGTTCTGACTGATTGACCTGGGTTTGCCACCCTCGTCCGTCGGGGGTCGCCACACCATCTGTCGGGGGTCGCGCCCCGCATCCGCCTTGCCCAAACTACTGTAAAGTGATAGCATCTTGTGCCGGTAAATCCGGTCCTTTCCGAACAACGGAATCTGGAGTAAGAAATGGCAAATATGAAGATTAATGTTACTGGCCACGGTGTTGTTGAGGTCCCTGCTGGTTCTGACTGGGCGGCTGTCGCCCGCGCCACGCAGGGTGCTGATATTGCTGATGTTCTGGCTGTTGAAGCCAATGAAGTCGTGCTTGATCTGACTACGCCTGCGACTGACGGCGCAGCAGTGAAGTTTTTGACGTTCGCTGATGATCACGGGCTGGAAATCTTCCGCCACTCAAGCGCGCACGTGCTGGCTCAGGCCGTCTTGAAGCTGTTTCCCGACGCGAAGCCGACTATCGGGCCGGTCGTCGAGGAAGGTTTTTACTACGACTTTTTCGTAAATAACCCGTTTACCCCTGAAGACCTGGTCAGGATTGAAGCTGAAATGGCAAATGTCGTTAAAGCCAATCTGCCGGTCCATCGCCTTGAAGTGACGAAAGACGAAGCCCTGAAGATGTTCGCTGACAACAAGTTCAAGGTCGAAATGATCTCTGAACTGCCTGAAGGCACCATAAGTGTCTATAAACAGGGCGATTTTGCCGACCTCTGCCGTGGACCCCACGTCCCGTCATCCGGCTGTATCAAGGCCTATAAGTTGATCAAGTTTGCCGGTTCTTACTGGCGTGGTGATCAGGCCCGCGAGCAGCTTCAGCGAATTTACGGCATCAGCTTCACGAATCAGGTCGCGCTGGATGATTACCTGCAGAAGCAGGAAGAAGCCCGCGAACGCGACCATCGTAAGATCGGCAACGAGATGGAGCTTTTCAGCTTCCACGACGAAGGCGCCGGTTTCCCGTTCTGGCATGCGAAGGGCATGGTGCTGAAGAATATCGTAGTCGAATACTGGCGTCAGGTTCACGCAAAGTACGGTTACGACGAAATCCAGACCCCGCAGATCCTGAACAAGGTTCTGTGGCTGATGTCCGGTCACTACGAAAATTACCGCAATAACATGTACTTCACGAACATTGACGACGTACCGCACGCCATCAAGCCGATGAACTGCCCCGGCGGTCTGCTGGTTTACAAGTCAAGAATGCATTCTTACAGGGAATTTCCGCTGCGCGTCGCCGAGCTCGGTCTGGTTCACAGACACGAACTTTCAGGTGTTCTGCACGGGCTGTTCCGTGTTCGCGCGTTCACTCAGGACGATGCGCATATCTTCTGCACCCCGTTGCAGTTTGAAGCCGAAGTCGCGAACGTGATTGACCAGGTATTTGAAATCTATGCCACTTTCGGTTTCACCGATGTGCGCATTGAACTTTCGACCCGTCCGGCGAAGTCAATCGGCTCGGATGAAATGTGGGAAATTGCCGAAGGCGGCCTGCGCAAGGCCCTTGAAATGCGGAATGTTGACTACAAGGTCAACCCCGGCGATGGCGCGTTCTATGGCCCGAAGATCGACTTCCACGTGCGCGACTCGATGGGTCGTTCATGGCAGTGCGGCACGATTCAGGCCGACTTTTCAATGCCCGAGCGCTTCAAGGCGACGTACGAAGCCGAAGACGGCACCCGCAAGGTTCCGCTGATGCTTCACCGCGCCATTCTTGGGTCGCTTGAACGCTTCATCGGCATCCTGATTGAACATTACGCCGGCAAGTTCCCGATGTGGCTGAACCCGGTTCAGGTCAAGGTGCTGCCGGTCGCCGACAAGTTCAATGAATACGCGATCAGCGTCGTTGACAGGCTGAAGGCCGCCGGTGTTCGCGCCGAAGCCGACCTGCGGTCCGAAAGGCTTGGCAAGAAGATCCGTGATGCCCAGCTTTCACGCGTCAATTATCAGGTCGTCGTTGGTGGCAACGAAGTCGAATCCGGCACCGTCAGCCCCAGGACAAGGAAGAATGAAAACCTTGAAGCTATGACGGTCGAAGATTTCACGGCCAGACTGGTCGCCGAAATCGCTTCAAAATGCAGTGAATAGTGCCCCGCTGTCCGGCCATATTCCGGCCGACTTATGACAAAATTGTGATTACGAGGACATTCAGATGGTAAGAACCCGTCGTTCTATTGATGAAGAGGCCAGGGTCAGGCTGGTTTCCGGGCCTGGAACTGATGCGTTTCTAAGCGACCGGCCAATCGCCGGTCAGATGGAAGGCGAACTGCTTGACGAGCTGTTTACGTGGGGCACGGAAGTCGCCAGACGTGCGCTGGTCGTCGGGCTTGAAGACCGTGGCTACATCGCGCTGGAACTGGCCCGTCGCGGCATTTTCGTCACGGTTGTCGAGCCGGATGAATCGCTGCATGAGCCTGTGAAGGCGGCGGCCGAAGCCGAACACTTCATGATTCGCATGAATTTCTACGCTTCCGACTATATGAAGCGCGAATTTGCGTCGTCAGGGTTTGACCTGGCGGTCTTTTATTCAGTACTTTCGCGGTATAACGAGCCTCTGGTCGTCCTGAAAAAGGCCGCCCGCGAGTTGCGTGCCGGTGGCCGCGTGTTCGCACGTATCCGTGTCAGGCCCCCGATGGACGGCGTCAACAAGCTGGTCGCGCCGGTTATCAAGATGATCGACAAGGTTCCCGGTGCAGCCGGAGTCCGCCAGAAGGTCGCCGATGCATTCGAGCGTCTTCCCGTTGCCGTATCTGTCATGGCGCTGCCTGAATCGGCCGAACTGCTTGAAGATATTGCCGGGGTGTTCAAGATTGAACGTCACGTACAGCGTCACCTGATCGCCCCGGTCGTCGGCTGGGTCGGCGTCCAGACGAAAATTCCGGAATTCGCCCGCAACGTGGTCAAGCGCTGCCTTCCGGCTTTTGTGAAGGCTGACAAGATGGTCGTCAAGGCTGCCGGTGGCAGGCCGATTGCCAATCATCTGTACATATTCGGGCTGAAGGAACTGGGACTTGGTCACACGTTCAGAGTGTGATGTACGGTGTGTCAGATACGTCAGAGGGGGGCGTTGATGGACCAGCAGACAGACATTACGGTCAGAAGTCGCGTAACAGCGGTTTCCGGTATTTGTCTGCGGTGTCAGGGCCTGCCCGAATTCTATATTGACGCAGATACAGTTTCTGTCGGCGCGGCCGCTGATAACGACCTGGTAATCGACGATCCCGGCGTCAGTCGCAAGCATTTCGCCATCTTGCGGCAGGCTGACGGCTGGCTTCTGCGCGACCTTGATTCAACAAACGGTACCACAGTTAACCGCACAAAGGTCCGGGAAGTCTGGCTTAAGAGCGGCATGGAAATCTGCATTGGCCGCTCCACGCTTGTGTTTGAAGCTCTAAGCGACATCGTTGCAGCCGGGCCGTCGTCAAGCGCCAGTTTTGGCGGTGCTGTCGGCGTCAGTCGTGCGATGCGCGAGATATTCGGGCTGCTGGAACGCGTTTCGGCCACCGACGCGACAATCCTGATTGAAGGTGAAACCGGCTGTGGCAAGGAAGTCTTTGCCCGCGGGATTCATCAGGCAAGCAGGCGCGCCCGTGGCCCGTTCGTAGTCTTTGATTGCGGCGCGACCCCGAAGGAACTGGTCGAAAGTGTGCTGTTCGGTCACGAAAAGGGCGCTTTTACCGGTGCCGTAACGGCCAGCGAAGGTCTTTTTCAGCAGGCCGACGGCGGGACGTTGTTTCTGGACGAACTTGGCGAACTTCCTGTCGAATTGCAGCCTAAACTGCTGCGAATTCTGGAATGTCGTGAAGTCCGGCGTGTCGGCGGCAGCAAGTCGTCCCGCGTCGATGTCAGGCTGGTCGCGGCGACCAACCGCTGCCTGGAAGCTGATGTCGCCAGTGGTCGTTTCAGGTCCGACCTGTTTTTCAGGCTGGCCGTCATCCGCATCAATCTGCCGCCGCTTCGTGACAGGATTGAAGACATACCGCCCCTTTGCGATCTGTTTTTTCTGCGTCAGGAAAAATTCGGCCGAACTGGCTTGCCGGTGGTTTCGGCTATTTCGGATGACGCGATGGCTGTTCTGAAGAAATGGACGTGGCCCGGCAACGTCCGCGAGTTGTTTAATGCGCTTGAAAGGGCGCTGTCGCTTTGTCCCGGCGACGTAATCGAGGTCCAGGACCTGCCGCCGTACATTCTGGATGCCATTTTCCCGGCAGGTCACAGGGCGCAGACAGACGAAACGACTCCGTTGAATCGTTCATTCCTGACGTTCAGCCGTGCCAAGGAAGACTGCGTGGCGCGTTTCGAGCGGGACTACCTGAAATCATTGATGGAAAAGAGTGAGTGGAATCTGACCGTGGCATCCAGATGTGCTGATCTGGACCGCAAACATCTAAGAAACCTTTTGAAGAAGCACGGGCTGTATCAGTTAAAAGACTGACGGTTCTGCAGGGAAAAACATGGCAGCCAAGAAACGTCCTTCAGGTATTAAACCCCGTACAGGTATGAACAGCGCTGAAAAGCCTCAGATTCTGGTGACGCAGGCCGAATTGATTGAAAATTTCGTCGCCGAATGGGGGCGTGTCGCGATTCCGTCGGTCGTGTTCGGCCTGCTGGCCGTGCTGTACTTTGCCGGGGTTATTGATCGCGTTGGCCTTGGCTATGCAATCGGACTTGTTCTGCTGCTTGCCATGCCTCTGGCGGTCGTCATGGTTGTATGGCGCGGTTACTTTCCGAAATGGGCCCACATTGCAACGTTGATTTTCACAGTTTTGTATCTGGTCGGTACCGTCTGGCCGTTCACCAACATGGTTTATCCCGGCGTCCCCGAATTTTCACAGAATCTGACGAAGGAAGAAGGCACTCTGAAGCTGCCGAACGACATCAAAGGCGGTTATTACTGGGTCGAAGTTTTTGCCAAGTCATTTTCAGATGTTGCCGGCATTAGAAATGAACGTGGCCGGTACAAGGTTTTGCTTAACGGCGATGCGATGGAAGGCGAGTTTTCCGATCAGTCGATCGCTGCTGCAGGACAGCAGGTTGATGGCACAACGCTTCGGCAGATGAAGGCCATGAAGTTCCCGGCCGGTCCGATGGAGCTGCGCTCGCCCCGGGTTGACAAGGCGATCGGTCCGACCGTGACAGTATCGGCATATCGCATGGCTGTGCCGCCCACCGTGTTCTTTGCGTTGCTTGTGCTGGTGCTGGCATGGGCCGTGTTTGCGGATGGCTGGTTTCAAAGTCAGACGTGGAAGTGGCGGCTTGCCCCGTGGGTCGGCGTTTCGTTGGTATTTCTGGGCGTTTTCTACGCAAGCTGGGAACCGTCAAGGATGCCGGGAACAGCGATCTGGAGCGGCGTAATCGGCGGTATCGGCGGCTTCCTGGCGGGCTGGATTCTGTCAATGATCGGCCGCTGGATCATAGGCAAGGTTCGGACCAGAATTTCATAGCGAAGACTGTCTGCGCGCGCCCCCACTTGTCACGTACGCCATCTTAATGAAAACGCCTCGGTCGTGATACGATTGCGGTCGGAGGTGCCATGAGAATCGCCCATCTTTCAGACCTGCATATCAATTCCCCGGAAGCTATTAAAACATCACACTTTTTTACGTCGGGGCTTCCAAATCGGCGCGTCTTTGGTGGTCTGAATTTCCTGCTTCGCCGCAGGTCGATCCACTCGGTTGAAGTTCTGAATGCCGCCGTTGACGCGGTGCTTGCTTCAGGTGCTGACCATTGCATTATCACGGGTGACTTGTCCAACCTTGCGATTGATGCCGAGTTTGCCTTTGTCAGGTCGATTCTGGACAGGATTGGTGGTCCCGAGAAGCTTTCGGTCGTTCCCGGAAATCACGACTACTACACCCCGGAAGCTGTCGCAGTTCGTCGATTTGAACGTCATTTCGGCAGGTTTGCAGGGGCTGGTCGGGAAGGTATGTATCCGGCGCACAAGGATTTTCCCGGCGTCAGGGTGATTCTTGCGCGGACTGCGATGATGCCGCCCCCCGGTTTCGCCTGGGGCGCCCTTGGCGAGGCTCAGATTGACTCGATTGCCAGGCTGGCTGATGAAGCCGCCGCGCAGGACATGTTCGTCGTTCTGGCTCAGCACCATCATCTGCATATCAGGGCCCACCGCATCGACGAATTTACCGGCCACTTCAACGACCGCGTGGCCGAATTGGAAATGCTTGCGAAGTCCAGGATTGGACTGGTGATTCACGGCCATGACCACCTTCATCAGGACTGGTCAATCGATTCGCACGCGCGTTCCGGTCGCACGCGGATTATCTGTTGTGGTTCATCTACATATCTTGATCAGGCTCATGACCGGCTTGGCCGAATGACCGTGTTCGACATCAACGACGGCAATCTTGCGGTGGAAAAATGGAAGTATCAGCCGGATCAGGAACAGTTCGTCCTGTCCGTGGAGTAGTAAGGCGCAGGCCCGCAGGCGCGTCACCCGCCAGAAAACCGGCACGCAGGTCGCCGGGCAGGTCGTCCGGTCGCCCCTCAAGGCGTTCCGTCGGGCCGTCGGGATACTTTCAGGCCACGCGCTCGCTCGGCGTTTCATTTGTCCTGACGTTGCCAATACTTCTGCTTTACAACATCAGTTTGATAATTCCTTCCAACAATCAGATGAGCTCGGTTGACCTGCTGTCGCGCTTTGTAAGCAGTCAGTGGGGCCTCTACGGAATGCTTGGCGTCAACACGATTGCCGGCGTCGCGTCGGTCGTCCTTGCCGTCATGCTTATCAGAAACGGCACGATCCGCGCATGGTACGGGCTGGCGCTGCTTGCCGAGTCGGCCGTGTGGGCCGCTGTGGTCGGTGGGGTTGGCCATGTGCTGATCAGCCAGATTCAGGGCGTCAGTCCCATTCTAAGCATCCTGAAACCGACCGCTGAATACAGTTTGTTGCAGATACTTACAATGTCCGCCGGGGCAGGGTACTGGGAAGAACTGTGGTTCCGCCTGGTCGCTGTCGGTGGCCCGTTCTGGATTGCCAAAACGATCGTGAACCGCAGGTCCGGTGGCGCACGCCGTGGCGGGGCCGGGTCCAGGTCGGGTGCCGGGGGCGGTCTGTTCGCCGGTTCCGGTGGCGCGATCCCTGTCGCTGTCGCAGTCTTCTTCCTGCTGGCCTCGGCCGCCGGATTTTCACTGCTTCACTATGTAGGCACCACCGCGAATCCCGACCTGATTTCCTTTTCCTTCCGGGCAGTTTCCGGCCTGATCTTTGGTATCCTTTTCCTTACCCGTGGCTTTTCCGTCGCCGTCTGCGCCCACTTCATGTACGACGTGTTTGCGTTTATGTTCAGTTAGTCCCGACCCGACCGGCCCTTAGGTCAACTACGCGCGTTGATCGGTCCTTTCAGCAATAACCGTAAATTGGGAGGTTCAGATCAGGCTTTCACGCCCCTGCCTTCAATCTGTGCGCGGCTGCGCTGGATTTCAGCGGCAAGTTCGGCTTCGGTAGGCAGGCATGTGACATATCGGCTGGCGAATATCTGGCGATGGTCGTTCAGGACGGAATAGCGCGCAACGGCGTTGTTGTGCTGGGTGCACAGGATCAAACCGATAGTCGGGTTGTCGTCACGCCCCGCTACCAGATCGTCAAACATGCGTACGTAGCTGTCCATTTGCCCGACATCACCCGCCGTCAACCGCCCCATCTTCAAGTCTATCAGCAGGAAACACTTCAGCATCCAGTTATAAAACACGAGGTCCACGTACAGGTCATCTCCATCAAACGACAGCCGCTTCTGCCGCGCCACAAACGCGAAACCTTTGCCCAACTCCAGCAGAAAGTCACGCAGATGCGCGATAATCGCGCCCTCCAGACCGCTTTCATGCAGTGCTGCCGGGTCGGGGATGTCCAGAAATTCCAAGACGTACGGGTCCTTCAGGGCGTCGAGGAGAGAACCCGGCAATGCTGAAATAAGCATCCCGTCAGCATTGTTCCCGCCCCTGGTTGACAGCAGGCGTTCAAAGCTGTGGGCATGAATCTGGCGCTCAAGAACCCGCACGCTCCAGTTACCGGCCACCGATTCATCTTCATAATACCGACGTGCCGCCAAATCGGTTACACGCATCAAAGCCCGGTAGTGTGACCACGTCAAATCCCGACTGAATTCGGGCATCAATTGGCTACACAGTGTGTAGCCTTTTTCAGACGAAGCTTCACGTCCCTTTTCTAAATTGGCTGTTCCAGGCATTCGAGGGGCACCGTAAGCCAGATAGAACTGCTTGAAATTCTTGATTGCCGCATATGAAAACCCGTTGCCATAAACGCTTGTCATTTTGGAAGACAGGCGCATCATCAGCGCATCTCCATACTCCGCCCGATCCTGACCGCGCTGCAGTTCCGTGACGATTTCGCGTCCAATCGACCAGTAAGCGACGACCATGTTGTGGTTTACGGCGCGTACGACATTTCCACGAGCCTGCTCCAGAATCGACGCCACTCGTCCGAACAATGCGTCGTCCGAAGCTGCAGGAACCTGGATATGCTGCTGGCCATTGGGAAGAGCCTCGCCAGTGGTCGATGTGCCTGACGCTTCAGGATGAGTGGATCGTGTGGCTGCGGCTGCTGGGGTTCGGGCCGCATCGTTGTGCCGAGTTTTCTTCATAACATCACCATCTGTTAATAAGATTACCGAAGCTCTCGGCGACGTTGTCGGGGCGGGATGCTGGTCGTTTCCGGTTGGGTCGGCATTCAAGGAGAGATTTCTGAATAGTTCTCCTTGAGCCAAGGAGAACTTAGTGAGATTGGGTTTCCAGCTTATCTTGGTAAGGCCACCCGCCTACACATCCCTGTCTATATGTCCGTTGCTTTCCAGCCAGTCCATGTAGAAGGTAGTGTCTTGATTTTCCTGGATTTTGCCGTCTTCGATGGCGTCCAGTAGGACGTCGCGAAGGGCGCCGATGCGGGGACCGGCGGGGATACTGAAGCGCTTCATGATGTCGTTGCCGAGCCCCTTGGGAAGCGGGTTCAGCTTGGTGTCCTTCTGGCGGATTTCCATGATGCGGATCTGCAGATCGGTCAGCAGGGACCGCACCATCTCGACGCGGTCGATGCGCTTGGAAGTCAGGTCGGCCTTGGAAAACGCCACAAGATAGTCAAGGTATTCGCCGACATCGCGGATCAGGCGGCGTACGGCAGAATCGGTCCAGTCATCCCGGTACAGGTTGACGCGGGAGTGGTTTTTGATGATGTACATGATCGGGTCGGATTCTTCCGGCGGGAAGCAGAATCTGGCCGAGATGCCCTCGAACAGCATCGCGCTGACGTCTTCGTGTCTGAAGAAGTGCACTTTGCCGTCGCGGAAAGTCTGGCGCGTCCAGACCTTGCCCAGGTCGTGACACAGGGCGGCCCACCTGACAATGCTTGTCGGCTCGGCGTTCTGAACGACCTGTTTTGTGTGCGCCCAGACGTCCTTGTGGCGGCCGCCGTCGTCCGTGAATTCGGCCATGGCCGCGACTTCGGGAAGTATGTAGTTCATGACGCGACATTCGGCCAGGAACGCCAGACCTTTGGACGGGACAGGCCCGGACAGGACCTTGTTCATTTCCTTCAGCCAGATGTCGCGCGGTACATCAAGGATATTGGACGCGTCGCGTTCAGCGGCTGCGCGGACTTCACGGGCGGCGTCAAAGCCGTACCGGGACACGTACCGGGCAATCTTCAGCAGCCAGCTCGCGCTTTCGCGGAAGATGGTGTCAACAGGGAAGACTGGGCGGATAAGCTTTTCGCGGTAGTCAATTGTGCCGCCGAACGGGTCAATAAGGGTGCCGTCGGGCGCGTAGCCGAACGCCTGCACCGTGACTTCGCGGGTCGCCAGGTCCAGGATGATGCCGGACAGGCTCTGGCCGCGAAGGGAACGAAGCGGCGGAAGGTAGTTGCGGAACGGCCCGACATTAAAGGAAATCTGGCTGCGGCCCGGCTTCGCTTCGTCGCCAACGAGGGGCAGTCTGAACGTAATCAGGCGGACCTTTTCGTCCTTGCCTTCGGTCGATGAAATGTTGAAGGTATCGCGGAAGACGTCTTCAATCGTGGACATTGATGCGTTGACGGTCAGGTCGAATGAATTGGCTTCAAGGATTGATTCGCCGCTGGCCAGGTCACGGGCGCGGGGGCCAATCAGGTAGGCTTCAACGCAGCGTGCAGCAAAGCCTGCAAACAGTTTTTCGAGTACTTCCGGAAAGAAGCTGTCAGCCGTCTGTTCATTCATGCGTCGGATTCACCTTGTAAATTTTCGATGCTTTCGTCCCGCAAGGGGCCGTCAGCCAAAAGCGGGACCGAAGGATAATGGAAAGACCAATCAAGCGTCAACACGGCAGCGCACGTTTTTGTTAAAGCGCCTTAATTTTTTGCCAGATTGAATTGAACCTTTACGACCCGGTCCGGACCGGCACCATACAGGAACGTGTACGCAGCATAAGACTCAAAGACCTTGCGGGCATAGTCACGGGCTTCAGATGCCTGAATTGATTCAACAAATTCGTCAACCTGCACGTTGTTTTCACTGTCCAGCCAGCGCGAAATTGCCCCGCCGCCGGCGTTGTAGCCCGGGATTGCTACAATCGGGTTTTTGAACTTTTCCAGCAGCTTTTTAAGGTATGTGGCGCCAAGGCGTGTGTTTACAGACGGGTCGCGCAGCGCGTTCTTGTCAATCTTGATCCCGCGAATCTTTGCCATTGATTGTGCTGTTGGCATTATCAACTGCATCAAGCCTGTGGCGTTGGCCCACGACTCAACGCCTGCGTTAAAAGCGCTTTCTTCCCTGATGACGGCCCAGACAAGCATTGGATCTATTGATGACTCAGCGGCCGCTGCGGTGACTTCTGCGGCGAACGGTTGCGGATACGCAAGTCTGTAATAACCGGCGGACCAGGACTGCGGCCAGAACGGCGCCTTCAGCAGAATGTCTTTTGCCGCCCGGTGCGAAGGCGTGAACTGTCCGTTCATATTCAGGAAAAGCGTCTTCAGCCACATGGCCCCGGTTTGGTCTTCGGGTGTCGCGGACAACGTCATCGCGGCCAGATCCGGCAGCCCGGTCTGACTGAACCACAGCGCTCGCGCAATCGGGCCTTCAGAAGGAATTGTACCGGTGCCAAGCGAAAGGAATGTACGCCCGGTCAGTTCATGATTTCCCGGTAAGGCCGCCGCTTCATCAATGACGTTCTGCAGGACAGTGTCGGGCGAAATGTTGTCCATGTCGGCCAGGCGGTTCAGCGAAAGAATCGCGTGATACGTCATCGGCCATCTGGCGGCACATTCTGAATACACTTTACGGGCTTCAGCATTGCGACTTGACCGCTGCAGGATACGGGCATTCCAGTACGTGAATCTGGGGGCGTACGGGGATGTTGCTGCCGTGGATGCCCTGGCATCTTCAAGCCTTCTGATGGCCTCGGTGTACTTCTTTGCCTTGATCGAGCTCCAGGCCAGAAGCCAGCGCGATTCGTCGGCCATATCACCGTTTGGCCACCGCTTGACTGATTCGGCCAGGATGTCTTCGGCCTGAGCGTGCCTTCCAGCCGTAATCGCCATTCTGGCCCTGATAACGGCAATGTCGTCGTTGAAGGTGGCTTCCGGATATTCCACGGCCAGCTTCCGCGCCCAGTCTTCACCGATGCCGTCATTTGATGACCGGTATGCACTGCGAATCCCCAGAAACAGAATCTGGGCCATGTCGCGCTGTCCCTGACATTCGGCCACAATCCGGTTGAAATTACCAAATGCTTCTGGATGGTTTCGCAGCTTGGTCTGCGCCCTGGCCGTGATCTCCATCGCTTCGCATCTATCTGATTTGTCTTTGCTTTTCAGCAGGGGCTCGATCGTCTTGATTGCCTTTGTGCTGTCCTGAGCGTTCAGCAGGGCCCACGATTGGTCAATCGTTTCGCGGTGCGAAGGCTCGACACTGATACCAAGGCCTTTCAGGAAAAGACGGAACGCGCTTCTGCCAGCCCAGGCCGATTTGAAATACGCCTTGCGCATCTCGGCCACCGCCCGGTCCCTTTTGCCTGCTGACAGCAGGGCCGTTGCAAAGGCAGAAATGGTATCCGAGTCGGCATCGCCGGAAGTGATTAATTTATCAAGCATTTCAGCGGCTTCCGAATCCCGGTTCATCTGAACCAGAATTTCAGCCTTTATCTTGATTGCGTCGCGGAACAGGACTGACGACGAACCAATCTGGTCCAGAAGATCCAGCGCCGCGTCATTGCGGCCAAGTCCGAAGAACGCTGATGCGCGCATGAAAAGGATGTGGTCGCTTACAAGCGGGATTTCCCTTTCAAGTCCCTTCAGAACTGACTCGGCGCATATCCAGTCCTGGGCCTTCGTACATGCGCGGGCAAGCAGGAAACGGGCCTGAAGCGGGTGATCCGAAATGACCTTGCCGCTGTTAGCCAGCAGAAGATCGCGGGCCTTCTGGTACTGGCCTTCAGCCATCAAACGTACCGCGTTTCGGGCCGGTGCGCTTTGAAAGACCGGAGCCAGGTCGGCTTCGGAAATAACGTCAGGTTCAAAAGGCGGGGCAGGGCGCGTCGGCTGGTTTTGAACGGCTACGCATTCCGCCGGGGGCCTGTCCGGACTGCCGAAGCCACTGACTTCCTTTGTGGCGGGTTTGTTTGCTGCCGACTTCTTTGCCGCCACCTTCTTCGCGCCTGGTTTGGCTGCTTTGGCTTTCTTTGCGGCAGGCTTTTTCGCGACTTGCTTCTTTGCGGTCGGCTTCTTCGCTGCCTTGTCAGGCTGACTCTTTGACGTCGCCTTTGTTGTGGCCGATTCGGCTTGCAGGGCGACGCCCGAAGACAGCACCGCGACTGACAGGATAGTCAGGAACAAGGCGGGTATTTTGTTTGTCAGAAACACAATTTGGACCCGTCAGTCAGACTTTGCTGGCTTTTTTGCCCTGTTTATTGCGACCGCGAATCTTGGTAATGGCAACGTAGTAATCTATCAGCGACAGGACGATTATTGCACCAAGCAGCCATGAAACTACGGTTGCAATCCCGTCGACCGGAATCGAAGGAAAGTAGTGGGCAGCCAGAAGAATTGCGAACAGTCCGTTTGCCCCGATCGCAAGGGAAAATGACTTGATTTTGCCTGTCGCCCGGGCGGCAACAACGACACCATGCGAAGCCGCCAGAACGCGAAGTGATGACACTGAAGCTTCGCGTATGTACAGCAGGAACAGAAGCCACATAGGGATGACGCCAACCCACATCAGGCACAGGTACGCCCCGAAGTGCGCAATCGTGTCAGCCAGTGGATCGGCAATTTTGCCAAGGTTGGTAACGATTTTGTGCTTTCGTGCCAGATAACCATCGACCATGTCGCTGATTTCCTGACCCATCAGAAGGGCAAGGGCAGCCGCCAGAAAACCTGGATTCAGCGTTTCG
This sequence comes from uncultured Anaeromyxobacteraceae bacterium, assembly GCA_964522105.1. Classification (GTDB taxonomy): domain Bacteria; phylum Myxococcota_A; class UBA9042; order DTJE01; family DTJE01; genus JAGOFO01. The sequence goes on from CAZFVA010000006.1 coordinate 66,153, forward strand.
GCAAGCTCAGGAATCGGCGAGCCGTAACCGTTGCCTTTGACCGACAGCCAGAAAAGCAGGACAAGGAATGGACTTGCCAGAAGTCTGGCCGCAGTAATCTTCAGGGGGAGGTTGTTAAATCTAATCTTCACCGGGCCATTTTAGGTTAGATTTGCGTTCCGTACCACCCCAAAAGTGTTAGAAAATGGCTGGAATTCGGCGGTAAATGTAGATTTATGTTGGTGGCCGTACCCGGAACTGCGCGTCCCTTACTTGCCGTGTCCCTTGAACTCATCCATCGACGAGTTGACGCCCAGGAATGTATTGATGCTGTCAAACAATGACACCGGCAGTGCCCGGGCGATTGGAACTGAAAGAATCATTGCAGGCATGATCAACTGTGGCTTGTCATGCAGTATCGCTTCAACGATTTTATCGGCAGCGTTGTCTTCTTTCAGTATTGGAAGCAGGTGCGGGAATTTCGTTTTTACGCCATCGAACATGCCGGTATCAATGAAGAACGGGCAGACGACCGTCGTCTTGACCTTGGAACCGCGCTTTTTCAATTCAGCACGCAGCGATTCGTCAAAACCGACGGCGCCGAACTTGCTGGCGCAGTAGTCGGCCAGACCGGCGACGCCGACAAGACCTGCCGATGACGCGATGGTCACGACGTGGCCGCTGTCGCGCGCAAGCATATCAGGCAGGAAAGCCTTGTTGGTCCAGAACAGCGCCAGGGTGTTAACCTTCAGCGACAACTCGATTTTTTCATCGGGAAGGTCCAGGAACATCTTGCCGCTTACGACACCGGCGTTGTTGACCAGAACGTCAACCGGGCCACACTCGGCCTTAACGCGCTCGGCCGTCGTGTAAATCAGGGCGCGGTCGGTCACGTCAACGATGTATCCCCAACCGGCTTCAGGCGTGATTGCACGAATTTCCGCAACCGTCTTGTCCAGATTGGCTTTGTTGATGTCCCATATAACCAGTTTTGCGCCTTTTTTCGCCATCTTCAGGGCCATCAGGCGGCCGATGCCGGCAGCGCCACCGGTAACCAGAACTACTTTATCCTGCAGGTCTTTCATGATTTTCCCCTTACAGCGCAGAATGCCATTATTGACGTTCTACAGCTTGTTAATCCATGTAACGCCGCGATTATAACCTTGTAATGAAATGAAGGGAACGGGATACATCCGCCGCCTGATTCCAGACAATGTTGTCGGCGTTCAGCAGCGTGACAGATCCGGTCTGCGGGTCACATTCGAAGTAGCCGAAATCGCTTAGAAAACCGTTTTCAGTGCCGTACGCGGCGTGCGTTCCAGCTTCCTTAGCGGCACCGATCTGGTAGAACTCGGTGCCTTCCCACGTGTAATGCATGAACGCGTGGCCGTGGCCCGCAAGTGATGCCTTCACAACCCCGGGATGATCGATAATCGCCTGATGAATCGGGTGCAGCGCGGCCCCCTCCAGGGGCGCGTCCAGCCACTGGTGGTACAGCAGAATTGATGGCATGCCTTTGTCCAGTTCGGCGTTCAAAAACAGCAACTGATCCGGGCCAATAATGTTCGTGTCGTTTGTGGCGTGGTCGGTCGCGCCGTCGCACCCGAACAGGACGATGAAATTGAATCCGCGAATCTGCACTGAATACCATGGCGACGGAAGCTCGGTTGAACCGGCGAACTGCGCGGCCCAGCAGGCCATGGGAACTTCGTTGCCACTGAATGTGTCGAAGAAACGATTGTCATGATTCCCGAGGGTTACGAACCACGGCATCGGGACATTCGCGGTCATAAACGCTTTGTAATCAATGATCATCTGAACGTTCGGGTCGGCTAAGGCCCAGTCGAAGAAAGTAGCCAGGTCGTCGATGTTGTCGCCAAGCGTGAAAAGCGCCCTGATATCGGGATCATAGGTTGCAATGTCGTGCAGCAGACCAAGAACCGCCCCGTTGTATTCGTGTCCCGGCGAAATCGGAAGGACGTGGGTATCCGCGATCGCTGCGATCCTGAATGGCGCGGTCGGGTCGGTCGTGTCGGGGATCGGTGCTGTGTCCCGGGCAGTGTCTGAAGCTGTGTCGGCAAGTGTGTCCGCTAAAATGTCTGATGAAGTGTCAGTTCCGGTATCCGCGACAGCATCATGTGCGATGTCCAGCGAAGCGTCAGTACCCTCGTCGTCGACGGTGCCATCGCTGACTGTAATATCTCTGTCAGCACCTGTATCTATGACGACTGAATCGGCCACCGTGACATCAACC
>CAZFVA010000006.1:68485-82395 GCA_964522105.1 uncultured Anaeromyxobacteraceae bacterium
ATCTCTGTCAGCACCTGTATCTATGACGACTGAATCGGCCACCGTGACATCAACCAGTCCGGTGTCCGTCCCTGCATCCTGCGTGACACCTGAGCTGCCACATCCTGTGACCAAAAACCAGAATGCCACCGCGCAACCCGATGAAATCAATCTGGTAATCATGCGTCAGTCCTGAAGTGCGGCGATATCGACAGCGGATTCGCGAAGGGCTTTAACCCCTCGCAGGGCTGCCAGACTGCCTTCCAGAGTTGTGATACAGGCGACCCCGTTTTCGTTGGCGGCCACGCGGATGGTTGCGGCGTCGGTACGACCCTTGCCACCCCTCGGCGTGTTCAGCACAAGCGAAATTCCGGCGTCGCGCAGCATCGCGATGGCGTCCCGGCGGCCTTCACCCAGTTTTGCGACGCGGTGGGCATTTACGCCATGTTTTCCAAGGAAGTCAGCGGTGCCTTCCGTGGCATAGACGTCCATGTTCATTTCTTTTAGTGTTTCGGCCAGTTCCACTGCGCGGCTTCGTTCCTTGTCGCGCCTGTTCAGGCTGACGAAGACGGCACCGGTTTCAGACAGTTTGCATCCTGCCGCGCGCAAAGCCTTGACCAGCGCCAGTCCCAACGTCGGACCTGACCCCATGACTTCGCCGGTTGAACGCATTTCAGGTCCAAGGACCGGGTCGATTCCAAATCTTGCAAACGGGAACACTGGCGCCTTAACCCACACGCGACCACGCGCGTCAGGCATCGGCAGGTTCAGGTCGCCCAGTTTGCGTCCCGCCATTACTCTGGCTGCGTGTCGCGCCCACGGCGCCCCGCTTGCCTTGTGCAGGAACGGAATCGTGCGGCTGGCCCGTGGATTGACTTCCAGCAGATACAACTTGCCATCGCACCTGGCAAACTGAAGGTTCATCAGGCCCACCGCCCCGATTTCCCGGGCCAGATTCAACGCAATCCCAAGCATTTCATCCTGTTCTGCCTGCGAAATCCGCTGCGGAGGATAGACCTGAATCGAGTCGCCCGAATGAATCCCGGCCGGTTCAACATGCTCAAGGAATCCGCAAGGATGTACATCTGTGCCGTCAGTTATGACGTCCAGATCGATTTCAACGGCGTCTTCTAAAAATCTGTCCAGCAGAAGCGGGCTTTCTTCGGTCACGCGGATTGCCGAACCGAGCTTTGCCAGCAGGTCTTCCTGATTCCACACGATTGCCATGCCTTCGCCACCAAGGACGAATGACGGGCGCAGCATCAGCGGGAACCCGAGGTCAGCGGCGGCCGCCAGCGCATCTTTGATGTTCAGCGAAGTCCGGCTTTCCGGCACCCGGACGTTCAGTCTTTCGCACAGGGCGGCAAACGCCTTACGATCTTCGGCAAGTGCGATTCCGGCAGGCTGCGTTCCAAGGATCGGTACGCCTTCGGCATGCAGTCTGGCCGCGACTTTCAGCGGGGTCTGGCCGCCAAGTCCGACAATGACACCCCGCGGTTTTTCGCGGCGGCACACTGCCAGCACGTCTTCTTCGGTAACCGGTTCAAAATACAGCCGGTCGGCCGTGTCAAAGTCGGTTGAAACTGTTTCCGGGTTGCAGTTGTAAAGGATTGGCTTCAGGCCTTCGTCGCGCAGGCCGGATACGGCAGATACGCAGCACGTATCGAATTCAAGTCCCTGGCCGATGCGGTTCGGGCCGCTGCCCAGGATGATTACCGCGTCATTACCAAGTCCGCACCCTTCGCTTTCAGTCCCGTGAGCACTGTAGAAGTACGGTGTCGCCGCCTGGAATTCCCCGGCGCACGTGTCAACGCCGCGATATCCCGGTTCAGGGCATCCGGCCGAAAGTGTGCGCAGGTCAAGGCCGGTGGCGGCTGCAATTTCGGCATCGCCGATGCCGTGTGACTTCGCAAGTCCATATAATGATGCAGGAAGTTTGTCGCATCCGTTGAAGCTGCTGATACGCGTCATCGTGCCGACAATTAACCTTATCTGCGACAGGAACCACGGGTCCCATCCGGTAATTCTGGAAACAGCGGTCTGCGGCCAGCCACGCCGCAAAGCTTCGGCAATCAGCAGCAACCTGTCCGGTGACGTGTCGGTCAGCTTTGTGACAAGTTCGTTGTCAGATAACCCGGCGAAATTCCCCAGGATTCGTGGCGCACCTTTTTCAATGCTGCGCAACGCCTTGCCAAGCGCCTCGGTAAACGTCCGGCCAAGTGCCATGGCTTCGCCGATCGATTGCATTCTGGTCGTCAGCTTCGGATCCAGCCCGGGGAACTTTTCAAACGCCCAGCGCGGAATTTTCACGCAGACGTAATCAAGTGATGGCTCAAATGCCGCGACAGTCGTCCCCGTGATGCGGTTCGGCAGCTCGTCCAGAGTGTAACCAAGCGCCAGCAGTGTGGCGACGCGTGCAATCGGGTAGCCGGTGGCCTTTGAAGCCAGGGCCGACGAACGGCTGACGCGCGGGTTCATTTCAACGACGATCAGGCGCCCCGTTTCCGGGTGCAGCGCGAACTGAACGTTGGAACCGCCCGTATCTACACCGATTCTGCGCAAAATCTTAAGCGACCAGTCGCGAAGTGTCTGAAGTTCCTTGTCTGTTAACGTCTGCGCCGGGGCGACAGTGACCGAGTCGCCGGTGTGGACGCCCATCGGGTCAACATTTTCAATGGAACAGATCATGATGCCGTTGTCGGCTTTGTCGCGGATGACTTCCAGTTCGAATTCCTTCCAGCCGATAAGTGACTCTTCGATCTGGATCGAGCCGACAGGACTGGCCCGCAGTCCAAGCTCGATGATCTGGCGAGCTTCGTCTTCGGTTTCGGCGATTCCGCCGCCTTCGCCGCCCAATGTGAACGACGGACGCAGGATGACCGGCAGGCCGATTTCCCTGACGGCTTTCATGCCATCTTCAAGGTTCTTGACCATGCAACCGCGCGAGCAGGGCAGGCCGATCGAATCCATAGCCTGTCTGAATTCTTCGCGATCCTCGGCCATTCTGATGGCATCGACGTTTGCGCCCAGAAGCTTGACGCCAAATTCCTGCCAGATGCCGCGTTCGTGACACTCGATGGCCAGGTTTAACGCCGTCTGTCCGCCTAGAGTCGTCAGCACGCCGTCAATCTGTTCCTTCTGCAGAATCCGTCTGACAACCCAGGGGCGCAGCGGCTCGACATACGTCGCGTCGCACAGATCAGGTTCAGTCATGACGGTCGCAGGATTCGGGTTCAGCAGAACGACGCGCAGACCTTCTTCCTTCAGTGCCCGAACAGCCTGAACGCCGGAATAGTCGAATTCGCAGGCCTGCCCGATGACGATGGGGCCGGAGCCGATAAGAAGAACTGTCTTTAATGATGGATCACGTGGCATCGGTGATCTCCTTGCCGGCATTGCGACGGGCGCTGTCCGAACGGCCGCGAATCTGGTCAGCGGCTTCCATGTTTTCAACAAATCTGTCGAACAGCGTCAGTGCGTCACGCGGTCCGGGGCTGGCTTCAGGATGAAACTGGACGCTGAATACCGGCCGGTCGCGAAGCTTCATGCCTTCGATAGTCTGGTCATGCAGCGAAATGTGTGTGATTTCAAGGTCCTGCGGCAGTCCATCCGGGTTGACTGCGAAGCCGTGATTCTGGCTGGTGATCCATACGCGACCCGACTTGACGTTCTTTACCGGGTGATTGGTGCCGCGATGCCCGAAAGGCAGCTTCATCGTGTGTGCACCGAGCGCCAGCGCAAGTATTTGATGACCAAGGCAGATCCCGAAGATTGGCAGGTCGCGCTCCTTCAGCAGGCGCTGAACTGTCGCGATGCCGGCGCTTACCATTGCCGGGTTGCCGGGGCCGTTAGACAGAAACACGCCGTCCGGGTCAAAGTCCAGGATATCCCTGGCATCTGTGTTTGATGGAAATACCGTGACGTGACATCCGCGCCAGGCAAGATTTCTGACGATGTTGCGCTTGATGCCGTAGTCGATTGCGGCGACACGGAACGCCCGCGCGCACTTTCTGACCGGAATCGGCGGGGTTTCCATGCTTTCCAGAACAAAAGGCTCGGGGGATTCAACGGTCACCCGTTTCGTCAGGTCAACTGCATCAATCCCTGCGTACGACGCCAGTTGAGGCCTGATGACTTCCGGCGGCGTCCCGTCCGTAACGACAGCCGCCTTCATCGCGCCATTGGTGCGAAGGTGAATGACCAGGGCGCGGGTGTCGACGCCTTCCAGCCCCGGCACCTCGTTGGCCCGCAGCATGTCCTGAAGCGTGCCCCGGGCGCGCCAGTTGCTGTGTAACCTGCTGTAACTTGTAACAATAAACCCTGCCAGATGAAGCTTCCTGCTTTCAACGTCTTCAGGGTTGACCCCGTAATTCCCGACATGGGGAACGGTAAGGGTCAGAATCTGTCCGCAGTACGAGGGGTCCGAAAGGGCCTCCTGATACCCGACCATGCCGGTGGAAAAGACCGCTTCACCGAACCGAACGCCGCGCCATCCGAAGGGCAGACCGTTAAAAACGGTGCCGTCTTCAAGCAAAAGATATCCGGTATTGGTCCAGGGAAGTGGAGACTGAATGGTGCTTGATTCCAAGGTCGATCCTTTACGTCAAAAAGGAGACATTATGGGTCGCGGTCGGGCAAAAATAGGCGATTTTGGCCGCCTTTGTCAATCGTTGAATTGTTATCTTTCCAAGATCAAAGGGTTGCAGTTCCGGGGGTGTTTTCGGATGGTGGCGACTGTTACTTTGCAGGTGTTGCCGAGCAGACGGCCGGGGCTTCAATCTTACATATTTCTTCTTCTGGAACAGGGGTGCCGGCCAGTCTGGCGCGGATCCAGTCGAATTGTTCAGGCATTGACCAGAGCGCAGCCTGGGTGTGGCCTGCGCCCTGACATTCCATATGGTCGATCTGGAACCCGAGGCCGCACAGCGTCGTGATGTTGGCGGTCTGGCTCGGCGTGTCGACCAGATCGTCGGTTTCGCCGTACACGATCAGCGTTGGAATCTGGCGCAGTACGGGCACAGTCGTGGTGGCAAGGCTGTTTTCCTGGTAGTAGCACTTCCAGGGGCCGATGTCGTCCCAGCGCTTATCGACGGCGGCATTTACGAAATCAATATTGAACAGCATATCGAGCGTCGCCGTGTCGAGATCGACTTTCAAATCAACCTCGCATTTATCTTCTGGAAACAAATAGGTTCCTGCATTATCAGCAAAATAGTACGGGTCCGTATTCGTGAAAGCGTCTTCCAGGTCTGACGTTTCGCCGTACCAGAAGTGCATCGTTACGGCGCTGGACGCAAAAAGACCTGTGGAGTCGTTAATGCTGCCCAGTGCAATATTCATAAGTGACATAAGATCAGTTGGCGGGACAAGCGCCACGACTGCCGGAACTTCGAATTCCGGGACATAATAGGGAGCCCATAAGCCGGTAAACAGGACGGCATGTCCGCCCTGAGAGGCTCCCCACAGTGAAACTTTGTTTGATGCCGGTGGATGGTTTTCCAGGCTTTCCATCAGTTGAAGCCCGCCCCTTACTGCATCCCAGGCCCCGATTGCGGTCTGCTCGCCGACCAGATATCCGTGCTTGACGGTTGAACCACCGCCGAAACTGTTCATTCCAATGTAGTCCGGTGCCACGACGATGAAGCCAAGTGAAGCGACAGCGGCCGGTAATGCGCCATCTTCCATCCATTTGTCCTGATTGCTCGGGGCGCATGGGTCAGAAAAACCTGTAGTTCCGTGTTCGTAAAGAATGATTGGCAGATCTTCGGTAAATGGCAGCACGTCAACCGGCCAGGCAATAATTCCGGTCGCTTCAACCTGCTGGCCGCGATCCTGCGTTGTGTATCTGAATCTGTACGATGTGCTGCCGTAAACCACCGGACCCATGGCGGTAAACCCGGCGCCTTCAAGCAGGGCATTGATGGCGTCTGCTTCAAAGGTGTACATGAATTCTGAACTTACAATCTGCCCCACCTGATCGCGGCTGATAAAACCATATGAAGGCATTCCACACAGGCCGTGCGGCGGGATCGGTGGTTCGACAACGTCGGCGACGTCGCTGCCGGTATCGGAATCCGTTGAAATATCAACAGGTTCAATTTCGTCGAGGTTTGTGCCGTCCAGAGGTTCGGGCCTGTCGGCCGTTGTGTCGGCAAGAGCGTCACCCGGGATGTTCCCGTCAGCAATGGCGTCCTGTGCGACATCGGCGTTGGCATCCGATCCAGTGTCCGTGTTGCTGTTGGATGTTGAACACCCGGCAATCATCAAACCTACAAGAATTGCTGAAACGCCGGTGAAAACGAAGCTTCTGGTGGTCATCGGTTTGCTCCTCGCTGAATTACCCGACCTGGTTAGAATTTGACGCAGGCCGGAGTAGCCGAATTCTGTAACAACCGATGCTGTTTTGCAATTGACATTACGTACCATGTGACGGGGTTGATCCCGATTATCCCCGTCCTCTATTGACACTGGATGTCGCGCTTTCTAGACTTGCCTGCTGGTTTTGCCGCATGTGGAGTCTGCTTTATGAACAAATTGATATTCCCGATTTTGTTTGCATTATCTGTTGCCGGTTGCGTGTTCATGTCGGCATGTGCCCCGGCTGAAGTGACCCCCGAAGTCTGTGAACCCGCGCCGGAGTGTGTCCCCGATTGTACCAACAACGCATGCGGTGACGACGGGTGTGGCTGTTCATGCGGCGTGTGTGGCGACGGTTTCAAGTGCCGTGACACCCAGTGCGTCTGCGCAGTCTGCGGTGGCGAATGCGGGGAATGTCCAGATATTGAATGGATGCCGGTTACCGAAGGTTCGTTCATGCAGGGCTGTGAAGTTACCGATCCCGAAAGGATATCAAGGGATTGTGCCGATGATGAACTGCCCCGTCACAAGGTCACCTTGTCTTCGTTCAATGTCGCCAGGTTCGAGACTACGGTTGACCTGTTTAAGGCCTGTGTCGCCACCGGCGCATGTCTGGAACCTGTCAGTAACCTGCCTGGTTGCAATCTGAAGAAGACTGAACTCGGTCAGCATCCGGTCAACTGCGTCGTGTGGGATGACGCAGTTGATTTCTGTATGTGGGCCGGTGGCCGTCTGGGGTCCGAGTCTGAATGGGAGTATGCAGCGCGCGGAACCGACAACCGCCTGTATCCATGGGGAAATGCCTATCCGTCATGCACCACGGCGTGGAGTGCCATTGATGACTGTGCGCAGCGCAGGACGTGGCCGGTCGGTATGGTACCTGATGGTGCGTCGCCTTTCGGGATTGAAGACATGGCCGGAAACGTGTCCGAGTGGGTTGCCGACCCGTGTCATCCTTTGAACTACAACGGCGCTCCAACTGACGGATCTGTATGGGAAAAAGATCCTCCGGGTGGATGCCGTGTTCACCGTGGTGGCGGGTACGGTGGCGGTAAGGAGCAAATTACGACCAGGAACCGCAACATCAGTAATTCAATGAACACCCCGCAACCGGATCTTGGAATTCGTTGTTTCAAGTAGTGTTTCGACTGTTGCACACATCTTCCGGTGGCCCTACAATTTAACGCGTGACGTCAATCACATTTTCAAATCGGTATGGGGGGCGCGGAATGAAGCGGCTTATCGGCCTTATCCTTATAAGCACTGTAGTTTTCGCTGGTTGCACAAGTTTTCAAACCGCATCGGATTCCAATGGATCTGATGAAGACGGTTTTGTCGGTGTCGATGTCATTTATGACAACGGACAGGGCGATGCCAATACCGGCTTTGATGCGCGCGATGTTAATGCGGGCGATGCTGTTGATGTGAGTGTTCAGGACGTAAAGTCGGATTCAAGCGACACCGCTAATAATCCCGACGGGACCGATGTCAGTGTCGACGATGACGGGCCTGATGCTGGTGATGCTTCCGGTGACACAGCGGCTGATGTTGATGTGATTACCGGTTCTCTGTATTACCGTGACAACGTTAACGCGGGCCATGTGGCTGCCGGCAGCGAAGTCCAGTATTCAACGATTGTACAGAATGTTTCCAACGTACCGGTCTCGGTCGGTCCTGTTGTTTTTGCAGGTGGCGCGTGTCAGTGGCTGTCTGTGAATCCGGTCGAGGTTCGCGAACTTCAGCCCGATGAAAGTGTTGAAATCAGCGGTCTGCTCAGCCCTGATGCGGCGGCGGCGGCCGGTCCGTGCGTCGGGACGCTTGTCCTGACCACAAGTCTTGTGGAATTGCCCGAGGTCGAAATCAATGTCACCGGTCAGGTTACCAGACCGTCGATTTCTGTGTTTCCTTCCGTAGCAGATTTGCAGCTTGTGAACGCCCTTCCAGGGTGTCATTCCGTGACGACGTTGAACATTGAAAACACCGGCGAAGGGCCGATGTGGATTAATGCAATTTCGTTTACCGGCCCCCCTGGCCTGGAGATTACGTTGTCCGGTGTTCCCGCCACATTGCCGGTTTCTCTGGCGGCTGGTGGCGGCCTTACAAACATTCAGCTTTCATTCAATTTTGATCCGGCAACTGTTGGTGATTACACAGGTATTCTTTACGTTACTACCGATGCGCTGAATACGTCGGTTCTGGAAATTCCTGTGTCCGGTTCGTCTCGTGAGTGCGGGGCCGGGACACATCAGTGTTCATGCACCTGTTTTGCCGCTAATTCGGTCGATGCCTGCGGGACCAGTTGCGTGCCGTGCGAACCTGCAATCCCCGGCGGGCAGCCTGCCTGCATTCCTTCCGGCGATTCGTATGCATGTGACACAGGTTGTGGCGCAGGTTTTCATGCGTGTGGCCCGTCCTGTAAAGCTGATGACGATCCGAATGCGTGCGGTGCCGCGTGTACTCTCTGTTTTGCCCGCGCAAATTCAACCAGAGCGTGCGTTGACGGCCTTTGCGCTTTAAATTGCAACGATGGTTATGATGATTGTAATGGCGGCTACAACAATGGCTGCGAAACATCCTTGAATCTGCCGTCCAGTTGCGGCGAGTGCGGTCGTCAGTGTACGGCGCCGCTGCACGGAATTCCGACGTGCACCAACATGGAATGTACATTTGGCTGCGTGTCCGGGTATCACCCTGACGGCGCCGTCTGTGTGGTCAATAATATTGACAGTTGCTGTGGTGACAACGGGGTCGATGGGGCCTGCGTCAACTGCGCTTTCATGACCAATCCGATGCCGTCAAACACTACCGGGACATGCATCGGCCTTATTGATTTCAACTGTGAAATGATCTGTCAGGACGGCTGGTTCAGCACGTCCGGAGGCATAAACGACGGCTGCGAATGTCACTTTGTGTCCAATTTTGATCAGCCCGGCAACGGCATTGATGAAGATTGCGACGGTAACGATGGCGAGCCTGATCTGGCCTTTTACGTCAGTACAACAGGCAGTGATGGGGCCGACGGAAGCAGGGCCGCGCCGTTTAGAACTATCCAGAAAGGTATCAACATGGCGAAGGCTGCTTTTGTGAAGAAGCGGGTCTTTATCGCCGCCGGTACTTATCAGGAAAATCTGGTAGTTGACGGGCCGATTTCGCTGCTGGGCGGTTTCTCGACCGACGGTAACTGGACGTTCTCGGCGTCAAATACAACCACACTGGTGGCGCTGGCCATAGTGGATGGCCGCATTATGGCCATCGACGGTTCCAATATGACGACCGAAACGTGGATATCCGGGCTGAACATTGTGGCCGGGGCTTCCAATCAATCGGATAACGGCGCGGACGTTTACGGGATCAAGTGTTCCAACTGTGCCGGTCTTGGCATTGTAAACGTCAATATTCAGGCCGGTCCCGGTGGAAATCACGTCGCGACAGCGGCAGCGCCAGCCGGGGCTGCGGGCGGCAATGGCGGGGCTGGCGGGTACTACGTTACCCCTGGAACGGCAGGGGCATCAGCTTGCGGTCGCGAAGGCGGGGTAGGCGGCACCGGCGGTTATTATTTCACCTCCGGATATAAGGGTTTTGATGGTCTGATTGTTGGCGCGGGCGGTGGTGCCGGCGGTTTAGGCGGCTGGTATGACAATGCTGATGATGGTGGCGCCGGTGCGTCATGTTCGGTCGTCGGAGGTGATTCTGACGGTGCGAAGACGATTGGAGCAGCAGCTGGTGGCTACTGGGTCGGAACCGCAGGAACACCAGGGGTTGCCGGCTGTTCCGGTCATGGCGGCGGCGGCGGCGGTGGCGGTTCCGGTTATGACAGCGGTGATTATTACGAAGATGGCGGTGGCGGAGGCGGCGGTGGCGCTGGTGGCTGCGGTGGTCCAAGTGGCCCTGGCGGCAAGGCTGGCGGCGCATCGCTCGGTATTTTCCTTGATAGCTCGACCGGCGCAACCGTGGTGGATTGTGTAATTTCGGCCGCCAACGCCGGTAACGGCGCAATCGGTGGACAGGGCGGGGCCGGTGGTGCAGGTGGTAACGGTGGTGTTGGCAATCAGGGCACTGCCGGTTGGTCGGGTGATGGTGGACGTGGTGGCTCGGGTTCTGGCGCCGGTTATGGCGGCGGCGGGGCCGGCGGCGTTTCGTTCGCTGTATACACGTCGAACACGGTGCTGACACTTCCTGGTTCAAATATTCTTTCCCACGGCGAACCCGGTGTCGGTGGTTCAACGAAGGGTACCAAGAACGCCGTGGACGGCGTTTCCGGCGACTTCAACTAGATTTATCATCTGATTTTGTGAATTATTTCACACTTTGGGTGTTGCCACACACCTTTGCGGGACGGTAGTATCAGTCGGTTTATGTGTCGGGCAAACGCCCGGTCCTGATATGAATACTCTTACCAGAGGCCATCATGCCGAACAGTATCGTCCAGATTCCCAGACCAAAGAACGAGCCAGTCCGCGAGTACGGCCCCGGTTCGCCGCACAAGGCGTCCCTGAAGGCAAAATTGAACGAGATTTTCAGCCAGGAAATTGAGATTCCGCTGATCATCGGTGGAAAGGAAGTCAGGACCGGCAAGACATCGAAAGCCGTCTGTCCTCATGACCACCAGCACGTTCTGGCGACGTATCACATGGCCGGTCCCGCTGAAGTTGAGATGGCCGTCAAGGCCGCTGCTGAAGCCTGGAAAACCTGGTCCGAAACACCGTGGGAAGACCGCGCTGCCTGCATGTTGAAGGCGGCCGAACTGCTGGCAGGTCCGTGGCGCGACACAATGAATGCCGCCTGCATGCTGAACCAGTCCAAAAGCGTTTATCAGGCTGAAATTGACTCGGCCTGCGAACTTATTGATTTTTACCGTTTCAATCCGCACTTCATGAAGTTCATTTACGAACAGCAGCCTGAAAGTTCGCCCGGTGTCTGGAATTCTGTTGAATACCGGGCACTTGAAGGGTTTGTTTTCGCCGTTACGCCGTTTAATTTCGCGGCCATCGCCGGAAACCTGCCGACTGCCCCGGCATTGATGGGCAACACCGTTTTGTGGAAGCCGGCTTCGTCTGCCGTGTTCACGGCATACCAGATTATGAAGCTTCTGAAGGCTGCCGGATTCCCGGATGGCGTCATCAACTTCATCCCCGGTTCAGGCAGTCAGGTCGGCAATCCGGTCATGGCGTCGCCCGCGCTGTCAGGCATTCATTTCACAGGTTCGACGCCTGTCTTCCACGGCATGTGGCAGCAGATTGCCGGTAACCTGCCGAAGATGAGAACGTATCCCAGAATCGTCGGTGAAACTGGCGGTAAGGACTTCATTTTCGCCCATCCGTCGGCATGTGCCCAGGCGGTCGCGACCGGTATGGTCCGTGGCGCGTTCGAATATCAGGGCCAGAAGTGCTCGGCCGCATCGCGCGCCTACATCCCGAAGTCGCTGTGGCCGCAGATCCGCGATATGGTCGTCGGCATGATCGACGACATCAAGATGGGCAGTCCGATGGACTTCCGTAACTTCATGAACGCCGTCATTGATCAGGGCGCTTTCAACGACCACAAGGCCTTTATTGAGTACGCGAAGGCGTCGCCTGAAGCCGAAATCATCGCCGGTGGAAACTATGATGATTCGGTCGGTTACTACATTGAACCGACCGTTGTCGTGACGACCAACCCGAAGTTCAAGCTGATGGAAGAAGAGATTTTCGGGCCTGTTCTGACCGTCTTTGTGTATGACGACAACAAACTGGTTGAAACGCTTGAACTGTGTGACACCACATCGACGTACGCCCTGACCGGTGCAGTTTTTGCCGAAGATCGCTACGCGGCCATGCAGTGTGCGAAGGCCCTGCGCAACGCCGCCGGTAACTTCTATATCAATGACAAGCCGACAGGTGCAGTCGTTGGCCAGCAGCCGTTCGGTGGCGCCCGCGCGTCAGGCACGAACGACAAAGCCGGTTCCTACCTGAACCTGGCCCGCTGGACGTCGATGCGCACCATCAAAGAAAACTTCGTCTCGCCGAAATCCTACGAATACCCATTCATGAAGGAAGAGTAGGGGCGGGTCGGGCTGGTAAATCGGGTCGGTTACTTCTGTTCTTTCAGTAACTTATCCAGCAGGCTCTGCGATTGCTTGTCACCAAGTTCGACTGCCTTTCTGTACCATTCGATGGCCTTTTCCTTGTTGCCAAGCTCCAGGTAACACTCAGCCACAAGCCCGTTTACGTTGCCGTCTTTCGGCGCCAAATTCACCGCGGCCATCGCGTCAACAAGAGCTCTGGCAAATTCCTTCATCTTAATCAGATGTACACTGCGGTTGAAATATGCGCCGTAGTACTTCGGGTTAAGTCTGACTTCCGAGTTAAAATCCTCAAGGGCACCTTTGTCATCCCCGGCATCGGCGCGCAAAAGGGCGCGCAGCTCAAAGTAAAGGAAATTCTTATCGTAAAGCTTTATAGCCTGGTTGATATCGGCCATGGCAGGATTTCCCAGGCGCATTTCCTTTTTAGCCCTGGCCCTTCCATAAAAACTGAAGGAATCGGGGGGGCCGATTTCCAGTGCTTTACTGAAGTCCTGAATGGCTTCGCGATAACCCTGCAGTCCCAGGTTGATCGAACCCCTTACGCTCCAGGCCTTTGCAAGGTTTGGGTCCAAACGAATTGCCTTGTCCGCAAAGAACATTGCGTCAGTGTCTTTGCCTTTTTCAAAGGCGTCGCGGGCTTTTTCGACCAACTCTTCGGCTTCTGATTTTTGTTTTGTGGGTGGCGGTGCAGATTGTTCGCCACTGGCCACCGTTTCGACGTTGATTTTGACGCCCGGCTTGTTTATCCCGATCTTGTCGGCAAGGTCCAGATATTGCGGGTTCTTCGGGTCTGATTCCAGTGCAAGTATCACGCCTGAAACGGCGACGTTGCGCTCCGGGCTGTCGGCCGTTGTTTTGCCAAGCTTGTACAGTATCAGCGATGTCATGTAACGGTGTTCCACGTTCTGCTGCCGGTTTCGAAGGTCCCACTTGATCATCCTGCCGCAGTGTTCATAGGCGCTGGTCCAGTCTTCCTTCTGCATGTATGCGCGGGTCAGAACGTCAAGGTATCTGGCCTCGGTCGCCGCGTCAGGTTTTGTCGCAAGTGCTTCTTTAGACAGCGCAATTGCTTCATCCACCTTGCCCTGATCAAACACCTTCCGGGCCTCTTCGGGCGTGGCCGCGAAAACGCCGGCCGAAATGAATGTGCAGATAAGCAGGACCAGAATCCCTGTAACTTTGATGCTTTTCATTGTTTGTTCCCCTTCCGGTACACGGATTATCCGGGGCGCATCGCGGGTAGTCAATATTCAAGTTGGGCGCGACGGATTCCTGCAATTTTGATCAGATTTGTTGTAGTATTCGCGGCCGGTTTGCCGGAGCGGGGTCGGGCAGGTCGGCAATTTCGAAATTGTGAAGATGCGGGGGCAGGTGGGATTTTGACAGACGCAGAACTTGAAAAAGCAGGCGCAGAGATAGCGAAACGACGCACGTTTGCGATCATTTCCCATCCAGATGCCGGTAAGACGACGCTGACCGAAAAACTGCTGCTTTACGGCGGCGCAATTCA
>CAZFVA010000006.1:82495-92375 GCA_964522105.1 uncultured Anaeromyxobacteraceae bacterium
AACAAGACGATTTCACTGGCCAAGACGTTCCAGTTCATGGCTCAGGAGCGCGTCCAGGTTGAAGAGGCATTTTCTGGCGACGTCATCGGCCTCTGGGATCCCGGAATCCTGCGTATCGGTGACAGCATCTGTGAAGGTGAAGTCTTTGAATTTGATGGGATTCCACGCTTTTCACCTGAACATTTTGTGCGCGTCCACGAGCTGGACCCGGGCAAGCGCAAGCAGTTGAAAAAGGGCCTGGATCAGCTTTCGGAAGAGGGCGCTGTCCAGCTTTTTTATGATCGCCACCGGCTTGAACGCGACCCTGTCCTTGGTGCCGTCGGTGTGTTGCAGTTTGAAGTTACTCAGTACCGCCTGCAGGCTGAATATGGTGCCCCGGTCAAGTTCGAGCGCCTGCCGTACACACAGGCCCGCTGGATCGAAGGCGATATCAACCTGAACAAGCTTGACCAGTCAGGCTACAGCGAGTGCGTCCTTGATGTTGAAGGCCGCCCGCTTGTCCTGTTTTCCACCGAGTGGGCAATGAACCGCACGCTTAAAGAACATCCTCAGCTTAAATTCCTTGCCGCAGTCCAGCCCGGACGGTCTTCGCGCGCCAAATCGTAAATTAATTCGTAAATCCGAACATTTGACACTTGCACGCCGAAATAGTATCTTCATTGTAGAGCCATTTGGAGGCGCATCATGCAGGCCAGGGTTCAAAAATGGGGCAACAGTCTTGCTTTGCGGATTCCTCACGCTTTTGCCGTTCAGGCAGGCGTGCAGTTGAACTCCAGTGTGGATATTGAACTGAAGGACGGGTGCATTGTCCTGCGTCCGCGTCCGCCTGACCGGTTCGAACTGTCGGATCTGCTGGATAAAATCAACGATAGCAATCTTCACACGGAAACCGACGTTGGCACTCCTGTGGGGAATGAGTCATGGTAGCTGAAGGCGCTTATGTTCCTGATCGTGGCGATGTCGTCTGGATCACTCTGAATCCGCAGGCCGGTTACGAACAGTCCGGCAGGCGGCCCGCCGTCGTGCTTTCCCCGGCTTCTTACAATGGAAAGACCGGGTTGGCTGTGATGTGCCCTGTAACCGCCCAGATCAAGGGTTATCCTTTTGAAGTTGTTCTGCCCGATGGTCTTACCGTGACCGGTGCAGTGCTTTCCGATCAGGTGAAGTCGCTTGATTGGCGCGAACGTCAGGCTTCATTTGTCGCCGTTCTTCCGCCCGCCATCATGTCCCGGATACTTGGCCGTCTTGATGCTTTGCTTTTTCAGTCAAGGTAAGGATGAATTGACCGGTCAGTTAATTATCGGATCGTGGACGCAGCGTACCCAGAGCAGCTCTTCGACAGCAATGGATGCGAATGACGAGTCTCTGAAGTCTATGTTCCAGTAACCATCGCCACGCGAACTCGAGGACCAGAACGGTATGGTGCATGATTCCTGATACAGGGGCCAGTAGCAGCCGTACATCGGCGCCCCTTCATATTCACAACCGTTGCAGTCGTCGCTCCAGCAGGTCCCGGCCTCTGTGCAGGTGTTAAGGATGCCGCAGCTACCGCCGGTAACTGTCTTTTCGCACCCGTAAACAAGTGTCCGCAGCTCTTCAATGGTTGGAATGCGCCAGCCACTGTCAAGTTTGTTCAGGCTGAGCCCGGCACAATAGTCAGCAGCGTCGGCACTTTCCATGGCCAGGTCAGAGGCAGAAAACTGCCACACCAGAGCGGTGTAAGGATCTGTCCATGTCGTTGGTTTGGTTCGAACAACTTTCATATTGTCGAAATAGTAGGTTCCGCCAACAGGACTCGAATTAATAGATCCCGGGACTTCAATGCTGATCTGGTTTATTGCCAGTGCGTCTGTCGGAGTCGCCAGTGCTGTGTTGTTACAGTCTGTGACAACGTCGTTCATATAAACGGTAACTTTTTGATCCTTGTAAGAATAGGCCATTTTTAAAGAAACCCATTCGCCCAGGGGAACCGCCGAACTGCAAATAACGCTGGCGTCATTGTAGCCCGCCCGCAGTTGCTGATCGGAGACAGCCAGATACAGGTCTTTATTGCCGGAAGCGTTGTTCGTCAGATTGACCTTGACGTACAGAGGTTGAACGTCGATCAACATGATGTCAAAAGACATTTCGCAGTCAGCATTGTTCAGTAAAGTCGGGCCGTTTTCGATGAACTGGTACACTCGTCCATACTGGCCGGCCTGGTCTCCATCAACAATCTTCAGAACGTTGGCGGCGGCCGATTTGCTGATAGCCGAGATCGTAGCCGTTCCACCTGTAAGGCTGATTGTCCATGGGTCACTTAACGGGCCGGAAGCAAACGATTCAAAATCTTCAAAAAGCATTTCCAGCCCGGTCCACGGATCAACAGGTGTTACCGTATCGCCGACATCTGTGATCACATCGGTCGTCGCATCGTCATCAATGGCGTCCGTGCCGTCCACCAAAACGTTGGTATCGTTGCTTACGTTGTTGTCAGGCGGAACGTTCGTATCGGTCGGCACATTCGTGTCGGTTGGGACGTTGGTGTCAGTCGGTGTCTGACTGTCAATCGCTACATCGCCTTCATGAATGTCTGTCACGTCAGGCAGTACGTCACCCGCGGGACTGGTAGTTCCACCGCACGCTGAAAATGAAGCAGCAGCGATCATGAACGCAGAGAAGACCAGAAGGCGCCGCAAACTCAGGTTTCGTAACATGTAAATTCCCCAGTTAAATAAAACGATGCCAGTTTTCACATCTGCTGGGATGATGGAACACTTCAATACGCCTGTCAATTTGGCCCGGTTAGACTGTTTTCTGTGCAATACCTCTTTGTTAGCGTGGCCTAACAGTTTCCTAACTTGATATGAACACACGGTGGGTGCTATATGGTGCTTGCCGAGGAACGTTTGTATCCGAACATATGTCATTTAAGGAGTCTTGAATGTTTTCCAAAATTATGCCCAAAAACATTGGTTTTTTTGACCTTTTTGAGCGCCATGTCGCGTCTGTGCTGGAATCCGGAATCACCATGCAGAAACTGCTTGATGAAATTGGAACGCCTTCGGTGGGCGGTTATGTTCGTCGCATCGAGGAACTGGAGCATGAGTGCGACAACGTCACGCATATGACGGTGGATCTTATTCGCCGCACCTTCATTTCGCCATTCGATCGTGAGGAAACCCGTACGTTGATCAGCGCTCTGGATGATGTCATTGATCTGGTTCAGGCTGCCGCCCATCGCGTAGAATTGTATGAAATCAATGAGGTGCCGGACGGAGTTCGTCAGTTATGTGCGGTGCTGGTCAAGGCGCAGCGCGAAATGGTTACGCTTGTTGGTTATCTGCGTGAAATGAAGAAGCACGGTAAAACCTTTTCGACCATTTGCAAGGAAATCAATCGCCTGGAAAACGAGGGGGACCGCTTCCATCGCGCGGGCCTGGCCATGTTGTTCCATAACAAAACAGAACCGCTTGAATTGATGAAGCTTAAGGAACTGTACGAAGTGCTTGAATGTGCCGTTGACTCATGCGAGGACGTATCCAACATCATTGAAGGTCTGTTCATTGAGCATGTTGGCTAGCGACTCTTGAAGAATACAAACGGAGGCACACCGTGCCAGAGATTGATCCTCTTATTTATGTAACGCTTTTTGTAGCACTGGCGTTTGATTTTGTTAACGGTTTTCATGACGCCGCCAATTCCATTGCGACAGTAGTTGCCACGCGTGTTCTATCCCCCAGGTTTGCTGTGGCCTGGGCCGCTTTCTTCAACTTTGCGGCCGCATTTTTCTTCGGAACAGCCGTCGCAAAAATGGTTGGAAAAGACGTTGTAGATATCAATCTGGTGACAGTCCCGGTCGTCCTTGCCGGTCTGACAGGAGCCATCACCTGGAATCTGATTACGTGGTGGCTTGGTCTGCCGTCATCGTCGTCGCACGCTCTGGTTGGCGGATATGCTGGTGCTGCCTTTATTAAAGCCGGTCTGGGCGCGTTGAAGATGGCCGGTATCCTGAAGATTGTGGCGTTCATCGTGATTGCCCCGATGATCGGCATGGCGCTTGGTCTTTTCAATCAGATTGTTGTGTCCTGGATTGTCCGCAACAGCAGTCCTGCAAAATTAATACCTGTTTTCAAGAAGTTGCAGCTCGTTTCGTCCGCAGTCTATTCGTTTTCGCACGGTACGAATGATGCTCAGAAGACAATGGGTATCATTTTTGCGCTGCTTCTGGCGGGCAACGTTCCAGCCCAGTTATGGGGTTACGATGCTTCACAACCTGACGTAATCCCGTTCTGGATTGAAATCGTGTGCTACACAACGATCGCATGCGGTACGCTTTTTGGTGGATTCAAGATTGTCAAAACGATGGGTTCGAAGTTGACCAAACTGGACCCGATGCATGGCTTCTGCGCTGAAACGGGCGGCGGCGTCACGATTCTGGCGGTAAGTGCCCTTGGTATCCCGGTTTCGACGACCCAGACGATTACCGGCGCCATTATCGGTACCGGAATAGCGGGTGGCCTTAACAGCGTCCGATGGATTGTGGCCCGTCGTATTCTGTGGGCGTGGATTCTTACGATTCCGATAGCCGCCATAATTGGCGGTGGAATGTACTATCTGTTTGAGTTGATCGGTATCGCAGGTTGATCATACGGTCTCGATTTTTCCTGTCCTCCGACTGACTCGCCTCTGCTAATATTCACATAGTCTTGATGGTGAAAACGTCATGAAACTGACTAACAAATGGAACCTGTTTGTTTACCGGTTGTGGGCCCCCGGCTATGACAAGATGATGGACCGGTACTTTGTCAGCGGGCGGCGCCGTGCGATTGAACTGGCCGCAATGCAGCCGGGCGAGCGTGTGCTGCTGGTTGGCGTCGGCACCGGTACCGATCTGACCCTGCTGCCGGAAGGTGTGCATGCCACAGGCGTTGATTTGAGCCCGGATATGCTGGCTGTAGCTGCCAAAAAGATTCCGATACCGGGGCGCGACATTGATTTGAAGATTTGTGATGCGCAGGCACTGCCTTTTGACGCCGCTTCGTTTGACTGCATTGTGCTTGATTTGATTCTGTGCGTCGTTCCTGAACCGCATCTGTGCCTTGCCGAGGCGCTCCGGGTTCTGAAACCTGAAGGCCGCATAGTCATCTTTGACAAGTTTCTGCCTGACACCGGTAAGATTCCTTTGTGGCGCAGAATTGCTAATCTATTCGTGACGTTGTTCGGGACGGATCTTAACCGCAGGTTGGCGGATATGCTTAAGGGGCAGTCGTGTATCGTCGCCCATAACGAACCTTCAATGTTCAACGGTATGTTCCGCGTCATTATGTTGCGGAAGTGATATTGGTGTGAAGCAGGTCCCGATCAGTGAACAGAGGCTTCCACCCGTGCTTTGATTACCTTTAACATCTTTGTATCCATGGCGTAGCTGATGGGCTCGATCAAAAGCGGACCGTTGCTGAAGCGCGTCAATCTGCCGGTGCCGTGGTCGACGCGGTCGCGGCTGAACAGGCGGCAGTGGCCAGCGTCGATTTCCTGAATAATCAAAGCCCAGGTAATGTTGACGTAGTTTTCCGGCCGTGGACCGGGCAGGGCGGGGTTGAACTTTTCGCCGGTCCGCATATCGGCGCATGCATTTAACACAAGTGCGCGTCCCGGTTCAACAATTGCCACTTCAAGCGGCGGGCCGTCCGGGTGAAGTTTGATGCCGTCGCCCACGGCGATATTCTGGAATTCATGAAGTATTTTGTCTGCGTTGACAATCTTGCATCCGGCCAGATTTTCCAGACGTTGATACGAGTAAAATCCGCCGCGTCCCTGCCCGATCTGGGCGATCCACGGCCAGATTGCGTGCGCCGGTGCGTTAACTGTAATACCGTGAAGGTATTGCCACTTAGGGGCCGCGACAATATTGTCACCCGGCAGGTTGCTGTTGAACTCTTCATGAGTCACGCCATGACGGATGCGCCATCCACGCAAAAACGGCGTCATCAGCGCCAATCCGATGCGTATCGCCCCACTGATGTTTTCCCAGAAACCAGTGCCGTCGTTTTTCATTGTAAAACTCGTGTTATCCCTCGAAACGGACAAGGCGGTAGTTCTTTTTACCGCTGCGCAGGACTATAGCGGTTCCGGCCAGCAGGGATGACGCCGTGATGATCAGGGCCGCATCGCCGATACGTTCATTATTGATATAGAAGCCGCCGCCGGCAATCAGGCGTTTTGCTTCGCCGAATGACGTGCACATGCCCGATTTTACAAGCAGATCACCAACCCCGATTCCGGTGGCGATTGCATCGGCCGGCAGTGTTGTGGACGGAACCTCCGCGAAAATATCGTTCAGATCGCGGGCGTCCATATCTGCGAGTGACCCGCCGAACAGTGCCTTCGACGCGTTGACTGCCCGCTGCAGCTCAGCTTCGCCGTGGACCAGGCGCGTAACTTCTTCAGCAAGCCGCCGTTGACCGATTCTACGTTCAGGTTCAGCCGCGTGTTCTGCCGCAATGGCTTCAATTTCTTCCCACGGCAGGAACGAAAAGTACCCCAGGAATCGCGCAACATCCGAGTCTTCAGTCTGCAGCCAGTACTGATAGAAGCGGTACGGGCTGGTTCTGGCCGGGTCAAGCCATACCGCGTTACCGGCCGATTTTCCGAACTTTTCGCCAGTTGATGTCGTGACAAGCGGGAACGTCATGCCGAACGCATCTGCCGCAGCCACCTTGTGAATCAGGTCGATTCCGGCTGTGATGTTGCCCCACTGGTCACTTCCGCCGACCTGAAGCCTGCAACCGTGTCTGCGAAAAAGCTGCAGGAAATCATAAGCCTGCAGAATCATGTATGAAAATTCTGTGTATGAAACGCCGCTTTCGCGGTCTTCAATGCGCCGCTTGACCGATTCCTTGCCAAGCATGTAATTGACCGAAAAGTGCTTGCCGACGTCCCGCAGCCACTCAATAGCCGACAGTTTTTCAGTCCAGTCGGCGTTGTTGACCATGATGGCTGCGTTGCTTCCTGAAAAGTCCAGGAAGTGTTCAAGCTGACCTTTAATTGCCAGCGAATTGCGTGCAACTTCTTCAAATGTAAGAAGATTTCGCTCAGAGCTTCTTCCGCTCGGGTCGCCGACCATGCCGGTAGCACCGCCGACCAGTGCTATCGGGATATGTCCGGCCCGCTGCAGCATCGCAAGAGCCATTATTGGAAGCATGTGTCCGACATGAAGGCTGTCGGCAGTCGGGTCGAATCCGGCGTAGATCGCGTTTCCAGGCGTGTCCAGAAGCTTCGCAACTTCGTCATTATTTGTAAGCTGGGAGAACATCCCGCGCTTCTTCAATGATTCCAGTACCTTTCCACTCATTTTAATCCCCCGGCGTCTTTCAATAAGGCGGCACTGTCAGCCGCCACCTGTGTGCGACACAATTACCACGAGCGGGCTGCTTCGGCAAAGACTTTGCAGGAATCAGGGACTGCCCGATGTGTAATTTTTGCCTGATTTCACGCAATTTCCCGTCCGAACCTTGCCAACCGGGGTGCAGGTGTCTATTGTTAACAGGATGTGTTTTGTCCTGTTTAGCCATCGCCAGGAGAAATTATGGACCTTTCAGTTTTCGGAATCATGGCAGCAGGTCTTCTGACGTTCCTGTCACCATGTGTGTTGCCGCTGGTACCGGTTTACCTTGGCATTCTGGCCGGCGGTGCGCTTCCAGTTGGCGGACAGGCCTTCGGTGATGATTCCGGCCTGGCAGCCGTTCCGCCATCACGGTTCAAACTGGTTTTTTCAACGGTCGCATTTGTCGCCGGGTTTACGCTGGTATTTTCTGTTCTTGGCCTGTCGGCCACATTTATAGGAAGGGCGCTGGTCGCACACAGGGCGCTGTTCCAGCAGTTCGGGGGCCTTCTGATAGTCCTTCTTGGCCTGTACTTCATGGGCTGGCTGAAATTGCCGTTCATGGACCGTACAACTTCAGGCACATCCCGCCTGAAGACCAGGTTTCACTATGTAAATGCACTGTTGATGGGCCTGGCGTTCGCGTTTATCTGGACGCCGTGCATCGGTGCTGTGCTTGGTTCAGTTCTTACATATACATCATTGAAGACGACAAGCGCCTTTGAAGGTATGGGTCTGCTGGCGGCTTATGGTCTTGGCTTCGGCCTTCCTTTGATCGCATTTTCTTTCTTTGCCGGTTGGGCGCTGCCTGCCCTGGTCAAGATGCGCCGTTTTATTCCTGTGTTCTCGAAGGTTACCGGAATTGTCATGGTTGCGGCCGGATTGCTGATGAACACCGGGTATCTTGACCGTCTGGACGCCATTTTCATGTCACAGAGCCCGACTGCCGTGGCCGCGCCTGCCCCGGAAGTAGCATCGCTTGGAAAATTGATGGCAGCTTCCGGTTCTGATTCCTGTGATTCAACGCAGCAGGGCGCAACGTGTGCCGGGTTGGCGACCAATCATCCCGTAGTTCTTGAGTTTTTCTCGCCGGGCTGTCACATCTGTCGGCAGATGATTCCAATCGTGGATACGTTAAAGAACGATTGCGCCGATGAAGGGGTCAGCGTCCGACTGATTGACGTTTCAACTGAATCCGGTCGCGCACTGGCCCGGGAATACGGCGTAACAGGTATCCCGGTCTTTGTATTTGAAGACGAAGCAGGGGTTGAAAAGGCCCGTCTTGTAGGTCGCCAGACTTTTGGTTCATTGCAGCAGACGCTTAATGCGATGTCGGGCAAGAAGTGTGAAGGGTATAGAAGTCTGGAGTCTTTAAAGAAGTAGGTGCCTGATTATCCGTTGCTATCCGGCCGGGGTGCAGTCAACTGTGTCGTCGAATGCGCCGAACGATGCGTATTCTGTGCTGCAGAACGAGTCGCAAGTGCCGTCGCCAACCCAACTGCACGGGTCAGCAGTTGCGCATGTACAGTTTGTGTATGAACCGCCGCCGCACATATTTTCAGTCAGTCCTTCCATCGCGCAGTCGTATTCACACTGGCATTTCGGGCCAACAGCGATACCTTCGCTTGCATAAACGTGGCAGGTGCCCGACAGGGCGTATCCACTGTCAATGCAGCTCTGGTTGCAGTCCAGCTTCTGGTAGTACTTGCTTACCGTGTCGCAGTAACAAAGCCTGCCGTCAACTTCGCAGCCGGCTGTCGCAACCAACGGGTCGCACGGCCCCGCACACGGGCCAACGTTTTCAACTGTTGCGTTGAACATCAGCTCGCCACCGGGATGTCCGGACGTTTCAATGACAACGTACACTGATTTCGGCTCGCCAGGTTCTTCGAAGACAGGCATGTGATAAAGGGCCCCGCTGCCGTATGCCGCGCAGGAATTCGGGTCATCGCCGTCAAGAATGTACATGACGGAATTGGTGAATGCCTGGGTCGTTTCGACCTTCAGGAATGTACCGTACGGCACCAGAACGTTGAATACGTAGTCCTTTCCGCTGGTTACCTTGTCGGTGCATGCGCCTTCAAACGGGGCCAGCGCATTTGTGTAGGGAAGGGCCAGATCAATCGGCGCTGATTTCGGCATGCCAACGGACGGTTCCATCGTTTCAGCATGAGCGATGTCGTTGCCGGTAATCGGGGCCGGTCTGTCGGTGACTGGCAGGAACAGGCCAAGCCTGAGGTCAGCGTAATCCCAGGAGTAGGAATCCATCACGACGATAAAGCGTTGCGGCTCGACATCCAGGTTAACAAGAGTGAGCTGTTCCTTGCCTGCCGTTCCGTTGAAGTTACTCCACGTAACAAGGCTTTCGTCCGGGTCTGCGCAACTGCCGATGGCGTACATGACCAGGTCGTTTGCTTCCGGCGCGATCGTCAGTGCCACGCGCACAGCAGAGTAGTTGCCGATAGCGGTTACGCCTGGTATGTCAATGTATCTGGCCATATCCGGGCCCCAGATTTC
>CAZFVA010000006.1:92475-127452 GCA_964522105.1 uncultured Anaeromyxobacteraceae bacterium
TAGCGGTTACGCCTGGTATGTCAATGTATCTGGCCATATCCGGGCCCCAGATTTCCTGGAAAGCGGCCGGCGGAGTGATCGAACTGGTGTGGTTTAAGAACGATGTTGTGCTGCCGCTGAAATCGCCGGGCACAAATTCAATCGCGTCGGTGCAGTTGTTGCCAACTTCCGGTACGAACGTAGTGATACTGAGTACATATGGAGTTCTAAGGACGCCATCAACGTACGGGCTCTGGACGATTTCCACGTACAGATCTCCGCCGCCAACGGGAACGTAACCAAACATCGCCGGGAAGTAGTCGGTCTGGGATTTGTCGTCAACGGCCCAGCCGGTAATGACTGCCCCTGACTGGTCGCGCAGGATCATTGCGGGATCTGACGGAGTGTCGCAGGCGGCAGTTACGTCAAATGAGTAGGCATGTCCCGGTTCGACGCTGATCCTGAACAGGTCGCTGTCAATCAGGTTGCCTTCGGCGTTGAAGCCGGCAATAACCTTGACCGGCAGGCTGAGAAGCATTTGAGCCGTGTCAATCGTGTTGTTCGGTTCAACTTCCATCGTACCATCGGTGCCCGCGACGAATTCGCAGTAACCTTCGACGCATTCAAGCAGGTCACAACCGCATTCGATTGTGTTGTCACAGGTGGCCGAACGGCAGATGCCGGCAGCGCACTTTCCGCCAACGCATTCTTCGTTATAGCGGCATGTGCTTCCGTCCGTTATGAACGCCTGCATGCAGTTGCCGGTACCTGTTTCGCAGTTAACCCTGCCACCGGCGCAAGTGAATGAAACAGGCGCACAGACCTTTGTAAAGCCGTCAAGCGAGTAGCAACGTGTGCCTTCGGGGCAGATGTTCGGGAAGTAAGTGCACTGCGGGGCACAGAACTTTTCCGTTTCGCTGACCTGTACACAGTAAGCTTCGTTGAAGAAGTCTTCTGTGCCGTCGTTACAGTCGGTGTTTGTGTCGCAGGACGCGCAGAGTTCCTTCGGGCCGGCCGGTACTATGGCCGCCGAGCCTTCGCAGTCTTCATCGGCTTCGCAGTCGTTCGTGCAGATGCCGTCAACGCAGATGTATGATTCGCAGTCGGCATTCATGCGGCAGTAACCATATGGGAAACTGGCCGTCGGGAAGCCCTTGCTGCACACGTCGTTCAGGCAACCCATGCCCCACGGGCAGTCGGCGTCAATCGCGCATGCTTTTGAACAGTAGAATTCCTGAAGATATTCATCGGGATAGCATTCGTCGATGCACTCGAATCCGAGCGCACACGTTTCGCCAACTACCTTTACGCCGACCTGGTCAGCGGGAACGCAGCGCTTGTCGGTTTCCGAGTATGCAAAGCAGATGCCGTCCGGGCAGTCAGTATCAAGCGCGCAAGTCTTGTTGCAGGTGCCTTCCAGGCAGGAAAGTCCGGTCGAGCACTGCCATCCCCACGTGCATGCATCGCCGTAAACGGTGGTTCCACTGATGGTTGTCGGTACGCATACGTTTTCAGGAACCTGAACAGTTTCGGCCATTATCCGCACAGACGTTGTGCCTTCGGGCAGGGCGACATCGAATTTGAACCAGTCCTGACCGGCTGCTTCAAGCTGAGCCATGATCAGGAAAGGCGCCACCTTTACTTCGGCTGTCATCATCGTATCGTTGGCTTCCACTTCGGTAACTTCGGTCGGGGTTCCCGCTTCGTTGTTGACGACCACGTTCAGTTTATAGGGACCGACAGCGTCAGCCGTTCCGCCCTTGACAACGATGTAATGCGGGACGGTTCCGGTGGCATAGTAATTCAGGCTTGAAAGGTCGCCGTTGCCGTTATTGTCATCGGTTGCCAGCGGCAACATATCACCCTCGTTCCACAGTTCAAGCAGCGTGTTCGTCTGGATCCAGCCAATCTGCTGGCAGGCACCAAGCGAGCAGGCATCGCAGGGGCTGACGCAGTAAGACGTCGCGCCGATTGCACGGCATGAACCGGTCGTACATTCGTAGTCATGCTTGCAGATTTCGCCGAATTCGCGACCAAGCGAAGTGTCGATTACGCAGGTCTGAAGGCCGACTTCGTAAGCATCAGGCACGCATTTGAAGCCGTTCGGGCAGGAATCAAGCTCTTCCGAGAATATGAAGCACTGGTCAGAACAGTAACCTTCGTAGCAGAAGTGTGTTCCGCAATCCATCGGGCTCTGGCACGGGTCGCCGCCGATGGCGTCACTGTCGGGTACGCAATAGAATTCGAACTGGAATCCGGAATCGATGCCGCCATCACGGCACAGGCCGCAACTGCCGCAAATCGTGCTGTCTTTTACGCCGCCGGCAACAGCTTCACAATTCGCCGAGCAGAAGCGCTTGTCGTCGTATCCCAGACAAAGTCCGCCGACGCAGTCTTCGTCCATGTTACATGGCTTGAAAAGGGCGATTGAAGCGTCACCGGGGTAGCCGATGGTGCCAATCTTTGTGCAGAAAGAATTACCGTCGTAGTCCTTGGTGCATCTAAGACCGTCGGGACATGCGCCGCCATTTTCACAGGCAAGCGAGCAGTACTGATCCCATCCGGAATCGCCCTGCAGGCAAATGCCTGAAATACATTCAGAACCAAAGTTGCAGGGCATCCCGCCAACCTGGTCGTAGGCGCGGTTGTCACATGCCGTGAATTCGGTGCATGCGCCGAAAAGGCAGGCGCCGCTTCCGTCAATATCATCGCGGGCCATACATGATTCGCCATCGGCCAGGGCATTCGCGAAACCGCAGATCCCGTTGGCCGGGTCGCATACGCCGGTGCCGGTAGCGCACTTGCCGTCGCCGGTACATGTCACGTCACCCAGCACACATTCCCCCGCTATACAAAGCGGAGTCTTGCAGAAAGGCATCGTTTCCACCGTCATGGCGCACGCCTGATTTTCCTTCAGCGCATAGCAGCCGTCGCAGCATTCAGACACGACTTCGCAGTTGCATGGCAACGGGACGTCGCCTGTATCAGTCGAATCGCGTCCGGTATCCTCAATCCCCTGATCTTCCTGAACGTCCGACACATCAGCCGTTACATCAGAAATCAGGTCATCTTGAACATCCGTGCCGGGCTGGCCTTCACTGCCGCATGCAGAAAGCATGAGGGACAGGGCCGCGACCGAAATAACCATTGATAAGGGCAGACAGAAGCGTCTCATTGTAGAACCTCAAAATTTAAAACACCCGGTAATCTACTCCAGAGGAGCACTTTCCTCAAGCGTGATTATCGGTAAATCCAACAGGTAGACGGGTTGAAGTCTTCAATCTGAAAGGCTTGACAGCCCGGTAAGACACGTTGCACCGGCATGATCTTTCTGCAGGGAAAACTGTGCTGAATACAGAAAAGCCCCGGCCCCTGAACTTCCGTTCACGAAACCGGGGCTTTTCATAATATCGAACGCTGGAACCCCCCCAACGCCCCGCACTTTATAAGGGACTTGCAAGGATGGTGCCAGCAACCACAGTCATCTTCCTGATGTTTTTATCACCTTAAATTTGTTAAGAATTTTTACTGTCGCCCAGTGCCGGAACGACGTTGTGACCGTTCCTGCCAGGTGTCCCGTTATGCGCACTGAATCCATATTTGTCATATCAGGTGACGAAAAATGGCACCTGCGAATCGCCCCTGCTGGTCGGTTTGACAAACTGACGGCTTTATCGGACAAATACAACGGCAATTATTCCTGACGGAAACGGGGTACCTGGCGAATGATGGGCGTTTGGTTGCTCGGTATTCTGGCCGTGGGCCTGGTGGCCGTGGGAATGGTTGAAAATTTCTTCCATCGCCGGGCCTTGTTTTCAATAAACAGAAGAATTCATGTCGCCGGAACCCGTGGAAAGTCCAGCGTTACCAGACTGCTTGCCGCCGGTATGAATAATTTCGGGATAAGGA
The DNA here is from genome assembly GCA_964522105.1 of uncultured Anaeromyxobacteraceae bacterium. Lineage (GTDB taxonomy): Bacteria > Myxococcota_A > UBA9042 > DTJE01 > DTJE01 > JAGOFO01. The sequence goes on from CAZFVA010000006.1 coordinate 96,364, forward strand.
CAGCGGCCAAGACGACCGGGACGACCGCCCGGATGATAACGCCGGAAGGTCGCGAGCTTCCGATGTTCAGACCGACCGGTCCCAACATAATTGAACAGAAGAGGGCTGTGGCGGCCGCCAGGGACATGGGTTCGGATGCCATCGTCATGGAATGTATGGCTCTGCAGCCGACTCTGCACTGGGTTTCCGAAGACAAGCTGGTTCGGGCAACCCACGCTGTAATTACAAATGCACGTCCGGACCATCTTGACGTCATGGGCCCGGACGAAACGGATGTCGCAAGGACGCTGGCCGCCATCATTCCCCGAAAAGGCATCGTTTTTACTGCTGAAAGGCGGAATATTCAGATATTGCGGGACGCCGCCGCTGACAGAAGTGCATCTCTTGTTGAAGTCACCGAAGATGACGTAAAAGCCATAACCCCTGATGACATGAAAGGATTTTCATATCAGGAACACCCCGAGAATGTCGCGTTGGCGTTGAAGGTTCTGGAGTCTTTTGGAATAACGAAGGAAGCTGCGATTCCCGGCATGTGGAAGGCCAATGCGGACCCCGGTGCTTTGAAGGAATACGTTGTGAACTACTTCGGCAGGCGGATTGTGTTCGTTAACGGGTTCGCCGCTAATGACCCTGAATCGAGTGAGACGATCTGGAACATGTCGATTGCCCGTCATAAAGACGTGAAAAAGGTCATGGCCATATTCAATTTGCGCGAAGATCGGCCGGCCAGGACGCTTCAGATGGTTAATGACACCGCTTTCTGGAAGCAGGCCGACAAAGTGATAGTCATGGGAACCGGGGCCTACCAATTCATCAAGGCGGCTGCAAAAAGCGGGATGGATCCTGCGCTGTTTGTGGACGCATCGGACGACAGGGTAGAAGGCATTTTTGAAAAGATTCTGGAAAACTGCGCCAGTTCCAACCTGTTGATTGGTATGGGAAATATCGGTGGATTCGGTCTGCCGCTAGTTTCCTATTTCAGCAATCGCAGTGAAGTCGGGGAGTGATACGGATGGTTGCTGAACTGCTGCCTGTTTCGATTGGTATTGGAATCGTGACGGGACTTCTGTTTTCCGAGGCGTTCGGTGTCGCGACGGGCGGCATCGTCGTGCCGGGTTATCTGGCACTTTTCATCGATCAGCCGTTGACGATTGCGGTTACGGTCGGGGCGGGTTTCCTGACGTTTGCCGTGGTGCGCGGGCTGTCAGTCTATCTGATTATTTTCGGGCGCAGGCGCACGGCGGTGATGATCCTGTTTGGCTATCTTGCCGGTATGCTTGTCAGTCAATATACCAGCCAGCAGAGCAGCGGATTCGAAGTCATCGGGTACATTATCCCTGGTCTGATCGCCCTGTGGATGGATCGGCAGGGAATCGTTCAGACGCTTTCTTCCCTGACTATTGTTACCGTCATTGTCAGGCTGGTCCTGGTCGTCACCGGCTTTTCGGAAGGGTGGACGCGATGAAAAAACTCTACTGGAGACCGCGGCGAATTTCAAAATCTGTAATGGTTGTGGTCGCGGTCATTGCGGTCGCCGGGCTGCTGCTTGTCGAAAACGTCCGGGTACAGGAAAAGCAGCGTTACTACCAGTTGAAGGTCAGTGCGGCAAAGCTGGCTTCAACGGCATCTGAAGCTATCAAGGCGGAGAGGCTGCGACTGGCCCATCCCATAAACTATGAATTTGACCCGGCCGGGACCGGGTTGATCGGCGAGGCAGTTACTCCGGTTACGACCAATCCCGGTTATCTGATATCCAAGCGAAGCTCGGTAAACCCGAATTTCGCGGCGGTCATCGTACATCTGCTGAAAAGGGCAGGTCTGGAAAAAGGCGACATTGTAGCGGTCGGGGTCTCGGGATCCTTTCCAGGGATGAATATCAGTGTCTTTTCGGCCATTTCCGTGCTGGGCCTGAAACCGATCATCATATCCAGCGTCGGTTCTTCCCAGTGGGGCGCCAATTTCCCGGATTTCATGTGGCCCGACATGGAAAAGCTGCTGAACGATCAGAAGATATTCCCGTATCGTTCCGAGGCCGTGACACGCGGCGGTATCGACGATACGGCGCTTGGACTTAACCCGGAAGCCATCGCGTTGATAGACGCCTCGATTGCCCGAAGCGGACGTCCGGGTCTTGCCGTTGAAAATTATGCAGACAGCGTTGAAAAACGTATGAAGGTTTACGAGAAGTTTGCTGCCGGCAAGCCGATCGCGGCATACATAAATATTGGTGGCGGTACTGTCTCGGTTGGAACTTCGGTTGGAAAGAAGATGTTTTCGGCCGGCTTGAATACAGCCGTCCCCGGTGGAAAGAATCCTTCGGTCGATTCCATGTTGATGCGGTTCGCGTCCGATGGGATACCGGTTATTCATCTGACTAAATTCAGCGGGCTTGCCAGAAAATGGGATCTGCCGGTCGGCCCCCGTACACCTCAGAAGGCTGGCGAAGGTCCCGCTTTTATAGTAGAAGGTTATAATAGAATTATGGCTGCTGTCGTTCTGGCCTTCATCGTTCTGTTGATGATCGCCTTTGTCCGCATGGACTGGGGCTACAGGATATTCAGCACGGCCAGAAAAGACGCTGCCCGCAGCACAGCAACGCCCGAACGCATGGTCTGACTTGTTGATGGGGTCAATTATGAAAGTCTATGAAGGTTCAATCCTTACCTGCGACGCCAGTGATTCTGTGTGCCGTTACCTGGTTGAAGATGGCGGGAAAATCCTGTGGACGGGAAATCAACTGCCCGCGCAGTATGAAAATTCAAGCAGGGTAAATCTTGATGGTGGTGCGCTTGTCCCTTCGTTTGCGGACAGTCATATACATTTTGCGTCGTTTGCGCTGTTTCATTCGGGACTTGATGTCAGGTCGGCGCGCAGTATCGCTGAGCTGCAGGCCAGGCTGAAGGCATTCGCCGCAACGTGCAAATCGGCCATCGTTGTCGGGTTCGGGGCTTCAGTGCACTGTGTGGCTGAAAGACGCATGATTTCCAGGCAGGAAATCGATGAAGTATGCTCGGATCGTCCTGTCTTCATTGTTAAATATGACGGTCATGCGTGCCTTGTAAATTCGAAGATGATCGCGCAGCTTCCACCGCACATCGCGTCGTTGCGCGGCTATCACGCAGATTCCGGTGAAATGAATCAGGAAGCCTATTTCGCCTGCACCGATTTCGTCACGTCGTCCATTCCGCCGCTGGAAGTCGTCCGCAACATGATTACGGCAGCTTCTGAAATCGTCCGGCTTGGAACCGGGAAAATAGATGTTGTGTCAGGGGTCGGCTTTCCGCGCGACCTTGACGTAGATCTTGAACGCTGGTTTGCAAGGGGTACCGATTCCGGCCTTCAGATGAGAATCTTCTTTCAGACGATGGACATACGGAAGGTCAGGCGCCGCAGACTGCCCAGAATTGGCGGGTGTTTTGCCACCGCCCTTGACGGTTGCTTCGGCAGTATGGATGCGGCGATGCTGCGTCCATACGAAGGTACTGATAACACTGGCGTTCTGTTTTATGATGACCGGACTGTCAAGGACTTCTGCATCAACGCCAACCGTGCCGGGCTTCAGATTGAACTGCACGCAATCGGTGATGCGGCATTTCGTCAGGCCGTAAACGCCATCGAGGCCGCGCTTCGCGATACGCCGCGACCTGACCATCGTCACGGAATAATTCATGCCTGTCTGCCAACGATTGAGGGCTTGTACAGGTGTGTCGAGCTTGGGATTCAGATTCCGCTGCAGCCCGGTTTCCAGTTGTGGGAACTGGAACCGCTTGAATACATTGAATCAATTCTGGGTGATCGCGCGGCCCGGATTTCACCGCTGCGGTTCATGGCGGACATTGGAATTATGATGAGCGGCGGTTCAGACGCGCCGTGTACTTTGCCTGACCCGATAGCCGGAATGTACGCAGCGTGTAATCACTATGTCCCGGCGCAGTCACTGACAGTGAGGCAGGCGTTGCGCCTGTTCACGATTAATGGTTACAGATCGACTTTTGATGACAGGGAAAGGGGCTCGCTTGAAGCTGGCAAGTACGCAGATATGGCCGTACTTTCGGCCAGTCCTTATGACACCAGTCCGCAGGACCTGAAGACGATTGTCGTTAAAGATACGATTCTGGGCGGGCGCCCGTATGGACCGCCGGCACAGGGACCGGTCGGGGTTATTCTGAAAGGGTTGCTGTCGCGAAGGGCGATCTGACGACGTTCAAAATCTTGTAACCAATCTTTTTTTAACCAGTTATTGCGTGCAGGCGTCTTCGCCACGATGCGAAACCGCGCTGGGTGTAGCGTCGCGGGTAGGTTTTGTAAAGTGCCTCGGCCAGCAGGGCGCGGACCATTGCATCGGCAAGTCCGGGGGCCATCGTAACAGCCGACGGCGTCGCCAGCACGACCTTGATTTTTGCAGCAAGTCCGGCCAGTTTGAACTCATCCCGCATCTTCCAGAAGGCCGGCCCGTTAAGACCACCGGCTTTGAAAAAAGCCAGCATTGGTGCCCGCGGACCAAAGAAGACAAAGTTCTTGAAGACGTCCAGAAACGCGAATTCAGCGTGTTTGCGGAAAAACCTGTACGGGTAGTCCCAGAGGCCGGCCACTGAAAAATCGTTCTTCAAGATGGCCTGGTGGGCTGTCTCGGCGGCGATAATGGCTGCGCTTATAGAGCTTGTGACGCCTGACCCGTTGATCGGATTTGCCATGCAGGCGCTGTCGCCGATCAACATGAACCCCGGGCCCACAACGCCATCAAACGGGCGCCGCAAAGGAATTCTGCAGTAGTGGCCGGCCCTTACGATGGAGTCACCCACGCCACCTTCGGTCGCAACCATCTGTTCCAGAAGGATTTTGGGGTCAGTGCACGGCTGTGACGGGTCAGATGAACCGATTGCCCCGGCAAAGATGTCGCACAGGCCGTCAGGCTCGCGGCTGATCCAGTTAGTTGCATTACTGTCGCCCAGGCAGATGACCGATTTTCCGCCATTGGACGTGTCGCGCCTGATTTCGCGGTAGGTGATCATCATCTGGGATTCAGGAATAGTGGCGTCGAATCCCCACTTCGGGCCGAACGCGGCACGCAGTGCGCCGGCGGCACCGGTCGCATCAACAGTGATTGGCGCGCGGATTTCGGATTGTTTGCCTTTGGAATCGACGACGGTCATTCCGACGCAGTTGCCGTTGTGCAGGATCGGGCCGACGGCCTTAACGCCAAATCGTATGGTTACGCCTGCTTCAATCGCGTGTGCTATCAGTCTTGCGGCAAGCAGTTTTCTTTCAACGTTGACGATGTCATCAGGCATGAAGGTCAGAGTAGGGTACGTTGTGCCTTTGACGTTTACATTGAACTGGAACGAGGTGCGCAGTTCAGGCGGTTCAGGCCTTGTTATACCGGCAGCGTCAAACGATGAAAGATCAACGCTGTCCCACCAGTCGTGACCGATGTCTTCCCGTCGGGACGGCTCGCAGATAATCACTTTGTGTCCAAGTGCCGCTAGACGCGCCGCAAAAACGGTTCCAGCAACACCGGCGCCGGCGACGACGGCATCAAAATTATTGTCGGACATAACTATGTATTCACCAGTTGAATTAAGGTTACGGGGCCACGGTAATCATAGCAGAACGTTGGTCAGGGATTAAGGTTTCCGAATATTGTGGTAGGATCCGGTCAAACAGACTTATGTCTGCCTTGAAAACCGTTTGACGCAGGGATGGATTCAAAATGAAAAAGATACTGGTTTCGCGGGTTATTGTTTCGCTTTGTATATCAGGATTGATTGCTTTTGCTGTTGCGTGTTCGGGCAGCAGCAGCCCTGAAGACGCAATAATCGTTGATGACGTGATTGGCGATGTCGGCGGTGACACTGCAGGCGGTGATGTGATCGATGACATCGCAGTCGACACAACGGTCCCGATTGACTGGGAAACGTACCTTCACCCGGCAGATGCCGTTACACCAGATGGCAAGAAGCGCCTGGTCATTCTGCATACCAACGACCTTCATGCACATATGAACGGCACCGGTCCGGTCATGGATTTCACGCCCGGTTCCATAAACGACGACGACACTGTTGGCGGCCTGGCCAGAATCGCCGCCATGTTTGCAAGGGAAAAGGCCAACCTTGGCGCGAACGAAGTGATGATCGGTCTGGATGCCGGTGACTTCAGTTTTGGAACGGCATTTTCGGCACTGGCGAAGGATACCGGCCTTGAATTAAAGATGATGGATCAGATGGGTTATGTTGGCGTAACCATCGGAAACCATGAGCTGGACTGGACACCTGCCGGGTTGGCTGAAGTCATAACGAACGGATTGGAAGGCTCGGATGGACTGACCGTGCTTGCGTCAAACCTGGTGTATTCCGCCGAGTCTGCTGACGACGACGCGCTTGCTGCGCTGGTCGGAACTAAAATCAAGCCGTACAAAGTTATAACGCTTGATAACGGCATCAAGGTCGGTCTTTTCGGACTTCTTGGCACAAACGCCATCAAACTGTCCCCGCACGCAGACCCAGTCACCGTACGTCCGCTTGATGAAGCAGCCACTGAAATGGTTGATATCCTGCGAAATCAGGAAGGCGTTGACATCGTAATTGCGCTTTCACATTCTGGCGTTACGGAAGGCGCCACGACCGGCGAAGACGAAACGCTGGCGGGTGCAGTTACCGGTATTGATGTGATTATCAGTGGTCACACACACACGCTGCTGGCAGAACCGACCATTGTTGACGGGACTTACATCGTTCAGACCGGCTGCTACGGCAAGGCTCTTGGCCGCCTGGTCATGGTTGAGAAGGACGGCGGCGGTTATCAGTTTGAATCATGGAAGACGATGCCTGTTGACGATACTAATCCCGGCCTTCCTGAATACATGGATGAAATTGACGGCTATCAGGCCATGCTTGGGGAAACTGTTTTTCAGGGCCTCGGTGCCGGATATGCCGATGCGGTCGCGACCACCGAATTTAATCTGATGCCGGTTGAGTACTCAGAGTCTGGCCTTGGTAACCTGATTGCCGACGGCGTCAGGGCCAGCGCGGCTAAGTTTGTCGGCGAGCCCTTCGACGTGGCTTTCGAAGCGAACGGCGTCATTCGCGATGGTTTCGCGATCGGACAGACCGGCAAGATCACGATGGGTGACATCTTCCAGGTTCTTCCGCTTGGAATCGGCCCTGACGGCGATGTTGGATACCCGCTTCTGTCAATCTACCTGACCGCTGCGGAACTTAAAGCGGCCCTGGAAATCATTGTTGGTATAGCCCCGATTGTCTCGGATTCTTTCTTCCTTCAGATTAGTGGACTTAAGTTCGAGTATAAGCCGGGCAATGATACTTTCTATATGGTTACAAAGGTTTACATGGCCGATGGAAACGGCGGCTACGAAACAACCCCGCTTGATACGACTTCTGCCAACACGAAACTGTACCGGGTCGCGACGAACCTCTACATCGGTCAGATGCTTGGCGTTATCAAGGAAATGCTTGGTGGCATGGTTTCGCTTGAACCTAAGAACGCCGAAGGCGTGATCTATGACAACATCGAGGACGCCATAATCGACATTGATCCTGACACAGCAGGTATTCAGGAATTGAAGCTGTGGCGCGCAATGTATGACTTCATGGCGAATCTGCCCGAGCCGACCGAGGGCGCACTGGCTGCGGTACCTGCCGTTTACGCCACCGACATGAAGCGTCAGAAGGCGGTTCAGTAGAACGGCATTGTCCGGTGACACCCGCAATTCTTTCCGATTCCTGCCAGTAGTTATCAGCTCGGCCCTTGTGATAATCTTGCCGTGATGGAAGCACTTGCATTCAAGACTCAGGCAATCGTTTTTTCCGTTTTGTTGAACGGTATGCTTTACCTTGCGGCGGCCAGGGTCGCGGCAAGCGTTGATTCCAGGCGGGACAGGCTTTCTGCGACTGATCGCTTTCTGATAATGATGGCGCTGGCGGCTGTCGGCGTGCTGGCGATCATTCTGCCGCTTGCCTTGTCGGGCGTTCTGACCAGATGGGCCGTGTTCGGAGCAACCGCCTTGCTTGCGGGGCTGTCGCTTACGCTGACCCGTCAAATTCAGCAACGCCCGTTCATGGGAAGTCTGGTTTCAGCGGTGGCAGGGGCATTACGATCTGACAGGTTGTTTGTAGTCGCGTTCGTGCCCGGTGCGGCAGCGATCGTGCTGCTGCTGTCATGGGCAGCGGTCAGGCCTTCATTCGGTTTCGATCCGCTGAACTATCACCTTCCACTTGTCGCTGAAATTTTCAGGTCCGGTTCACTTGTCCCGGTCCACTTTCCGCCATATTTCGAGGCCTTTCCTTACTTTACAATGAACGGGGATCTGTTCAGCCTGTGGGCAATGCTTTCAAGCGGCGACGCGTCCCTGCTTGCTCTGGCCAACCTGCCGTTGTACGTCGTCCTTGGTGTCTCAATTTACAGTTTTGCCCGGGAATACCTGCCTTCCAGGGCGGCGACTGCGCTGACTTCCGCGTTGCTGACGGTCCCGGCATTTTTTGTGCTGCTTACGGATGCTTACGTGGAAATCCCGCTCTGGGCGTTTCTGTTCGCGTCGTTGCGACTGGTGGTCCTTTCAGGAAGGCTTCGACACCATAGCGGTCTGTTTGTTGTGGCGTCGTTTCTTTGCGGGGCGATGATTGGGACCAAGTTGACCGGGATTCCAATGGCGGTGGTTGTGGTGGCTGTCTGGCTTTTCTGCACGCCGAAGATGGGGCGGGCTGGCAGGTCAGGGGTTGGTGATGCAGCAGTTCGGCGAGGATGGGCTGACGGCGCCGGTCGGCTTATGGTTTTCGCAGTCGGTGCGGCACTTTTTGGCAGCGCGTTCTACATTCGAAATTTTCAGGCTGTCGGGTCACCGGTATATCCTTTCCCATTGAATATCGGTGGGTTTGAACTGTTCGCCGGTGATGCTGAACATGCTGCGCGTGTCGCCGGGACAACGATTCGACGTTTCCTGGCACCGCTCGTGTTTTCCGGTGAGCTTTTCAAGGCCATGGTCGGCACAAAAACGCCCCCGAATTCGTCGTGGGGTCTCGGGATTACCGGCCCGCTGATGATGGTGGCGGCATTTTCAAGCTTCCTGCTGATATTCAGGGCTGCAATCGCCAGGGCAAAGAATGTCGCGATGTCGGCGGAAGTGCGCGGCCCCGAGGCCTGGACCGGGCTGATTTTCCTGTGTGCCTCGGCGTTGTCAGTCGCTGTCTATATCAATCTGCCATGGTGCGCACCGTATCTGTATGGAAATGTGAGGTTCGTTTACCCGGCGGTGCCATTTGCAGCGCTGGCGCTGATAAGCCTGCCCGGTGTGGCGCGGTTGTCGTCGGGTGTGTTTGTTGCTGTTTGCGTTGGAATCCAGCTTGTGTCGTTCTTTATGGCCTCGATTCCGTTGACTGTGGCGGGGTTGGTGACTGTGGCTGTTGTCGCCGGGTTGACGATCGGCCTTGCCTTCTTTGCCGCACGACCTGACACCGTGCGTATCATCAGGTTTGCACCCGCAATCCTGGCCGTTCTGGTCGTGACTGCTACGATCAGTTTAAGGGAAGTACCTGTTCAGGCTTACAAAAATCCCGGTTTTGAATCAGGGCCCGGTTTATGGGCATCTGATCGCGCCGACTGCCTGAAAGCCCTCGATAAGACATTGCCATCCGGGCGATTCCTGCTGACCATGGCAAGGGCGGCCCCGCATGCATGGTTTATTTTTCCGCTTCTTGGCGACCGCCTGCAGCGCGAACCGGTCTATGCAGACATCAGCAGGGAAGGGCGTGCAGGCAATTTGAAATCGGCCGATTACATTCCGGGATATCCAGGTGCTGATCGGGATTTCTGGTTGTCAAATGTTCAAAATTCCGGAGCAAAGGTTCTGGTAATTATGAACGACCAGGAAGACGTTGAGGTTGGGCGAAGCCCGGTGGAGTTTGAATGGGTCAGGTCCATGCCTGATCAGTTCAGACAGGTCCATAAAGGCCGTTTTTGTTCTGTTTATTCTGTGTCTTCCAGGGGCGACCGTTGATTCATTCCCGTTGGTGAATCCGCCTGATGTGCCCGGCCTTCACCTTGCGCGCGTGTGCGTAGCTTTGCAGAATTGACCATGACAGTAGTACAATGCTGACAATTGTTGTTTTTGTTCATTGTTTTTTCAATTCTATGTGCAACCTGCAGTGCCGAAGGCCGGGGTGCACGATTTAAGTTTTTCCGGGGGTACAAATGACAGTACACCATAAGTCGCCGTTGTTTCTGCTGATTTCGTTGCTGTTTGTGTTCGTTGTCGGATGCGGCGGTGGCTCGGTGCCGTCCAATATAACCGTGTGTGATCCGGCGGCAGATGCATGCGGTGAAGACTGCCTTTGTGTCGATACCGGCGCCATGCATTATGGGTGGGCGTGCGCCTGTCCAAACGACTGTGCGGCTTCCTGCGGGGACAATTCGTACTGCGTCGGCGGCGAGTGTCTGTGTGTTCCGAACTGTGAAGGTCGTATCTGCGGTGACGATGGTTGCGGCGGAAGCTGCGGCGCGGATTGCACCGAACCGAACACTTATTGCTCGGCAGCAGGGCTCTGTCAGCCAGCGTGTTCTGAAATGGCCTGCGGTGAAGATCACGGCGTCATTTGTGGCACATGTCCGGACCGCGAAGCGTGTAATGAACTTCATCAGTGCGAAGATGCCTGCGGCGAAAAAGATTGTGGCGACAGCATGGGCATCAGTTGCGGCGTATGCCTTGGAGCCACTGAATATTGTTCGGAAGATGGTATGTGCGTTGATGCCTGTGATGGCATGGACTGCGGTACATCGCATGGGATTGTTTGCGGCACCTGTGATGAAGCCGAGTATTGTGATGAAGCCAGCGTCTGTCAGGATGCGTGCGGCGAAATGGAATGTGGCGAAAGTCACGGGGTCGCCTGCGGCACATGTCTTGGCGAGACTTCGTTCTGCAACGTTGATCGGATGTGCATTGACGCCTGTGACGGTCTTGAATGCGGCGAGCGCTCGGAATTCAACTGTGGCGTCTGTGATGAAGGTGAATTCTGCAACGAAGAAAATATCTGCGAAGACCCCTGTCCGACCCGCGAATGTGGATCAGCCAGCGGAGTTGTGTGCGGTTCGTGCGACGCTTTTCCTGAATTCTGCAATGAATTCGGGATGTGCGAAGACGCCTGCGCTGCCGTTGAATGTGGCACGGTTGGCGAGTTTGACTGTGGCTCGTGTGGCGGCGGAACAATGTATTGCGATCTTGGTGGAAACTGCCAGGACGCGTGTGTCGGGCGTGACTGCGGGATGAACCTTGGAATTGACTGCGGGCTGTGCTCCGGTGGTACTGAAAAATGCACTGCCGAAGGCGCCTGCGTTGACGTCTGCGATGGGCGGGAGTGCGGCACGATTGAAGGGATTAATTGCGGAACGTGTGCCGGGACGACTGAATTCTGCACGGTCGGTGGTTTGTGTGATGACGCCTGCCTTAATCGGGAATGTGGCGAAAACCTTGGATACAACTGCGGAACATGTACCGTTGAAATGGAAATTTGTTCGGCAGAAGGCACTTGTATTGACGCTTGTGACGGCATGGCCTGTGGTGAAAATCTTGGCGTTTTCTGCGGAACCTGTGATCAGGGTGAGACGTGTATTAACGGTGTTTGCGACGCGGTAGTCACTGAGTGGATTCCGATAGCTTTCGGAACGTTCTCGATGGGCCTTGATTCCGGCGCGACAACTATACAACCAGCCCATTCTGTTGATGTTGATCCGTTCAGCATTACGATGACTGAAATTACTGTCGGGCAGTTCAAGGCGTGCGTTGACGCCGGCGTCTGCACTGGTCCTGGCGGGGCCGCATGTACCTATAATCTTGCGTCCAGCGACGATTTACCGATGAACTGTGTTTCATGGACTGATGCCTGGACATTCTGTGACTGGGTTGGCGGCAGGCTTCCGTCGGAAGCCGAGTGGGAGTTCGCGGCGTCCAGCAGGGGCACAAAGAAACCTTATCCGTGGGGCGCAGCTGCTCCATCGTGCAGCCTGGTTGTCATGAATGAAGGCAGCGGTGAATGCAGCGGTCTGGCCCCGATGGCCGTATGTTCAAAGGCTTCTGGCAACACCGTTCAGGGACTTTGTGACATGTCTGGAAATGTTGCCGAGTGGGTGTCTGATGATTGGCATGACAACTATGTCGGGGCTCCGGAAGACAGTATGTCATGGGATGACCTGGTTACCGACCTGCGTGTAATCCGTGGTGGTAGTTACAGTAACGGTGCGTCCGTAATGACCGTGACCGCCAGAACTATGGGTCAGATAGACGGCAGTGCCACCTGGGCCGGTTTCCGCTGCGCGATGGACGGTGGAATCTGATGCCCGTTTTTCTTGCCGGTTTTCTTGCCAGTCTTGCCGCCGGTCTTGCGACCGGGGTGGGCGCGCTTCCTGCCATTTTTGCCAGAAATATAACTAAACCGACGCAGAACATACTTCTTGGGTTCGGCGCAGGCGTCATGCTGGCTGCGACCTCGTTTTCGCTGATTATTCCAGCGCTTGATGCGGGCGGTGGCAAGTTGTCTGCCGCGTTCATTGTGGCGGGTGGAATATTGCTTGGCGGCCTGTTCCTGTGGACGGCTGACCGCCTGCTTCCGCATGAACATTTTATTACCGGCCCCGAGGGATCAGATCCTAAACGGTTGCGCCGCATATGGCTGTTCGTCATCGCAATTATCATTCATAACTTCCCGGAAGGATTGGCGGTTGGCGTTGGCTTCGGCGGCGGCAACTTCAATGACGGTCTGACGCTGGCAATCGGTATCGGTATTCAGAATATGCCGGAAGGGCTGGTCGTTGCCCTTGCGCTGATGAGCGAAAAGTACTCAGTTGGGAAGGCGTTACTGATTTCATTGTTGTCGGGCCTGGTCGAGCCGATTGGCGGAGCACTTGGCGCCGGTCTGATTTCAATATTCGGGCAGCTTCTGCCCTGGGGCCTGGCCTTTGCCGCCGGTGCCATGCTGTATGTTGTAAGTGATGAAATCATTCCGGAAATTCAAAACCCCCGCAAAATCGCCCGCGCCACGTTCGGCCTGATGGTCGGCTTTGTTGTAATGATGATGCTTGACGTGACGCTGGGCTAGGCTTCCCGGGTCATGCGGTATGTATCTGCTTATTATCACTGATATTTGGCCCTGATTGGGTGTTTCACCCCGCTAAACTGAGCTACAATTCACACAAGTCGTTTTTATGCTGCGGGGCCAGTTATGAAAAAGTTCGCCGTGATTCCCGGTCTTCCCGGACTTAACAAGGACCTGCACCCCTGGTCATTTCTGAAGATTGGTGGCTTCAACCAGGTTCAAATTGAAAACGGAGAAGATTTAAAGCATCTTGGCGAGCTTGATCAGAAGCTGTGGAGTGCGCTTTCATGCCCGACAAAGGGGCTTGAATTTGATGACGCCACGCTGAACTTTCTGGATACCGACAAGGATGGCCGGATAAGAGTCAATGAAGTCTGCGCCGCCGTTGACTGGGTCTGCAGGTGCCTGAAGGATCCGGGCGTCATTATCGCCGGGTCGGATGCGCTGCGGTTGGCTGCGCTTGATGATACCAAGCCCGAAGGCGCCCGGTTGCTTGCATCGGCAAAGCACATTCTTGTCTGTCTGGGGAAGGCTGACGCTGACTCAATCTCCTTGGCGGACTCTCTTAATACTGTTGGCATTTTTGGTGAATCCGAGTTCAACGGTGACGGTGTTCTGCCGCCAGGCGCGGCCGGTGATGAAGCCACAGGCGCGATAGTGTCTGAAATCATGGCCTGTGTCGGTGACGTCCCGGATCGCAGCGGCAAGACTGGAGTTGACCAGGCAAAGGTTGATCTGTTCTTTGACAACGCAGTCGCTTTGACCGACTGGGCGTCGAAGCCGGAAGGTGACCCGTCAATTCTGGTACTTGGTGACGCCACTGTTGATGCCTGTGGCAAGTTTGCAGCCGTCAGGGCAAAGATTGATGATTACTTTGCGCGATGCAGGCTGGCCGCCTTTGACAAGCGTTCGATCGCGGCGTTGAATCGCGAAGAAAAGGACTATCTGGTTATTGCCGCAAAAGACCTGACAATCACCGACGCAGAAATCGCGGCGTTGCCGTTGTCAGTGATTGAAGCGGGCAGGGCTCTGCCGCTGGCTGATGGCTTGAATCCTGCATGGATTCAAAAGATTACAGCCTTCCGCAATGACGTTGTTGTTCCGCTGCAGGGGGCGGCCGGGGCGAATTCAATAACTCAGGCACAGTGGGAATCAATTGCCGGGAAGTTCGCGGCGTACGAGGCCTGGATGGCCGCAAAGCCGGCTACCGAATTTATTGGCGCGCTTGAAGCTCTTGGTGTGGACCGTCTGGGCCAACTTGTCGGCGGCGATTCGCGTCAAAGAATCACCGCTTTGATTGCGCAGGACAAGGCGGTTGAAGCAGAAGCTGTCGCCATAGCTGAAGTAGAAAAACTGCTTCGCTACAATAAGTATCTGTACAGATTGCTTAATAATTTCGTCTCGTTCCGTGAATTCTACATGCGTCGCGAAAAGGCCGTCTTTCAGGCGGGAACTTTGTACCTTGATAACCGCAGTTGCGACCTGTGCATCCGTGTTCACGACATGGGCAGGCACCTTATGATGGCTGGTTCCAGTCGTATGTACCTGGTCTATTGCGATTGCAGGCGGCCATCAGGCGAAACGATGACTATCGCGGCGGCCGTGACCGGCGGCGATTCCGACGACCTGATTGTCGGGCGCAACGGAGTCTTTTATGACAGGCAGAACCGTGACTGGGACGCCACAATCGTCAAGATTATTGAAAATCCGATAAGCGTCAGGCAGGCGTTCTGGTCACCATACAAAAGGCTGCAGCGTTTCATCGAAGAGCAGGTTGCCAAGCGGGCGGCCGCCGGTGACGCGGAATCGACCAAAAAACTTCAGACAGCGGCGACAGATACGCAGGCTGTGGCTGGTGGCGCAAAGCCACCTGAAGCCAAGTCGAAGTTCGATATCGGCGTCGTCGCGGCCCTCGGTGTCGCGGTCGGTGGTCTGACTGCGGCGTTCGGCGTAATCATGCAGGCGTTCTTCGGGCTTGGAATATGGCTTCCGCTAGGTCTGGTCGGGGTGCTGCTGCTGATATCCGGGCCGTCCATGTTCATTGCATCGTTGAAGCTTCGTCAGCGCAATCTTGGGCCGCTGCTTGATGCAAATGGCTGGGCTATTAACGCCAAGGCAAAGGTAAATCTTGTGTTCGGGGCAGGTTTGACCGGCGTCGCCACATTGCCCCCCGGTTCGACCTGCGGCATGACCGACCCGTACGCCGCAAAGAAGCGCGTCGTGTGGCCGTGGATTGTGCTTGCTGTCTTGATTGCGGCGGCCCTTGTAGTCTGGTCAAAAGGCTTCGTGAATGACTACCTGCCGTTGAACCTGCAGTGCAGCCCGACCCCGAAGGTCGAAGTTGTGGCAGCCCCGGCGCCTGCGCCTGCACCTGCACCTGCCACAAAGTAATCAGATTGCCTGTAAGTCATTTTTGACATGGCTTTCTTTCGGAAAATGTAATTTTGTATCAATGTAATGCTTTGAAGTCATGCGGTAATCTCGGGATTTCGCGTTTTGAACATTGGTGACTGATCAAACTACTTCGGATGAATCGCTATTGTCAGTCCAAGCGGGGATAGGATTGATTTCAGTGTTTCCAGGGTCGGGTTTCCGTTGCCTGTAAGCATTCTGTGCAGGTGCTGGCGGTTCAATCCCGATGTCTGCGCCAGCCGCGCAATGCCACCGTTAGCATCAACAACGGTACGCAGGGCCACCAGGAAGGCCGCGATATCCCCATCCTTGATATATTCTTCAAGAGCTACGGATAGATAGACGGCCGCCTTGCCATTGTCCGACATCTCGCCAGTCATGTACTCCCGAAACGTTCTGTTCTTGTTCATTCCTTTCCCTCCAGATAAAGGCTGAAACGCAAGTGAGCCTCAAAAATGTCTTTCATCTGGCTTCGCTTGTCGCCGCCACCCAACAACAGAACCCGGTTTCCAAGCAATCCACAGTAGACCCGGTATCCCGACCCGAAATGCAACCGGAGTTCGATCAGCCCTGGCCCCAGAACCTTGAAGTCGCCGAAGTTGCCCGATTCGACTCGGTCCAATCTGGCAATTATCCGGTATCTGGTTTTCAGGTCCCTGAATGATTCAAGCCAAGACGTGAAAGGCTCGTTACCCCCGGCATCGGCGTACAATTCAAGGGTAACTGGCCCTTCATTCTGAAGCTGATTGTAGCTTTTGTGCGACATCGTTGCAACCCGAATCGTTTGGGGTTGGGCTGATATCGTTTATTGAAGTTGAGATGACTCAGCGGTCAGGAACCATCTGGAGCCGAGCGAAGCGGTTACAAATTGTAACCAGTTGAAGATGCTGGCCGAGGATGAACCAGGCTTTGCCCCAGTCAGCAATTTCGGTCAGCATTTCAAGGTCCTGCCTTTCTGCTGGGTCGTTTTCAATGATGTGAGATTGCCGTCTGCATTCGGCAGCAAATCCGATCGCTCCTGGGTCTGAAACCCACAGTTGAACAAGCTTCAGACCTGCTGCCTTCAGTTTGCGGTTTTGAGTTCGTACGCCGGGCTTCATTTGTTGTTGCATCCTGGCCCCTGGTTGCGTGATCTCAAAAAGCGGTGCGGGACCTCAGTCTAAGCCGCGTGGCCGTTACCCCACCAGCTTCGCGCCGGCGTCGGCCAGTGTGCGGAGCCAGGTCCAGTAGAGGCCACCGACCACGGTGGTCAGGGCCATGATGGTGATGATGGCAAGGCGAAGTTTTGTCGTGACGGGGGCTGTGGTGTCCACGCCGTCAGCAGGTTCTTTCAGGAACATCTCGCGGACAACGCGGACGTAATAGAACAGAGAAATCACCGAGTTCGCGACGGCAACCAGGACCAGCGCCATGTACCAGGGGCCGCCGAAGTGGATGACCGCGGCGAACAGATAGTACTTTCCGATGAAGCCAAGGAACGGCGGAAGGCCGGTCAGTGACAGCAGGAAAACAGTCAGTCCCACGGCCAGCAGCGGCGAACGGGCAGAAAGTCCCTTGAAACGCGCCAGGTCGTCGTCGCCGTCTTTATCAACCAGCGTCTGGACGCAGAAGAAGGCGCCCATGTTCATGATCAGGTAGGCGCCAAGGTAGAACAGAAGCGCCCGAATTGATTCGTTTCCAGGTGCCGCAAAGACCATCAGAAGGTAACCGGCCTGACCGATTCCGGAGTACGCCAGCATGCGCTTGACGCTTGTCTGCGCCAGGGCCGCCACGTTGCCCCATGTCATCGTGACAGCAGCTACGCAACCGGCAATCAGCGGCCAGTAAACGCCGGTCGCGCCGGTCGAAGCATTCACCGGGAAGACGACCAGGAACAGCCTGACCATCGCAGCGAATCCGATGGCCTTCGATGCGGTTGAAAGCAGGGCGATAAACGGTGTCGGTCCGCCTTCGTAGGCGTCGGGGGCCCATGCGTGGAACGGCGCGGCAGCGACCTTGTACAGGAAGCCCGCGAATATCAGCATCGTTACAAGCAACATGGCGTCGGCGCGGGCGTTGCCAATTGTGCCGGCCGCCAGAACCTTCGCGATTGATTCAAACTGAAGGCCGCCGGTCATGCCGTATAGCAACGATATGCCGAACAGCATCAGGGCCGAACAGACGGCGCCGAAAATCACATACTTTACGCCGGCTTCCGCTGAACGCTTGTTGCCGAAGTTCATCGCAACGCACACATATGACGCAATCGAAAGCGACTCGATGCCGAGGTACAGCACCAGCACGTTCGAAGCCATCACCGTAAGTGCCGCGCCAAGATAGAAGAACATCAGCAGCACGACGAACTCGCCGTAGATACCGCGTCCGATCTCGGTCGTGCGGTGGGCAAACAGCAGCGTCAGAATCAGTCCGACCAGGACAAGGCCCCGGAAATAGACTGAAAAGGCGTCGGGCACCAGCATCGCTGCCGGACCGCCGTTCTTTGCGCCGACCAGACAGAGCGCTGCCAGGGCAAGTACGCCACCCGCAAGGCCCATGCCGGTGATTGTGCGGTGCGCGTCCGGTTTTACGCCCTGCACGAACAGCAGGACCAGCGCGAACAGCAGGATCACCCCTTCGGGAAGAAACCGTATCAGATCAAATGATCCCAAGGTTCACCCCCTATTTAAGCAGTCCGACCAGGGCAGCCATGGTCGGGTTGATTAAATTCAGAATTGGCGCCGGGTAAAATCCCATCACGATGATGATGATTCCAAGCGGGTACAGCGTAAGCCGTTCGCGCAGGGTCACATCTTTCATATTGGCGTATTCGGGATTCACTTTGCCGAAGAACATCCGCTGCATCGTCCACAGGTAGTAAGCTGCTGTGATGATGATGCTGATAACGGCGATGACGGTCAGAAGCGGGTACACCCGGAAGCCGCCCATGAAGCACAGGGCCTCACTGATGAATCCGGACAGGCCGGGCAGGCCGAGCGACGCCATGAAGGCAAGGCCGGTCAGCGCGGTGTATTCGGGAACTACCTGGGCAAGCCCGCCGAAGCGTGCGATTTCGCGGTGATGGGCGCGGTCATAGACGACGCCGGCCACAAGGAAGAGCATCGGGCTGATGATACCGTGATTCCACATCTGCAGAACGGCGCCGGACATACCGGTCGCGTTCATGGCCGAGATACCGAGCAGGCAGAAGCCCATGTGGCTGACTGACGAGTAGGCGATCATCTTCTTCAGGTCGGCCTGCGCCATGCAGACAAACGCCGCATAGACGATGTTGATGACGCCGAAGATCGCGACGACCGGGGCCGCCCAGACGGCTGCTTCCGGCAGGATGCCGTAGTTCATGCGCAGGATGCCGTAGATACCCATCTTCAGAAGGATACCGGCCAGGATGACGGAGATGGCTGTCGGGGCCTCGACGTGGGCGTCGGGCAACCAGGTGTGGAACGGGAACATCGGGATTTTAATGCAGAATCCGATGAACAGAAGGATAAACACGGTCTGCGAAAACGGCAGTCCAAGAAGCGGGGCGGCCGACGCGAAGTTGTTGTCTTTGATAAGGGCCTGGATGTTGAACGTATGCAGCGTCGCAGTGCCGTCGACCAGAGTTGACGGGCCGCTGGCGTAGTAGAGCGCGATGATTCCGACCAGCATCAGTACCGAGCCGAACAGGGTGTAAAGGAAGAACTTGATCGCGGCATATTCCTTGCGCGGTCCGCCCCAGATGCCGATAAGGAAGTACATCGGCAGCAGCATTACTTCCCAGAACACGTAGAACATGAACAGGTCCATTGCCATGAACGTACCGAGCATGCCCGTTTCGAGCAGCAGGAACATGGCGAAGTAACCTTTCACTTTCTTCTGAATTCCGTAGGACGCCAGGCAGGCGATGAAGGAAATCAGCGCAGTCAGCATCACAAGCGTGACCGACAGGCCGTCCACCGCCAGGAAGTACTCGGCGTTGAAATCGCGAATCCAGACAAACCGCTCGACGAACTGAAGGCCGGTGTTTGCTGAATCAAAGTAGAACCACAGCATTCCCGCCAGTGCCAGCACAAGGCCGGAAAAGACGGTGGCCACGGCGCGGATTGCCGTCAGTTGTTCCTTTTTCAGGAGCATGACTGGCAGAACTCCGGCCAGAGGCAGGAAGGTCATCAGCGTTAACAGATGGTCTCGTATGAACTCCATGATTCTCCCCTACGGCAAAAGGCGCGATACCACGTGAAGTACAATTACTAAAACGACAACGCCGGACAGCAGGATCGTTACGTAGTCCTGAATCCGACCTGTCTGTATGCGTGAAAAGCGGCGACCGAACCAGCCTATGATTGACGCGGTTCCATTAACCATGCCATCGACAATATGCGAATCCAGCCACCCGTCAACATTGGAAAAGCGGGTCGTCAGCCAACCCATTCCGTTGACCGCGCCATCGACCACGACGTTGTCAAAACGGCTGAGGCCGCGGGATGTGCCGTGGAAAGGCTGAACAACTGCGCGGTCGTAGGCTTCGTCCACGTAGTACTTGTCGCGGACGATTTTGTACAGGCGCGGAATGCGGGCAACGATTGACTGGGCGCCGTTGACCCCACCCTTGATGTAGATTTTCCAGGCCGCGAAGATACCAAGGCAGGCCAGCGCAACTGACAGCGCCATCATGCCGGCTTCGACCGCGTGGCCCGGTTCCGCAAAGACGATTGCGTGGGCCGATGGTTCAAAGACCGGGTCCAGGAAATGCTCAAGCACGTTCGGCAGTCCGGTCAGGGCGGGCAGACCGATGTAACCGCCCAGGATTGACAGGGTAGCCAGCACGACCAGCGGAATCGTCATCGTCGCGGGCGATTCGTGAACGTGGTGGACGACGTCATCCGAGGCACGGGTCGTTTCGCCGAAGAACGTCAGATAGACGACACGGAACATGTAGAAGGCGGTACAGAGCGCCGCCATCAGGCCCAGCGCGGCAATCACGTAGTTCAGGCCGGGGGCCGCCGGGTTCTGCGATGTGAACGCGCGCCACAGAATTTCGTCTTTACTGAAGAAGCCGGACAGGCCTGGAATCCCGGATATGGCCAGCGTTGCAATCAGGAACGTCCAGAACGTGTAAGGCAGCTTGTGACGAAGGGCGCCCATCTTGCGGATGTCCTGCTCGCCGCTCATTGCGTGGATGACCGAGCCTGCGCCAAGGAACAGGCAGGCTTTGAAGAACGCGTGCGTCATCAGGTGGAACACGCCGGCACCGAAGGCGCCTACGCCGACCGCGATGAACATGAAGCCGAGCTGGGAAATCGTTGAATATGCCAGTACTTTCTTAATATCCGTCTGCGCGAAGCCCATCGTGGCCGCGAACAGGGCAGTGCAGGCCCCGACGATGGAAACGACCGCCATCGCGACCGGCGACATCGCAAACAGGTAATTCAGGCGCGCAACCATATAGACACCGGCGGTGACCATGGTCGCGGCATGGATAAGGGCGGAAACAGGCGTCGGACCGGCCATGGCGTCGGGCAGCCAGATGTACAACGGAATCTGGGCGCTCTTGCCGCAGGCACCGACGAAGAAACAGATGCAGATGAAGGTCGGCAGGTCCATGCCGAACAGCGTCTGTCCGGCCAGCACATGCACGTTTTCACGCAGGAAATCGTAGTTGATGGACGTGGTCAGGACCGGGCCGCTGCCGAAGGCACCGGTAAGGCCCCAGGCCAGCGCGAACAGCCCGATAAGGAAGCCGAAGTCGCCGACGCGGTTGACGATGAACGCCTTCATACCGGCGCGCGCCTTGTCCAGGTCGCTGTACCAGAAGCCGATCAGCAGGTAGCTGCACAGGCCGACGCCTTCCCAGCCGATGAACATGACAAGCAGGTTGTTGGCCAGAACAAGCATCAACATCGCGAAGGCGAACAGGTTCAGGAACGAAAAGTAACGCCAGCGCGAACCGTCGTGCGCCATGTAACCTATTGAATAGATGTGGATCAGGAAGCCGACGCCGGTCACGACCATCGCCATGACAGCAGACAGCGGGTCCATGCGCAGCTCCATGTGGATGGCGAACGGCCCGGAACTGATCCAGGGGTACAGGTCCTGAATCAGGAACCGATGCTCGGGGTCAAGCTGAACAAGTTGAATGAACGCCAGCAGCGCGACAATGAATGCGCCGCCCATCGCCGCCGACGCGATGATGCCGTTTACGGGCGCATGCGTCTTCTTCTGCCAGTACCAGCCTGTTAACCCGTTGATGGCAGCGCCAATCAGGGGAAGCAGGGGAATCAGAAACAACAGCTCCATGAACTACCCCTCCTAACCCTTAAGCTGGTTCGCGTCCTCGACATCAACCGATCTTGCCGAGCGGTAAAGGCCGATTACGATGGCCAGAGCCACAGACACTTCCAACGCCGCAATCGCGATGTTGAAGGTGGCCGCCAGATTTCCGAGCCCGTCGTGGTGACAGAACCTGTCGAACGCCACGAAGTTTATGTTGACCGAGTTCAGGATGAGCTCGACGCCCATCAGGATCGCGATCGCATTGCGGCGGGTCAGGATCGTGAAGACCCCTGCCGTGAACAATACCGCCCCGAGCGTCAATATCTGTTGCAGCATCATGAGTTTTCCCCTTTCCGCGGCCTGGCCAGGGAGACAGCGCCGACGAGAACCATGATGACCATTACGCCAAGCGCCAGGAACGGCACCAGATAGTCGCCAAGCAGCAGTTTGCCGAGCGGTGCCGTGGTCGGGGCATCTGCCTGAACGGTCGTCTGAAACGGGAACGTCCAGATGACCGTGGCAAGGATCGCGAACACGCCCACACAGAGCAGGGCAGCCGGGATGCGGCCAAGATGCCGGTTAGTCGCGTTGATGTCTTCGATTTTACTGGTAAACATGACGGCAAACAGGAACAGCACCATGATGCCGCCAACGTAAATCATGACTTGAATAACGGCCAGGTAGTCAGCGCCCAGGATGCCGTAAAGTCCGGCAATACCGGCCATGACGCCAAGCAGGGCGAACGTCGAACGGACAATGTTGCCCGAAAACATGACGCCCAGAACCATGCCGACGATGCCCGCCGCCACCAGATAGAAAAGAATTTCCTTGATTCCCATAAGTGAATCTACTCCCCTGCCTGTGCCACGGTTGGCAGCACCACCGCGACCGGAGGCTGATACGGCAAATCACGGGCGTCCAGGAACGGCTGCAGAATCGTTCCCGACGCAGGCCGGACCTCGACCGAATCCGGGTCAACTTTCTTTATTGGTACCGGTGCGCCGGTCACGAAGTGCAGATGCAGCTTCCTGATGTCGTCCACGGCGAATTCGAACTGCTTGGTGTGGCGGATGGCGCCAGTCGCGCAGGCTTCCGTGCACAGGCCGCAGTACATGCAGCTTGAAGCGTTGATGTCGAAGCGGGTCAGTGCGCGCGTGCCGTCAGGCAGCTTGGTTGCTTCAATGGTAATGACGTCAATCGGGCATGTCCGCGCGCAAAGCAGGCAGCCGGTGCAAAGACCGGTATCTACTTCAAGCAGGCCACGGAAGCCGTCGGTGATCGACTCGGCAACGGTGCAGCCCATGCGGTCGGGATACTGGACCGTGTGCGGCTTGCGGAACATCCACGACAGCGTGATTGCCATGCCTTCGAAGATGGACGTGCAGCTACGCACGATGTTCATAAAATACTTATTAATTTCGCCCATTTACACTAACCATTTGAAATAAGGCTTTTCACCGAACGACCGCCACGCATATCTTGTCCGGACACCGAGGTAGAACAGGATGACCATTGACAGGCCGAAGATGCAAAGGCGCATTACAAGGTCCAGCACCGGAACCTGAGTGCGCAGCACGACCCATCCCATGGTGCCGATCACGGATATGATTCCGATGGGAACGAAGTACTTCCAGCACATCTGCATCAACTGGTCGATTCGCAGACGGGGCAGGGTCCAGCGTACCCACATGATCACGTTTGCCAGCACAATTGCCTTCACGAAGAACAGGCCGAAACCGAACGTTTCCCACAGGATGTTGCCGGTCTGAGCTTCCAGCGACACGAACGGAACGCGCCAGCCGCCAAGGAAGACGGCCGTGGCGATTGCGCCAATGACGTAAAGGTTCATCCATTCTGCGAAGAAGAACAGCAGGAAGCGCAGGCCCGAGTATTCAGTGTTGTAGCCGGAAACCAGTTCGGACTCGGCTTCTGGCAGATCGAACGGGGCGCGGTTGCCTTCAGCGATTGCCGATATGAAGTACAGGAAAAACGCGACGAAGGCGAACGGGCTGCTGCAGATAAACCATTCGTACGGGGCGCCGCCCTGCAGGCGGACCATCTGCTGAAGCGAAAGCGTGCCGGAATCAACGACGGCGACCAGCAGGAACAGGGCAACCGGGATCTCGTAGCTGACCATCTGGGCTGCTGAACGGATGCCGCCCAGGAGCGTGTATTTGTTGTTCGACGACCAGCCGGCCATCAGGATCCCGATGACGACCAGTGCGGTAATGGCGATCAGGTACACGATGCCGACATTCAGGTCCCCGCCGACAATCGACGGTGCAAATGGCAGAACCGCAAACGTGCTGACGACGGCAATGAAAACGGGGTACGGGGCCAGAAGGAACAGCGGTTTGTCCGCGTTTGCAGGTACCAGGTCTTCTTTCAGGAAGCACTTGACGCCGTCACACAACCACTGCCACATGCCCTGCGGGCCGACGCGGTTCGGTCCGATGCGGCACTGCATGCGGCCTGCCAGTCTTCGTTCGTACCACGACGCGAAACCGGCGAACAGCGCCCCGAATACAAGGCAGAACAGCGCGTAAAAAAGGTAGATGCCGATCAGCAAGGGAAGGCGCCAGAAATCGCCGATTCCAAGCAGGAGCATCAGTTTGTCGGTCAATTCGGTCATGCCTTCACCTGTCAATTTCAGGGGCAACGAGGTCCATACCGCCAATCAAAACGACCATGTCGGCTATCATGCAGCCCGGTGCCTTGCGCTGGATGGCCGGCATCCCGGAAAATGAGCCGGTACGAATCTTTAAGCGCACTGGCGTTTCGCCGCCGTCGGACACAATGTAAAAACCCATTTCGCCACGGGCACTTTCGACTGCCGAATACCATTCCCCGACGGGAAGTTTCAGCTTGCGCGGCACCTTGGTCTGGATCGGGCCTTCTTCGATGGCCGCCATCGCCCCACGGATGATGCGGGCGCTTTCTTCCATTTCCTGGACGCGTACGACGAAGCGGTCGTAACTGTCGCCGAGAGTGCCCTTGAATCCACGGCCGATCGGCACGTTGAATTGCAGTTCGCTGTAAAGCGAGTAGGGCGTGTCCCGGCGCAGGTCCCAGTCAACCCCGGAGCCGCGCAGGTTCGGGCCGACAAGACCCATGTCCATTGCTTCGGCGGCGTCAATCGTCGCGATGTCTATGCAGCGCCGGATGTAGATTTCATTGCCGCTTAGCAGGCGATTGAATTCGCCTATGAAGCCGGGGTCGAATTTTTCAAGGAAATCGCCAAGTTTGCGGAAGAAGTCGGGGTGGACTTCGCGGGAAACGCCGCCGACACGCATGTAGTTGTAGGTCAGGCGCGCGCCGCACATCATTTCCGTAAGGTCGTTGATCAATTCGCGTTCACGGATACCGTGGACGAACGGCGTGACGGCCCCGATGTCCATGCCCATGCACGTGACGCCGATGATGTGGCTGGCGATGCGGTTCAATTCGGAAGCGATTATGCGCAGGAATTCGGCGCGGCGCGGGACTTCGATTCCAAGGGCCTGTTCGATGCCCATTACGTACGCGTGGTTGCCGAACATGGCGCCAAGGTAGTCAATTCGGTCGGTATAGGGGACGAACCCGGCGTAAACCGTTGATTCAGCAATCTTTTCAATGCCACGATGAAGGTATCCGCACACAGGTACGACGCGACGGATGACTTCGCCGTCGGCCGACAGAATGAAGCGCAGAACGCCGTGGGTACTGGGGTGATGGGGACCCATGTTGATAAGGATCTCGGAACCACCGCCGACGCAGGCGTTTTCCAGCGCATCGGTAAGCTTCATGGTCATGGTCTGTCCTCCTGCATCGGAGGCCGTGAAGTCGGCATGCCGTGGTAGCTGTCGGCCTGCTGGTAGTCCTTGCGCAGCGGATATCCGACCCAGTCGTCAGGCATCATCAGGCGCCGCATGTCGGGATGGCCCTGGAAGTCGATTCCGAAAAGGTCAAAGACTTCGCGTTCGTACCAGTCTGCGCCGCCATAAACCGAGACGATTGACGGCACTGCGGGGGCGTCGCGGCCGACGCGGATTTTCAGGATTAACATTAACTTATGAGCATAGGACCTGATGCTGTACACGACTTCGAATGACTCGGTTCGGTCAATGGCGGTCACGAAGTTGATCTGCGGGAACGACAACTGGTCCCGCAGAAACTTGAACAGTTGGACTGTCAGGTTCGCCGGGAAGAAAATGTCGTTCGATGCGCCAATTTCAATGTCGCTGCCAAACTGCGCCACCAGGCGGGCAATCACGTCTTCACGCGTCATGGCGTTCCTCCGTGGCCGGGGCCTTCGGTGCCGACGAAAGGATGCAGGCCGGGCCGTCACCGGTGTCGATCATGTTGTCTTCGCAGCCTGAAACGAGGTACGGGTTGGACCCGGCCACAAGTTGAGGCGTGCGACGGGCGCAGGTTTTACCCCAGTCTTCAACCATGATCTTTTTCTGAACCTGCCGCAGGGCGTCGCACAGGCCTTCCGGTCTGGGCGGGCATCCGGGGAGGTAGTAGTCAACCGGCAGAATCAGGTCGATTCCCCTCAGGACTGAATAGCTGTTTTTGAACAGTCCGCCACAATTGGCGCAACTGCCCATGGCGATTACGTATTTTGGCTCGGCCATCTGCTGGTAAAGCAGGCGGACGCGATCGGCCAGTTTGTACGTCACGGTCCCGGCGACAAGCATTACGTCGGCCTGACGGGGCGTGCCGCGAAAGACCATGCCGAAACGGTCAAGGTCAGTGCGGGTGCCGCCGGCCTGCATCAGTTCGATGCCGCAGCAGGCAGGCGCAAACAGCAGGTACCACAGCGAATTCGAGCGGGCCAGATTAAGCAGCCAGCTCGCCTTCGTCAGCAGAGCGTACCCGGCACCGTCGGTCTCAAGATGGGCGTCTAACGGTTGCGAATCCAATCGAAGTCTCCTTTCAACCATGCGTATGACAGGGCGATCAATAGACATCCGAGGAAGGCCGACATCCCCACGAACGGCATCAGCCAGTCGGCACTGCGAAGGTGCTGACCGACCACGGTGAGGGCGGGAATGGCCACAGCAAGGGCAACATCAAATAACAAAAAGATGATCGCGATGACGTAGAAGCGCGGGCTGTAGTTGAACCAGGCGTGTCCGAACGGGCGTTCACCGCATTCGTAGGTCGTTGATTTCTCAACGTCTTCGACGCGTGGCCGCATGAAATGACCAATTAACAGGGCGACCCAGGCGAATCCGCCGGTGACCACAAGGAACATAAGGATCAGCAGAAAATCTGTCATGGCGTCACTCCTGCATCGCTGGATCCGGCGTGATTATGATACGAAACGGCTGAATTTCAACCCCCCGGGACAGCATGACTGCCACATGCACCAAAGGCTCGGACAATGGAAGATAGTTACCTATACAGAAGTCTTTGTCTACCGCCAGAATTGCGAAAACTCTTTTAATCATTGAAGGATGTTCAGCCAGTACTGAAGCGGTCAAATGGCATTTATGGACGGAAAAAATGGCGTGGACTGGAACGCCGGTTCCAAACAATGAACATATATTTTGACTGTACCGGCGTTACCGGATTCACAGGTGGATTGTATTTAATTGTTCCGCTGTTTCGCTGCTGCAGCCTTCTGGCGAAGGACTTCAATTACGGCCGGCAGAACCGAAATCATTACGATTGCGATCAGGACCAGCTCGAAGTGTTTCTTCACGAATTCGACGTTGGCCAGATAGTGGCCGCCCAGGACGCAGATGCTGACCCATGCGATACCGCCGATGATGTTGTAGCTGATGAAGTGCAGGTAGGTCATCTTGCCGATGCCGGCGACGAACGGGGCGAACGTGCGGATAATCGGGATGAAACGCGCCAGAATGATGGTCTTTCCACCGTGCTTTTCATAAAACTCGTGCGCCTTGATAAGGTGGTTCTTATTCAGGAAGCGTACGTTTTCTTTGGAAAAAATCTTCGGTCCGATGAATTTTCCGATCGAGTAATTGACGCTGTCGCCCAGGAATGCGGCGACGCTCAGCACAATTATAAGGATCTTCAAGTCAAGCGCCGGGGCCACGCCACCAGCCTGCATGACAGTGAATGTTCCAGCGGCGAAAAGCAGCGAGTCGCCCGGCAGAAACGGCGTAACGACCAGGCCGGTTTCACAGAAGATAATCAGGAACAGCACGACGTAGGTGGCCCAGCCGAAGCTGGCAATCATGTTGTTCAAAAACAGCGGCAAATCGGTAAACATCCCGCGTATCAGTTCAAATATTTCAGCCATCGTCGTTCCTTTAACCGGTAAACCCGGGTTTTCAATCAAACGCGGGGGCACTTTATCAAAATCTGCGTCAGTTGTGGGTAAGAAATATGCCGGAATGAAACTGTTGCGGGCAACTCTATTGAAAATAGCGGGCCTGCTTGGTATATCAGATGTACTTAAAAAGGGCGCGGGCAGGTGTGCGCTTCGCGTTGCAGCAAGTTAGCTGAAGGTCGAGTCGAGGTCGGTTGATGGCCCTGCGGATAGTGTTCGGCAGTGATACCGGGGATCTGGCCCGCAGGCTGACGGCCGACATCCAGGCAACGTACCGGGGCGTCGATCCGCTGGTGCCCGTTACTATACTGGTCCCGAACAGGAATCTGGAAAAGTGGCTGCGTTTTGCGATTGCCAGGAATTCGGGCGTCGCCGCCAATCTGAATTTTCCATATCTTGAGCATGGGTTGTGGCAGATAGTCAGTGAAATCGGTGCGTTGTCGGGCGGATTAGCTGACGTCACGAATATGAAGTCCGAAACGGTCGCGGCCAGAATTGCGGTTTCGCTGCTTGCTCAGGCTGTTGACACTGGCCCCGGAAAGTCGGCGTTGCTTGATTACTGCCGGGCCGGGTGCGAGTCAGGGGCGCCGTCAGTGGCCGACCCGGGCTTTGCGATTCGTTTATGGCAGTTGTCTGACAGGCTGGGCCGTCTGTTCCGTGAATACGAGTTCAGCCGGACTGATATGGTGCGGGGCTGGGTTGAAGACCGACTGGCTGACAGCGAGTCGGAACTTGAGCGCGAGCAGGCGGCCATCTACCGCCGTGTTTTCTGCGACGAAGCCAGTTTTGATGCTGTAAGTCGAGTGCGGCAGCGTACGTTGTTTCAGTTGGCCGAGGCTGTGTTCCCGGAACTGCCCGTCAGGTCAACTGGTTACCCCGGGGCAGGCGGCGCCCCCGACGTTATTGACCCCAAGGACACTATCTTCGTCTTCGGGATGTCGTCGCTTTCCCGATACCACTGTGGATTGCTGTGGAAAATCAGCAAGTTCCGCGATGTGGTTTTGTACCATTTCAACTCATGCCGTGAATACTGGGAAGACGTATCAACACCGTTCGAGGATCGCTGGCGCGCCATCAGGCTGACTGAAACGGCGCCAGAACAGGACTCGGATGAGCTGGTGTTCCATTATGACCTTTCGGACAATCCGCTTCTGAAGGCCTGGGGCAAAGCCGGTCGCGAAACGGTTAAGCTGCTTGCCGACCTGGAAGATGACGCCGAAAACGTTGAAGCTGCCTGGATAGACGACGGGGCGTTTGACGAAGCGTTCATTGATGAGGCGTCCGGGGATGGTTTCAGCGGCGACGGGCCGACCGTTGGCGAATTATCTGACGGTGGTCCGACCGGCACTGTTTTGTCCCGCGTGAAGTATGGGATTCTGAACAGAACTTCCGATGTCGGCACATGTCAGCCCGATTCCAGTATCTCCATCATGGCGTGTCCCGGCGTACAGCGTGAAGTTGAAGCCGTCGCGGATCGGATTTCGGACCTTCTGCGCCGTGACTTGACGTTAAAGCTCTCTGATATTGCCGTTCTGGTTACAAGCATGCCCGACTATAAGGCCACGATTTCGCAGGTCTTCGGGCGCGACAGAAACGCAGTCCCCTACAATATGGCTGATTCGAATGCTTCTGAAGACAGCGTTTACGGTTATGGTGTCAAGGCCCTGATAAATCTGGCGGGCGGCGATTTTTCCAGAAGATCAGTCTTTGAACTTCTGTATAACCCGTGTTTTCAGGCATCCGCCGGTATTGGCGCGACCGATCTTGCGGTCTGGCTGAACTGGGTCACCGGACTTGGCGTTTTTCATGATTTTGAAGGTGCCAGTTCCGAATCGGAATCAAGCATATACACGTGGTCGCAGGCTCTGCAGCGTATCAGGCTGGGTCGGATTACAGATCCGGTCGCAGATGACGCCGCCCCATCGTTGGCCGGTGTTTTTCCGTATCGTGACAGTGAAACAGATACGGACGTCGCCGACAGGTTCTGCGAAACGCTGGAACGGCTGTTTTTCAGGATTAACCGCCTGATGCAAGGGACGAAAAGTCCGACTGAATGGGGCTTTGCGCTGAAGGATCTGTTCAATTCCTTCCTGGCAGTCCCGCAAGATCGCGGTGAAGAGGCGGCAGTCAAACGTGCGTTGTACGATGGGATATCATCGTCTTTTGCAGATGACAGCGGTTTTGGACCGGCCATTAAGTGTGTCGCGGCCTCGTTTCCAGGTGTTGCTGGCGATAAAATCCAATTAAATCAAAGCATTGTATTTGAAGTGGTTAAGAGCCTGTTGACCGGCATTGCCACCGGTCGCGGGGCGTACCTGTCAGATGGCGTGACCGTTGCATCGTTGAAGCCGATGCGGCCAATTCCGTTCAGGGTGATTTTTGTTCTTGGCCTTGCTGAAGGTAAATTCCCCGGAACTATGCAGGAATCGTCCCTGGATCTGCGAGTTCGGCACCGCAGAATCGGTGACGTGATGACGCCTGACGCCGGTCGTTACATGTTCATGGAAACGATGTTGTGCGCAGGCGACCGCCTTGTTCTGTCATATGACGGCTGGGATACCCAGAAGGACGAGCGACACGAGCCGTGCTCGGTCGTCCGACAGTTGCAGAATCACCTGTCGCGGTCTGTTCTGGCGCCAGATGCCGATGGGAAACTTGTTGATTTTCCTGTCGTTTATGTGCCTTTGTCCCCTTTCAGCAAGGCTCCGGTTAACGCCGGCGCGGGCGAGTCACCGGTTGGTCAAAGGATGATGGACCGCGTTGTCGGTGCCGTGTTGTCGGCGGGCGGTCCCGATCAACTGCTGAAACTGTCTGAAATGGCGGGGAAGGCTGTTGCCGATGCCGCACGAAAGTTCGGTGTTCAAGACGACATTGCAGTTTTGAAACGGCTGCAGGGCGTGTTGGCCGCCACAACTTCTTCTGAATCAGGAACGACCAGCCCGGATTCGACAGGCGTTCAGGATGCCGCCCTTCACCAGACTGCAGCATCTGCCAACCCCTTGAAAGTCAAAGTAAAACTTGGTGAACTTGCGGTGTTCCTGGAAA
>CAZFVA010000006.1:127552-133612 GCA_964522105.1 uncultured Anaeromyxobacteraceae bacterium
GCCAACCCCTTGAAAGTCAAAGTAAAACTTGGTGAACTTGCGGTGTTCCTGGAAAACCCGATGAAGGCCAGAACACGCAGGATGCTGCACACTTATGATGACCGGGACGACCCGGGGGCCGCCTTTGTTGAAGACGAGCCTTTCCTGCTTGATAAGGATGCCGTGCGGGAACATAACGCCATGTGGATTCGCGATTATGTTCTTTCCGGTGATTGCGGTCTGGCCAATGCGAACTATAAGGTCCGCCTGTCAAGACTTCACGCGATGTCGGTCGGTCCGGCCGAGCCATTTCTGGGGTCGTATTCATCTTCAATGCTGGCTTTGTTTGAAAAACTGGCGGGGAAGGTTCCGCCTGAATTTCTGGCTCGTGGCCTGGTTGCTGACGTTGTGACAGGTCTTGATAACTGGAAAGGGCGCGATCCGGGGTACAAGTTCCCGTCCGGATTCATCTATATGCCTGATAAAACAGGCAAATCAGCAGGATACGAAGTTGAGCTGTGTGGTGGCGTTGATTTCGTGGCACCTGCAACGGAATCAAGCCCTGTCGCTTTTGTGGCTGTCCGTGATTCGGGCGCCAGTCCGGCCCAGTTTTCAAAGTCATCTTTTCAGCCACTGCTTTTCGGACTGATGACTGCGGCGTACGGCGCTGAGAATAGTCTGGAGATGTTTGATGTTATTGAAATATCAAAGAAATCCTTTCTTACGTACCGTTTCAATATCGACAGGTCTGCCGCCCGTGAGTATATCGAGGCGTTGATTCGGGACTACCTTGATGACAGCCGTCTTCTGGAATTGTTGCCATATCTGGCGGTGGAAGCTGTGTTTGCGGGTGAAAACCTGGATTCGGTCGAGCCGCCCTTCAATATTGGAAGTTTGACTGCGTCATTGATTGAGTCAATCGAGGAAAAGGCTACCGATGCCCCCGGCGGCTACTACCCGTCCGAGGCTGAGTTGTTGCTGGCTGACCGCGCCAGTGTACCGTCTGATCTGTGGCAGACAATTGTCCGTCGATATCGGGTTCCGTGGGGACACGCAGGTCCTGATAAGGGCCGGGCATCCAGAAAGCGCGGGGGACATTGAAGATGCTTAACGCTTTCGGGGCACAGGTCGAATTGTCTGAAGTCCTGCGAACTCATTCGGTAATCGAGGCGTCGGCCGGGACAGGCAAGACATACACTATTGAACGCCTGGTCACGTTGATTTTGACGCAATATCCGGAAGTTGCCCTTGAAAACATACTTCTGGTGACGTTTACCGATAAGGCGGCGGGGGAGCTGCGTGAAAGGATCAGGACTCATCTTGAAAAATCGGTTGTCGACCTTGAAGGTGATGTAAGACGCCGTTTTGAAACTGCTGTCGAAAACTTTGATCAGGCCGCCATCTACACGATTCACGGGTTTTGTCATCGCGTGCTGATGGAGTTCGCCTTCGAAAACAATCGGCCGTTTGAGCTTGAAATGGGCAGCGACTCCACCAGCAAGTCGCGCCTGCTGGCTGATGTAATCAGAAGTGGCTGGCCGCAGCTTTTCAATGCCCCTGACAGTGACGCCATAATTGCCAGAGTCCTTGGGAATACAAGGGCTTTACGCGGGGTCGCCGAGCAGCTTCGCGCAGACGATGTCCTTACCCCGGGCGCTGACGATTCGATGTCACCTGCGCGTTCAGCCGCCGCCCTTTCGGCGTGGACTGTCCAGAAGCTGGTCGCGCGAATCACTGATGCCGGACGTTCGTCGTCGGTCATAACGTTTCAGGACATGATTTCGGGGGTCCGCGATGCGCTGGATGAGTCAAATCCGTCCCGCGACGCGCTGCTGGCTGTCCTGCGGAAAAGATTCAGGTTTGCCCTTGTTGACGAGTTCCAGGACACCGACCCTGACCAGTGGTCAATCTTCAGGCGGATATTTGTTGAAGGAAACGGCCAGAACAGACTTATCGTGGTCGGTGACCCGAAACAGGCCATCTATGGATTCCGTGGTGCGGACGTCCAGACGTATATAGAGGCAAGGGCGTTTATCTGCGGTGTTCACAGCACCGGGCTGTACAGACTGGACACAAACTTCCGGTCGTCGCCTGAATTAATCAATGGTTTCAATGCCATTTTCGCGGCCGACGGCTGGTTTGACCAATCGAAAGACGGCGATGCACTGCAGAGCATCAGGTACGACGAATCCAGGTTTCCGGACGACCCCGAGAAGCATAAGCGCTTGATTTCAGACTGTTCCGGGCGGGCCGCCGTAGTCCCCGTGATGATTAACGCCCCGGGTGAAGAGACAAAGGTTTCGGCACCGCTGGCCAGGTCGCGCCTGTCGCGTTTCATAACTGACGAGATAGTTCGCCTTGTCGAAAAGAGTTCGATTTTATTGAAGGATCCGGACTCGGGTGTTGTTCGCAGGCTTGGATACGGCGACATCTGTGTCCTTGCACGTTCAAAGGCAGATGCCAGGCCGGTACTAAGGGCCTTGCGTGACCGGCGAATTCCCAACGCCTTCTACAAGCAGACCGGCCTGTACCATTCTGCCGAGGCCTTTCATACTCTGATTCTGCTTAAAGCCCTTGTATCTGTTGATAGTTTTTCAGGGCGGCAGATGGACCCGAAGGCTGCCTTGACCCGCTTTTTCAGCCTTGATGATGGCGACATGGCACATATTCTGGCGGCGTGGCGGGCGCTTGCAGCCGCGCGCAACTGGCCGATGTTGTTTGAAGGCATGATGACGGACACCGGTTTGTTGATCCGCGAGGCACTGCAGGATGACGGCGAGCGCAGAATCGCCAACTGGCGGCAGATATTTGCTGAGCTTGCGTGCGAAGCCGATCGGTCGTCGCTTGATATACACGGACTGGTGGCTAATCTTGAGTTCCGGCGCGGTAATTTTGATGACGAAAAGGATTCAGACCTGCATCGACTGGAATCTGAACTGCCAAAAGTCCGCGTAATGACTATACATGCCGCAAAGGGCCTGCAGTTTCCGGTCGTGTTTGTTGCGTCTGGATTTTCCAGTGAAAGAACGGGGCGCGACGGATATGTTCGTGGTTATGCCGGCGGAAAGCGTCATTTTGCATTCGTCGAGAATTCAAAGGATGAATGTCCGGTCAAGCTTGATGACGATACGACCCGTCTGTATTACGTTGCCATGACGCGGGCCATGTACAGGTTGTATTTCCCGGTTAACTGGAAGCCGGCCCGTGGCAGTTCAGACCCGATTAACACGTTCATCAAGAATGGCTTTGAAAGCCTTTGTGCGCAGACTGAACCTGGTGAAGTCTGGACGTTGGTAGATACATCCGGGCAGACTGTACAGGGCGCCGCGGCTTCTGTTACAGCGGAAAATAGTGTTACTTCGGATACTTCCACTGAAGGTAGTGCCGCGTTTGACTTGTCAGTGGCAGCTCCGATTAACTTCGCTGCAAGGCGTCTGTGGGTTGACTCATATTCTTCGTTAAAGGGACGTGACCCGGGGCAGCATTATGTAGTCGAGGGCCAGGTTGCTGACAAACTGGACGACGATGGTGATGACCCGGCTGTTCAGTCAGATCTCGAATCAGCGGGCGAAGTTGCCGTAGATGCAGTCGAAGCGGTGGCAGGTTCGGATGATGAAGCCGGCGCACGAACGCTTGGGACACCTGAAGTTGAAAAGCGGGCCGTCCTTCTGCGTGGCGGGACTGCTGTTGGAAACGCGTTCCACGGATTAATGGAGACTATTGCGGCACGGAAAGCTGGCCGCAGCGGGGCGAAGGCCTGTTTTACCGACGCCGGTGTGGCGCAGAATGCCGGGGCTGCGGCTGGACAATTGATTCTGGACGGAAATCTTGGCGGTTTCATTGAAGAAGCCATGAAAAAGCATGGAATTCCGGCTCGTGAAATCCGCAGGGAAGGGCGCGTTACTGACTCGGCGGCGCTTCAGTTTGCGCAACTGGTCGCGAACGCTCTGACGACGCCTCTGTTTGAAAACAGCAATGATAACAATTTGTTGAAGTTGAGCTTCTGCGATATTCCATCGGCTGACACGCTTGCGGAAATGGAGTTTCATCTTGATGAATCTGAATTCGGCGTCGGCTTCGCAGATGGTGTAGTCCCGGCCTGGCGGAAAGGTCTGCTGAACGGTTTAATCGACCTGATTTTCTGCTTTAAGGGCAAGTACTACTTCCTGGACTGGAAAACGACCAGACTTTCAGGTGACACGTATGGTCCGGACCCCTACAGGGGTGCCGCGCTTGAAGCCGGAATGAACGAACATGGGTATCTGGTTCAATCGCACATATATTCGCTGGCCATGATGCGATGGCTTGGCCAGAGGTTCGGCAGCGAAGGCCCGGCCAGGTTTGGCGGCGGGTTCTTCCTGTTCGTACGTGGCATGGATGCGCCGGGGCGGGGTGTCTGGAACTGTGCCAGGCAGTACAGCCAGGCCGATGTCGCAGAATTGACGTCGGTCGTCGGCCGCCTTCTTTCCACAAGCGCAGCCCGTTTTGAGCATGCCACAGGGGGCCCGGCATGAACGCAATCATTGAAACGCCAGGCATTGAAGTCTTCAATATAATAAAGGAATCAGGTATCGCTCTGTCTGACGATATCACGTCACTGTATGTGTCGGCGTTGTCGCATGATGGCGTAACTTTGACTGACTGCATGACATGTCGTGACATCCTGCGGCTTTCAAAAGCGGGTGTTGAAAGTAACCGTGCCGTTCATGCGTTGCTGCTTCTGCTGTTTGCCGTAAGGAATAAGGGCAGTCTGTGTCTGCCGCTTGACCCGGATATTCTTGAAACTGAAATTAAAGAGCTGTTTCGTGCATATGACGATGTTGACGGACTGATGGCGGCCGTGATTGCTTTGTCCGCTCCTGAACAGCTTCAGGCTGAACCAGCGTTCAGCCTGGCGAAGGGGCCCGTTTTTTGTAACGGCACAAGCCTCTATTTTGACCGCTATTTCCGTCATGAGTCAGCCCTTAAGTCGCACATAAACGGTTTGCTGGCGGCCAGACCCTCGCCACTTTTCAACTCGCCGTCTGACCTGTGCAGCATCATCGAACGGGCCTCTTCTGCCGGAATCGGTGAACAGCGGCGCGATCTTAATGATGAACAAAAACTGGCGCTTATGCTGGTGCTTAAGAACCGGTTTACGGTTGTTTCAGGCGGTCCTGGTACGGGAAAAACAAGGCTTCTGGCGTCGCTTCTAAGGGCTTTGATTCACGCTGGACTGCATCGGGAAGACATCCTGTTGATTGCGCCGACCGGCCGGGCCGGAAAGCGAATGGGCGAGTCTGTTGCGCAGGCTTTGAAGGAAGCGGTCGGTTTTGAAGATCCAGCAGTTCTTTCCAGTCTTGCCGGCATTACAGGCTCGACGATTCACAGTGCGCTTGGAAGCAATCCTCAGAAGCAGTCCTTCGTTTTCCGGCAGTCCAACCGTCTTCCCCACCGCGTAATCGTGTGTGACGAAGTCTCGATGGTTGACGTCATCATGATGGATGCGCTTCTGGAAGCCATCGATGATGATGCGCGGGTAGTGTTTCTGGGCGACAGGCATCAGCTTCCTTCTGTCGAGGCCGGATCTGTTCTGGGTGAGCTTGTTCCTGCCATCGCTATTCCGGAGTTCAGTGCAGAAGTTATGGATTTAATTGCGAAAGTTGGAATTCAGCCAGCCGGGGTATGTCAGGGGACAGGACCGATGGCCGACCGGGTTGTCATGCTGTCCAGATCGTACCGTTCCAAGGGCGACGTCCTTGCGCGTGCAGGGGCTGTCAACGCCGGGAACTGTGATGCCTTTGCCCGCATGCCGTCGGTTTCTGATGGCGGATCCGGTTTGTCAACGGTGGGGTTGGATTGGGGTGATTGCGCGGCTTTGTGTCGCCGTGTCGAGCCTGCATCTATCGGTCCCGACAGTATGCTGCCGGTGTTGCGTTCCTGGGTTTCCTGGCTGTTCGGCGGCTTTGTGCGCTCCCACGGACTTACTGACGTTGCGGCCGTTACGAAGGCTGTCAAGGAAATTGCGGCCTTCGAAGTTGGTGTTGAACTTACTGAAAATCAACAAGAATGGCTGGCAAGGCTGTTTGCGACCTTGAAGCG
>CAZFVA010000007.1:0-3962 GCA_964522105.1 uncultured Anaeromyxobacteraceae bacterium
GTGCAGGTCTGTTACCTGCTGGCCGACCAGTCGGTTGAGGAAAGGGAATTCGGCGCCCTTGAATCAGTCAGTGACAACTATCCCAAGTACGTCCTGTCAATGGACCGCATAATGGGCAGCGACCGGAACGGGATAAAGCGGGTGTACCTGCCGGATTTCCTGATGGAGAATAGCCCTGAGTTGCAACCATGAAGGATTCGTCATTTCAATTCAACGACAAGAGACGGCGACAAAACGGTGACAACAGCCCGCATCCCCAGTCCCGCCAAAGGTGGATTTCGTCCCCAAACGACCCATTTCGACCCGGAACGGGAACAAGGTTTTAAAGATGCTTCGCTGTAATGCCAATCAACGCTATCATTCCAATCCTTTGTTGCGGAATCAGGTGAAACAATGCAGCTTTTCGGAATGACCAGATACTTCGCGCCTTGTGCGTTATTTCTGCTTGTCGCCTGTTCAGAGCAGAACATCGCATCTGACGCCGTCATCGATATTGATGAGATCGCACAGAGCGACGACCTTCCGGGTTCACTCCCGTTCGAATTCGTCCGGCCGGAAGATGGTGAACCACTGTCCGAATCGGAGATCGACAGCTTCACCGATGAGGTAATTTCCTTCTACCGTGATTCAAAGTACTTTGACTGGCTCCTGCGGATGAGCCATGGAATGCATGCCGACACCGGCATGCCGGACTATCTTCTCTGGTGGACCGAAACGCATGCCAGCAAGAACGGCCCTCTTGTCACGATGATTCACGACTGGTCCGAGCAGCACGGCGGCCACAATATCATGAAGGGCAACTCGACGATCCTGTCATGGGCTGTCGGTGGATATCTGATGACAGCAAACCCCAGGCTGGGTCAACTTGTTGAAGGTTACTGCAAAGGTATCTCGCAGAGCATGCTTGGCATGGTCAAAGATGAAAACGACCCTGTCAAACACCTGATGGCCCGCAGTGTAATTACCAGCAATCATGAATATACGACCCATGATGGTTTCAAGAAGGGCGTGGACTATTCAAACTGGTTTTTCGCATATGACCGATGGAACTGCTCAAGGTTCATGTACACGGACAATCCCTGGTGGGGCGAGGTCTGGGTAACTAACACCAGGTCAAAGGACGGCATTGGCTATGTAATGATTGCGGCGGCAGGTATCGCTTATGTCGCTGCCAGGGCTCCAGACCCGTCGATCCGTGACGCGTGTGCGCATACTCTTGATCTTCTTACAGACTTTTCACGCGATATCGCCGAAAACAATTTCAACATCCGAACAAAAGACGCCGAAGGCAACCCGTTCGTGCTTGACGAAACGACCATGTTCGACCCGGGCAAAGGTGCCGACATTGCCAGTTACTCATTCTGGGACTCGATATTTCCAGAAGCCGAATGTAACAACATGCTGGCCACAAACCTGCTGGCTTACGGTGAGCCACACGGAATCGAATGCGCCGCCCTTGGGGGAAATCCCGACTATGAATGGTTTTCTATCCTGAACAACTCGCCCAACGGCCACATCATGCGGTCCTTCCACATCGCAGCAATCAGGTGGGCTTTGATTCGGGGCTTCAATGACCTGGCTCTTTCCAGGCTTAAAGGGTTTGACGAGCGACTCAACCGCGACAAAAATCTTGATTTAGAAAAGGTCGGCGTGGGCAGGGAAGTCTGGGAACGGGATATGGCCCAGAACAGACTCCAGGCTGCGGCCAGCGGATACCCGGTAACAGGAACCGAAGCCAGGCAAATCCAGTCATTGTTCAAAATGGCGATCGATAATTATTCGGTTTATCCCAACTGGAACCTGTGGGATGACGCGCTCGGCAACGGCGAACATTCCTGGCGTCCACCCTCGTCGTCTTCAGAAATCGAAGGTGATCCACAGTCCTGGATCGAAGTGGAAGCCATGGGACTTCTTCTTGATTACTGCTGGTCGCCATTCAGGAACACCGCAGGTCAGCCCATAGTTGACTGTGACAGACTAATCAGCGAAGTAACTGATTTGTAGTGACCAGAACCCCGTTCATCCCCGGCCTGTGGCTCCCTGGCCGCCAGCTACGCCATCAACCTCCTCCATTCTGGGTATTAACCCGCTGCAAGAGTGTCAACCTTGTTTTGGGGGGGGCAAGACACTTAACTTCCGGTTTAATATCCAGGCCTCAGGGCAGCTAACCAGTAAATTAAATAAAATTAGATGGTTTCGCAGAAAGAACACCTGACAACTATTACTTTGCATACCGGCATTTTTTATTAATGCATACTGGCAGGTCGGTTCTGCACTTATACATCATGCTGTAGCAGTCGAAGGTGATTGGCGCTGCCTTAATTTCATCCAGAATCCGTTGCCTTTCGTTCTTGTTCACGAAAAGGCCACATCCAAACGGGCACACAGGTCCAAGGGGCAGGCAGTCAGAATCAATCGCGCAGTAGTTTGCGCGGTCAATGTCACGCCGCAGAGCTTCGATTACCGAGGTTCCTTTCGACTGTCTATAAAGACCAAACAGGACGAATGCAAGGACCATGACAAACGCAGCTATTACTGCAATATGCCATTTTTTCATCACCCCTTGACTCCGCCGGCGGTCAAGCCGCCGATCAGGTGACGTTGCAGCGCAAAGAACAGGGCCATGACCGGCGTACTGACCAGGATCGCGCCCGCGGCGAAGTGGCCCCACTCCGTCGAGTAGTCCCCGACGTAGCGTTGCAGCGCGACCGGCAATGTGAAGGCCGTCTCGTCGGACAGGAAGGTCGCGGCCAGGATGAACTCATTCCAGGCGGTCATGAACGAAAACAGCGCGGTCACGACAATCGCGGGGCGGGCCAGCGGCAGCACAATCCGGAAGAACAGCGTCCAGCGACCGGCCCCGTCCATGACGGCGGCTTCCTCGAGATCCTTCGGAATCGTGTCGAAGTAACCCTTCATCATCCAGACGCAGAAAGGGATCGCGGTCGTGGCATAGACCAGCGTCAGGCCGGCCATGCTGTCAAGCAGGTTCATCGCGTCCAGCAACAGGTACAACGGGATCGCCATCACAACGCCTGGAAACATCTGGGTGACCAGAAAGAGCGTCATGCCGATTCGACGCCCCGGGAACACGAACCGCGAAAACGCATAGGCGGCGGTCGTGGCCAGCACCAGGCTCAGCAGCGTGGTCACGCCGGCGACAACGACCGAGTTAAACAGCCAGTGCCCGAACAGCCAGCGGCCTGCCATGTCGGAGGCGGTCACCAGGTCGTGGAAATTGGCCAGGCTGAAAGTGGTCGGGAACGGGCTGGCCGACAGATCAAACGCCTGGGACGGCGTCAGGGCCATTTTGACG
This sequence comes from uncultured Anaeromyxobacteraceae bacterium, assembly GCA_964522105.1. Classification (GTDB taxonomy): domain Bacteria; phylum Myxococcota_A; class UBA9042; order DTJE01; family DTJE01; genus JAGOFO01. The sequence continues at coordinate 3,317 of CAZFVA010000007.1, forward strand.
ACCCAGAGGACCGGGTACAGCGTCACGGCGCACGCCACGACCAGCGCCAGGTTCCAGCCGATTGCGGCCAGCCAGGACGGGCGACGGTTCATGATGTCCTCCTTTGCAGGCGGCCGGCCGCGATGCTCCAGGCAAGCAGGAACAGGAAGATCAACGTCGCATAGGCGGCGGCGTAACCGTACTGCTCCTGTCGCGAGAACGCCCAGCGGTAGGCTTCCGAGATCAGTATCTCGGTCGAACCGCCGGGCTCGCCGCCGCTGACCAGGAAGATAATGTTAAACATATTGAACGTCCACACGCCACCCAGCACGACGGCCGGCAGCAGCGCAGGCTTCAGAAGGGGCAACGTAATGGAAAAGAAGCGCTGGACCGCCGTGGCACCATCCATCTCGGCAGCCTCCTCGAGTTCGCCCGGGATCGACTGCAGAGCGCCCAACGTGACGACCATCATGAATGGGAAACCCAGCCAGGTATTGGTCGCGACGTTGGCGGCAAACGACGTCCAGAAATGGCTGAACCACGAGACAGGTTCCAGACCGAGCCAGACAAGCAGGCCGTTGACAGCGCCGAACTGCTTGTGAAACATGCCCTTCCAGATCAGGGCCGTGATGTAGTTGGGCACGGCCCACGGGACGATCAGCAGCAC
>CAZFVA010000007.1:4062-18982 GCA_964522105.1 uncultured Anaeromyxobacteraceae bacterium
GCACCGCGCAGCACGGCGCGCAGGGCCTGGGAAGCAGGCTCCCAGACGGCACGCATGACCGGGACGTTAGGCATCGGGACGGAAGTCGCCGCAGCATCCCGAAATTGCGATACTGTCGGATCGACGACTATGTCCGGGGAATCGTAAGCGGATAACAGCGCGACGACCTGCCGGGCATCGCCAAGGCGGACCACGGCGCCCTCGACGGCAAGAAAACGTGCCAGTGAACGGGCCGCATCCGGCTGAAGCGATCTCGCCGACACCATGGCGGCATCAACGGTCAAAAACGGCGTCGCAGCACGGCCGGTTGACGACACACGGGGCAACGGATGGACCGAGTACTTAACGCCTGGAGCCAGTTCACCAAGAAACCACGGGCCGTTAACGACCATCGCGACGCGTCCCTCGTTGAACAACTGCGTGACCAGGGCAGAGGTCGGTTCCTGGGGCAGGAAGCCGTCGCGAGTCAGGTCGCGGACAAAGGCGATGGACGCGGCGTTCTCGGGACGGTCCAGATGCGGTTTGCCATCTTTGTCCAGAATGCCGCCGCCGAAGCCGAACAGCCACGGAACATGATGATAGAAGCTGCCAGCCTCCCAGGCGATGCAGAAGTTGCCGGGACGGCCGGGGGTCATCGCGCGGCAGGTGGCCAGCAGCGCGTCGGTGTCAGCCGGGACAGGGCCTTTCAGCACATCGTCGCGGACGAACAACGCCAACGACTTAAACGCCAGCGGGTAAGCGAAGGGGTGCCCCTTCCAGGTCACCGCCTCGACCGTAGCGGGGAAAAATCCGGGCCAGGCGGGGTCTTCCCCGGGCAGTTGTGCGATCAGGCCGCTTTGCACCCAGTCGCCTAAACGCTCGTGGGCAGCTATGAACACATCGGGGCCGTTGCCGCGTGGAATTGCGGACGTCAACTTGTTGGCGAAGGCCTCGTATGGCAATGCCAGCAACTCGACGGACCACTCAGAATGAGCTCGCCCGAACTCGGCCACCACCCGTTCCAGCGCGTCGCGTTCGGCACCCCGGTACGAGTGCCACAGGCGCAGCGGCTTCGAAACAGTGACGGCCGCTTCCCCTGCCACGGGCATGGCCAGCAGCACGGCCAGGACCAGCGCCATCGGTATCCATCGGCTCACGCCACACCCCCGCTTCCAATGGCACGGCCGGTGTCGGGGTCAAACAGCTTCACAGCCCCCGGGGCCGTCCACAGCCGGACCGGCGTGCCGTATGTCAGCCCGGCAGCCTCGCCTGCCTTGACCTGTGCCAGCACCCGGATGTCGCCGCATCGGACATGGACCAGCGCGTCCCAGCCAAGCGTCTCGACAAGATCAACGACGGCATCTATCGACCCACCGTCCGTGGGCACCAACCCCAGTTCGTGGGGGCGCAGCCCGACATCTACGACGGGGCCCGGGACATCGGACCGAAGTCCGGCTGGCATCGGAATCGACATTCCGTCCCCGGTCAAACGGTCCCCGACAGGCGCCAACCGCAGGAAATTCATGGGCGGCGACCCGATGAAGGAAGCCACGAACCGTGAATCCGGACGGTCGTACAAACCGGACGGCGTGTCCACCTGGCGGGCATGGCCGCCTTCCAGCACACAAATCCGATCAGCCAGCGTCATGGCTTCGACCTGGTCGTGCGTAACATGAATCATCGTGGTGCCAAGCTCGCGATGCAGCGCCTTCAGTTCAACCCGCATCTGCCCGCGCAGATTAGCGTCCAGGTTCGACAGGGGCTCGTCGAAAAGGAACACGCGCGGCCGTCGCACAATGGCCCGCCCGATGGCGACACGCTGGCGCTGACCGCCCGAAAGTTCACGCGGAAAGCGGTCCAGCAGCGCATCCAGACCGAGCATTCTGGCCGCCTCAACGACCTTGGCGTCCATCTCGGCCGCCGAAGTCCGCCGAATCTGCAGCGAAAACCCCATGTTCTGCCGCACAGTCATATGCGGATACAGCGCGTACGACTGAAACACCATCGCCAGGTCGCGATCCTTTGGCGCCACGTCGTTGACCACGCGCCCGTCGATCGCCAGCGTTCCCTCGGTGATGTGCTCGAGCCCCGCTATCATCCGCAGCAACGTCGATTTCCCGCAGCCCGAAGGCCCGACCAGCACCAGAAACTCGCCGTCAGCCACGTCCAGATCGATGCCCGACAGAACGCGGACACCTCCATCATAGACCTTGCCAATCCCGCGCAGCGTCAATCCCGCCATCTCGCAACCCCCGTCCCGCCCGCTTCAGCGGACGGCGAACACCTTGGCCGTACGCGGCCCGAGCGTCAGACGCACCGTACCGTCCTGTCCAACCGTCACGTCGTCGGCCGGATCAGGCTCGTCAAGCAAATTAACCAGTTTCGTTCCGCTGGCGAACGACGTGACCATGTCGCCACCGCCCGCCTGATCCGCGCTGGTCTGCGCGTTATTCGTCGCGGACAGGTTCAACACCACCAGCATGGTCTGCGCCGGTGCGCCGCCGGTCGCCGGGACCGTCCGCTCGTACGCCAGGATGCCCGCGTCCTGCGCGTCCCCGGTGTTCGACGACGACCATACAACCTTCATGTCGCCCCGTCGAAGCGGTTCGTGGTCGTGGCGCAGGTGATTCAATTGACTGATCCACTTAAACGTCCCGCCGTCTGTCGCGTATCCACTGTCCCAGAGATCCTCGCGATTCGCGGGGTCGTTGCCGCCTTCGAAACCCTGCTCGGTGCCATAGTAAATACAGGGAATCCCGTCCATCGTCAGCAGCAGCGCCAGCGCCACATTCAGCGTGGCCGGGTCCTCCCACTCGTACATGAACCGGGGCAGATCGTGGTTGTCTAAAAAGTTGACCGTCAGGCGCCACGGTGGCACCCCGGTGCCGTCCGCCGCCGTCACGCCGCCGTTTTGTGGCGTCGTGCCATAGTTTTTTACCTGCGTATCGTCACCCGGGATCGGGATTCGCGCTGCCCACAGTTCCTCAAGACGCCGCGTCGGCGCACCGTTCTTGACCACGTCGTCTATCACGAACTTCTGGGAAAAATAGAACACCGAGTCCAGCATCCCCGGCGCCGTAAAACTGCCGATCAGCTTGTCGTTTCCATCGAACGCCTCGCCAAACATCAGGAAGTTACGCTTGCCGGCCGTCGCCGCGCGCTGCCGGATGCCCGGACAGAATTCCGACCAGAACTCATGTTCGACGTGCTTGATTGTGTCGATGCGGAACCCGTCAAAACCGACCCTTTCGATCCACGCGGCATAAACGTCGATCATTGCATCGCGGACCTCGGGAAGTTCGGTCCGAACGTCCTTCAGGCCGCCCGGGAAGTCGCCCAGCACTTCCTGCATGCGCACGTAGTCCCAGCAGTCCGCGAACGAACCCCACCATTCCGTGGAATCCCGCTGTTCGGCGGTGATGCGTCCCGCGTCGAAGCAGGCGGCCTTCTCGCGGCCCCAAACCGTGACGCGTCCCATCCGGTTGTACCAGTCAGGATTCGCGAACTCGGGTGGCCACGGCGGAACGCGATTGATCTCGGGCTGCCAGACCCAGTTAATCGGCGCCGGTCCCGAGTACCCGAGCGACGTAAACGCCTGTATGCCGTCTTCATTGAAATCAGGGTCCCATTCGGTCGTCCGCGTAACAGGCGAACTGGTGCCCGAGCCCATCACATTTTCGTCGGGCTGGCCGTTGCGATTGATGTCGTAATAAAAGAGCTGCCCCACGTGGTTGGTCACGATGTCCAGGATGACCTTCATCTTGCGCTCATGGGCCTTTTCAATCAGTTCGCGCAGCTTCGCCATGTCGCCGAAGTGCGGGTTGGGCTGGGTAAAATCCTGTGTCCAGTAGCCGTGGTAGCCGGCGACACCTGCGTCCTCTTCAACGTTCTTGACGACCGGCGAGATCCACAGGGCCGTCACACCCAGTTCTTCCAGGTAATCCAGCCGGTCGATCAACCCCTGCCAGTCGCCGCCGTGATACGCCGCCGGCGAATGGGGCACCACGTTATAGTCGTTGTTCCGGTCGCCGTTCGCGAAGCGGTCCACCAGCACCTGGTACACGATTTCATCACGCCAGTCCGCAACCACCGTTTCCAGGCCGGGGACCTGTTCGGCCCGCGAGGCGTCGAAACAGCCAGCCCATGCCGCCGTCACCGCCAGGATTGCGAATATCCGCAAGGCTCGGCTGGCACCGTGTCCCGGTCGCAGCCACTTAGTCGTCGAGTTCATAAAAAAAACCTCCGGTCCACCCATGCCGTTCGTCACGGGTAACTGGAACTGTTAAGCCACCACTCGACCTGGACACCCAGGTAGTGCTGCCATTCCTTGCCCCGCCGTTCATCGAACTGCGGTAACAGGGAGCGTGCGTCGTCATTGGACCAACTGGCGGTGTACACCAGTCGAATCTGCGGCCTTCGGTACATGCCGCGCTCCAGGTTCAGCGACGGCATCAGCGACATCTGAACGACGTGCGGCTGCATCACCTTGTCTTCCACTGGATCCAGCCCGCGCGGGGCCTTCCATTGATGGCTCAGTTCGGCGCCAACATGGAAGTGCGTCGACGCGAACCACGTCGCGCGGATATCCTCGATGCCTTCCCAGTAGTCGTCCAGGTCATAGCGGTTGGAGTCCGCATCGACAAACAGGCGCCCGTACACCGCGGACATCACGCCGAAGTGCTGGTTCTCCCAGTTTGACGAGGCGGCCAGCACGAGCTCCTTTGCGCCAGTCGCAGTGCGATCCAGGGCGACACCCCACGGCACACCGAATTCACCGTAAGCTGCCAGGCCCCAGGCGTAGCGGGCGAAAATGTTAACGTGGGAATCCTGCCCGAAGCCCCAGAACCCGACCTGGGCGCCGATCACGCCCCCGGTGTCAGCCGGCAGTTCGGACACCAGTTCCGGGTCCGGCGCGATACCAAACTCTTTAAAATACTCAAGGAATTCGTCGTCGTAGCGCAGTTTGCCGCGTGGAAGCCAGTGAAATTCACCGTACAGCGAGACCTTCATCGACAGCTTCGGAGTCAGGTTACGCCCGAGCCAGCTTACCTTGGCCGACGCGATCATCCGCTGACGCTCCATCAGCGTGATGGTGTCCGATCCATAAGTCGAAGGGACGTCGAAGCGGCGCAGTTGGAATTCGTCATTCAGGCGGTTGACGCCGACGTGCGCCCGAACCTGCCAGGACCGATGGTCCCAGGATAAACCGCCGCCCAGCGTGTTCAATGCATCCAGCGGCCACCAGTCCAGAAGGTAGATGTCGTCGCCACGGTACATGCGGGATCCGACCCAGACCTTAAGGTCCGTCTTAAAGAATCCGGACGCCTCGACGTACAGGTTGCGCAGCGCGATTGCCTGCGTTGCTTCGCCGGTGAAGTGAAAAAATCCATCGAAGAATGCTGTCGTCATCAACACCCGCATCGCGAACCCGTCAGCGGTCTTGATGCCGTACCCAAAGTCGAGTTCGGCATACGAGCCTTCCATCAACCGGGCACCGTGCGTAACGATGTTCGTCGTCTTGCCTGTCGCGCCCGTAAAGTCACTTGAGATCCCGACACGCCCGTAGGTGCCGAACGTGAAGCCGGTTGATGTAAGCACCGGCAGGGTGCGGCGCACCGGCTCCGCAGGCACTGTTTCAACGGCCGCGTCCTTACCGGGCTGCGCAGGCACAGTTTCAACGGCCACGTCCCCGGAGGGCTCCTCGGCCAGGGCCACCGGCATCGCAATCAAAACTACCGCCAGCGTCGCCGTCGCGGCAAACCATCGGTTCGGTACGCTCATTCTTCCTCCTCGACGCAGCGCAGGTCCTTCGCCATAAACCCTTCGGCGCAGACGTCGCAGTGGTCGCCGGTGTAGCCGGTGTTGCAGTCACAGAAAGGCTGTGTGTTCACGATGCGGCAGGTTCCGAAGGCGCAGGGGAATCCATCGCAGGCGTCCATCCGCACGCAGCGCAGCCCCCGGGCGACCCAGCCCTCGGCGCACTCGCCGCAGATGCGACCGGCGTAGCCTTCCAGGCAGACGCAGGTTCCCACATTAGAAATGACCTCGCAGGAACCGAAGATGCACGGGTCCTGCGTGCAGTCCAGAGCGCCATCAGGCACGCAGTCCGGGCCGTATCCATAACCGTAGCCGCCGCAGCCGGTTCCCCCGTTTCCAGGATCCCACTCGACAATGTCAGTTCCGGTCCCGGAATCGTCAGACGCCAATGTATCAACGTCTTCGATGCCGCCGTCCCCGCAGCCGGCCATGGCCACCGTCAAACCTGCCAGCAGGCAGGCCAGGACCGCAGTCCGTATTCTCAAAAAAGCTGACCCGAACCGCATGTTCATTCTGCAACCTCCAGGTCAGCCGATGCGTCCGGTGGCGGGCACCGGTCGAGGGGCACAACGACCATCGCACCCAGCGCGGGCACAATCAATTCCAGTTTGCCATCCTTCCAGGTCACGGCACCGCCAAGACAGTCCGTCGGGACGTCCCCGGCCGTCCATGCACCTGCCGGAATCTCCAGCCGCAGCGGGACGCTGCCTCGATTCAAGGCGACGACTGCCGTGTCCACGGGGCCAGTCATCCGAAACGCGACGTGGTCGGTGGCACGTGCCAGATCGGTCCGCGAACCGTGCCGGAAGGCGTCGATTCCAGCCCGCAGCCTTCCCAGCATCGAGACCTGTCCGAACAGCCACCGCTGATGCGTCGTCCAGGTTATCTGTTCCGGCATCGGCCGCCGGTTGTCCGGGTCCCCGCCGCCTGCCAGACCGATTTCATCGCCCTGATAAAGCACCGGCGCGCCAGGCTGGCTCAACGTAAACGCCAGCGCGATCGCGACGCGTCGGTAAGGTTCGGCGATCGCCGGCTGCGGTGGTGGCAAAAGCGGATCAGTGCCATCGCCAACGGCCACGGTCACAAAGCGCGGTACGTCATGGTTGCCGATCAACGGGCTCATCACCGCACCGGACCCGGCCCACGCCGCCGTTCCGGCATCGATTTCGTCCAGCAGCGACGCCATCGTACCAGTTCCCTGCCCGACGACCGATCGCAGCTTCCACATCAGCGGAAAATCAAACTGGCCGCTCAGCCCGTACGGCCCGAGGTACCAGCGAATCTGGTCACGGCCCGCAGAGCCGGTAAAAGTCTCGCCGACCAGATGGACGTGCGGCGCGCCCGATGCAAAAGTCCGTGTGACAGTATCACGCAGGTGACGCGTGACCAGCCTCGGCATCATCGGCACCGCGTCGATGCGCAGCCCGTCCACGTCGAAATTCGACAGCCACCACGCGACATCTTCCAGTTCCGTTTCCAGCACATCACGCTGCCGCCAGTCCAGGTCCGGCAGATAATCCGTGAACCAGCAATACTCGGTGTCCGTCGTCCACGAACACTCGCGGCCGCATACGCAATCGCCGTCAGGATGGTTAAACCAGTCGGGATGATCTGTAAACCACGGATGGTCGCTGTGAACATGGTTCGGCACTATATCCAGCACCACCCGGATGCCTCTGGCGTGCGCCGCCGTTACAAGGGCTTCCAGTCCCGCCTCGCCGCCGAACCGGGGCTCGGCCTCGCGGGCCGCGACGGGCCAGTAACCGTGATACGACTCATAAGACCGGTCGTCAAATCCCGGCCAGGCCCCGTCGGCATTGCGCACGGCGGGCGAAATCCACAATGCGTTGACGCCCAGACGGTCAAAAAAGCCGTCGTTCAGCGCAGCGACGACGCCCGCCCAGTCGCCACCCATCCGCATCGTGATGCCGGCGTCCACGTCCAGCGCCCCGTCACCCCGCCGGAAGCGATCAACTACAATCTGATAAATGAAGGCGTCGGACCAGTCAAACGGCGTGTCCTCGACCCAGAACGGCAGGACGAACGACTCAGCGGCAGTCCCGCCCACGTCCACCGCATCTACCGTCAACCGGTGCTTACCGATGGCCAGAGGCCCCAGGTCCAGGTCCAACAGACCGTCCTTCAGCGCCACCGTCACCGGTGTTTTGTCCAGTGTTACCGACAGGTTATCAGGGTCGCAGGGCAGTCCACCCGCGCCCGCGAAACAGCGCAACCGAGCCTGGAAACGATCACCATCGACCGCCGCACGCTCGATCGACCAGACCGCCTTCGTGCATTCGGGCTGCACCAGCGCGCTGTGTTCCTGCCCGTCGCGACCGAAAATCGTCAGCGGGTTCGCACCGTCCAGCATCTCTTCGCCGTCCACCAGGAACCGATAGGCATGGCGCCCGGGACCGACGACAAACCGACCCCGGAAGATGCCGTCCGAATCCCGTGTCAGGCCGTAACCATCGGGCCGCCAGTCGTTAAACTCGCCAACCACGGCGACGTTGTCAGCCGCTGGTGCCGGCCCCCAGGCGAACGTGACATCGCAGGTGCGCACATGCTGGTCGGGCCCGGAAGCCCCTTCGTCGCACGCAATGTGGAAGCCTGCCAGCAGGACCAGGACGCAGGCGAATTTCGTCCTGCGAATCACTGTTTTTTGCCCTTGTGTCAGGCCGTTCAAAAACACCCCGGTTCACCTGTCCCCGTCGCCCAACGCGTCAAGCGCCCGGCCCGTATTACCACACGATCCCGCACGGCGCCGCCGACGTGGCCGGTTCTGCCCGCTGCCAGGTCTCCAGCAGATAAGCGCCAGCGCCGAAGCCGACCATCGGCACCGCGCCGTCGTAGTTCGCGCCGTCCCGAGTATGCAGTTCCGCGATCAGACCCATGTTCGCCCGGGCCTGGGCCGTGACCCAGTCAAGCAACAGGTCGGCCTTCGCGATCGCCGCCGTGCCACCCTGCGCCCGCAACGCACCCGACACACGTAAATCAATCAGGATCCACTCGGAGCTGTCGTACCAGCCGCCATCATCATTGCGCGCCAGGCCGATGCCGTTCGGCACCGTAAGATCCGCCAGAAGCCCGGCAGTCGTCGTCGCGGCCGCATCGCCGGTCGGGTCCATCACGTTCCAGTTAAACGCCTCGATGACCGCCGCGTCCACATACCCGGAATCACCGGCCAGCTCCTCGACGCTCTGTGCAAGAAAATCGCCGTCCATCGCTTTGCCGGGGATCGCCGCCATAATGTCCTGCGCCGCCGTAGCCCAACCAGCCGCCTCGGTCGCAGCACCCTTCGCATCCGCCAGTTGCGACGCCTGGCACAGGCCGATCGCCGCCGCAAGCGAAGTATAGGTGTACTGCTTCTGACGGCCGTTCCAGTGGACCTCCCAGATCGAACTGTCGGGGCGGATCATGCCGTTTGCCGCCTGCAGGCCGACCAGCACGTTCGCAATCTGGTCCCGAATCGTCGCCCAGTGCGTATCAACGATCGTCGTGTCACCCGAGGCGCGGACGTACTCACCCAGTGCCCACAGGAACAACCCGAACCCGTCAAATTCCACATTGGGACCGTCACCGTTCCAGTCCGACTCCTCCATCCCGCGTCCGAAGTAACGGCACACCGAGATCCGGTAGTCCGCACCCACGCCGACCTGAGGACCGTTGTGTTCAAACGACTTGTACCCGTTAGCGTCGGCCAGCAGCATGAACTCCAGCGCGGCCCGCGCCTCTACAAAATGACCAGATCGCACCAGCGCCGCGATCGAGTAAGCCATGTCCCTCGGCCACGCCGTCGCCCACATCCCCGGTGGCAGCGACGCCAGTATCTGGCCCTTCGACTTGTCAGTCGTTTCCCAGACCTGGCCCATCCTCAGCACGGCCTCGGCGGTGCGATAGACCGTCCGTTCTGCCGCAGACAGATCCGCCGGAGGGGGCTTGCGCCAGGCGGCCCACTCGGCCTTCGCTCCTGCCAGTGCCTGTTCGGCGTCCAGCCCGTCGAACGCTCCAATGACGTCCTGTTTCAAGGCCGTCAAATCCTTGTAAGGGTCGAACGCGCTGACAACCCCGAACCATGCAGTTTCACCGGGTTGCAGATCGTGTTCCGGTCCCTGGAATCCGCCCACGCGGTTATCACCCGCATCGACAGATCCCTCGTCGCCAAGATCCTGGCCCGCATTCAAGCGAACCCATGGATCGGCCGACGAAGCGCCTGCCGCAGCCGCGTAATGGCTTACCGTGCCAAGTGGATAGTGGAAAACCGCACCGCCAGCCGCCTGTTCCATCAACCCGCCGCTGTCCACGTCCCTGGCGATCGACTCGCCCAGAGTGTTCGGGAACTTATGGGAATCATTCAGTGTGTTGCCGACGTGCCAGTTCTGGATATTGTAGATTGACACCTGCTTCGCCGTCGTACCGGGGTTAGTAACGCGGGTCAGCATCACCAGCGCCGGTCGATCCAGTTGCCACGGCGCGTACATGAACGTCTCGACCCGAAGCCCGTCCACAGTCTGCACCCAGTGCGGGATGCCATCCTGCCCGTGATAACCTGCGAAGTCGCGGGGTACGCTGTCCAGCCATTTCCCGACGCCATCGACGCGCAGTCCCGTGAACGTGTCATACAGCATGTCGCGGGTGTTGACCGGCTGGCTGCTGCCGTTAAGTCCCCAGGTCTGGTAAGGATGCACGAACAGCATATAGCGGTGATTGTCGCGATCATCCCCGGACGGCAGGACCGTCGGGTCAAGGTTTACTACCAGCGCGCCGTGGCCGTTGGCCGAAACGATCCAGCCGAAACTGGAGTGGGCCGTTTCGCACGCGGTCGCATCGACGTCGCACCCCGGCACGCAGACGCCGGCGACTTCGTCAAATCCCTGGTCGCACCGACAGACCGCCTTCGCGCTTTCGGCCACACACCGACCCCGGTCCGGGTCCGCGCCGCATGGATTCGGGTCACACGGGTCGGGCGGCTCCACGGGCACGCAGTCGGTGCCCTGCAACTCCCAGCCTTCGTCGCATTCATCACAGTTTTCAGCGACATAGCCATCGTCGCAATCACATTCCAGCCCGCTGCCGGTGCAGGACCCGTGGCCCGCACAGGTCGTCGCAGGATCACAGACCGTCTGCTGCACGCAGTCGTCGCCCACTTCCTCGTATCCGAAGTCGCACAGGCAGACAGCCTTCTCCACCTCGACAACACAACGGTCACGATGCACGCCCGGGTTAAGTTCGGGACATGGATTCGGGTCGCACGGCCCGGGCGCCGGCACACAGGCCAGTCCTTCGCTCACGAAACCTTCGGCGCACTCATCGCAAAGATCACCTGCGTACCCGTACTGGCAGGTGCATACAGCCACGCCGCCAACCTCGTCGCATTTCGAAGCATGTATGCACGGATCAGGATTGCAGGGGGTATCGATCCTGCAGCTCCCGTCCTCGTCGTGGTAGCCGTCGGCGCACCGGTTACACAGGTTTCCAGCCCACTCCTCGTGGCACTCGCAAACAACGCCGGCGCCGTCCGGCCGACAGACCCCGTGATCGCCGCAGGGGTCTTCGTCGCAGGACGCGTCAAGCACGCACCGCAGCCCGTCCGACCCGTCCAGCACATAGCCTTCAGCGCACTGGTCGCACGCCGTGCCCGCATATCCTTCATCACACTCGCAATCCGGCAGGTTCGCCGGATCAGCGCATTGGCCGCGCACGCAGTCTGCAGGTCGGCAGGCGTCAGGCACGCAGGCAATGGCGTCGGCGTGAAATCCTGAATTGCAGTCGCACACAGGCAGGCCCGACACGCTGACACATTCACCCTGACCAGAGCAGGTCACGCCACGGCACGGATCGTCGCCGGGGCCTTCGCCCCCGCAGCCGGCGGCCATCGACGCGGCAAGCAATAACGCGCACCACGCCACCCTCCGACCGACATACCGCCCGTCCGTTCCCTGGAAAAATATTCGCAGCATCGTCCGAGCCATCACTTCACCTCAAAGACGGCCGATTCCAGACGACCCATGGCAACTGCCACTGACCCGCCCGAAACCTGTATCTCGCGCCCCGTCAACGCGTCCCGGAACGTCCCGTTCGGCAGACCGGCCGTACCCGCCGCCAGCGTCCGCGTCCCCGCGTCACCCCGGTTCAGCACGACCAGTACCGCGTCCGCCCCGTCCTTCATCACGTATGCCCAGTAATTCCCGTCCGACTGAATCGTCGCCCGCGCGCCACGCCGCAGCGCCGCGTGCCGCAACCGCGCCTTGCCAAGTGCCTGCACGTGCGTAAGCGTTGCCTTCTCGTTAGTCGACAGCGCCGCGTCAAACCGCGTAAATCGCCGATTGTCCGGGTCGCCCGCCCCGGGCATGCCGAACTCGTCGCCGTAATAAATCAGTGGTAAGCCTTTCTGGGTGAAAAGGAACGTCCACGCCATCCGCAGGCGCAGGTAGGGATCCTGGCCGGAGGGCGCCCCGGGCGGTGCGGTCCAGCCCTGCTCCTTCGAACCGTTGCCCCACAGATCGCTGATCTGCCCCGCAGCGTGGGACAGCGCACGCGGCACATCGTGGTTGCCCAGGAACGTGGACATCACAGCAGCGGACCCGTAATAGCCGTCGTTGCCGTCCATGAACGCCCGCAGCGCATCAAGCCCGCGCTCGTGACGCACCAGCGCCGCCAGTGCCACCCAGAACATCGGAAAGTCGAACTGGCCATCCAGAAGCTCGGGACTGACGTACTCTTTGATAGTCTGCTTCTCGCCGTCACCCTCGCCGGTAAACGTCTCGCCGACCATGTAGAACCGAATGCCGTCGTGGGTGTCGATTTCCGCGTCGATCCGCCCGCGAAGCGTCGCCGAGAAGTCCAGAATCATGTGCTTGACCGCATCCAGCCTGAACCCGTCGATATTAGTTTCCTGGATAAGCCAGATCGCGTGGTCCATCACCCGGTCCATGACCGCGCCGTTCCGATAATCAAAATCAGGCAGGTACTCGGCGAACCAGCACTCGATCGGCCGCTCCCACCCGCAGACATATCCGTTGCCGACGTTCCCCGCGTTCCAGTTAAACCACGGTACCGCGTCGTTCAGATGCTCGGAGTACAGCGGCGCGTCGGTGTGTACATGGTTCGCGACGAAATCGACTATCACGCGGATTCCACGGGCATGGGCCGCCGCGACCATCGCCTTGAACGCCGCCAGGTCACCGAAGTGCGGGTCAATCGGGCCATCCAGCCCGTCAAGCGGCGCACTGTCGGTCCAGCCCGTCGCGATGGGCCAGTACGAATGATAACCGGTGTATTTGTGCCCGTCGGACCCCCAGAAAGCGCCCTGCGTGTTCATGATCGGCGACGACACCCACAGACAATTCACGCCAAGGTCCTTGAAATAGTCGGCTTCGATCCTCGCCTTCAACCCGGCGAAGTCGCCACCCTGCCAGTTCGCCTTTGCGTCCAGCTTCGGGTCTGCCACCGGCAGGTCATTTGTCTTATCCCCGTTCTGGAAGCGGTCGGTAAGCACGAAGTAAATCGTCGCGTCCCGCCAGTCAAACGGTACGTCCTCGACCCACAACGGCACGAACAGCGGGTCGGCTTCCCGACCCGTCGTGTCAGCAACCTGAAATATGTAACCGTACTTCCCGGGCGCCAGGCCGGTGTCGTCGATTGTGAAGGTACCCGAAGCCTGATCCCATGTGCCATTAACCGGAAGCCCGTTGCGGGTCACAATCGCGTGTTCCGGGTCCAGATCGACCTTTTGCCGCCCGTACAGCGCCCGCACCAGTATCTTCGCCCGCCCGCCCGAAACTGTCGGCGCCCCGTCCAGCACCAGAAGCGGCCGGTCGCAGTCCGGTACCCTCAACAACGAGTTCCGCGTTCCGCTGACCCATTTCGTGTACGGATTGTCCTTATCCAGTTCCCAGCGTTCCTGACTGCCATCACGCCAGAACACCTTGTAGGCATAGTCACCCTGGCGCAGCCCCGAGAACGTCCGTTCCCAGGCACCGCCGACCTTCGTCATCGTGTCGGCCGTCTCGGACCAGCCGTTAAACTCACCCCGCAGGGACACCGGGCCCGTAGTCGACACACGGGTGCGTACGGTGACGTCGCACGACCTGGTCGCAATACTGCCGGTGTCGACGATGCAGATGTCTGAAGTGTCTAACCGATAGCCGGCGTCACACAGGCACGCGTGACCGTCGGCGCCGTCAGAAACGCACATTGAACGGTTCTGGTCGGAAGGACAGGGATTCGGGTCGCAGGGGTCGCCGACACCCAGAACGCACGAGCCATCAATAAAGTCATAACCGTCGTCACACAGGCACAGCGCCGCCGCGCCATCAGCCACGCACACGGTTCGGTGCTGGTCTTCGGTGCCGCACGGATTCGGGTCACAGGGGTCGCCGCTGGCCGGGATGCAGCGCAAATCTTCGCGCAGCCAGCCCTCGGCACAATCTTCACAAATATCGCCAGCATAACCCTCGGTGCAGGAGCAGACGGCCAGTCCGCCTTTTGGCAGACAGTCGCCATGTATGCAGGGGTTGGGATCGCAGACCGATCGCGTGACACACCGCAGGCCTTCCGCAAAGTAGCCGTCGGCACAACGGTCGCACGTTTCGCCGGCATAGCCCTGGTGACATGCACACGTAACCTCGCCATCGATCATCGCGCACAGTCCGAATACGCAGAGGTCGCCTTCACACGGGTCTCCGGGCAGGCAACGGCCGCCACGGGGCATGTAGCCGTCGGCGCAGCGGTCGCACAAGCTTCCAGAATAGCCCTGGTCGCAACGACATGTCGGCAGAGCCCCGGTAGCCACACAGACGCCGAACGCACATGGGTCATATGTACAGGGATCGTTGACACACGTAGTTCCAGATGGGATATATCCCGCGTCACACAGGCAGGTCGCCTGCCCGTCGCGAATCGCACACAGTCCGTGGTCCGCGCAGTCAATCCCGTCACACGGGTCGGCCGCACCGCCACCGTCGCATCCCGCCACCAGCAAAACAGCAACAAGCATCAAAAGCAGGAGGCCCTCTGTTGCCCTTCGCCACTTGAACACCCGAATCGCCGCGTCCATGGCCCCCCTTTACGGTCCGATCATTAATTGGAACAAGTCTAGCTGAATGGCGCTCGACCTGTCCAC
>CAZFVA010000007.1:19082-31496 GCA_964522105.1 uncultured Anaeromyxobacteraceae bacterium
ACGGTCCGATCATTAATTGGAACAAGTCTAGCTGAATGGCGCTCGACCTGTCCACTGGTCTTAACCCCGATTTTCAGTCCGGTTTTTGAGGAGCAGACCAGGCATCGAATCATCTTCGCGGGTCGAGAGCAGTTACTTTGAATACTGACATTTCCTGTCAACACATAGCGGCAGGTCGCTTCTGCACTTGTACATCATGCTGTAGCAGTCCCATGTGATCGGCGCGGCCTTAATTTTATCCAGAATCCGTTGCCTTTCGTTCCTGTTCACGACCAGGCCACATCCAAACGGGCACACCGGTCCAAGTGGCGAACAATCAGAATCAATCGCGCAATAATTTGCGCGGTCAATGTCCAGCCGCAGTGCGTCGATTACCGATGTTCCTGTGGACTGCCTGTAAAGAACAAACAGGACGGATGCAAGAGCCAGCACAAACGTAACTATCACTGCGATATGCCATTTCTTCATCGTTGGCACTCCGGTCTTTCACGACGCTGTCCGCCCCTCAACGCAATTACTTTCCTAATGAACCCCGGCAAGAACGTCCTGCATCGTCTGGTGGCGGACGACAATGGCGTCTTTCAGGCGCGCAACTTCGTCTTCGAAGGTAACGCCACGATCCCACCTCAGAAGATCCTTCCGGGCGACAAGGCGTATCTTTTCTGCCATCTGGTCAACGCGGGCAATCAAGGTTTCCGGCTGGAATTCCGCATCAAGGGCTGCGCGATATTCCGCGATGTAATGGGCGCGCCACTTCGGGACCGCCAGCAATCTGGGCGAAAAGCTGTCCCAACCGTACCATCTGGTCTGAATGGCAGCTATTACCTTGCCGTCCCAGTAATTTCCCCATGTCGCATCGGTGTCCCAGCCAACTATCCTGAACGGAAAATCGCGGTGGCCCTCCGAAACCGACAAGTCATGGTAAAGAAAGTAATTTTTGGTGTACGAGTCTTCATTTCCGGCAAACGTATTCACGCGCATGAACACCGTGAAGTCTTCCAGGTTCAGCAGTGGCTCGACTTCTTCCGCGAAATCCTCATCGGTTGTTGGCGTATAGGTGCAGGCTTCAAGCAGTTCCGCCAGGTCTTCCACATGTTCAGGGTCACCACACTGCTGGTCAAAACCGTCGGCCGGATTTTCCTTGTCCCGCCAGTTGGCACTGTGAGTTTCGGCTTTGAACAAGTTGACTTCGTCGTCTTCCAGACCGTTACGCTTGAACCACGGGCGATCGATGCGCTCGACAAGCACATAAAGCCCCTGCCACTCGCCGTTAACCCGAAATTCGGCAAATGAAATACGCGGCGCGAAGCCACCTGACCGACGAATCAGGTCCATCGTCAGATATTCACGAAGCCACGTCGCGTCGATCCACCCGGCCTTCAGTACGAAACGACGCTGCTGCTCGGGGCCATCCCCGAACAAATCAAGCGCCGTAGCCAGATCATCAGCAATTTCAAAGTGGAACGACAGCTTCGGCACTGTCCTGGCAAAACCGCCGTGAAGCTCCATGGCAGTACCGGGAAAAGCCTTTCCCTGGACCGTCATCGTGACGGTAAAGACTTTCTTTGTCTGAGGGTTAGCATTCAACCACTTCCAGTCGGATGCTTTGATTTCCACGTTAACCTGGACCGGGAAGGAAGGCTGTTGCACGATGTCAGAATCATCAATATCGCGGGATATGTCGGTGGCGGACGTGTCGGCGGCAGACCCATCGGCGTCGGGTCGGCCATGATCAGCGACAATGACATCGGGCTGAGCGTCAGTCAGAACGTCACTGAAGGCGTCGGCATGCAGGTCACCAGATACAGTGCCGTCGCCGCATCCAGACACCAGAAGCAGGACCGCCAGCATGGCAGAAACCAGCACAACGGCCAGATTTCCAACCTGCCCCGGGCGCGACAAATTCTGACATTTCACCTGCTTCATTCTGCGCATGTACCTGTCTGAGGACCTAAAAACACGCACGACTCAAAATGTATGCTGAAGGGATCCTTGTTAATACAGCCCCAGTCGTTCCAGGTCGGGATCCCGCCCTCGTTATCACTAAGATTATCCCACTCCGGGGAATCAACCATTGAACACGCGATGGAAACCGAATCACCGGGGGCATCGCCCTGCTGGTCGTCCCAGAACAGTACGTTATTCTTACTGTTATTAACTGAAACAGTGTCATAAACATTCATCGTGCCACTGGAAATGAAATCAGGTGGCTCGTACGAGTCGCCCCACCTCAAGCCGACTTCATTGCCTGTCACCAGGCAGTTGCTGACGTGAACGTCCGGCGCCCCGTATCCCGCTTCAATCCCCTGCTGACATCCTGAAATCATTGTGTTTCTGATCCAGACATCCCTGCCCTTCGACGCCGCAAGCCCTTCATGGGCGAATGAATTTATCCAGACGCGGTTGATGGTCAACTTCGCCCCGTTATGGTCGATGGCGTCGTCTTCACCACGATAAAACACGCTGTCTTCCACCAGACATTCCGGCCCGGTGCCATTGGTATCATTCAAATAAATCCCGTCGTTATCTTCATCATTCGCGACGCCGTCGCCGTCAGGTATTTGAATGATGTGACACCTGCTGACGGTGACCTTTGACGCCTTATGTTCGCCACCGGTATCGCAGCGGCTGATTAACGCGTCTTCGATTGTGACGGTGGCTGACTGCGAGCCGAACGCCTTGCCGGGACTGTCTGTTATGCCGCCACCGGTAAGGGTCACGGTCGTGCCCTTCTGGGCCCTGACCACAGGCTGCGAATTAGAATGGCCGAAGGCCCGGCTTGCGTCACCGCCGCCACCTGTCAGCCAGGTCCAGCTAAGCACGGCAGTCCCATCGAGGCCCCCCGTACTGACCGGCGTTACCACGTCGATTTCGCCCCAGGCCTTGTCCGTCGGCAGGAACCAGACAGGGCTGGCGGCCGTGCCCTGGACTTCCAGTTTGCCTTTTACTGTAAGCCGCACTTTGGCGGCAAATTTGACGCGCGTGCCGACAGCGACCGTCAAAGTATCACCGGCCGGAACCTCAGCGTTGGCTTCAACCAGAATGTCGGAAGTGTCATCCCAGGACAGGTCAGCCCCGGCCAACAGGCCGGAAATGGTGCGGATCGGGCGGGTTTCAACCAGCACCTGCTGCGAACCCGCAAAACCATGCTGCTGCACGGTCAACGTCCAGTTACCAGCGACAGATGGCGCCGTGACCGCGATCGAACCACGCCCCCGGGCCACGCCGATCGTGTGCCTGGCATCACCGGCCAGAATGTCCAAATCACCTGTAAAAAGCGGGTCTTCAACTGTTACTACAACCGGTACCAGCGAGCCGGGCGGCACGCTGCGGGGGCCATCAAACGTGACATTTACCGGCGTGACGACAACGTCGGCGACGACATCGGAAGCGTCAGCCACAACACCATCGCGGGTGTCCAGAAGCGCGTCAAAATGTGCGTCAAAACCTGCGTCAAAATCGCCATCCGCGCCGACATCACTGACTGCGTCGACCATCAAATCCGACCCGACATCCGGCGTACCCGACCCACCACAACCAGCAACCCCGACGAACCCAATCGTGCCGGCCATAACGACGAAGCCGACCAGCAGACAGGAAATTCCGGGATGGAACGTGCAGAAACATCCTGCCCGCGATGCACCGCCGGTCCTGCCGGTCCTGCCCTGCTTCATCTGCATGCCATCCTTCATCTGTCCGCCATGCTTCATGGATTGGCATCCTTCCACGTCGCAATCTTGTTGGTCAGATTGTTCCGGCTGTCCGCAATGTCATTCAAAGTCTGGTCCATCAGAGTCTGGATAAGCGCCTTTGTAGTTTCAGCATTCGTGGCGGTCGGATGATTGACCTTGAATTCGACCATCGCCGCCGCCGTCTCGTCATCCAGCAACGCAAAAAGCTGGTCGCGGATGCCGCACATTACCGACTCGGCCTTCGCTTCCGAAAGCTGCCCCATCACCCACTCAAGCTGCGCGACCCAGGCCGCATAAACTTCGGGGGACCTGATTTGCGCCTGATCCAGAAAACCTTCCGCGCAGTACATCATGCCGTTCGGGTCTGGAATCGCCTTCACACCGCCATGGTGGCATGTGGCAAACAGGTCATCCGCATCCCAGTTCATGGGACGCCACCAGGGAACCGAGTCGTTTTCGATAGTTCCATAAAAGAACAACTCGTCCACGTAGTCGCCGCTGCCAAGGAAAGTCATTGTCGTGGACCAGCGAAAGTATTGCTGGACGTCCAACTGTTTTGACATGTCGGCCAGCAGGGTTTCCACCGGCCCGTCGGTCGCGATTTTGACCATGTCCTGATAGTACGCAAGCGTCGTTTCGACAGTGTCGTCGCCGAAAAACTTAACATCAGGAACAAGTCTGGGATCCGGGTCAAACAGGCGGCGGACGACACCGTCAAGCGACGTGTGGTTCTTGACCAGCGTGTCGGTCGGCTCCTGCAACATCATGTAAAGGCCGTGATTTTCATCGTTCAGACGAAGTCGAACCAGCCGGAACTTAAGCGGAAAAACACCCCACTCGCCCAGAATCGTGTTTACAAAAACCTGATTGAAATAGCCGTCATCCAGACACATGGAAACTAGATAGAACTTGTCCCCGCCGCCGCCGGGCATCATGCGCCGTGACGAACCGCCGTCCAGATTCACGTCATAACTTTTGCGCTTGCAGTCAAGCGATGACTGGCCACGGAAGTGCGCGGTCGCAGGCATCGCCGCACCCTGACCAAGGCGAACAGAAAGGCGGAAGTCGTCCTTGCTTCTGGCCGCATGACGCTTGTCCCAAACTGACTTTTCAACGTCAGTCATCACAAGCGTGATCGTGTCGCCATAGGCAAAATTGTCTGCTGCTGCATCTGCATCAACGCAGGCTTCTTCAAGCAGGTGGGCGGCCGGTACGGGCGCTTCAAACGTGCAGGTCACATCGCCCAGAAGCACGGTCAAAGGCTGATTTTCAATCGCTGCGGGGCAGGCTCCAAGACGGTAAACGGCGGCGCGACGGGCCTTGATGTCGTTAATCAGGGCATCGGCGGCCGCTGCCGGGCCAGCCGGAACAACGACAAAAGCGTTCGAAATCAAGCCGGGATTCGACGCCACAAGATAGTACGTGGCGATGGCCGGGGCTTTGTCTGTGGTGACTCTGGCGGCCGAACTTTCTGCAACAACGATCAAGCTTTTCCACAGCAGGCCCCAGCGACCTTCGGCTTCGGCCAGACGCTCACGCAGCTTATCAATACTTGATTCACTGACTGCGGGATCGGGGGTGGATGTGCCGGTAATCGGCAGGATTTCATCAAGGCGCATCGTCAAGTGGGCACGATCTTCCGTTAGATCAGACAGCAACATCGGGGCCTTGCCGGTGCGGGCAAGCCACAGAGCGACCCTTTCACCCGTGGGCAGACCATCAATGACGGCACGGGCTGCCGCCAGTCGCTGCGCATGAACGGTTGCGTCGGCAGAAGGAACTACCAGAATGCCGGTCAACCCCGCCTGCTGCGGTACGGCCACGGAAGAAACGGTGAATGACTGAACTGGTGCGCCTTCAACGGGAGCGCCATCTGAGGTCGGCCGCATCAACAGGTCAGTCGGAAAATCGCCGCCAGCCTGCGGGGCCCACTCGACATAAAGCTGAACACCACTGCCCTGCCACGGGTTAAGGCGCAGCAGCCTGACCCCGGCTGCATCGCAGGTCCCGGGACCGGTCAAATCGGGGTTGCTGGTGTCATTGGAAACGTCGCCGGGGTTACCAGTGTCAGCCGGATTTGTGCCGTCAGCCAGCGCATCAACAGGAACCGCAGAATCTACACAACCAGCCAGAATCACAGTGGAAACGCAGACGAGCGTGGTCACCAGAACAGCACCATGAAGGCACCTGCGTTTAGAATCCAGAAATCTGCGTATCAATGCCACGTTCCAGCCCTCGCGTAAGCGTCACCCCGGGTCGCAGAATTGTACCAGAAGCGACCGGACCGAACCAACTGTGGCCGTGATTCAATATCAATGATGCCGTCTGTTATGATGTCTAAATCAATCAAAACGCATCTAATCGTTTGAACTAACGAAGCCTTGACACGAAAACCGCTGAACATTATGATGTAAATGTCACTCAAATCTGAGTGTAAACTGAGGTATATGGTTACCATGAGAGTTGAAGCCACAATTCCAGATGCTCGCGGCATTGCGCTTGGCGAACTGGCAGCAGAACTGCAACTAAGCCGCAGCCAGATTATTGACGAGGCCCTGGCGCTCTTCATGAACGCCGTGTTGGAAATGCGACGCGGTCGAAAACTGGTGACGGTAAGCGCGACCGGAAAGGGCATCACCCGCGAAATCATCACGCCTACACTGGCCCAGCTTGAATGGACCACAAGTCGCCAGACGCTGGAACTTCCAGTTGAAGCGGTTCAAAAGATGGCCGAACTGATCGAGAATCCGCCCCGGGCGAATAATGCTTTA
The DNA here is from genome assembly GCA_964522105.1 of uncultured Anaeromyxobacteraceae bacterium. Taxonomy (GTDB): domain Bacteria; phylum Myxococcota_A; class UBA9042; order DTJE01; family DTJE01; genus JAGOFO01. The sequence continues at coordinate 25,546 of CAZFVA010000007.1, forward strand.
AGGCATTTAATGTCTGGAAAAACCAAGTGACAGACCTGCTCCAGCGCACAATATACGAAACAATTTCTGTCGGGCCGGAAGACACAGACTGCGACTTCCGTTGTGGCCATCACTCCCTTGACGATTTTCTTAACCGCCACGCCATTTCTAATGACCAACAGGGAGTTGGAAAGACTTTCGTACTTCACTCGGACCCAGGTGAAGGTAACCAGCCCAAGGTCCTTGGTTTCTATACGTTAAGTATGGCCAACGTGAAAACTAAGACTGTGGAATCCGCAATTTCCGGCAGCCTGCCCCGTTATGACATGCCGGTGGCACTGATTGGACGATTGGCGGTTCACAAATATGCTCAGGGGCGCGGAGTCGGCCCAAGACTTCTGCGTGACGCTCTTTTACGAGTATGTGACATCGCCGACCAAATCGGCTGCATCGGAATAATCGTGGACGCAAAAGACGAAAATGCCGCCCATTTTTACTCCCGCTTCGGGTTCATTCCAATCTACAAGGGCTCGTGGCCTAACAGAATGTTCATGCCTTTGAGCGTTGCTCGAGACTCACTCCGCCGTTGAAAGAACCAACAACAGATTTTGAGATACCACGACCGACAAAAGCGTATCAATCAGGCACGAAGAATTCAGGAACTGGACACAGGAAGACCGTTACATCCCGCCGATGGACAGGCCCGGATCAAGACCGAGACCAACCCCCGCCCGCCACTCCCCCGGCTATCTCCAGATGAAGACTGGCTTTTTGCGTTTACAAGTGATAAACTCCCCGCGCTTCGCCCGGATAAGCGGTTTGCGAGGCAGGTTCCTGACCTTCCTGGCCTCGAATTCACCTGGATCAGTGGCAGGCTGAGACGGTCCTGGCGGACATGCAGAATGACCGGTGGTGTCATCTGAAGTCCCCTGAAAGGGTTGTGCTTGTAACTGTCCAAGATCCCTTAGTGATTACATTTTTTCCGAATATGGCGTGGCTGGGTATGCCTGATGCCGTCGGAATCAATGACCAACAGGAAAAAGTAATGTCAGTCGAATCGACCCCGGTACAAGATTTCAACAACATGGATCTGTTTGGCCCGGTTGTGGCGGCCCTGCAGGAGATCGGTTATGAACAGCCGACACCCATCCAGGCAGCAGTTATCCCCAGTTTGATGGCCGGCAACGACGTTGTCGGACAGGCTCAGACAGGCACCGGCAAAACGGCCGCCTTCGCCCTGCCAATCCTTTCAAAGATTGACGTACGGTTGATGGCCCCTCAGGTCCTGATCCTGACCCCGACCCGCGAGCTGTGCATCCAGGTCGCCAAAGTTTTCCAGCAATTCGCCAGCCAGATGAAAGGCGTCCGCGTCCTTCCCATCTATGGCGGACAGGGATTCAGTGAACAACTGGTCATGCTGAAGCGCGGCGTTCACATCGTAGTCGGCACGCCCGGCCGCGTCATGGACCACATGCGCCGCTCGACCCTGAAGCTGGACAAGGTGTCGTTCCTGGTGCTGGACGAAGCAGACGAAATGCTGCGCATGGGATTCATTGACGACGTCGAGTGGATCCTTGAACAGACCCCGCCGGAACGTCAGACGGCCCTGTTTTCGGCCACGATTCCCCCGGCCATCAGACGCATTGCCCGCAAGTACCTGAAGGCCCCCGAAGAAATCAGCATCAAGATGGCGACAACGACGGCGGTCACACTGAACCACCGCTACTGGATTGCCAACAATCACAATAAGTTTGAAGCACTTACACGAATCCTGGAAACCGAAGAACACGATGGCGTCCTGATATTTGTGAAAACAAAGATTGCCACAACAGAAGTCGCCGAAGGTCTGTGTGCTGCGGGCATCCAGTCAAGCGCCCTGAACGGCGACATGAAACAGTCCGACCGCGAACGCACCGTCAACCGGTTCAAGGAAGGCAAACTGGACATCCTGGTCGCGACCGACGTTGCCGCGCGCGGCCTTGACGTTGACCGCATCAGCCACGTCATCAACTATGATATCCCTAACGATACGGAAGGTTACGTTCACCGCGTCGGCCGCACCGGTCGCGCAGGACGCAGCGGCGAAGCAATCATCCTTGCGACCCCGCGCGAACGCAGGTTCCTGGAAGAAATCGAGCGCGCCACAAACCAGCGCCTTGAGCCTTTCAAGATGCCCGGCGTCGAACAGATTAACCGCGTCAGGATCGAAAAGTTCAAGAACCACATCAGCCAGGCGCTTGAATCGAAAGGCTGCGCCCGCTTTGCTGAAATCATTGAAGAATATCAGAAAGAACACGATGTTCCGGCCGTCAACATCGCCGCCGCCCTTGCAAACATGGTGCAGGGCGACAAGCCTCTGCTGCTTGAAAAAATGCCTGAACAGCCGCGCCCGTCCCGCGACACGTCAGTCCGCGTCGTGCGCGAAACGCCGCGTCCGCGAAGACAGGCCGGTGAACCTGAAGTCGGCATGGAACGTTACCGCGTCGAGTGCGGGTACATCCACGGCGTGCGTCCCGGAAACATCGTCGGCGCAATCGCCAACGAAGCCGGGCTGAGCGGCCGCGACATCGGCCAGATCGAAATCTTCGAAGACTACAGCGTCGTTGACCTTCCGGTCGGAATGCCTGAACGGACATTCATGATCCTGAAGAAGACGAAGGTCGCCGACAGACCGCTCGACATCACGATTCTGCGCCACCAGACGACACACAGAAAGGTCGTTACAAGACGCTGACAGGCCGACATTCGAACAGTTACCAACTGACACCACACAAGCTAACACCCTGAACTATCCCATCTGCCTTTCAAAACAAGGCAAGTGAATCTATAATCTGGCCGCGGCCCCATTTCGGGCATGCCGGGGTGGCGCTGTTGAAGCAATCGAAAGCAAGCACAGGCGAAAACAAACGCGTCCTGCTTATTAACGCTGAACGGACGGCGACCAGATCCCCGAATCTCGGGCTTGGATATCTGGCTTCCGTCATGCGGCGCGCCGGTTGCGAAGTCCACCTTTTCGACGCGGCCCAGCGCGGCTGCGGCAACACCGCCCTTATTCAGTCACTGAAGTCCGGCCCGTGGGACCTGATTGGCTTTCAGGCATATTCTTCCGGTTACCCGATCACACGCGCGGCCGCCAGGGTCGCGGCCATGTTCAACCCGGACACCCCGATAATTCTGGGTGGCCGCCATGCCAGCCCGCTGGCCGAAGAGGCCCTGGGCGAAGAACCTGCGTTCACATGGGCCGCCGCTTCCGAAGGCGAACTTTGTGTCGAGGCTCTGGCCAACGTCATTGGTAATGGCCCGATCAGCGACACCGTTCTGGCCACCATTCCAAACCTGGTCCGCCGCACCGCGAACGGCTTCGCGCGCGGCCCGGCCAATAACCCGGAAGACCTTGATTCATTGCCGATGCCTGCCTGGGACTTGATCGGCCCTGCCCGCTATCCCGACAGCCCGATCGGCGCGTTTGTCGATGCACTTCCAGTAGTTCCGCTGATCACCAGTCGTGGTTGCCCATGCCGCTGCGGCTTCTGCGGGGCGCATCTGGTCGGCACAAAAATCCGCCTGCGTTCGCCAGAACTGGTCGTCGATGAAATGGAGTACCTGCACAAGCGCCACGGCGTCCGGGAAATCCAGATACTTGACGACAATTTCAACTGGCACCGAAGTCATGCCGAAGGCGTCTGCGAGCAGATTCTGAAGCGGAACCTGAAGATATTCATATCGTTCCCGAACGGGCTGCGCCTGGACCACCTTGACGCCGACCTTGTCAGGCTGTTCGAGCGGACCGGCTGCAGGTCGGCCACAATCGGCATCGAGTCCGGCAGCCAGAAGACGCTTGACCACATGAACCGCAGGATCACCAAAGAAAAGATGGAAAGCCTGCTGCACGAGATAAAGGCGAACTCAAAAATCCGCCTGACAGGCAATTTCATAATCGGGGTGCCGGGGGAAACGCCGGACGACATCGAGCAGACCATCAAGTACGCGGCGTCACTGCCGATCGACCGCGCGTCGTTCATGGTTTATCTGCCGCTGCCTGGCACGTCGTTTTTTGACGATCTGAAGGCGGAAGGCAAACTGACATCGATGGATTATGGCCAGCTTTCACCCAATGAAGGCGGGATTCCGTACGTCCCGGACGGCATGACGGCGGCGCAGATTCGCACTTACCTTATGCGGTGTTACGCGCACTTCTATGGACGCCCGAACATCATCAAAGGCCTGTTCCGTGAAATCCACAGCCCGGGCCAGCTCGGCTTTCTTGTCGGCAAGACGCTCGGCAGACTTGGCGGGTCCAGATTCGGCGGACCATCACGCCAGGCGCTTGAATCATTTCTTAAGAATAACTAAGAAAAAATCGAAAGTTTACTGAAGGTTTACGATGGCTGGCGAAGGCCGACTACACCTGACTGCTGACCTCACCCACGATCCCCGCCGCGCGGTCCATCATTTCATACCTGATGCGATCAAGACTTTCGGCAGATTCGGCTTCAAACCGCAGAACAAGCACCGGTTGAGTGTTTGACGGCCTGACAAGGCCCCACCCGTCCTTAAACTGAACACGGGCGCCATCAATCGTGATAACGTCATAACCGTCCGAAATATAATGCTTCTTCAGGCGTTCAACGACCTCGACTTTTATGTCATCCGGGCAGTCCAGGCGCATTTCGGGGGTCGCCCACGTCTTCGGTACATCAGCCAGCAGCCCTGAAGCCGGACCGCCCGATGCGCACAGGATTTCCAGATACCTGACGGCGGCATAAACCGCGTCATCAAAGCCGTACCATCTGTACTTGAAGAACATGTGCCCGGAAATCTCGCCACCAAGCGGGGCGCCATCGGCCGCCATCTTCGCCTTGATAAGCGAATGTCCAACCTTCCACATGATGGCCGTACCGCCTGCTTTGCGAATCTGTTCAAACAGCAGGTGGCTGCCTTTTACTTCTGACACGATTTCCGACCCGGGAAGCTCCTTCAGCAGCGCCAGCGCCAGCGTCAGCAATATCATGTCCCCAAAAACGACCGCGCCATCTTCAGTTACAAGGCCGATCCTGTCCGCGTCGCCGTCAAAACCAAAGCCGACATCAGCCCCGTTTTCAATGACGGCTTTCTGCAGTTCGACCAGATTTTCGACAACTGTCGGGTCGGGATGGTGATTCGGGAAATTGCCGTCCATTTCGCAGTACAGCGGGATGACCTCGACGCCAAGCCGCTTCAGCAGCGGGATCGCCGTCAGGCCGCCGGTACCGTTCCCGGCATCAACGACGACCTTCAGCTTGCAGTCAGCCGGAATCCGCGCATCCGACACAATCCTGTCAATGTAATCAGGGACTACGTCAAAACAACGACGGGTTCCGGTGCCCGTTTCAAAGACGCCGGCTTCGGCAATTTCACGCAATTCCTGGATCTGCGCGCCATAAACTGACGTCTTCCCGGCGCACAGCTTCAGCCCGTTGAAATCCTTCGGATTGTGGCTGCCCGTCACCATGACGCCCGCGTCAATATCAAGGTGATACAGCGCAAAATATGTCAGCGGAGTCGTCACAACCCCAAGATCTACAACGTCAATTCCGGTTGAATTCAGCCCCGACATCATTGCGTCGCGAAACCCCGGGGACGACAGACGACAGTCACCGCCGACAACGGCCCGCTTCGTGCCACGCCTGCGCAACCAAGTCCCGAACGCCCGCCCGATCAGCTCGACCGAGTCATGGTCGAGGTCTTCGCCCACAACGCCCCGGATATCATATTCCCTGAAAATTAAAGGATTTATCTGACTCATTACTACCTCGCAAATCACCGATTCAAAATCAGAACCGCCAACAGCATAGCGCAGGCTGGCCTGATCTGGCACATCGGCGCACCAATTTTCCAGACGCAAAGCCAGTCAATCAAGATGATAATTAGATTTTACTGCCGTGAAAGACGCCCAATCAATCAATCGGGTTGTACATGATGGGATCGGGGCT
>CAZFVA010000007.1:31596-44642 GCA_964522105.1 uncultured Anaeromyxobacteraceae bacterium
TGCCGTGAAAGACGCCCAATCAATCAATCGGGTTGTACATGATGGGATCGGGGCTGGCTTCGGTTTCGGAAACGCCGCCAAGGATCATGACGCGGCCGGTCTGGTCGGTGACAGTGACGTGTCCGGCGCGCTGCTTTTCAAGGCTGGCAACGCCCGAATTGATGATCGGCTGATTATCATAAGCGGTACCGGCAACAGTAACGGTCCCTGTCGTCAGAAGCTCGGCCGTGTTAACTCTGGATGTGGCGCCGACGCCGCCCGAAATCAAGACGTCCTTGCTGGACAGGTGGGAAACTGAAACTGCGCCCCTGACGCCGCTGAGCTTCAGGCTTTCGCCGTTGAAATTGCCCTTGCCAACGCGGAACGCATCGACACGGTCTGTCGGGCTCGCAAGACCGATGCCCTTGAAGCCGCCAACGATCCACACTACGCCGTAATCTTTGACATATACAGCCGGGGCCATCGTCCTGCCGCCGCCCTGCATCGCGACCTTGTTAGCGTCCTTGCGTTCCAGGGCAACCGTCACGCCCTTTTCACCGATCAGGAAAACTTCAACCGAATCGACGATGCCGGTTTCGTTTTCGCCACCAATGACCAGATACGCGTCAACGTCTTTGTTCACGCCTTCAATATTGGACATGTAGCCGCTAACCCTGACCATTGAATGGTTGTAGCGAACGGTTCCCGAAGCAGACGGCTTCGTGATGTCGCCAGGATAAAGCGAGCTGTGGGCCAGCGTTCTGATGTTGTTCGTTTCGGTAACTGCGAACATGTCCCACGTACCACCGGCCGACTTGAAGTTGGAAACACCACCCATAACCACAATATAGTTCAGGTCAGGTGAAACCAGATCCGCTGTAAACAGGGCCCTGCCTGCACCGCCAAGCAACGGTTCAGTGGCCTGCGTGAACGGGGTTCCGCGGTTCGCCGGGTCATAAATTTCAACAATCGGCGTCGGCGCCGGAGTCCCGCCTGAAGCCTGGGTGTATCCGCCGATCAACACAACGCGTCCGTCCGGATTGTTCGGCCCGCCAAGCTTAATTGCCTGATGGAAAGCCCTTGGCAGTGTCATGTCAACGGTCTGTCCGAGGCTGTTATTGACGGCAGCAAAGGCGCCGGTCTTCGGGTTATAAAGCTCACATGATTTCGAGATGTTATCAATGTCATCAGCCCTGTACCACGTAGCGTGCCCGACCTTCACGTCGGCGCCGCCACAGATCAGCAACTGACCATCATCAAGCTCGGTCACAGTCGCGCCAACGCGGTTTGTCCGCGCCAGCACTGACGGAACCAGGTTTCCCTGATCATTGTTGTGCACAGGCCTGACCATCGAATTGATCGGCGCCACGTCAACATAAATCGGGGCCTGAGTCGGGTCACCCTGCCACACATCCAGGGACGGGGACCGGCCGCGAGCCGTCACTTTTGACGCACCGCTCAGAAGGTCAACAGACGCATATTCGACCGACACCTGCCGATCATAACCTTCCGGGAAGAAAGGCAGACTGGCCGGTTTTGCTGTAACCGGGAAAGACTCGGATACTGTTGTCATCCCGGGTCCGGAAATTGACAACGTGACGTTGGTGGCGCCGACAGCCGGATCAGGATTGGCACCGGCATAAACAGTTTCGGCAACAACATTCTTGACCCCGAGGTTAAGAATGTCTGTATTTCCACCGGAATCGCAGCCAGACAGGCCAAGGCCTGCAGCGGCGACGAGTCCACAGAATGCAATCGCAAGCTTATTCATCGCCATTCCTCCTACCACCTGATCCCGCCGGAGACATCCGCCGGACCACTGCTGAAGTCACAAGTACCACTGGCACAATAGTGACCCATAACACCACCAACCACAGCACCGGTCACAACAACGCCGACAATGGTCCAGAGCCACCATTTCTTGTAAACCGGCACCTTGGTATCAATTACCGCTTCTTCGGTGACCGTCGTCTGATAGCCGGTCTGATAGCCTGCGCTGCCCTGATTCGCCGCAACCGGGAAATCACCGGGCACGTCCATCGGGAAATCGGAAGGCACATACGAAGGGGCCGGGGCGGGGGCCGGGGCCACGTAAACCGGCGCCGGGGCTACATAAACGGGCACAGGAACAGGCACAGGCACCGGCACTGGAACCGGAACCGGCTTCGGCTTCGCCTGAACCATGCGGTAAATTTCGGGCTGCGCGGCAATCTTCGTCCCAGACTGGAAGTCAACTGTCGCAAGCTGAATCCGCTTTTCAAGGTCAAGCAGTTCAACATAAAGGTTACCAAGATCAAGATTCACGACGGCCGGCTTCACAGCGACAATTTCGCCGCTCAGCGCGTTGGCCACAAAAGCCCCGATGTGGAACTTGTCATTAGTACGGGCATAGAAGGAAAACAGAACGTAATCGGCAAAAACCTGAGCCGCTTCGTTCCTGACGTCCCTGTTGAACGCCTGGTCGGCATACAGACCGGTCCGTCCGTACCACACCAGCGGGCGCGGTCCTGACTTGACTTCAGGCTTCTTGACGATGACCGGCTCGACCTTTTCGATTCTGGACTTCAGGTTGAAAGTGACCGAGGTCGGCGAACCGGGGGCATTCGTCGTGACAGAACCACCCGCCGGGAAAGACGTTTCGCCGGTGACCCGGACGTAATGCTTGCCGCGCTTCAGACCGGCGACTACCTGCGTACCCTTGCCGATAAGACGACCGTCAACATAGACGACAGCATCGGCCGGTTCCACTTTCACAATCAGCTCGCCGCCATCAGTGACCTTGTCGCGGTTCTTGTCCACGGCGGCCCTGAAGCGATCAGAATAATCACCGATATAAACGTTGAAATCCGGCTTGATTGTAAGAAGAGCCCTGATGGCAGTGGCGCCTTCTTCATTGAACCCGCCGTTGACGAAAGCCACTGCGGTCAATATGTGCGAATCAAGAAGACCGGAAAAGTCATCGGTATCGCCAACAAACTTGGCGAAACTATCCTTGACCTTCATAAGTCTGCTCAGAGCGCCTTCCCAGGATTTCTTGTTAACCTGTTCACGCGCCTTTTCCAGCGAAGCGCGGGCAACGGCGATGGAAGGATTTTCCATCACGGGCCGCAGCTTGCCTTCAGCAGGGGCAGCTTCCTGAACAGGCACAGCAAACTCGGGTCCCGGGTCGCGCTGTTCAGAAAACAGAAGCTTCAGGGCGGAATCAATTTCCATCAATGCCCGCAGATTCTGTTCAACGTTGGAAGCAACGCTGTCAGGCACTTCTGCAGTCTTCTGGGCAGGAATGACCAGAATAACGGAAGACCCCTTACCACCGGCAGATCCGGTCTGCGCATCAGCGGCGACCGGCAACCAGACCAATGCACACATCAAAGCGAACAGCACCGGCGGACAAACAATCCACCGACCAGGACAAAGTCGGTTAAACATCACCCGACCTCCAAGTATTGCCGGGGCATAACACCCGGCCACCAAACCATTGCGGAAAATCACACAAAAAGCCATTCAGGCGACGGAAATTAACATTAAATAAGGTCGGCGGTCAAACGATTTGAAGGGCACCCGATCATTAGACTTTTACTGCGGTGACGAACCGACGTCAGGAACTGCCCTGTTCCAGCATAAACAACGATTTTCCCTTGTCACAACGCATTTTTGTCTTGACACTGCCGGTGTTTGACGTAACATCTCCTTCGCTTTTTGCGTTAGGCGCGTAGCTCAGTGGGAGAGCGCTACATTGACACTGTAGATGTCGGCGGTTCAATCCCGCCCGTGCCTACCATTCGGCACCACGACCCGGAAACGCGCGGGATGATACCTTTGTGGTGCCTAACCCCAGAAATACTGAGGAGACGTGATCCAACAGGGACAACAGACAGATAAAGAAGCGCGCATCAACCGCAGAATCAGGGCCAAAGAGGTTCGTTTGATTGGCGCCGATGGATCACAACTCGGCATTGTTTCATTGACTCAGGCCCTTGAACTCGCGGACGAAGTTGGCCAGGACCTTGTGGAAGTTGCTCCTGATTCCAGACCGCCGGTCTGCAGAATCATGGATTACGGTAAGTTCAAGTACCAGAAGAAGAAAAGACAGGCTGAAGCTAAGAAGCGTCAGGTTCAGGTTGTCTTGAAAGAAGTTAAGATCCGTTATAAGACGGATGAACACGATCTTGGTACCAAAGTCACTCAGGCACGTCGGTTCCTGATGGAAGGTAACAAGGTTAAATTTGTTATGTTTTTCCGGGGTCGTGAGGTCCAGTTCGCTGAGCTTGGTTATCACGTCATGGAAAAGGTCGCAGCAGAGATGCTGGATGTAGCTGTCCTGGAAAGACCTCCGAGGATGGAACACCGGCTTCTTGCGATGTATTTTGCATCCAAGGGTGTCGTAAAAGACACATCCAAAGACAAGGGATCGGAGAACGAAAATGCCTAAGATCAAGACTAACAGGGCTGCAGCCAAGCGATTCGGCGTTACCGCCTCCGGTAAGGTCAAGAGGGCTAAAGCCTGCAAGAGTCACATTTTGACTAAGAAGGACAAGAAGCGGAAGCGCGGCTTGCGCCAGGCGACACTGGTAGCACGGGCTGACATGCGGAAGCTGCGTCGGTTGCTGCCTGGTATCTGAATTGGAGGGTAACGGTCATGGCTCGAGTAAAACGCGGCTTTAAGCGCCGCCAGCGTCACAATAAGATCCTGAAGATGGCTTCAGGCTACCGGGAGAGAAGGCATTCCGCATATCGCCGCGCGGTCGAACAGGTCGAGCGGAGCCTTGCGTATGCCTTTGTTCACCGCAAGCAGAACAAGCGGAATTTCCGGGCTCTGTGGATTGCCCGAATTAATGCGGCCTGCCGCCTTAACGGCACCCGCTATTCCGACCTTATTCATGCGCTGAAGCTTAATGGCGTTGACCTGGACCGCAAGGTTCTGGCCGACATCGCTGTAAGTGATCCGCAGGGATTCACCAGCATTGTGAAACAGACCGTGGGTGCCACGGCTTAATTTAGTCTCGGGGAGGACTTGAAATGACGAAGGCTGACATCGTAGAAGGCGTTTACGAAAGACTCGGTGGTTTTTCCAAGAAGGAAGCTTCCGCTATCGTCGAGACCATTCTTGACGTTATGAAGGATGCCCTTGTAAGCGGCGAGAAGGTTAAGATTTCGAGCTTTGGTTCATTCAGCGTTCGCGCAAAGAACGAACGTATGGGCCGCAACCCGAAAACTGGCAGACCGCTTGAAATTACGGCTCGTAAGGTTCTTACCTTCAAGCCGAGCCAGGTTCTGAGGTCGATCCTCAACCCGTAACCTGGTGACCTTGCACAAAACCCTGCCGGGAGGTGGCCTGTATGGCTTTCTTCACCGAAAGGCCAATTCCAGACAGGCCTTATTTTAAGGTAGGCGAAGTTGCGTCCCTCCTGGGGGTTGCACCGTCGGCCGTAAGATACTGGCAAAAAGAATTTCCCAATCACATCAAAGCCGAGCTGTCTTATAGCGGCCAGAACGTATTTTTACGTAATGACGTGGTCGTGATGGCCGTGATTCTGAACCTGGTCAGGTTTGAGGGGCTGTCGATCAAGGACGCCCGCGGCAGACTGACCGAGGTCATCAAGGAACACGGCGGGAAAATCGAAGACATCAAGATTTGCCAGCAGTTTGAACTGCCGCTGTGCGCCGATGTCGTGCCTGCCGCTGAGCACATCACGGATACGATGGCTGCGGAAGAAGCACAGGCGGCGGTGGCGGAACCTGTAGATAACGCCCTGGTCGAATCGCTTCAGGCCGAACTGGCTGCGGAAATCGGCATCAATGAATCTATTCAGGCCGAACTTGCCGCGCAGCTTGCGATTAATGAATCACTTGCGATGGAAAACGTCAGCCTGAAGAAGGACATTTTCAGGATTGAAGCCACGCGCAGAACATTTGAATCAAAAGTCAAAGCCACGCTGATAGAAATCCGCCGGGAAATTGACCGGCAGAACTGACCCACCAGAACTGTCCCGATAAAACTGTCTGATAACAATTCCGCGCCTGATTTCTGACTTTTTCAAAACTGATGTATTGATGGTGAAGAAAGGTGCGTCAGCGTGATCAGCGGCTGGATGTCAGCAGCTTCTTCTTACGACGATCTGCCTCGCGATGCTTCCGCTTTTTGGAAATGGACGGCTTTTCATGGAAGCGGCGCTTCTTCAACTCTTTGTAGAGTCCTTCGTTCGCCATTTTACGCTTCAGGGCAGACAGGGCACGGCCCACGTCGTTTTCCTGAACCTGAACTTCCAACGGCCTGAATTCCAGTTGTTTTGGAATCAAGAGCAATCACCTCCTTTCCGGGTCAAAGCGGCCAACCTTATATGCCATCAGCGTGTCTTTGTCAAGCAGCGCCACCACGGCAGCGACATCATCGCGTATCTGGTCTACAAGGCCGTCAACCGAATCGAAACGCCTTATTCCACGGATACGGTTAACAAGGTGAATCCGCAGTCGCTGACCGACCAGATCCCCGCTGAATCCGCAGATATGGGCTTCGACTACAGGAACCTTCACACCGAACGTCGGAATCGGGCCGATATGGACGGCCGCAGGCCTGATTTCGCCACCAATGGTCGTGATCGCGGCATACACTCCGGCTTCAGGGACCAGCGCCCCATCCGGGACTATGTTGGCCGTCGGGAAACCCATCTTAGTTCCACGCGCCGCACCGTGCACAACTTCGCCGACAATCGTCCACGGCCGACCAAGGCAGGCGGCGGCATCGCACATGTCGCCTTCCAGAATCGAGCGTCGAATCCGCGACGAAGAGATTCTGGCACTGCCCATCATCACGTCATCAGCAACGTGCAGATCAAAGACGCCATCTGCGGCACAACGACGCAGAAACTCGACGTCACCCGCCCTTTTGCGACCGAAGCGTGCGTCCTGACCTACGTGAAGCTCACGACAGCCAAGCCGTCGAACCAGAAATTCATTGATGAATTCTTCTGCGGGCGTCTGCGAGAATTCCCAGGTAAACGGCGCAACAAGCACGACGTCAGGATTAAAATTTGAAAGATGAAGCAACTTTTCTTCAATCGTCTGCAGCATGGCGGGCGCCCTTTCGGGGGCCACGACCCTCAACGGATGTGGATGAAACGACAGAACGCACGATGTAAGGCCGCGCTGGCTGGCCCGCGCGACAACGTCCTGCAGAATCACGGCGTGGCCCAGGTGGACGCCATCAAAGTTACCCATGGCAACCACAGTACCGGCACCCATATCAGAATCAAGACCTTCGAAACCCCTGACAAACCTCATCAGTTCAGCCTTCCTGCTTGCAACGGCCGAAAAGATTGCCTTCGGTCGCAATATATTCATCAATTCTGGACGCAAGTTCGGGATTGGCACCGTCTGCACGGATCTGTGCGGCCGCAGTGGCAAGCAGGTCTGAACTTATGGCCGCCCTGTCTTTCATGGAATCCCGCAGCACAATAATATCCTGCGCAAGAGCCTGAAATTCATCGCCTTTTCTAAACGATCTGACCCTGCGATCGTCGCCCACCGCCAGACCGTTCAACATCATCGAAGCTGCCCTTACCGGCCCGACGGCCCTGAAGGTAATCCGTACCGCAACATAAGACAACAGGCCGACTAAGGCCAGCGCTGAAACAAACAGGGCACCGAACCTGACGCTGTCGTCAGACTTGACCATCGCTTCAAGGCCGGAATCAAACTCGGCGTCTTCGATGGCGGTTTCACCGGCTGCAATCGCGTTGATGCCGATCAACTGGCGCTGTTCGACAAGCACCTCGGCATACAGAACACCAAGGACCAGGAAAACGGCGGCGGCGACCCCGGCAATAAGGGCCAGATACCGGGCCTGAAAACCGCCATCGATCCATATTCTGGACCTTCTGTTTGCCTTGCCGACCGGGGCCGGATTTTCTTTGGAACCGTCTGAAGCCGACATATTTCAAATGCCCCCAAAAAATCAGTGTTTTTCAGTATCCGAGCCGGCGCCACGCAACTGCGCATCAAACTTAACCCCGGCTTCCCTGCCGGCCTGTGTAGCTGCCACAAGCCTTGCATCCTCGGGTTCATCCCTGATTGTGTACTCGTCAGCAAAAGGGTCGTCTTCCTGAACAAGTTCACCGGGGCCGACATCTTCAACCGAGCAGGTTCCCTTCCAGACCTCGAATCCGCACCTGGCAACTGCCGTAACATTAACCGTCGCCTTCGCAGACGATGCGTCCCCCGAAGTCGCGAGGCTGCCTTTTATCTGCAATTCGATACCGTTGACGATGGCACGCGCCGCCCCGGATTCGCCGGTGGAAAAATCAAATGCTGACGACAGGTTATATCCATTTTTTGCCAGAACATAGACCAGAAAGCCGGTCTGAAGATTGCGGGTGGCCTGATCACGTTCGTATCCATCAATACATTCAAGTCCGGCAATCCCGACATAAACGGCCGGGGCGACAGCGGCGGTCCGCACGGCCGCCATACCGATCCACTTCAGGGCAAACGGATCTTCTTCTTTAACGGCCCGTTCGCTGATTGCGTCAAACTTTTCAACCGGCGTCAGCTCTTGAAGGCCCCTGCCCGCAGCGCCGCGAACTTTGGCATCAGAATCACCAAGTGCCGCCATCAGCGCATCCACGACTGCAGGGTCGGGTTTCTGTGAACCAAGGGCCAGCGCAGCCTGCGTCCGCACACGGGAACTAGCTGAATTCTTTAATAAATTAATTAGATGCGCTGCTGCAGGGGCCTGACCTGGCTCGGCCGTTTCAGCCACAACCGGGACCGACGCCAGAAGGCAGAACAAGACAGCGATAACTACTGAACTTTTCATCCCGACGATTATATCCATGTTCTGATAAAGGCGCGAGGCACCACAAGCAACCGGGCCGGACTACATCTCGACATCAACAAAAATGTAGTTGCCGTCCTGACGGTACAGATAGCCAACGGTATTTTTCAGGTGAATCGAGACGACAACCCCGCCCCTTTCAACAAGGCCGGTCGGTGCCTTCCAGGCGACCTCAATACGGTCAATTGCGGTCGGGAACCAGCGGGTCACAAGCTCACGAAGGTCATTCGGGGTCGACACGGTCGCGCCCGGCACACTGATTTCAATCAAAGTCGGGGTCGGCCTGGTCACGGAAAAGTCCATTGGCCCGGCAACCTGAACAAAAACGCGGGAATAGGCTTCAAACGGCTGAAAACCAACCCAGCTTACTACCGTCGGAGTGCCTTCGACCGTCGATGGCTGGTTCGCCTTTTGTGCGGCGGCGTCAGTCTCGTCGCGGACCCCCGGGACAACGCCTTTGTAGCCACGACGTGTATAAAGCTTGCCGTCTTCATCAACTGTAAATACCTGACCTTCGCCAGGCGTGATGACGACCACCCCTGTCTTTCCTTCCTTGACCGCCGGCGCGTCAAGGTTCGTTTCTGATATACCCGGTGCGTCCTGGGCCACCGCTGCCGCAGACAACAACATGGCGATACACGACAACCCGACCGACAATAATTTTCTCATCCAAGTCTCCCCGGTTCTGAGGGCATAAAGGTCCGCACACATTGTAACCCTGAAATCAAAATGCAACCAAAAAGGCGGCGGCGTGGGGTGTACGTCAGCCCTGATTGATTGCACAACCCAGCCGGTATGGCTATTCTAGGGGCGACGTGACAGAGGTGGCCCAGATGAAACTTGTAACTGCCGACACCATGAAAGAACTTGACCGGTTCACAATCCATGAAATCGGGATTCCCGGAATCGTTCTGATGGAAATGGCGGGAAAGGCTGTCGCGGACACCGTCGAAGAGCTTCTGGTATCGAGCGGCCTGAAGCGGGTTGTCATTGTGTGCGGTCCCGGCAACAACGGCGGCGACGGTTTCGTGACGGCCAGGCACCTTCTGGACCACGGCCACGACGTGCGGGTCGTCATCCTGACTGAAAAACACCGCATCATGGGTGACGCCCTTACAAACCTGAAGGCGCTTGAATATTTCAACGCCGCGATTCAGGAATCGCCTGACGGCATACCGGATGAAACGGTCGAGTGGGCCGCACAGGCAGTCATCGTGGACGCCATCTTCGGCACCGGCCTTCAGCGTTACCCGGCCGGCATTTTCGCAGACACAATCGACATCCTGAACACCCTGCCCGGCCCTGCCGTGGCCGTCGACATACCGTCAGGCATCGACGCCGACTGCGGCGCAGTCCTTGGCACCGCTTTCGACGCGCACGTCACCGTGACGTTCGGGGCCGCCAAACTTGGTCAGTTCGTTTGGCCGGGATGCGGTCACTGCGGCAAAGTTAAACTTGTGCCAATCGGCATCCCGAAATCGCTGATTGAAAAGGCACCAGATATTCAGCTTCTGGAAAACAGCCACGCAGCAGCGTCCTTTCAGCCAAGACCCCGTGATTCCTACAAAAACACATTCGGCCACGTTGTGACCATCGGGGGATTACCGGGGAAATCCGGCGCAACCGTCCATGCAGCAATGGCCGCCATTCGTTCGGGCGCAGGACTTACTTCGGTCGTCACCAGCGAAGCGTCAGCAGCAAGGATTGAAGGGCGTTATCCCGACCTGATGATTGAGCCCATGTTGAAGATCGCGGACGGCTGGTTGACCGTCGATGACGCTGAAATATCGCGATTCCTGGCTGACAAAGGTTCAATCGTCGTCGGCCCCGGGCTTTCGACCGCGCCGGGAACGGCGTCGGCCATAAGGACTATCCTTGACGCCGGACTGCCGACCGTCATTGATGCCGATGCGCTTACCGTCATCGCGATAAATCCTGACCTTATCGCCGCGATTGGTCCGGATGCCGTTATCACTCCCCACCCGGGCGAAGCCGCCAGACTTCTTGGAATCGACTCGGCTGAAATTCAGAACAACCGGGTAAAGTCGGCCCTTGATCTGGCCGCAAAAACCGGCGCAACGACAGTCCTGAAAGGCGCCGGCACCATCATCGCATCACCCGACGGCCGTCTGGCTGTCTGCCCGACCGGGTCCCCTGCCCTTGCTGTTGCCGGATCGGGCGACGTGCTTGCCGGCATTATCGGCGCCCTGCTGGCCCGCGGACGCCTGCCGTTCGAGGCCGCCTGCGCCGGGGTCTTCCTGCACGGCCTGACAGGTGACAAAGCTGCGGAAAAAATCGGTGAACATTCGGTTACGGCCACAGACCTTGTGGACCTTATTCCGGAAGCGATTAGAATTGTCTGCAAGTCATGACGCGCGCGGGCCATGCCCGACGGCGGAAGGTTCTGATGTTTGACCAGGTCCGACAGATAGTAATCACGATGCGCCCGGCGCAATGGGTCAAGAATTCCTTCGTGTTTGCGCCGGTAATCTTTGCCAGCAAACATACGAAGGAAAACCCGACCCTTATTCTGTACGCCGCCCTGGGTACGCTTGTGTTCATCCTTCTGGCCGGTGCCGTTTACATTTTCAATGACATTCTGGATGCCGACAAAGACGCGTTTCACCCTGAAAAAAAGCATCGCCCGATAGCGTCCGGCAAACTGGACGTTCAGCACGCCGCAGTCGGGGCCGGGATTGCCCTTGCGGGGTCATACGTCATCGGATATTTCCTGGGCTGGCAGTTCATGCTGACGGCGACCGGATACCTGCTGCTGAACTTCGCCTACAGCACCACACTGAAAAAGATCGTTTATGTTGACGTGCTCTGCCTGGCATCCGGCTTTCTGCTGCGAATTCTGGCAGGTTGCTTCGCGATCAGCCTGGCACCGGCCGAAATTTCATATTACCTGATCGGTTGCACATTCCTGATCGCCAGTTTCCTGGCGCTGGCCAAAAGACGGCACGAGGCGACGACACTGGCAGGCAGCCCCGAATGTACCCGCGAAGTCCTGAAAAATTACGACACAAAGCACCTTGATCCTGTTATGACGATCGTCGCCATCATAACCGTCGCAACATATTCAATTTACGCGATTTCAGGGCGCACAACGGCTTACTTCGACAATATGCGGATGCCACTGACAATCCCGTTTGTAATAATCGGGATTGCAAGATTTGTCATGATTCTGCGGCGACCGGGGGTAAACAAGAGCCCGACTGACGCCATGCTGCGGGACTGGATTTTTATTGTAAATGCGGTCGCTTACACCGCTGTGGTCATCTGGGTCGTTTACGGCTGAAACTATTTATGACAGACAAAAACAGACACTCCGTCATTTTAATGCTGTCAGTCGCGGCGTTCTGTTTCAGTTGTGCCGGTGCTCCACTTTCCCCGGCCGAAATGGCCAACAAACGCGCGTCCATGGCGGCATCAAAATGGTCCGCCGAATCAATACTGACGATCCGATACAACCCGGCCCGTTGCGACTGCCCCGAGTTCGAGGTCCTTCTTGATAACGTCTGGCACCGCGCCATCATAGGCAACGGCAGTGGAACAGAACCAATTGCTGCGGAAATTCACAATCTTGCAGTCAAAGCCGGTCCCGGCTGGACATCCAGCGTCAGGGCAGCCATAAACGGAATCCAGACAAAAAAGTACCGTTCTGCGGTTCTGAAACTCGACATCAAGGCTCTTTGTGCCTGGCCCGGTTGCGACGGGCAATAATCACAATACAGGATGGGGAAAACATGTCCAGGATCGTTGAATGTGTTCCAAATTTCAGTGAAGGCAGGAACCGCGACGTCATAAATGCAATCACTTCCTCGATGGAAAGGGCCGGCGCGACGGTCCTTGACGTTGACATGGGCGCCGCCGCGAACCGCACGGTCGTCACGATGGCCGGATCGCCCGAAAAAGTGCTTGCGGCAGCGTTCGAAGCCATAAAAACCGCCGCATCCCTGATTGACATGTCAGCCCACAAAGGCGAGCACCCGCGAATGGGGGCGACCGATGTCTGCCCGTTCGTGCCGCTGTCGGGCGTCACAATGGCCGAATGTGTGGAACTGGCCGAACGCCTTGGAAAAATGGTCGGCGACGCACTGGGAATCCCCGTCTATCTGTACGAAGAAGCCGCCAGAACCCCGCAAAGAAACAGTCTGGCCGACATCAGGCAGGGCGAGTATGAAGGCCTGGCCGCGAAAATGGCGTCACCGGACTGGCGCCCCGACTTCGG
>CAZFVA010000007.1:44742-63042 GCA_964522105.1 uncultured Anaeromyxobacteraceae bacterium
AAACTGGCGCCGATCCATGAAGTCTTCGAGGAAGCGAAGCGACAGGCGGCCCCGCTTGGCGTCACCGTCACAGGAAGCGAAATTGTCGGGCTGGTCCCTAAAGACTGCCTTCTGGCGGCCGGCCGGTATTACCTTGAAAAACAGGGCGTTTCGCCTGCGGCCCCGGACCGCGAACTGATCCATATCGCCTGCCGTTCACTTGGGCTGTCCGACGTGAAAGTGTTTGATCCGGCTGACAAAGTTGTTGAATACCGCATGTCCGGCGACAAGAAGACCCTTGTTGACATGAAGGTCGCGCAGTTCTGCGACGAGGTCAGTGCCGACACGGCAGTACCGGGCGGCGGGTCGGTCGCCGCACTGGCTGGAGCCCTTGGTGCCGGCCTGACGGCGATGGTCGGAAACCTTTCATACAAAAGGCCCGAGCTTGAAAACGTCCGCGCCGATCTGGTCGCGGCGGCCCTTGAAGCCCAGAAGATTCGCGAAAGACTTCAGATACTTGTGGTTGAAGACAGTGAATCGTTCACCGAAGTCATGGAAGCCATGAGAATGCCGAAGACGACCGACGCTGAAGTGGCCGCAAGGAAGGAAGCTATCGCCACAGCCAACAACCACGCGACGATGGTCCCGTTTGAAACGCTTGGACTGTGCGCCAGGGTCGCAGAACTGGCCGACACGATCGCTTCAATCGGTTACGAAAACTGCCTTTCAGACGGTGGAACGGCGGCCGCCATGGCGCTGGCCGGTGCTGAAGGCGCCGCGATGAACGTTCTGATAAATCTGGCTTCACAGAAAGATTCGACCGCGGCGTCCACTCTTCGCGAACAGGCGATTGAACTGCTTGAAAAGACAAGAAAACTTACGGCGGGAACTATCAGCCGAATCCACGCGCAGATTGACCGGAACTGACGCACCGGCGGGACGGACCAGAACCACAAAACAGCACCAGAACTGACCTAATTAATCCTTACGACACTTCCGCGAACAGTCACAACGGCCGATGACTTCAACGTCGCGGGCCCTTCTGCCTGAATTCTGGCCGATCTTGACGCGCCGATGTCTGCCGACCCGGTCGCCTTGACCTTGAAATCAACGCAATCGACCGAAACGCTGCCTGCCGGTGCGCTGATCGATATGTCGCCCGTCTTTGACGCAATCTTGATAGCGTTTCCAGACATATCAATGAAAATCGAATTACCCGAATCTGCATCGGCGATCGTGACGCCTTCAGCCCCCTTCACAGACGAAAGTTCGACCCGGTGGCCCTTCCGTTCGCCAGACGCGGCTGCCGTCTGATCTTCACCAACATCGGTCTGCATGACGATCCTGCAACCGCTGTCCATGTCTTCAATCTGAACTACTCCGCCCGACCGTGACCGGATTGTAATAAAGCGCGAGGCGTCGTCGGCCTTGTGAACCGGCTTGTCCACGCCCGACCACAACGAACCGATTACGACCGGCCGCGACGGGTCACCGAATTCAAAAGCCAGCAGCACCTGATCATCATTCGCCGGAAGCACCGACACGCCCGATCCAGGACCGGCCATCGTCATCGCCACCCGCGCCCAGCAAGTCACGAAATCGCCTTCCCTGCCTGTCCTGCCCGACCTTTCCGAATGCGGCAGCCACGGAAGTCTGACCTTCACACGATGAAGTCCGTCCGGATCGGCATTGTCAACAACGACACCACAGACGACGCCATAAACAGGGGTGTTTACGCGATTCCAGATTGGCGGATTCATGAATTCAATCAATTCAGTTTCCCCGGGATAATCAGTGCTGTGTTTCGGAATTTAAGTGTGGCTGTTGCCTGTCAGAACGCGGTCATCTGTCAGAACTGGAACACCCATTCATTGTCGCGGATCAGCACGACATCCGGCCGTTCATCAAGATGAATCGAGGCCAGTTCGACCCTGACGTGCGGCTGCATTTCAGGGATATAGACGCGATCGATGTGAATTACTGCCGACGGACACGAAAAGCTGCCCGGTCCGACCTGCCCGCCGAAGTGGTCGCTGCGCCCGAAGGCGATATGAAGCCCCAGTTTTTCGTCAATCAGGATCTCGCCAAGCGGCTTGACGCCAAAATCGGCCAGAACTCCGACACCAAGTTCAGCAATGTTACCGTATGCAGGCTCGGCCTGAAGGTGCTCCCGTTCGGCCTCGGCCGCCGGACCGTCCCCCATGACCTCAACCGCCCGATTCTGCTCGATCCTGTAAACAACGACCTCGTCATCAAACTGAACCGGCATCAAACCACGGCTTGCCGTCGGATCACCTTCAAGTTCACCTTCGTAAGGAACGATGTAGGCTTCACCGGACGGCAGATTGCCGACCTGACCCGGCTCGGGAAAACGCCCGCCGGACCTGTGCCCCATCCTGTACCGCAGATCCAGAAACAGCTTCATTTCAGACCGCGCCGCGCCCGGCTCCGTCCCCGCCACAGAAAAGCGGAACGTCGCCCCGGTCGCCGTATCAAGAATATCCGCCATCAGGTTGACCCGCCGGTTCACTTCAACGTAATCAAGCCGAAGCGCGTCGGTCATCGGACGACAGAATCCCGGCATTGTCGCGCCACGAATTCCGTACTGACGCGCCACAAGCTTAAGCGGGGCCGTCGCGGAAAACTCGGTCGGGGCAAGAATCATCGGCCTGTCGGCAAACAAATCCGCAAACATCACCTGGTCTTTTTCATCCAGGTCATCTGCCGTAGCAGGAACCGTATCGGCAGTTACAAGCCAGGCACCTGGCGGCAATTCAGCGTTATTCATCCGGGGGTTACGGTACACGGCAAACTTGACGTCGTATCTTCCGGCACCTGAAAGCGCCCTAACCCACTCGGCCGCTATCAATCTGCGGTCGTACCAGTCCGGATTGTCCTGAATAACGGCATCAGGCAAATCCACCATTATCAAAAGGGCCCGTTCATCCGGCTTCGGCTGAAACACGCCTTTAATCAAATCAACCAGCTCAACACCACTCAAATTCCCGGCCATGCCTGCCCCCTTAAACGGCTTCAACAAAAACAGGTACGCGCACGTGTCGCAACAAAGAACATCACGTTATCCACAACGATACAGCAGTCCGGAACCAGTCTCAATTATCAAATCCACGGAGGTCACCATGAAGTCACCAGAACCAGCCGAAATGAAACGCTTTTCCGCCCTGAAGAACCAGACGATCGCGATGGTCCTGATGTTCGCGATCAACGCCATTCCCGGATGCTCCAACTATTCCCCCGACGAACCGGTCATCGCCGAGCTGCCCCCCATCGTCATGGCCGACTCGAATCAGGACAATCAGGACACCGCGAATCTGCCTGACGAAAATTCCGCCGGCGACACCGATGCGATCGAACACACCGATGCCGGCTGGGAAGATTCAGCCGTGGCCGACGCTTCAGGCGATGCCGTTCCAGACGATGCGGCCGCCAGCGAAGAAACGGAACTTTCGATCGAATGTCCCGGTGGCTTCTATTGCGAATGCGACGGCCCGTCAGACTGCTATTCCAGCCTTTGCGCCCCGTTCACTGACCACAACCGCTGCACGGTAATGTGCTCGGACGATGTCGGATGCGAAGATGACATGCTTTGCGCACCGTTTTCAGTATCCGGTCCCGACACAATTTACGCCTGCCTTTACAAATGGCCGACAGCCTGCCGACCATGTGTTGATGACAAACAGTGCGAAGTCTCGTGGACAGGCTCTGACAGACAGCCGAAATGCATCAAGACTGCTGACAACGGCAGCTTCTGCGCACCTGTCTGCGACGACAACGACGACTGCCCGGCCGCGTATGTCTGCGTCCGGGAAAACCGAGGCCTTCAGGACACCGGATTCTGTTACCCCGATACCGGCGTCTGCCCGTGCAACGACTTCTGGCAACACACCGGATACGAAACAACTTGCGAAAACACGAATGAATTCGGCACCTGTACCGGATTAAGACTTTGCCAGGAACAGTGTCCGGCCATGGTGCCCGAAGCCGAAAAATGCGACGGGATTGATAACAATTGTGATGGACGCATTGACGAAGACCTTGATGGCAGGCCGTGTGACATTGTCGGCGAATGGGGTATCTGTCAGGGAAAATCGACGTGCGTCAACGGGGCCCCGGTCTGCCTTGGTGAAAAAGCCACAAAAGAAATATGCAACGGCGTTGACGACGACTGCGACGGGCAGGTGGACGAAGACCTCGGTTCAACAGAATGCGGTATCGGGATCTGCAAAAAGATTGTCCCCGACTGCGTCAACGGCCGGCCCGTCTTCTGCAACGCTCAGGAAGGAATGCGACTGGAAACGTGCAACGGGGTTGACGACGACTGTGACGGCAGCACCGACGAAGACATGGGAAAAATCTTCTGCGGGACCGGCGAATGCGCCAGAAACGTACCGGCGTGCGCAGCAGGAAGACCGAACATCTGCATGCCTGGAACCCCTGCACTTTCAGAGCGTTGCGATGGTCTTGACAACAACTGTGATGGTCGGACGGACGAAGGCATCGCCGCCATGACGTGCGGCCAGGGGATATGCAGACATTCAGTGGCTGGATGTGTAAACGGCCACACAAACCAGTGCAACCCTTTCCAGGGAATGACGGCGGAAACATGCAACGGGCTTGATGACGACTGCGACGGCGAGTCAGACGACAACATCACTTCGTCGATTGACGGGTACGAGTCGAACCCGAACTGTGGATTCCCGAAAGACCTTGGCGTTATCTATGAAGGCGATGCGCAGATGGTTTTCAAAGCGACCGCCTACCCCGGCACCGATATCGACTGGTTCAGGTTTACCGCAGCCGAAAAAGACCACAGTTGTGTCTGGGGAACTGACCAGGATTACAGCGTTACCATCTATATGTTCGAACCGACCGGACCTGCGGTTGACGCCCGGATGGTCCTTGAGCTGTGGACCGATTCCTGCCAGAAACTTGCTTCTTCCAGCGTCAATGGCGCGGTGGCCGAACTGATTCAATACAAATGGGATGGCGAATGCGGACCGAACGATTCAAGATCATTCAGAATTAAAATTGCGCCGACCACGAAGGACGACGCACGCTGCCTGCCCTACACAGTTTATGTGTCGATGCGAAAAAATTGACCTTACCAGCCGTGGGAAATTGACCCGCCGAACCAGGCACCAACAATCAATACAGCGATGGCCGCAATAATCAGCGCCATATACGCGCCTTTCAGTCCGCCGCTGACACGGTTCTGCACGACAAGACGCAAAACCAGCGCCGAGACGACCAGACCAAGGCCCACAAACATCAATGTCTGATGTTTTTCAATCAGCGGGAGCATTTTGGCATTGGCCGCAAACGCCCCTTCACGCATAAATCCGGTCAAAACGGCAGGCAGGAATGAAAGGACCGTCCCGATCAGCATCCACAGGCCAAGACTTGCGGCCGTGCGTGGCGCAGGTTTTGCGACATCGACAACTGGCTGCGGGGCGTCGGCCAAAGGCAAATCCGTGGCGGAAGGCAACGCCGACGACGACTTTGGCGGATGCTTTTTGACTCTTGGCGCCCTCAGACCAATAAGATCCAGAAACAAAACCGCAAAAAGCCAGCCAATCGGAAGATGGACGGCTATCAAATGTATATGACCGACGAACTGGATTACCTGGTTCATAAATAAATCCTCATGTTTTCGTTGAAATTGTACCACACATAACCGGGGATCTCGAAGCGGCCGGGACCGCCAGGCGGCCCGCGAATACCACCTGGCATCGTTTGGCGTATAATAGGCCCCGACATCGCGGGTGTGACGCCATGCTGAAAGGAGAGCCATGCACTCTTACTCGATTGATTATGTAAAACATGAAGACCTGGTCGTGGATTCGCTTGGGGAATGCAAATACGATTCGCCGCTGAACGCCAGATATCTGGTCGATGAAGACGACAGAATCGCCTTGAATCCGGTGGTGACCGAGGTTGCGGGCAAAGTCAGCGGCATCGAAATGTCACCTTCGTTTGAACTGGCAGGGCCACGGGCGAAAATTTTCTTTGAACCACGGAAAGTTACGGCCGCAATAGTCACGTGCGGCGGACTGTGCCCCGGCCTTAATGACGTCATCCGCGCAATCGTCATCGCACTTGAACGGAACTACGGCGTACCAAGGATTCTTGGCTTCAGGTACGGATACAAGGGACTGACGCGGTCGGGCGGGTTTGAACCGATCATTCTGAACCGTGAGGTCGTAGACGACATCCACCAGAAAGGCGGAACAATTCTGGGGTCTTCGCGCGGTCCGAGAGAAGCTTCCGAGATGGTTGACCGGCTAGTCGAGGAAGGCATCGACATGCTTTTCACGATCGGTGGCGATGGCACTCAGCGCGGGGCGCAGACCATCGTTGACGAAATCAAACGGCGCGGATTAAGCATCGCGGTCGTTGGCGTTCCCAAGACAATTGACAACGATATTGACCTGATATCAAAGAGTTTCGGGTTTGAAACGGCCGTTTCGATGTCACGGTCGGCAATTGAAGGCGCTCACACCGAGGCCAAAGGTCATTCAAGAGGCATCGGTCTGGTCAAATTGATGGGGCGCGAGTCAGGCTTCATTGCCGCCTTCGCGACGCTTGCCCACAGCGAAGTCAACGTGTGCCTGGTGCCGGAAGTGGAATTCAGACTGAAGGGCGAAAGCAGCCTGATTGACTATCTGGAAAAACGGCTTCAGAACAGGCGCCATGCCGTCGTTGTTGTGGCTGAAGGGGCTGGCCAGAGTTATCTGGAAAGTAACGGCGGCGAAACCGACCCGTCTGGAAACATAAAGCTTCAGGACATAGGAACGTATCTGGCGGCAGTCCTGAAAGAACACTTCAGCACCGGGCCGCTGGCTGCGAAAGTCGCCTACATCGACCCGTCGTACATCATCAGATCAATGCCTGCCACTGCCAGCGATTCAGCCTTCTGTCTGCAGCTTGGACATTGCGCGGTGCACGCGGCGATGGCCGGAAGGACCGGAATGCTGGTCGGTTCATGGGCAGACCACTTCACCCATGTCCCGATTAAGGCAGCGGTCGGCAGACGCAGAAAGATAGATCCTGACGGAATGCTGTGGCAATACGTGCTTCAGGCCACCGGTCAGCCTTCAATGTCACTTTAGAAAGACATCAGATTTACTTCAGTGTTTTCTTCGGGGGATGGGCGACCATCGTGGCCAGGTGCGGCTTCTTTGCGCATTCACGTTCCCAGGCTCCAGCCCTTTCAAGATTCACGTAATCGGGTGACTGGAACGGGTATGTGAAGCGCATATGTTCGTCGTACGTTCCATTCAGAATGGCGACGGCGTCTTCAATAATAACGCGTTCTTCGTCAGTCGGAATAACGTAGATTCTGACCGGCGAATCGGCCGTGCTGATATCCAGTTCTGCCGACCGGGTTCTGGCCATCGAGTTCTTCTCGTAGTCCATTTTGATCCCGAGACACTCAAGGCCGCGACAGACGCTTTCCCTGATATAAGCCGACATCTCGCCCACACCGGCGGTAAACACGAGCGCATCAACCCCGCCCGTTGCGGCAATATATCCGCCGATATACTTCTTCAGGCGATGAACTTCCATGTCCAGGGCAAGCTGGGCCAGCTCGTCACCCTTACCAGCCGCAATTTCTTCATCACGACGATCGCAGTACTTACCTTCGGTAATTCCCAGCACGCCGGACTTCTTGTTCAGCACTGAATTCATCTGCGACGGGGTCCAGCCTTCGCGCTCCATGACCATCAGATCGATAGCAGCGTCATGGTCGCCGGCGCGGGTTCCCATAATAAGACCCTCAAGCGGGGTCAGTCCCATTGACGTATCAAAGCTGACACCATTCTTGACGGCGTTGGCCGAGGCCCCGTTCCCGATATGAAGGGTAACCAGATTTGTTTCCAGCGGGGACTTGCCCAGAAGAGTCGCGGCCCTCTTGGCGCAATAAAGAAGCGACGTTCCGTGAAAACCATAACGACGCACGCCGTACTTCAGATACCAGTCACGCGGAAGGGCATACATGAACGACTTTTCGGGCATCGTCTGGTGCCATGCCGTGTCCAGTACGGCCACCTGGGGAACATTCGGCATCACCTCAAGAGCAGCCTCGATACCCAGAACGTTCGGCGGGTTATGAAGCGGTGCCAGATCATAAAGTCCTTTGACCGTCTTGATGACTTCTTCATTAATAAGTACAGATTTAGTGAACTTTTCGCCGCCATGAACGACGCGATGACCGACCGCCGCGATGTCCGCAAGATCAGCAATGACGCCGTGTTCTTTGTCAACGAGTGTACCCAGAATCAACTTCATCGCCTCTTTATGGTCGGGGCACAGATGATCAATCTGGATGTTTTCGCCACCAAACCTGCTGAACTTAATGAAGCTGCCGTCAATTCCGACGCGCTCGACAAGGCCGGAGCTCATCGTCAGGCTCTTTGCATAATCAAAAAGCTGATACTTCAAAGATGAACTTCCGGAATTCAGTGAAAGCACTATCATTTCAATTCTCCCGTCAAGTCAGTCACGGTCGCCAGCATCGGCTGCCAACCAGTCAATTCAGTTCCCGGCACCCGCCTGAACTGCAGTTATGGTAACTACATTTACTATATCTTCGACTGAACAGCCACGCGACAAATCGTTAACAGGTTTACGCAGCCCCTGAAGGAAAGGCCCGATCGCGGACGCCTTCGCAAGGCGTTCAACAAGCTTGTACCCAATATTACCGGACTGAAGATCGGGGAACACCAGGACGTTTGCCTTACCGGCGACTGAGCTTCCAGGGGCTTTCAGCGTACCAACCTTCGGGACGATGGCGGCATCAAGCTGAAGTTCGCCGTCCAGATCAAGTTCCGGGGCAAGCAGCTTCGCAAGGCGGGTCGCTTCCACAACCTTGTCAACCAGCGGGTGTTTGGCGCTGCCCTTTGTCGAAAATGAAAGCATCGCGACGCGAGGCTCCATATCACACAGGACGCGGGCCGTTTCGGCCGACGACACGGCGATACCGGCAAGCTGCTCGGCATCAGGGTCCGGGGTCACGGCGCAATCAGCAAAAATGAAAAGTCCTTCCGAGCCGAATTCGCAGTCCGGCACAACCATTATAAAGGAAGACGAAACCGTCGTAATTCCGGGGGCCGTCTTGATAATCTGAAGAGCCGGCCGAATCGTGTCACCGGTCGAATGGATGGCGCCGGACACAAGGCCGTCGGCGTCACCGGCGTAAACCATCATTGTGGCGAAGTACACCGGGTCGCGCATGATCTTGTCGGCATCGCACATCGTGACGCCCTTGGACTTTCTAAGTTCGTAGAACGTCTGCACATATCCGGCCAGAAGTTCAGATTTGTCAGGATCAATAATCTGGACGTCTTTGATATGGGCGTGTTCCAGGGCGGCGACTGCCCTGATTTCTTCTTCGCAGCCAATCAGGATAACGGTCGCAAGCTTTTCGCCGGCAATAATCCCGGCCGCCTTCAGAGTACGGGGCTCGCTGCCTTCAGGAAGAACTATTCGCTTCAGGTTCTTACGCGCCCTGGTCTTGAACGAATTCATCAACTCAAACTGATGCATATCCAACCTCTTGATTACATCCGATGCTGCCGGATACCGGCAGAACTGCGCAGAGTTTAGCAGATCATTATGTTTTGGGGGATTGTCAAAATCACATCAAAAACCGTGGAAAATTTGCATTTAGAACTGCTTGACACAAAGCCACAGCCGTTGTCAAATGCCGTCGGAGCATATTTTCAGGGGGCTGTCCCGATGAGACGATTTGCGCATATCCTGATGATTGTAGGAACGGCATTGCTTATCCCGGGTTGCTACGGCTACAACGCCGAAACTGCTGACCTGGCATTCATGGACGTTACACCGGAAATTGTGCCCGGCGACGTGACGGAAGTGACCGATACGGTTGCAGAAGTTGTTGCCGATGCGATCGACGATGTGATCGCCGATGTGGGCGGCGATGCTGCAGAATGCACATGCTCATGTGAACCGCAGCCCTGCACATGCACCTGCATCCCGGGCGGCACGTGCGAATTTAACGTTGATGATTTCCCGGCTACCGGCCGCCTCGCCGGCGACCCGTGTACCGCGGATACGCAGTGCTTCACCGACGGTGTCTGTGTCACTACAGAACTGGCCGGAAGCTTCTGGCCCGGCGCAACGATTCCCGACGGCGTATGCACAAGACTGTACTGCGCAGATGACTCGTTCTGTGCGGACGGTGGCGTCTGCCTTGATACCGTTATGATTGATGAAACCGTTCCAAGGCTCTGTGGAAAACCGTGCGAAACTGACGTCGATTGCAGATGCGGAGTCGACTACGTATGCCTGGACAGTCTGGTTTCCGATGGCGAAGGCGGAACAGTCAAGGCGTGCCTGCCACTTGCCCTTGCAAACCTTCTTAAATGCGGCGAAGCGGTTTGCCCGGAGGAAGATCTGTGATGAAACACTTCTTCAAAGCAACGACTTTTGTGGCCGGCTTTGCGTTTCTGTCGATTTCCAGCGTCGCTCTTGCCCAGTCAACACTGGTTCAGATTGTACCGGACGATAAAGCGACGACGGACCAGGTCGAAGGCACAGACAAAGCCCCCGCAAAGCCAGTTAAGGAATTGTCAAAGGCCGCGAAAGGCTTCAAAAAGTACAAAGACTTTCTGAACGGGGAAATGGACGCCGTCGGCAAAGACGATCGCTATGGCGTGACGGCCCAGCTCCCGAAGGGCTACCTGTCGATAAAGTGGGACTACACCACGATGTCGGTTGACAGCCGCTATAATGACAAACACCAGATCGGGCCTGCGATGAACCCGTTCGGAATCGGTGGCGGCCAGTTCCTGAACCTCGGTCTGTCGGGTAAAGGTGGCGGTCACGTTTTTCAGGCTTCCTACGGTATCCTGGGTAATTTTGACTGGTACTTCGAACTGCCGTATCAGTTCATGCATGTCCGCATCAACCCGGAATTGCTTGACGCCCAGCAGAATCCGATTAAGAACCCGATTGACCCGACCGACAAAAAGTACGCCGGACGCATGGGTATCAGCAAGCTGTACGAATTGATTCCGAAACTGGGACGTCCGGTCCCGGCGCTCAGATACGACGCCGACTGGGTACTTTCCGATATTAACACCGGCTTTTCATGGAATCCGTGGCGGACAAAGAATCTGTCAACGTCTTTGACGGCGCGCATCTTCATTCCGACCGGACGCGTTGCAGCAGCCAACAGCAATCTGACGATGGCCACAGGTCCCGAAATTGACGTCGGCGTCGGCTCGTGGGGCGTTGGATTCACAAGCGGCTGGGATCTGCGTCTGTTCAAGTACAAGTACTGGATCGACATCATTCTGAGCTCCGAATTCTCGGCTTCCTACTACTTCGCCCAGAAGCGCGACTATCCGACTAACTTCACGACGGAGCCAAGTCAGGCGGCTCTGCAGGCATTTAACGATCCCACCGCAGCTGCGCAGTTCCCGGATCTTCGCCACCTGAAGGGCCAATACACATACACGCCGGGATTCGGCCTGAGCTGGTCGGCGCAGTTTGGTATTCAGATTGCCCTTTTCGGCTTCAAATTCCAGTACGGAATCCAGCATTCTCAGGCACCTGAAATTCAGGGCGACTGGTACTTCACTCAGATGGTTAACAGCCTTCAACTGGTTGGCCAGTCAACCGTTCAGGCCATCGGCCTTGGGGCCAGCATTTCTCTGCTGCCGCTGTATCTGCCAATAGATATTGCGTTCTCGTGGCGTAAGATGGTCGACGGTTACAACAGCCTCGCGATGGAAAACTACTACAACGTCGTAGTGAAGGCTTACATCCCGCTTAACACACCCAAGAGATAGCCTCCTGCCTGTGCAGCACGGAGGTAACCACCTCATTCATGCCCAATTTTGTCCGTTCATCCAGCGATATTCAGGACCTTGCCGACAAACTGCGTAATGAAAAGCTGGTCGCCATTGATACTGAAGCCGACAGCATGTACCACTACCGGGAAAAGGTCTGCCTGATACAGATTTCTTCGGCAGGCACAGGTACCGTGCTGATTGACCCGCTGGAAGGTGACGACCCTGCCCCGCTTGGCGCTGTGATGAAAGACCCCGGGGTCATCAAGGTGCTGCACGGTGCTGATTTTGATATCACTTCGATGAAACGTGACTTCGGCTGGCAGTTCGCAGGCCTTTTCGACACAGTTCTGGCTGCCAGATTTCTGGGGTGGCCGGGCGTCGGCCTTGCCGCCGTCATTAAACGCGAAATTGGACTGGATATTGAAAAAGGCCCACAGACCGCAGACTGGTCAGTCCGGCCGTTGCCGCAGAACCTGCTTACATACGCTGCAGGCGATGTTGAACATCTTCTGGTGATTTATCACAGACTTAGAGGTTACCTTGCCGACATCGGCCGTCTGGCCTGGGCAGAAGAAGAGTCCGAGGCCTTGACCCTGATTTCACCGGCAGCAGAATTTCCAGCGCCCGCCGACTTCAGCAAATCAAAAGCCGCCAGGGATATGGACCCGGACAGCCTGGCCGTTCTGAAATGCCTTTTCGAGGCACGCGAAGAAATCTGCCTGCGTGTTGACAGACCCAGGTTCAAGGTGGTCAACGATGAAATGCTTGCCAGGATTGCCAGAATAAAGCCGATGTCGATTCCCGAACTTCAGAAAATGCCTTCAATTCCGGTGAACCTGCTTCGAAATCCGTCTTTCTGGATTCAGGCCGTCAGAAAAGGCGTCGAAAGTCCTGCAGGACCGCCATCGCGGCCGGAAAGGCATCCCAGACCCGGACCTGACATCAGCAGCAGAGTTGACCGACTGCGATCATGGCGAACCGACGCGGCGGCAAGACTTGACCTTGATCCCGGGTTGCTTCTGCCACAAAGGCTGATTCAACTGCTGGCATCAGAATCGCCGAAGACTATCAGCCAGTTACGCCAGGTTGAGGGCATCCGGACGTGGCGATGCGATGCATTCGGGAGTGAACTGATTGAAGCCCTTCGCGCATAGATTGCGAAATGGCCGGTTTAACCATTTTTTCTGTTGACAATGTTTGCCCCGGACAGGTAGAAGACTTAATATTCTGTGAGCTTTACCGGCCTACAAAAAGAGGATTTAAATGATGATTTCCAGAAACCTTGTACTGTCGACAATTGCTGCCGTTATTGCCCTGTCCGCATATGGTTGCGGCAGCACAACAACACCGAATGATCTCGGCAATCCTGATGTTGTACAGAACGACGTCGTATCGGACACGGTTGTTCCAGTGGACGAAATTACGCCCCCTGATACTGTTGCTGATACGAATAACGAAGTTGTTACTGATGTCGTTGAAGATACGACGCCTCCTTGTATGCCTTCGAAATGCATCGACGATGGCAACGGCAACCTGATCGAAAACCCGACTCCCGGTTGCGTCGGCGAATTCTGCGCGGCCAGCCCGACGGCAGACCCGGACCCGATGGCTTTCGGCCCGTATCCGGTCGGCATCCGTCAGGTCGTTGTCATTGACGATAATCCCGAAAACATCAATGAAGACAGCACGCCAAGAACATTGAAAGTCGACATGTGGTTCCCGACGACCGAAGCCAATCGGGACGGCACAAAGTTCGTTTATGACATCAAGGCCGACTGCAATCAGGCAGTCAAAGATAAATTTGGCGAAGTTGATATCGGACAATTTCCGGTCAATGCCATTCTGAATGCCCCGATTCGTCATGGCGAAGGCCGTTACCCTGTTGTTATCTTCAGTCACGGTGCCTATGGCATCCGTTTCCAGAGCATCTTCTTCACGATTGCCCTTGCTTCTCACGGGTACATTGTCATTGCCCCGGATCACCAGTTCAACACGCTTAATGAGATCCTGGTGGACGGATGGAATGGTGCCGATCTGATTCCCGCCGCCATGCACAGACCACGGGACATTTTCGCACTTCTTGACTGGATTCAGGCTAAGGGCGAAGACGAGCAGGACGAATTCTATGACCTGGTCGACATGGAAAATGTGGCGTGCACCGGTCATTCATTCGGTGGTCTGACTTCTTACGTTGTTACGGCTGACCCACGAATCGATGTAATCATTCCGATGGCACCGGCTGCGGACATGGCGAACGCGCTGTCAAATGCGTTTAACAATAAATTCATCGATGAGCTGGTGATTCCGACGCTTGTGATGGCCGGCGAAATGGACAAGACACTTCAGTATCAGTCACAGCAGCGCGACTGGTTTGATATTCAACCGCCGCCGAAGTGGATGCTGTCGATGCCTCGCGCTGGACATTATACATTCTCGGATGTCTGCGCCATGAACCTTGAAGACCTGGTTGATTACTGGGGCGATGCCGATGATGCTCTTCGCGACGGCTGCGCTGATTTCAATTTCCCGACTGTCGACGCCCACAGGGCAATCAATCTGTATGCGATATCCTTCCTGAACCACTTCCTGCGCAAAAGCCCGACGGCAGTTGATCGCCTGGTTCAGGAAGCCGGAGCCGAATTCGGTGATGACGTAGAATTCCTGGCCTTCCCTGAATAAACAGCGCCACACGCCATTCAAAGGCAGGCGACCGATGAACGTCAGACAGGCTTCAGAACGCATATCAACGCTTCGGAATGAACTTGAACGCCACAACCGCCTTTACTACGTCCAGGATTCCCCCGAAATAAGCGACTTCCAGTACGATCTGCTGCTTCGCGAAATGCAGGCGTTGGAAGCTGAATTCCCCGAGCTTTTATCAGCCGATTCGCCTTCACAGAGGGTCGGAGCGGCACCGGCCAGACAGTTTGCCCAGGTTTCACACCGTATTCCGATGCTTTCACTTCAAAACGCCATGAACGATGACGAAGTCCGGGCATTTGATGAACGGGTCAGGAAGGCCTTGAAGGTTGCCGAGGTTGAGTACGTTGTCGAGCCAAAGATTGACGGCCTTTCCGCCGAGCTTGCGTATGAAGATGGTGTACTTACGACGGCGTCCACGCGTGGCGATGGAACGACAGGCGAAGACATCACTGCGAACGTCAAAACAATCAAATGTATCCCGCTTAAACTGCGGGCCGATACCGGCATTACATCACCTCTGAAGCAGTCTTCAACGAAGCCACTGCCTTCCGATGATCTGCCGCTGTTTTCTTCAGATCTGCCGTTGTTTTCCGAATCAACTTCCGTCGCTGATCCAACCGTTCCCGGACTTTTCGAGGCACGGGGCGAAATTTACATGCCACTTGAAGCGTTCGAGCAACTGAACAAGCAGCGAGTCATGGACGGCGAGCAGCCTTTCGCCAATCCACGAAACGCGGCGGCAGGTTCGGTAAGGCAACTTGACCCGGCGGTTACAGCCAGAAGAAACCTTGCGTTTCTTGCTTACGCAGTTGGGTCCGTTGATGCAGGGGCAGTCACCCCGGATCAAGAGGCACCTTCGTCACAGTGGGAGCTTCTGGAGCAACTGAGGCAGTTCGGATTCCCTGTTTCAAATCTTGTCACGCGGGCCCGTGGATGCGATCAGGTGCTTGCTGCCTTTCATGACCTCGGTAACAAAAGGAACTCGCTGCCGTTCGAAATTGACGGAGCGGTCGTCAAAGTTAATTCATTCACGCTGCAGCGCGAACTGGGCGAGATTTCCAGAAGTCCAAGGTGGGCTGTCGCCATCAAGTTTCCACCACGTCCGGAAGAAACAACTGTACTGGCCATCACAGTGCAGGTCGGACGAACAGGGGTACTGACGCCGGTCGCGGAGCTTCAGCCCGTCAAGGTCGGCGGCGTCACCGTCAGCAGGGCCACGTTGCACAACGAAGACGAAGTACTGCGCAAAGATATAAGGATTGGCGACCGCGTAATGGTGCAGCGCGCCGGCGACGTAATTCCTGAAATAACTCATGTACTTGCGCAAAAACGAAATGGCAGCGAGATTCCTTTCAGAATGCCGGTTGCGTGCCCTTCATGCGGGGAGAAAGTATTCAGACAGGACGGCGAATCGGCCTGGCGCTGCGACAACATTTCCTGCCCGGCGCAATTTCGTGAACACATCATTCACTTCGCTTCCAAACGCGCAATGGACATCGAAGGACTGGGCGAAAAGCTGACGGACCAGCTTATTGAAGCGGGACTGGTGAAAAACGTCGCCGACATTTACCGACTGACGGCTGAAAACATAGCCGGACTTGAAAGAAAGGCTGAAAAATCGTCGGACAAAATCATTGCGGCGATTGCAGCATCCAAAGAAAGACCACTTCCGGCCGTCATACTGGCACTCGGCATCAGACAGGTCGGGGAAACGACGGCACGCGACCTTGCATCATATTTCAAATCGATCAGCGGCCTTGCCGCAGCATCAATTGAAGACCTGCAGAAAGTACAGGATGTCGGCCCGGTCGTTGCCGAAAGCATATTCACGTTCTTCAGGTCACGTCAGAACACGGAACTGGTTGAACGACTGCAAGAATACGGGGTTACAATGACGACCCCCGATGAATCAACTGCAACTGATGGAATCCTGACCGGACTGACATTCGTTTTCACCGGCTCGCTGCAGAAAATGACTCGGGACAAGGCCAGCGACATCGCTTTGTCCCTGGGCGGCAAAGTTTCAGGTTCAGTTTCAAAAAACACATCATTCGTAGTTGCAGGGGAGTCTGCCGGCAGCAAGTTGGACACGGCCATGAAGCTTGGCGTCCGCATTATTTCAGAAGATGAATTCCTGAAAATGACGGCGGTTTCCGGGCCGGTGGTCCAACAATGAACAACACCGGAACCAGACTGAACGCGGTGATTCTGGCGGTCGCATCGCTGTTCGTCGTCGCCCTGACATTCGTTCCGTACATCGCACTCGACAGTAACGCACCGAAAGGAATGACTTTTTCCGGCATGAGCACAAACATTCCGGATGAAGCCAGTTACCTGATGTGGTCCAGACAACATGCCGCCGGCGCCTTAACGGTTCATAACCACATGACGACCATGCCACACGACGCCATAATGCCAAACCCGGCGTGGCTGTGTGTCGGCCTGATTTCCGGCGCCACCGGCATGACAGGTATCGCCGCTTATCACACTGCAAGAGCTCTGTTTTCAGTCTGCTATCTTCTGCTGCTGTGGGGGTTGCTGAAAAGAATTACCGGCCGAAACGTCAAGGCCTGGACTGCGTGGGTCTTGATTGGCCTGGGTGGCGGAATTGGATGGATGGAACTTATCGGCGTGCCGGTACCATCGGCAGACTGGATAACCGAGCTGTGGTCCTGGCCGTCGATGCTGCATTACCCGCACTTCGCACTTTCGCTGCTGCTGACAGTCGCCGCGCTGCGACTGTGGCTGAAGGCGGCCGACAGCAACATGCCAGACAGTGTTCAGTCCAGACTGACGGCTGTCGGGTCGGGACTATGCCTGTCGATGCTGGCCCTTGTTCACCCGTACACCGCATTCACGCTCGTATTTGCCGGGGTACTTTTTTACGGATTCTGGCGATTCAGAATGACAAAGGATCAGGCCCTGACAGGTAAGGCGGTCAGGCCCATGCCACTGATCGGTCTTGCCGCCCTGCCCGGCTTCGCC
Organism: uncultured Anaeromyxobacteraceae bacterium; assembly: GCA_964522105.1. Taxonomy (GTDB): domain Bacteria; phylum Myxococcota_A; class UBA9042; order DTJE01; family DTJE01; genus JAGOFO01. The sequence goes on from CAZFVA010000007.1 coordinate 62,253, forward strand.
GCCATGTTCATCCAGGCCAGAATTAACCCGATGGTTGCGGCCTGGGCACAGCAGAACATGATGCCATCGCCCCCCGTCTGGGAATACGTGGCAGGTTTCGGTCTTGCCGGGGTTGCGGCCGCGATTTTGACCGTCAGAATATGCAGAAACAAGACGCCACTGCACCCGGCGGCAGCATTCGCCATTTTCTGGATCGGCTCTGCCATGATCCTGGCGTATGCAGACCCGCTTGTGCCTTTTGCCAGGCGCTGCGTGGAAGGCGTGCATATCGCAGTCGTGTTTCTGGCAGTCGAATTCATTTTCAGTCTGAACGGGCGAAAAAAGCTGGCAGCCATGGCAATTACGGCGGCATTTGCCCTGCCAATGCCGCTGGCGCACATGATTCGCGAAATCAGACCGGACAACCCCGGATACGTCCCGGACGATCAGGGTGACATGCTGAAAGCGGTTAAGGCCCACGTCAAAGATGGCCATATATTCGCAGACCCCAGGAATTCATTATTTATTGCGGCAGCAACTGATGCGTACGTATTTGTCGGGCACCACGAGGTCTCGCCCGATTTTGTCAAAAAGATGAAGACCGTGGAACAGTTCATGACGACCAGAATGACATGGGATCAGCGCAAAACGATCCTTCGTGACGCCAACTGCAGATGGATCGTGACGGACCCATGGACTGCCGACAACGTCCTTTATGACACAACATTCCGGAATCCTGCCACCAGCGTCGGCTTCAAGGAATTCGCACGCGGCAAATCATGGATATTGGTGGGACCTGCGAATTGACCGG
>CAZFVA010000007.1:63142-72594 GCA_964522105.1 uncultured Anaeromyxobacteraceae bacterium
ACGACTTCGGAATTCTGGTAGTAGTGCTGAAGGATCTGTTGATATTTCTTGCCGGCGTCCGCCATCCCTATTGCGCCGTTCTGACACATGCCGACACCGTGACCAAATCCGCCGCCGGTAAACTTATACGAATTCCCGACACGATCCATGACGAACATCGAGCTTTTCAAGCCACCAAGGGATTTCCTAATTCTAAGCTCGGGGGACAGATGAACAACAACGGCCTTCCCGTTCAATTGTCCATTAACGTCCAGCCTCATAATCCGGCCTGACACGCCGCGTTCAAGTATATCAATACCGACAAGCTGCCCGATGTCCTGCCCGGTTATCTTCAAAATGCCGTCCCGGATCTCCTGATCAGTCAACGTCTTGTCCCATCTGAACGAACCTTTGCCAAACCTGGACATACCGCAGTACGCCTCTTTTGGCGGATGCTCGATGAAATTCCGGACCGACTTTTCACTAACACCGTCCGGATAGACCTTCACGCCACTCTGGACATCAGGCACCCCGGTCAAGAAAGCATGATTGCTTCCCTGCCAGACGTTTTTTCCACTTTCAGAGTGCCCGCCACACGATGAACTGTACACAGAATCGACAAGACCGCCCTCGGAAAACACCATCATACCGGCCGTGTCGTCAACAGCGTCTGACGCCCGTGGATGCTCTTTTTCCATTCCTCGATAGGCCTGACAATGAACATCTGCACACACCATGTACGGGTCAGCCGTATGGCGATTGCCCAGCTTGGCAAAAAGTTCTCCACGGGCAACAACGGCCTGCGAGCGCAGCGCTTCCATCGGCGAATCAGTAAATATTTCTGATGGAACAAGCCCTTTCAGCAGCGTCTCGGCGTCCAGCGCATTGACTGCGGCCAGATCGCCATTTCTGTCAGGTGTAAAAATGATGTTACCGCGATACGAGCGATCCTCACGGGCATGCCACGAAAAGCCCTTCCCAAATTCGACACCACGAATCCTGATGAATTTGCCGGCAGAAGGCTGCACTACGACCATCCCGGGAAACTCCATCGAAGTCTCGACACCGCTGCACCTGATGCGAATTCTGCCGTCGGGGCGCTTTACAACCTCTTCATACAGTTCAAGAGTTGATTCGCCAACGGACTTTGCAAGATCGTCGCGGTGCCTGACTGCCGCAACCCTGTCCTCGATTGGCTTGTCTTCAACAACGACAACCGTGCGATTATCAAGAACCCGTCCATAAAATCCAAAAACGCTTCCCTGTTCAAACGTCTTTACGGTCAACCCACGCGCAGTCCACTTGTTTCTGGCATCCCTGACATGAGTCAAATCCCTGGCGGAGACCCTTTCCAGGGCAGGCCAGTGCATGATAGTCGCGGGACGGCTGTCATAAATGGTCGCGACACACTCGGTCTTTCCCTTTCCGACCCTTACCGCCGGTCCACCCTCACCGTCAGACATGAATACCACGGGACCATCGGAAACAAATGCCACCGACTTTTCACCCTCAACGACCCCGACCGTTACAACTGGTATATTTTCCGGCGTGAACGTGAATTTTGTTTGAAACAGCAGCTCGGTTCTGTCTTTTCGCGTGAAATCTTCGCCAAGCGTCTCGCCGCCCGATTCACCACCAAGGCCGGAAAGCGGCCACAGCAGACTGACCACCAGAAAAGCAAATACGGACAACACACCAGATCTAAATGGCATAATCAAATTCACCTGAATTCCACCCTGATGATTATTCATGACGACAGCAAAAGCAAACATCACGGCCGGAGTATTGTTGAATTATTTTTGTGTGGTGTAGAAACACAAAGGGGCGCCCGAGGGCGCCCCTTGTGACTTCGTTCGGTATCGACTACTCGGTTTCGTTGTCCACGAAGAAGGCGGAGGCGCCGACTGCGGCGCATTCAGCATACTGAGCCTTCGGGTCGCCGAAAACCAGGCGCTGGAAGGTTGACTGTGTGCCGTCGCAATCAAGGTCGGCATGGGCGTTGGCTGTGGCAGCCGCGGCGGTCAGAACGGCGTCATTGCCGTCCCACGAGTAAACAAAGTAAACCTGATCCGTGATCTGGAAGGTCAGGGATGACCAGGTCTTGCTGTTCCACGCCAGGGAGTTGGAATCGCAACGACCGTCTTTGTCGGCATCGGGGCCCGAGTAAGCGTCGCAGCAGGAAGCGGCCGGGGTCACGCCCTGGTCAGCCGGGAACTGACAGAAGATCTTGTCGCCGTCGGCGGCAATGTGCGGGGCGGTGTAGTAGTAAGCAGCGCCCTTGTAGATCTTGTCCAGTTCGTCGATGGCTTCCGTGGTCTTGGCGCGGCGCATGTACTTAATGAATGCGGGAACCGCGATGACGGCCAGGATACCAAGGATCGCGACAACGACCATCAGTTCGACAAGCGTGAAGCCCTTGAAATTGATCTTACGAAATTTACTAAGCATGGGAACCTCCTCAATCGATGAAAAGAAACAAGCCTTGCCCGGGAATCGGGCGGGTCGCGGCGACCACGCCACTTCCCATGCCTAACTATAATGCAACCATCGTGCCATCTAACAAAGTACAGATAAAACATACAGTTATGGAGTTTTGAACAGGCTGAGGGCAACAACCCGGACAAAAAAAGTGCGGGCAAAGTGACAAATTTTGCTACTTCTGACGCCCGGGAGGTCGTAAAGATTACGCTCAACGCATTTCTGGCTTAGCATTAACAGGCTGGATTTTGTGAACAGCGGCCCCGGGGGGACTGAATTGGCAGGCAGACATCGGACCATAATCATCCTGATTGTTATTGCATTATGCGGACTTGCGGTTCGCGTTCTGCCTTCGATGGCTGACATGGCCGACACCGACGCGCTGAAAAGCCCTCTGCCTTTTCCTGATGACCCGCCATACCACCTGATTCGACTGCAGCAAATTGCGGACGGAACAGTCAGTTTTCCGGCGGAACTTGGCACTCCGGACGCCTTTATCGCACATCCATTCGGGGAAACATGCATCTGGCCATGGGGTTTTGATTTTCTTATCGGCGTCACAGCGCCACTGAACGACTGGTGCGGCACCGACTGCATGGCAAAGGCTGCTGGATTCATCCCTCCAATACTTTCCGGTCTTTCCATGATCCTTCTGTTCTTTCTAAGTAGACTTGCCGGGCGCGGCAGCCAGCTTCAACGGACAGATGAATCGAGGAGCCTTGTTGCCGCTGCAATCTTCGCGCTGATGCCTGCAAACGTCGTCTATACCTTGAACGGGCGGATTGACCACCACGTCATGGAACCGCTGATACTGATTCTGCCCCTGCTGCTTGTGTTCAAGTGGAACCAATCCCCTGCCGGCGGTCGCGGCCGGATGCTGCTGTTTGCGGGGGGACTTGCCTGCGGACTGGCCGGTGCATTTGTTCCGGCGGCACCGGCACTGAACATCCCTCTGTTTATTGCCGTCGGAACGTTCCTGTGCCTGTCAGCAAAACCACGCCTCCTTATTAATGTACTGATGTGGAACATCGGAATGCTGGCCGGCACAGCGGCTTCATTGTTTTTTTCACCTTTTCCGGGACAATGGGTTTTCTACTCGGCTTCACTGACTCACCTGATGATAGCTTTCTGCTGCATCGTCGGCCTGGTGGTGGCCGCAGCCATACTTTCACTGACACCACAGCCGGATAAATCAAGTGGCGTAAAAACCAGACTGCTGATTGCCGGGGCGGCAGGTTCGGCGGGCGGCGCAGTTTCCGTCATGGCCGCATCATGGCTGTTTCCTGAATTTACGACATCAATACTTAATGGAACTATCTACACCGCGTCAGGCGACCTTGCGAAGATGTCCCTTGAAGCGTCTTCCTTTTTTGACTCGCCTGTCCGTGTGCTGGAGCTGACAGGATGGCTGCTGCCTTTATCAATCGCCGGGATTATCGGCGCGGCTTCAGGTCGAAAAGACTCGACTGAACGCCTGATTGCTGTTCTGGCTGCAATTTTTATCCTGCTGGCGATGATGCAGCGACGCTTTCTGGTCGCCGCAACCCCGTTAGTTGCCATCACAGCCGCTGACGGTATATTCCTGGTCACCGGCTACCTGAGCCGGAAAGCCGCCCGGATATCTGAAAGAGGCGGCGCCATCGTTCTGGTGGCAATACTGGTACCTTCAATTATGACAGACCTGACTATCGAGCCGCTTACAGCAAGAGACCGGGCCATGTACAGCGCGGCGGCCGGCATCAGGGAACTGACCGGCGGGCAACAGAAATCGTCAGGAACCCTGGCCCCATGGGGTTACGGGCATCTTCTTAAATACCGGGCCGGTGTCCCGACAGTCTGCGACAACTTCTTCGGTGTACCGGGAAGCGACGCGGCAATCATGCGATGCCTGAACATCATGTATTCAACCAATGATGCGTTTATCAATAAACAATTTGACGAACTGAAGATCAGATTTGTTGTGCTCGTTCCACCTCATCCGGACCAGATCAAAGTCGAAACAGGCTTGATCGGGCTTGACTCATCAGCGTGGGCAGATGATGAAGGACGCTTGTCCGCACTTTTTGCGCAGTCGTTCTATGGCAGAACCGGAATGTGGGCCGCCGGAGCCCGAATCGGCCAGATTGGCCCCTGGAATTTGACGCTGAAGGGCAAATTCAAGCAGATTGACACAGAAACTCGTGAAGTTTTGTCTGAAGTGTTTCTTCTTGAACGTTTTCCCGCCAACGCTGAAAGTGGTTCCGGGCAGGCCCCGACTGAAGACAATACCCCCGTTAATCATTGATAAGAATCATCGACTGGTGCAAAATATGGCGTCCTGTCTGATTCTGACAAAACTGTCAGTCTCTGACATAATCGCTGAACGGGCCAACGCCCGGTTACATGCATGATGCAGGTCAGAAATCACGTATGTGGCTGGATTGATGAACTAAGGTCGTTAGATGAAACTCGCGGTAATTGGCGGCGGATCAACATATACACCGGAACTTTTTGAAGGCCTGATTGCCCGCGAAGCCGAGATCGGCCTTACCGAAGTAATCCTTGAAGACATCGACCCTGAACGCCTGACGCCTGTCGCGGGATTCTGCGCCAGAATGGCGGCAGCAGCAGGCGCAGGTTTCACAGTTTCAAGTACGACAGACCTGGATCAGGCGGTATCTGGCGCAGACATCGTCATCACTCAGATCAGGGTCGGCGGGCAGCAGGCCCGCCTGAGGGACGAACAGATACCGCTGAAGTACAACCTGATCGGGCAGGAAACAACCGGCCCCGGCGGGTTTGCCAAGGCCCTTCGCACCATTCCAGAAATATTGAAGATTGCAGAGCGAATCAAGCTGCTGGCGCCTGACGCATGGGTCGTCAATTTCACCAATCCATCCGGAATCATTACTGAAACACTGATAAGACATGGCGGTGTAAAGACTGTCGGTCTATGTAATATCCCGATGGAAATGAAGATCGAGACGGCTGGCGCCCTTGGCGTCGATCAGTCCAGAGTTGAACTTGAATACATCGGCCTGAACCACCTTGGATGGATACGCGGGATCAAGCTTGACGGCAATGATATTACCGACACAATTCTGGCCGGATTCAAAGGCGGAATGATTCCCGCGAACATCCCGGAGCTTGATTTCGGCACCGATTTCTACAATGCGATCGGAATGATTCCAAGTCCCTACCTTGAATACTATTACGCCACGGATGAAATGCTTGCCCGCCTGAAAACCGAAAAAAGCCGGGCTCTTGTCGTCATGGACCTTGAAAAGGATCTTTTTGCGATTTATCGCGATCCGTCGCAGCACACCAAGCCGGAACTCCTGTCGCAGCGCGGCGGGGCCTGGTATTCCCGCGTGGCCATCGATGTAATTTCTGCGCTGCTTGGGAATGAACCGCAAAGGCACGTCGTAAACGCAATTAACGGCGATACAATCCCTGAACTGCCCGCGGATGCAGTAATTGAAGCCCCGGCCATGATCAGTCGACACGGCGTCAAAAGCCTGCCGGCCAGGCGTCTGCCGGAGGAAATAGTCGGGCTGGTCAGGCTGGCAAAAGCGTATGAACGACTGACCATCGAAGCTGCGACAGGCCGGTCGCGCCGAAAGGCTCTGATGGCCTTGATCAATAATCCCCTTGTCAGGACAATATCTGCGGCAAGGTCAATTCTTGATGAACTGATTGCCAACGGCGACATAGTTCCCGTTGACTGATTATAAGGAGAACCCGTTATGTCAAAGCTCGCACTTCTTGGTGGAACCCCGGTCAGAACAGAAAAATTTTCCCCGTGGCCCGAGTATGATGAACGCGAAGAAAAATATCTTCTTGATACCCTCAGATCCAGAAAGTGGGGCGGATACCCCTACCCCAGCGAACTGTCTGTGGAATTCTGTGAAAGATTTGCAAAATACCACGGCGCAAACCACTGCGTGCTGGCGGCAAACGGTTCGCTGACACTGGAAGTCGCGCTGAAGGCCGCCGGGATCAAAGCCGGTGATGAAGTAATTGTTCCGAACTACACGTTTGCAGCGACCGCTGCCTGCGCCGTCCGTGTCAACGCGGTGCCGGTGTTCGTTGACGTTGAAGAACGCAATTACTGCATCAACCCCGATCTGGTCGAACAGGCCATCACACCGAAAACCAGGGCCATTATTCCGGTCCACCTTGGCTCATCATGCGCTGACATGGACAGAATCATGGAGATCGCGCGCAAGCACAACCTTATAGTTATTGAAGACTGCGCCCACGCTCATGGCGGGGAATGGCGCGGGATGGGCGTCGGCTCGATCGGCGACTTCGGCTCGTTCTCGTTCCAGTCATCCAAGCTGATGACGGCCGGTGAAGGCGGCGCCATCACCATTAAAGACGACATGCATCGCCAGAGAGCCATGGCCCTTATCAACTGCGGACGCAAAGAGCCCGGGTACGACGGTTTCGAAGGCTCGGTCTTCGGATGGAATTACCGCCTTGGTGACGTTCACGTTGCCATCCTGATGGGCCAGATGGACCGCCTGGACGAAGTGACGAAGAAGCGTTCCGTCATGGCTGATGCATTCACAAAGCTGCTGCACGAAAACGTCAAAGGCCTGACCGTTCTGGCCACGGATCCGAGGGTCACAAGAAAACACTGCTATCAGACCGTAATGAAATACGACAGCAAGTTCTTCAAGGGCGTCCACCGTGACCGCTTCATTGACGCGCTGGAAGCGGAAGGCGTCGGCATGCATGGCGACTTCTACACCGCACTTCACGAGCACGAGCTGATGGACGCGAAGTCCAGTGAGTTCCCGATGCTGCGTGAACGCTATGGTGATGGCCTTCATTCCTGCAAAAGCGGACAGTTCCCGGTTTCAATCAAAGCCGGATATGAAGAAGCAGTCTGGATGCACTACTCATATCTTTCGGGGACACATAAGGACCTTCAGGATATTGTCGAAGCAATCGCCAAGATTCAGGCCAACGCGGAAGAGCTTCTTCAGAAATAGCGGACGAACGATCAGCCGTAGTCTTATTAACCTGAGGTAACTGGTTATGGAACGCAAAATCTGTGTCGGAATCGTAGGTTCCGGGTACATATCAAAAACCCATATTGATGCGCTGCGGACGATACCGGACGTTGAAGTCATCGCCGTGGCAGACGTCGATCTGGAACGCGGCCGGAAATTCGCGGAACTTAACAACGTGCCGAAGGTTTACCCGAACCACACGGAAATGTTGAAGGACGCCGCCATTGACGCCATTGTTGTCGCAGTACCGAACTGCTTCCACGCACCGGTTGCGATTGACGCACTTGAAGCCGGAAAGCATGTCATCTGCGAAAAGCCACTGGCGCTGACAATTGAAGACGCTGAAAAGATGATCGAAACGGCCCGCAGAAAGGGACTGGTCCTTGCCCACGCAGAAGAACTCTGCTTCATTCCCAAGTTCATCAGGGCTCAGGAAATGATGAAGTCGGGCGGGATCGGCAAGCCATACCTTCTTCGCCAGTGCGAAAAGCACGCCGGCCCATATTCCCCGTGGTTCTGGATACCGGAGCAGGCCGGTGGCGGCATTCTGATGGATATGGGCTGCCATTCAATTGAATGCATCCGCTTTTTCCTGGGCAAACCGAAAGTAAAGTCGGTTACGGCACACATGGGCACTTACCTGCACGGCAAGATTACGAAAGAAGAAGACCTGGTCATCATCATCATGGAATTCGAAGACGGCACGATCGGTCAGGTCGAGGCTTCGTGGACCTTGAAAGGCGGGATGGATTCAACGTTCGAAATCTTCGGCACCGAAGGCGTCGTTTACGCAGACCTGCTGAAAGGCAACGGCATGAGGGCGTTTTCAGAAAAGGGATTCCCCGGGATGGACGATTCAACCGGCTGGACATTCCCTGACTACGAATGGCTGTGGAACAACGGCTATCCTCAGGAAGATGCGCACTTCATTGACTGCATGCGAAAAGGCACGGTCCCGGTCGAATCCGGCGAAGATGGTCTGGCCGTTCTTGAAATTATTCTGGCCGCCTACCACAGCGCTGGAATCGGGCGCAAGGTCAATCTGCCGTTCCGCCCCCGGGGGATAAGCGTACCTGTCGATTTATGGATTAACCCACGTCCCGAACTTGGAATCGGCCCAATTGAATAAAGGGGTTACGAATCCATTTTCAGCAACTTTTAATAGATGCTTTTCTTGCACTAATTGATGTGCTAATGTCATCACGCTATGCAGATATGGTTTGCGTGGAGTGATTCCCAAAGGCCTTATTAATAACGAGATTTCCATGTTCGGCAAAGACGGCGACAACAAAATGGCTGACGGAGGCGCTGCCTCTTCAAGCAGCAGACAGGGTAAACGCCGGTCCAAGACGATCGCTGCCCGTCGTTTAAGTCGGGTAGATTTTTCGGACGGACTTGAAATCGACGAAAGTTTCGACGCTTTCCGGCCAAAGACCCGTGCTGATTGCGCTGAAGGACCTCGCCCATGTCCGTGGGTTGCATGCAAGTATCATCTGTATCTGGATGTCAGCCCGAAGACCGGTTCGATCAAACTGAATTTCCCGGATATTGAACCGTGGGAAATGCCTGATTCCTGTGTATTGGACGTGGCCGACAAAGGCCCTGTAACCCTCGAAGATGTCGGGAGAATCATGAACCTGACCAGGGAACGGATCAGACAGCTCGAACAGGCAGCTTCTGTTCGAATCAAAGAAACCAGACTTGCCCGCGAATACAGGACCTACACCCTGGAAAGACCTGATAAGGCCCCTTAAGGGTTTCAAATCCTGACTAATAAAGCCCATACCCATTCAGATATCTACAGTAATGTAGTTGAGTCGCTTCTGTATCTGTATAATCAGGTGGAATTGATGTTATCTGGTCAATATTGCCGAGATTGGAGGTCGATAAATGCTTCACCGCATTTTCGCTCTTGAAAATAGAACGAAGGTCACTGCTGCAGCGCTTTGTTTAACTTTTGCGATGATGACGGCGTATGGCTGCGGCAGCACATCC
>CAZFVA010000007.1:72694-80357 GCA_964522105.1 uncultured Anaeromyxobacteraceae bacterium
TCAGGGTTCTGTCTTGACACGCCTGCAGGACACCAGTGTTCGAACACCTGCAATTCCAGCGATTCATGCCCGAAAGGCTACGCCTGCCAGATGATTTCAGGGTCTTCTGACTCGATTTTCGTCTGCGTACACACGATGCCCAAAATATGTACACCATGCACATCTGACAGCCAATGCACCAGCACTCAGACCGACCGCATCGCAGTATGCGCCGGGGATGACAACGGCAGATTCTGCGGCGGCCAGTGCGAAACCGATGTCAGTTGCCCGCAAAACTACGTTTGTCAGGAAGTACAGGGAACTTCGGGATCAACGATCAAACAATGTGTTCCTGCAAGCGGTACGTGCACCTGTTCAAAGCGGGCGATTGAATCCGGGTCCAACACAATCTGCGTTATAGAAAACTTAATCGGCAGATGTACGGGCGAAATCAGATGCACCGAGGCCGGAATGGAAGCTTGCCCTGCTTTGACACCTGCCGAAGAGTCATGCAACAAAATAGACGACGATTGCAATGACACGACCGACGACGTCACCGTCACAGCCTGCCTTGTCAGAAACCCGTTCGGACAGTGCCCCGGCACCACACTTTGTACTGCGGGGACCGAGACATGCCAGGGCCCGCAGGCGGCTCAGGAAGTCTGCAACGGTTGGGACGACAACTGCAGCGGAACGACTGACGAAGAAAATTCTTCAGGTTGTTCGGCATATTACATGGACTTTGACAGCGACACATGGGGCGACACCGCTGACATGAAATGCCTGTGTGACGCGACGGGTCACTACACAGCGACCCGGGGCGGCGACTGCAACGACGGAAACCTGGATATCAACCCCGGAAAGGCGGAAGAGTGCAACGGCGTTGATGACAACTGCAGCGGGGCAACAGACGAGGAAGGGACGCCGGGATGTCGTCACTACTACTATGACCTGGACCGCGACTCATATGGAACGACCGCGACACCTAAATGTCTGTGTGTCGCGTCTTATCCATGGTCTGCTTTGCGCACCGGCGACTGCAACGATTCGGAAGCAGGCATAAACCCCGGCATGGCCGAAACGTGCAATACCAAAGACGACAACTGCGATACCGTGACCGATCCCATTGACTCTTTAAACTGCACGCCGTTCTTCTACGACAATGACGGCGATAACTACGGCTCGACTTCAGTTGCATCCAAATGTCAGTGCGGACCCAACTACATCACTAAATTCAAAGTTCAAGCCGGCGGGGACTGTAATGACTCGGTCTCGACGATCGGTCCGGCAGCACGTGAAAAGTGCGACGGAATTGATAACAACTGTGACGGGGATACGGACGAAAACGGTGCCCAGAACTGCGTGCCGCGTTACGCCGACAGGGACGGCGACGGCTTCGGAACCGGCACCAGTCAGTGCAGTTGTACAGAAGTGGCGCCATACACGGCCGAGGTGGCCGGTGACTGCAATGACAACGAGTTTTACGTCAATCCTGACGCAGACGAAATTTGTAACGACACCATCGACAACGACTGCAACAGTAAGACAGACGAAGAAAACGGCGTCGGTTGCGAGCCATGGTATTACGATGGCGACCGTGATGGTTTCGGCAACATTACAAGGGTCAAGTGCCTTTGTGCCGCGTCGGCTGTCACCAGATACGATGCTGTGGCCGGCTCAGATTGCAACGACGCACTGCCATCAGTAAGCCCCGGCATGCGTGAAGCGTGTGGCAATGGCGTTGACGACAACTGCAACGCCGCTACTGATGAAGAAAACGGCCTGGATTGCAGCTTTTACTACTACGACGGCGACGGCGACACGTATGGAATCACGTCAATAAAGAAGTGTCTGTGCGCTGCCCTTGACCTGTACCGTGCAACCGTCGGTGGTGACTGCGATGATTCCGCAGCTTCATCATACCCGGGTGGCACTGAAACATGTGCTGCAGGTGACCAGAACTGCGACGGCACAGATAATGAAGAAAACGCCGACGGATGTTCACCTTTTTACTTCGATGGCGATGCTGACGAGTACGGACGTGACGATCTGGCGACCAGATGCTTCTGTTCAGCCAGCATCAGCACCGGCTACCGGGCGCCTGTCGGCGGGGATTGCAGGGACGCTGACAATGCAATCAACCCCGGCAAAATCGAAGTCTGCGAACCAGACGGAACGACGCCGATAGACAATAACTGCAACGGCTTCCTGAACGAAGAAAACGCCACAGGATGCAAAAACTACTTTTACGATGGCGATCGCGATGGCCACGGCCTGACCGGTTCAGCTTACAAGTGTTACTGCACCGGTGGAAACGTCGGCCTGCGTTACACCAGCCTGCTTGCTGATGACTGCAACGATTCGGATGCAACGATTTCCGGCGGGCTTCCAGAGTTGTGCGACGACAAAGACAACAACTGCAACGGTAACACCGACGAAGACAACGCCTCGGACTGCACAATCTACTACTTTGACAACGACCGCGACGGGTACGGCTACACTTCCCTGTCAGAATGCAAATGCGTGCCCGACATAGCGGGCCGCTTCGACACGACAGTGCCAGATGACTGCAATGATGACAACTCTTCGATTTACCCGGGAAATTCAGTCTGCGGGTATGACGGAAACTGTGATCTCATTCTGCTTGACCCTCTTGAAGAATGCGACGACGGCAATTCAATAGAGTGGGACGGTTGCACGCAATGCCTGATATCAGAAGTAAGGATAAACGGACAGGTATCGGACGAACAGAGCTGGCCGTCGGCCGCGGCAACTTCCGATGGTAAGTGGGCCGTCACATACTCGACTGTCAGAAATACAACTGGCGAAGACATTGCCATCAGAATTCTTAATTCAAACGGGACCACGTCCAGCTCGGAGATGATTGCGGCAACATATAACGCCAACACGCAATCACATCCCGACATAGCCGCCCTCAGCGACAGCCTTGTGCTTGTCTGGGAATCGTTCGGCGAGGATGGCGACAACTACGGCATCGCAGCCAGAATAATGAACAACGACGGCACGCCAAAGTACCCGGAATTCCTTATCAATGGTACTACCAGCGGTTCACAGAGCAAGGCGGCCGTTGCTGTCGGACCGTCAGACAAGATAATCACGGTATGGCAATCCGGAGTTCAGGATGGCAGTTTTGAGGGCGTGTATGGCCGTATGCACACGACGCCGGGCACAGCAGCGACAGGCGAAACTCTTATCCCGCAGACGACAGTGGGAAGCCAGAGCAACCCGGATGTGGCGTCATACCCCGCAGGCAGCAAATTCGTTGTCACATGGACAAGCCAGGTGACCGTAACCCCCGGGACAGACACAAGAATATTCTTCCGCATATTTGACATGGACTTCACGCCTTTGACAAACGAGGTTCAGGTTACAAATTCGGGTACTAACCTCGTTGGTCAGGACAAAAGCGCCGTGGCTTCACTTGGCTCGGCCGGATTCGTCGTGGCATTCGAAGACAACAGCGTTGACGGCAACGACAAGGGAATCAGATATCGGGCCTTTGACTGGGCGGGCAACGCCCTTGGCGCACCGGCGCTGGCCAATACAACTACAGCAAATATGCAGGCGGCTCCTTCGGTGGCTGCCCTCTCGACGTCAACTTTCATAATCGCCTGGTGGTCCAACTTCCAGGACTCCGACGGAACTGGTGCGGCTGTCGCAAGAAAATTCGTGATTGGTGGAACGAACGGCAACGAACAGATTCTGAACAACTACAAGCCTTCATATCAATGGTACGTCAGCCTTGCCATTGCAGGTACAAAATGGCTTGCCACATGGATGTCAAGTCAACAGGACTCATCTGGAAGCGGCGTATACGGTCGTGTGTTCGAGTAATTCAGGTTGACTGGCAGGTGACTTGGCAAGTGATTGGCGAGTGATTGAAAACCGGTCGTGAACTACTTGCTGTCAAGAGCGACGGCAGCTTCCATCAGATCAACGCAGCGATTCGAGTAGCCCCACTCATTGTCATACCAGGCCAGAATTTTGACCATACGACTGTCGGGCATGACCATCGTTGATTCGGCATCAAAAATCGACGAATTGGGGTTGTGAATGATGTCCGAAGAAACGAGCGGATCTTCCGAGTATTCCAGGATGCCCTTCAACTCGTTTTCTGCTGCGAACTTGATTGCCGCGTTGATTTCCGCAGCCATTTCCGCAGTATCACGAACCTGAATGTGATCCAGTTCGCACACGAAGTCGACCAGGGAACCGTCCAGGACCGGGGCGCGAACAGCCATGCCGTCCAGTTTGCCCTTCAAGGAAGGAATGATCTTGCCAATCGTCTTCGCGGCGCCGGTTGACGTCGGAATCAGGTTGGTAGCGGCGGTGCGGGCACGGCGCATATCGCCTTTGTGGAACTGGTCAAGAACCATCTGGTCATTGGTGTAAGCATGAATTGTGGTCATCATGCCGCGGACAACGCCGAATTTGTCGTTAAGAACCTTCACGACAGGGGCCAGGCAGTTGGTCGTGCAGGAGGCGTTGGAAATAATCTTGTGCTCGGCCTTCAGCTCAGCATCATTGACACCCATGACGATGATGGCATCAATAGCGTCCTTCGGCGGGACAGTCAGAAGAATGCGGTTGACGCCGCCGTTCTTCATGTGACCTTCGATCTGCGCTCTGGCACGGAAAACGCCGGTTGACTCGACAACAAAGTCAACGCCGTACTTCGCCCAGGGAAGTTCTTCCGGTGACTTGATTGACAGAACGTCAGTGGCCTGACCGTTAATGATTATCTGGGTGTCATTGTATTCGACAGTACCCTTGAACGGGCCGTGAGCCGAATCATACTTGAACAGCATCGCAAGCTGCTTGACGCTGGCGGCGTAAGCCTTGGGATCCAGCATGTCGTTAACTGCGACTATCTCGTAATTGCCACGTTCCATCATGATACGCGCGACCAGACGACCGATACGTCCGAAACCATTGATACCTACACGAATTTTCTTGCTCATGATTGCTCCTTTTCGTTGAGGGTTCGTGCCCAAAAGCCGCGTTTATTTTACGGGAAGACCCGGTTTTGTCAATTGGCCGACAGGTGATGGAAGCATTTTCTGTGATTTTTTTCACGACCATGACATCCATCTGCGCCCGGAAGCCTTGCAAGACATGTGACACAAAACAAAGTATATTCCGGTCATTGTTCCCTTTACACGACAGTTACCCGGATGGACTTGTTATGATGGAAGAAACAAGGGTTGCAAAGGGCCGGCAGATTCCATGGTGGGTGTGGGCCTCTGCGCTGCTGGTTGCCCTTCTGCGTTCGCTTCCATTCATTAAAACATTGTTGTCAAACCAGCCAGACTTCGTGCAGCTTCCAATCGGCTTCATCCCTAAAGACTGGCTCGCTTATGCCGCCATGATCCGCCACATCGGTGAAGACGGTATTTTCCTGAATAACCCTTTTACGACCGAACCACAAAGCGGGCGATTCATACTGCTGTTTCATCAATTGCTGGGGATGATTCACGCCAGCACCGGCATTGACCCACTTTGGCTTCTGGAGTTAAGTCGCTGGCCTTTGACGGCCCTGTTCGCTGTCGTGCTGTGGAATTTTGCCGGTAAAGTTTTCCTGAACAAGTCGTATCAGAAGTGGGCTTTCTTTCTGGTGATGTTCTCGGGTGGGATTGAATACCCTTTTATCGTTTTATTTCAGCATCTTGCAGCAGCCGGAATCGGCCATCCCGGGATCCTGAATTCAGCCGTTCAAGATATGTGGCACCTGTACGGCTGGAACACTTTCCAGGCGGCGTTTAATCCATTATGGCTGTGCGGACTTGTCGGAATCGTTGGATTCGCCGGGCTGATTATCCAGATTCAGACGATTTCAGGTCGCAAAGCTGCGTTGGCCGCAGTCGGTTTCGTGTTGTTATGGTTTGTTCATTCATATTCAGCGATGGCTGTGGCCGGGATCGCCGCCGGGACTTTTTTCACTGCCTGGATCAGACAGGGCAAGATACCTGACGGCCTTGTCAAAAAGATGACGCTGGTCTTTATTCCGGCGCTGATTTTTATAGCGGCAGTTTCCTTGTGGCAGATAAAAGACGGTGTTTTCGCGGGCTCGGCCGGGGGTCTGTTCGGAACACAGGCACCTTCAGTCTTCTGGCTCCCGCTTACGCTGGGCGTGGCCGGAATTCTGGCTTTGCGGGGATGGCTGACCAGTCAATACGACGCCTGTACGAACCTGATAGCGGGGTGGACGATTGCCGCCTTGTTCATGGCGTCTTCCACACTGATTAACGGTTATCATTTTGTTTTCATGATTCACATACCGATATGCCTGGCCGCTGCCCCGGTCGCATCGAGGCTGTTTTCAGGCGGACGCCTGCGCGCAATTCTGGTCGCAGTGCTTCTGTTCGGTTCGACAGTGCCGTCAACCATGCAGGCCATTTCCGATGTCGGCGGGCTTTCGGCTGTTCCCGCCGACGCCATGAAACTGGTTAAGGATCTGGCGAACAAGCAACCCGGGAATGTCCTGGCACCCCCGGAACTTGGCAATATCATTCCGGCATTGTCGCCCCACAAAGTCTGGGTCGGTCAGTGGTTCATGACACCGGATTATCAGAAACGTTCGGCCAGCTACTGGAAATGGATGAAAGGACCGGCCGGTGACACGGAATCGGCCGCCGAGATGGTTCAAACTCTTGCTTCCCAGCATATACGCTGGCTTGTAATCCCTTCAGCCTCGCTTGAAAAGGTGCGTAACGCACTGGCCGGCATCCCATTCTCGACAAAATCGTATGGTGTAGTTTCTTTACTTGGAATTGGTACGGAAAAACCAGAATAGTACGCAGTCGCAAATGGCAAAACTTCAATCAAGTCGGCCTTTAATCAGTTGTAACTCTTGACAGATTGCTTCGTGACAAACAATATACCGGTTGTCTGTATGTAACCATTCTTGATGGGCTGTATCCTGCCCGGGAGGAATCCAAATGATCGCTCAACTGTGGCGCGATGTTGTTATGAAGAACGTTATCGAAAAATTTTCACCTGTCGCCCTTCAGGTGCTTTCCAACGAGAAGGTAAAGAAGCTGCTTACTCAAGCACTTAACCTTCAGGCAGACCTGAAGAAAAACATGGACGTGCAGGTCAGATTGATAGCCCGCACCCTTGAACTGGTGACGCGCGACGAGCTTTCGTCGGTCAGAAGCGTTGTCAAATCCCTGGAAAGTGAAATCAGCAGACTGAAAGGCGAACTCGAACAGCAGAGAAAGGCTGCCGACGAAGCTGGAAAGGCCGCAAGGGAAGCTTATCAGGAAGTCAATTACGTAAAGAATGAAGCGCTGAAGGCCACCCGCGACGCAGTTGCGCGCACAGTCGCGCTTAAGACCGAAACGCTTAAGGTCGCCCGTGATGCCATCGACGAAGCCACCCGCTCAAGCCGCGCAATGGCATCTGAAATGGTAAGGGAAGGACTTCTGGAAGCCAGAAAGGTCGCCGAAGAAGCCGGCAGAAAGGCTGAAGAGCTGGCCAGAAAAGCAGAAGAAGCCAAGGCCGCTGCCGCCGCGAAGGCCGCCGCCGCCGTAAAGGCCGCTGCCGCTGAAAAGGCCGCTGCTGCCGCGAAGGCCACTGCCGACGCTAAAGCTGCTGCCGCGAAGGCCGCTGCCGACGCTAAAGCTGCTGCCGTGAAGGCCGCTGCCGACGCTAAGGCCGCCGC
>CAZFVA010000007.1:80457-118039 GCA_964522105.1 uncultured Anaeromyxobacteraceae bacterium
CTGCCGACGCTAAAGCTGCTGCCGTGAAGGCCGCTGCCGACGCTAAGGCCGCCGCTGCTGTCGTTGTACCTGAACCGGTTAAGGCCCCTGCAAAAGCACCGCGTCCGGCCCCGGCCAAAAAGGTCGCACCGGTAAAGGTCGAAGTCGCACCAGTACAGAAAGCAGCCGAAAAACCGGCACCGAAGGCAGCACCGAAGGCAGCACCGAAGGCAGCCCCGAAGCCGGCGCCGGAACCTGTAGTCGAAACGGTCAAGGCACCGCGCCGCGCTGCACCGAAGGCTAAGAAAGCTGAAGTGTAGAACTGATTCTACTGAATCTCTTCCGGCCCTTTCGCCTCTAACTCCTGATTCTTCAAATACTCAGACATGGCACGCACTATCCGTTCCTGCTGAAGCTCTTCCTCGAGCTCCCACATCAGGAGCTTCTTGCTGGTCATGTCCTTTTTGCGTTTGTAAACAAAAACAAAAATTCCAGCCATGAACAGCCACAGGACGGCGGTACTTGTAAGGAAGGCAAGCATTGAATCCATCGAACTGAATGTCTTCTTAAAACCATCAAACATTTCAGCTGGTTCATGGTGCCATGTCGAAAGGAAAGCGGCCTGAAACGGCATACCTGCCCGCATATCGTCAAGCAGATTTCGCACGCCATTTCCGTGGGACATTCGCTGAAGATAACGGGTAAAGAACATCGACTGGGCATACGCAAGATGCACCGCAGGCGGTTTGGCGGGAAATGAATGCTCAAGCCTGTCTAATGGAATCATCGAATCGGTGGCGACGGCAGCCAGAACCGACTTCATACGCTCGCCAAGGTCCTCGGACGACACGAGCATGGCGAAACCTTCATGAAACCACCTTGGAACAAATCTGTCCCCGACAAGCCTGTCCAGATAGTGATGGGCCAGTTCATGTACGAACGTATCCGATGCCTTGAATATCTCGTTTCCACGTGCGGATATAACGATCAAATCGCGGCCGATGAAGGTCAGACCGGCGACCCATTCGTCAACCTTTGCATCTGAACCGGTCATCGACTGCATCTCTTTATCACTTACGGCAATTCTGACCTCAACCTTTTCGTTTGCATCTTCACCCATCCCGAGCAGATGCCTGACGTATTTGCGCTTGCCTTCCGCAATCCCGGCCAGCCGTGTGGCCAGACCTTCGGCGCCGCCGTTATGGTTAAAAATGAAATGTTCAGTCTGAATCGAAGTCGGGGCTGCCACGACCGGTAAGGCCACAAATGACATAGCCATAATGACTGCGACGACTGACATGCGGAATTTAAACGACATTCAGGCCCCCGTACTGATGACACGCTGGGAATTTTTCAAGGCGATCAAGGTCTCTGCCAGAAAAAACTTCCTTGCGATGAACCGAACTCCAGCAGGAAACCGAACCTGAAAACAATCCTGCCTCTATCATCAATAAGGCCTGCAGGAGGATTGGGGAAGGGGGCAGCAGCTTGAAAAGACCTTACAGCCTCCTCATCAAGGAATTCCAGACCAGATTTATGCATTACTTCAATCTGCCGAATCCCGCCGGCATCATCAAGAACAACACCAAGAATCGTATATCTATCCTTCTTGCCGAACACATTTCCATAAGGATCCCGCGACCTGAACACTGTGCCCGGGTCCCATTCGGTCCTGACCGCCGACTTCACACGGTCAAAGAAGTCCCAGAACTTGAAGCTTCTGGAATTGACCAGCGTTTCGCTTCCTTCGTCGCCGACACCCATGAAGATGTCCGGGCTGCCACCCTCCCCGCCTGACCCGCCACCGGAACCAGCGCCAACGCCACTTCCAATACCGGCGGAATCGGCCACAACCTGGTCCGCCAGCAACCGCATATTCAGGCCGCCCCCACGTCCCCCGGCGGCACCACCGGGAAGCAACAGCCTCTCGAATCCCCGAAGATTACTTATCTTTCCAAGTTCCGGTTTTTCCAGAACCTTCTTTTCAGGACGTTCCGCAGTCTTTTCGGGATCCTGTTCCGCATCAGTCTCGCCCTCTGACTTGGCGACGACGCGCAGCGCCTGCGACTTTTTTGATTCCTTCCCTGGACGGCCGGGCTGCCCTGACTTCTTTCTTGAAACCTGCTCTTTATCAACCTTGATGTCATACCGACTTAGAAATCTGGCGTCATCAGGTCGCTGCTCCACTTCCGGCTTCGCCAGGTCAACGACCTGCCCGTCAAGACTGTCAGGGTTACGGAAATCTGGCGGACGTTCACCACCAACAAGCGGCGCACTGCTGAATTCCTTTTTGCTGACGCGATCTACGATGTTCAGACGAACCTTATCTTTCTGAGGCGCCTTGACAGATTCGGGGACCGTAAGAAAAAGAACACCAAAAATCACTGCGTGAACCAGTAAAGACGCAACTATCCCTGCGACAAGTCTTCGGTAATTTCGTTTTTGTCTGCCAGGGGTCAAACCCATGATTACATATCACCCTACTCGGGTGCGACGGTGCCGGGAACCCTTTCAACAGCCGCCGCAAAGTTTCTTACACCGGCAGTCTTCAACACATCAATAACTTCCATGACCCGGCCGTACTCGACACCCCTGTCCCCGTCCACGACTGCCTGAACATCAGGATTATCCCGAATTATGGGGGCAATCATTTCACGAAGTTTCTGAATATCTGTCTGATTGCCGTTAATTGACAACGAACCTTCAGGGGAAATGCTGATTTGAAGGGCCGAATCTTCCACGTTACTGCCGTTCGCCGCAGTCGGAAGTTTCACATCAAAGGCACCCCTGGTAATGTAAGACGCCGTAACCATGAAAATAATCAGAAGCACCAGCATGATATCAACCATCGGGGTTACGTTGATATCCGAGATGATTCTGCGGTTGCTGTCGCCTGCCTGCACCTGAAATCCCCTGTAATGCGTTTGATTGCGATCGCGTTGCGGAATAAGCCTACTTCATCGGCGCCGGTGAACCCAGGGCAGCGATCGCTTCACCGACCTTTTCCTTAATTGTCTGAACAAGCTGGGGCGGCATCCCCTCAGGAGCCTGTCCACTTGTAAGGATACTATTGTAAATCTTCAACGCTTCATCTTTGCGCCCGACTCCCGCAAGCGAATTAGCCAGTTCGAACATGGTCATCATATCGCTGCTTGTGGACGCCATCTTCGCCAGTATTGGAAGCGCCATATCGAACTTGCTGAGGGCATTATAGGCAAACGCAAGACCGAACAAAGCCTGACGGCTTTCACGAATAGACACCGACTGCGAAAGCATCGGAACCGCCTTTTCATATTCACCGGCGTTCACGAAACTCTGACCAAGCATGGCAAGAACATCAGGATCCCTCGGGGCAAGCCCGTAAGCAGTCTGGAAGGCAATAAGAGCAGCTTCTTTTTCACCACTCTGAAGAGCTGCCTGGCCAATGACCTTCAACCAGTTCAGATTGTACTTTTTCGCCGAGGCCGTCTTCAGCATCGCCAGACCCTTTTCGGGCGTGGCAGTGTTAATGAAATACTGACCGGCTGCCGCAAGAACATTGATGTCATCGGGGCGCATTGCCACGACAGCGTCAAACTCGCCGGGCACGCCAGCCGACTTTTTCGGGTCAAACTGCCATACAACGGCCTGAGCAAGCCGCACATTGGGGTTCTGAGAATCAGTCCTGCCTGCTTCTTCCAGAATCGCAATGGCCTCGGGAATCATGGCCTCGCGAACTTTCAACATCGCCTGAACTATCTTGACACTGGTCGCATCAGACGGAAACTGTTGCAGAACGATCCTGGTGTCATTTCTGACTTCCAGAGCATTAGCTGATTCAATTACCGACGGATTTGATGCTATGCCGGCAATCCGGGCCCTTGAAATCAAGCTCGCGACCACAGGGTCAGAAGGCTGGAGCGACGCAGCAAGCATATAATCCATGGCTGCATCTTCGAACCTTTTTTCAACAAACGCCGCATCACCGGAGGCAATATAAACGGCTGCTGCAGCCGTCTGAGAATTCAACAAGTCAACCTTTCTGGAGGCGTCACGACTGATCGGCAACAGCAAAACAGCAATCACCACCAGCAGCACGACAACTGCAATGACACCGACATGTGCAAGGCATGTCCCGACTCTCTGACAACTTTCAGTTCCCGCTTTCACTTCATTTTCCGACATTGAAAAGTCCCCCGATGATTAACTGGAAACGAACACACAGGCATTATCAGCTAAACCGCACTTTCAGGAAACATGATCTTTGTAAATTGGCTGTGAAGACAAGGTCATCCTGCGGTCCCGGGTCACGCATCCACGGCGTCAGAAGCGACGGCCACAAGCAGAGCGGTAATATTGTCAACACCGCCTTCCTTCATGGCCGCGTCGATCAAAGCGTCACTGGCGTCCCGTAGAATATCCCTGTCAATATCATTCTCGCCTGCCGCCAGCGGATGGGGACTGGCGAAGTGTCCGCCAATCTGTTCCTTCAGAACATCCTCGATGCGCTGATCGGTAATCATGTCGTTAAGACCGTCGGAACACAGCAGATAGACGTCACCCGGCATCGTTCTTCGCTGAATCCACTCATATTTCAGGCTTTCATTCAAACCGAGTGCCTGAAGTATGACGTTTCGGTGCGGGAAATCCCTGGCCTGGTCGGGCGTAAGCATGCCGGCCTTGACGTACTGATTAACTAAAGAATGATCATCCGACACCAGCGACAACCGGCCTTCCCTGAAACGGTATATCCGGGAATCGCCACACCACGCGGCAAAAAGCCTGGTGCCGCTCAAACCGATTGCAACGACCGTTGTACCCATGCCGGAATATTCGTGACTGGAAACAGCCAGACCGTAAATTTTACGGTTGGCATATTCAATAGCGGCGCAGATATTCTTTTCCCAGGCAGCCCGCCCGTCAAAAGGCATATCAAACAATTTCCGGAAGAAAATCAAAGTCTTCCTGGATTCGCATCCAGCAAAGAACTCGCGCACAGATTCGACGCACAGTTGCGCGGCAACATCGCCGCGCTTGTGCCCGCCCATCCCGTCAGCCACCAGAAAAATGCTTTTTTCCGGCATGATAAGGAAGGCGTCTTCGTTCCGTTTTCTTACTTTTCCCACCGAGCTTTCAGCCCAGGCAGGAAAGTGCCCGGCTGGATTCATTGGCGCTCCTGATTTCCGTGATCAACTGCTGCCGGTAAGGCTTCATCCGGGGGAAGCAGTATCAATGGACGTTCGTTACTATCCTGCGTTCTTTGAAGCTCCATCTCGGAAAACAGGACTTCAGGCGCAACGGTCGACACCGGCACTGATCCGGATTCGGCACCGCAATATCCGTTAAAAACACCATAACGATCCGAAGTTGCAATAATTTTGTTAATCGCCGAAAGAGGTGTCCCGACAATCTCCACGCCACGAATCAATGTCTTTTTACCGGTCCTGCCATCAACCCGCCAGGCCACCTTCGGCAATCCCTTGAAAGCCTGATAGCCATATGAACTGGTATTGGTGCTGCCGCCGGCTATCGACTCGATGTACAGACCGTAAGGCTTCCCCTGCCGCCTGATCTCGGCCAGAAACCTGTTAAACAGCTTATCAGAAGTCAGCGGTTTCTTTCCCTCGATGAACAGATTCGCCATACGCGCCTGTGCCGGCTGAAAGCCTTCGGTCCTGCCGTGACCATTCGATTTATCAAAATCTTCAACAGGTTTGCGCGACATCAGGAAACCTTTCAATACGCCCTTTTCGACTAAAGAAGCCTTGATTCCCGGCAGGCCTTCATCATCGACCCGGTAATACCCATTCAACGATATCCGGCCATGCTTTTCAACCGACGGGTCATCGTAGATACCCAGGAACGTCGGAAGAATCTCCTGACCGAGATAATTTTTGAACGTGCGACCTTCTTCCTCGTCTTCCTGGCGGGGACCTTCCAGCCTGTGACCTATCGTCTCGTGGAAAAAGACACCGGTTGCCTCGGGCGACATCAGAACAGGTACAGTCGAAGGGTCAAGTATCGGTGCTTCTTTAATGGCTATAAGGCGCGTCGCCAGCTCGGATGCGGCAGCCGCGGCCTTTTCAACGGTCGGCAGGTCGGCGCCGGCGCGGCCGTAAAAGTTGACCCCGTCCTGAAGAAGCATTCCATCATCTGCACGAACCGACGCCTGAACAAAAACTTGATAGTAATAATCTACAGTTCGAACCCTGGTGCCTTCGCTGTTTATGATGTAGCGAACCAGACGGACACCACTGGCTTCAACAGACGAATCAAACACACCGGGATACTTCAAAAACACGGCAGAAACGGTCCTGACAAGCTTCTCGTACGCAGGTAAGTCGAATTCAAGGTCATGCGCCCGCTCCATCAGGATATGCGGAGCTTCAACTGACAGACTTGCGGATTTGCGTTCTTCCGGGCTGTTGACCATCTTCGCCTTGACGTTGTGAAAAGACATCAGCGAAGCCTTGTAGGCAAAGTCCGACATCAGCCACAGGACGCGACGCAAAGCCGGAATTGAATCATCAATCGGGCACAGAACCCCTGGATTATATTTCTGATTGTAGTTGTAGCCGCCTTCCTTGTCCTCGGACGAGTCAAGGTTGTACGAACCAACTCTGACATCAACATCAGCCACGCGATTAAGCGTTTCTGTGGACTTGAACAGCGCGCCATTTTTGCCGCTGACGTATTTCATCTGTACGTCGCGCACCGCGTAATTCACGAAATACGGCAGATCGTAATCACCCTGTTCCAGCCGCAGGTTCGTGACGCTGCGGTCCAGTTCCTGTTCCATCGCCACCAGAACCGGATCGGTCGAATCAGTCACACCGGCAGCAGCGACGGCCGGCCCTGCCATACCGTAAGCCGACAAAAACACAACCGCCGCCATGAGGACTGACTGCATGACGACTGCAAACGGCTTTCTTATTCTTAACAATCAATCACCCTGCATCGGCGAGTAGTCTGAAACGAGGTCTTCCATCTTATCCCAGATATGTGACACATCGAAAGTGTAGATCAAGAGGTCACGTTTTCGCCCTGACAGGTCCATGACGTGACGCTTCAAAATAGCTTCTTTTTTGAAGCCCAGTTTTTCAAGATTGTGCATCAATGCCTTCTGACCGTCAGACGCCTCGACAACAACCTTTTCGATCCTGGAGTTCACGGCAGCAGTCATCAGCAGCTTCGTTAATATGGCCCCGAAACCAATATGCTGAAAATCGTGGGCAATAACCACCCGGATTTCGCCAATATGAGACATCCAGCCAAAGTGATTGCGGTCCAGATTGGCAGACGCAACTATGCGACCATCGATCTCGCCGACGACAGCAAGCAACCTGTCGTGCGTGTCATCAGTCACAAAACGGTGAACTTTGTCTGCATTCGTGACGTCATTTCGCAGGAAATGGCGGTCTTCCAGCGGAAGTTGCCTGAAAAACTCAAGAATTCCGGGCTCATCGTCCATGGTCATTTGCCGGACCAGAACCTCGGCACCGCTCTTAAGACAAAAAGTCTTGGGAAGCTTGACTGCTTTCATGGCTTTACCTCAGTAAGAAACCAGGTACTAAACGTTGGCTCCAATCAACTGCCGCCCGTGATCAAAACCCATCTTGAATGCCCGCTGATTAAGCACCTCAGTACCTTTCGGAACCGATGCTTTGACTGCGGCTTCGGCGGCTTCGCGCGACACCAGACCGGTCAGACCGGCAAAGAAACCGACCATCACAATGTTCAAAACCAGCCGACGCCCAAGCTCTTCGGCAAACCTGGTGGCCGGAATCCCGAATGCGTTTTTCGGACGTTCATGCTGATCCATGTGAACCATTTCTTCTTCATAAAGAAGAATTCCATCAGGCTTCATTTCAGGAAGAAAGCGGTGACAGGCATCGTTGGACATCATCACCAGCACGTCTGGACGCCTGATGTAAGGATAGCCGATCGCTTCATCACTCAGGATGACCTGAGCGCTGCATGAACTGCCACGCGCCTCGGGCCCGAACGCCTGAATCAGCGTCGAGTGCCTGTTGTCGTATATTGATGCTGCCTTTCCGATAATCGTGCCGCAAAGTATTACGCCCTGGCCGCCAAGACCACCTACACGGATTTCAGTCCTTGCCATCATTGCCTCCGTAAGGCTTGAATTTATCACCAAGAATTTCAGAGTAGTGATCATTCATTGATTCAAGCCACGTCGGTCTGTCTCGCTCGACAAACTTGCCAACTACAATCGGGCCGTCCATCTTCAAGGCGACTTCCTTCGTGTCGCATCCATTTTTCAGGACGCTCTGCTCTTTGAAATAACGCACCTGATCCACGCCTTCCCCGAGCCTGTTGCGGCGCAGGTAAAGCGTCGGACACGGAGCCATAATCTCAATAAACGCAAAGCCCCTGTGTTCCAGACCTTCCTTGATGGCCTTTGCAAGCTGCCTGACATGGAAAACGGTCCACCTTGCAACATAGACTGCGCCACAGGCGTCAGCCACGAAAGGCAGATTCATCGGTTCCTCGAAGTTCCCGAACGGCATCGTGCTCTGGGTCGAACCAAGCGGAGTCGTCGGTGCCACCTGACCGCCGGTCATGCCATATGTGTGGTTATTTACGCATATTACCAGCATATCCAGGTTGCGGCGGGCGGCATGCATGAAGTGATTCCCGCCGATCGCGAACAGGTCGCCGTCGCCCGAATACACAATCACCTTAAGATCAGGATTGGCCAGCTTGAGACCTGTGGCAAACGGGATCGCCCTGCCATGCGTCGTATGGAATGAATCAAGATCAAGATAGCCGGCAACACGGCCTGTACAGCCGATACCGGAAACTATGGCGACCTTGTCCAGATCAAGCGCAGAACTGGTCAGCGCCCGGGAAAAGCAGTTGACAGTAGTCCCGATTCCGCAGCCGGGGCACCAGATATGCGGAAGGCGATCCTGTCGCAGAATTGAAAGAACCGGATTTTCCACAGGTGCCGTTTCGCACTGACCAGGCACACCGCAGAAGGATTCAGTGACCATGATGTCGTCCATTGTCATGATCTGCGGCCCTCCTTTGATGACCGGGCGGCTTCAACGATTTTCGCCAGAATCACTTCCGGCTCGTGAACTGCTCCGCCACCGTGGGAAACTGCATAGACACTGGCATCGCAGCCTGCCGCTCGTCTGACTTCACGAACCATCTGCCCGAGGTTCATTTCCGGGACGACCAGGGCCTTAGCCTTTGAAGCAAGTCGCCTGATTTCATTGTCCGGGAAAGGCCAGCAGACGACCAGGCGGGCGGAACCAACCTTCAAGCCCTGTTCCCTGGCCATTTCGACTGCAGCAGTCGCCACACGGGAAGTAATGCCGTAAGAAATCACAATAACATCGGCATCTTCGCAACCGTCTTCGCGGATGTCGGTCATCGCGTCAGCGTTCAGAAGTATCTTATCTGAAAGCCTTCGCACCAGCTTGTCGTGGGTCTCGGGGTTCATGGCCGGATAGCCGCGCTCGTCATGCGTCAGTCCGGTAATATGCACGCGGTATCCGTCGCCGGCCTTAATCATTTCCGGCACCATGTCAGGGCCGACATCATAAGGTCGGTATTGCGCCGGTGTTTTTGACGTCCAGCGCCTTTCAACCACTTCAATCTGATCGGCCGGGGGGATTTCCACGCGCTCGGTCATGTGGCCGACAACTTCGTCCATCATGAAGAACACCGGGCAGCGGTAGGTTTCCGCCATATTGAACGCCTTGATCATCAGATCAAAACATTCCTGCGGCGAATTCGGAACAATCGCAATAATCTGATAGTCGCCGTGTGAACCCCACTTGACCTGCATCATGTCGGCCTGAGCAGGAAGTGTCGGCAGGCCTGTTGAAGGGCCGCCGCGCTGCACGTCAACGATTACGCACGGAACTTCGGTCATGACGGCCAGACCGATATGTTCCATCATCAAAGACAGACCGGGGCCGGAAGTGACTGTCATCACCTTCTTTCCACCCCAGACACCGCCCTGAATCGCGATCGAGGACGCAATCTCGTCCTCCATCTGAATAAACACGCCACCGATCTGCGGGATTCTTTGAGCGAAGCGCTCAATAATCTCGGTTGATGGCGTGATCGGATAGCCGGCCACAAAGCGGCAACCGGCGGCCAGAGCGCCTTCACAGGCCGCGTGGTCACCGTCAATAAAATGAACTCCGGTAAGGACACCATCAGGATTAGCTTTCAAGACTTCCTCCCGCAGGCATCATCTTTTGCCACGCCTGGCTTCTTATCAGCATCATTTCCAGATTCAGCGCCGACCTTGCCGGCTTCTGCAAGCGCATCGATGTCACGATATTTCATGCCGAAAATCGCGAAATCGGGGCAGTAGAGTCCGCAAAGCCCACATCCCGTGCACGCATCAGGACTTGCCAACACTGGGAAATGATAGCCCTTTTCATTGTAACTACGCGAAAATCTCAGGCAGTCTGCCGGACAGAATTCAATGCAATAGGCACAGCCCTTGCAGACCTCCGCCTTGACGAAAACTGTACCCCTGGCAACCCTTGGGCTGTCGTCACTCAAGATCAAGCCTCCGGTTCCGAAATATGACCCCATCCCGATCCACGGCTATCTGAATCCACAAAGTGGTTCAAACAGTCAGACCCGGGGCCACCAAAGTTCCTAACGCCGAACAGGGCTAAAGTCAACAAATCTCCGGGTTCCATGTGTCGTTTTAAGGCGGTGGGACGGCCCCGGCAGCGCACGAAACAGCATCAGTAAGATTGAAAACATTTGTGTTTTCTGGTACCTGTCTGTTCGACTGATTTCCGGGGACTTGATATGAGTTTTTTTGGCAAACTTTTCGGACGCGAAGAGGAACCGCAGGATACCGGGGCCAGGAAGATTTCACCGCAGATAGTTCGCCTGACGAAGAAACTTGAGAATCAGTGGGGTCAAAGCCAGGACAGGCAGATTGCGATTGATGCTCTGGCCGCTCTGGCAACGCCTGAAGCTGTCGATGCCCTCTTGAAGCGGTTCAACTTCAGAATTGAACAGACTATCGGTGATGAACAGGAAAAACGGATGGTTTTTGACCATCTTGTCGCTCTGGGGCCGGTTTCCGTCGAGTCCATTCTGTCGTTTCTGCGTACCGAAAACTCGCCGTACTGGCCGACAAAGGCGCTTCGCCAGATAGCGGGTGACGATGCGACTGTTGACTACCTGCTGGAAATTATCAATGGCATGGAAGCCATCTTTGACCGTGACATTCAAAGGAAAATTGAGCTGGTATCAAACCTGCGCGAGTTTAACCAGCCAAAAGTTACCGAGGCGCTTCTTCTGTTTGCCCGGGATGAAAACGAAGAGCTTCGCGTCCACGCAGTTGAAGGACTTGCGGCAACGGGTTGCGAAGACATGTGCGACGTGCTGATAGACCGTCTGGTCGATCCGGAAGAGACTCAGCGCATGAGGACCGCAATCCTGTCACTGCTTGTTGACAAGAAATGGAAGGTCAAAGCCCGCAAGGATGAAATTCGCCAGATTATTCCTGAGTCATTCTGGATTGATGATGTCGGTACTATCAAGGCGCGCTGACGCCGAGTGCCGAAGAATCCGGGCCTGATCCCGGTACCTGCCCGCCCCCTGAATCAAGCGACTGAAACACCTGCAGAACTGACTGATCGACCGCCTTTCTTACCTGTCTGGCTTCAAGTTTACTGTCACCTTCGACCAGCACCGCAAACGACAGTTCCCTTCCGTCAGGCATTTCAACCCACCCTGCAAGCGATACGGCCTCGTCAAGCGTGCCGGTCTTTGCCCTGACCCTGTTCTTCAGCGGTTCTTCCTTGAAACGATTCTTCAAAGTCCCGTCGCGCCCGCCGACTGGAAGCGCCGCACGAATCGACTCTTTGATTGAAGCGTCACTTAATATCCATGAAATCAACTTCACAACGGCCTGTGCGCTGACGACATTGGCCCCGTAAAGCCCGGAACCATTGGTAATAACGAAAGAATCCGGCGACACACCGACATCAGACAACATGAAGTCCTTCAGCCTGGCCGCACCTTCAGAAAATCCGACAGGGCCGGACAGGTCGCCGGACGGATCAGCGGACGCATCAGCGGATGGAAAAGCGGCCGCCCCGGTCAGGCGCAAAAGGCTCTCGGCGATAGGGTTTATGCTTTCCTTAAGCATCGGCACCACGATGTCGCGGACAGCCGGGGAAGGCCTGACGCATAACTTTTCGGCACCGGCCGGCGTTACGCCACGTTCCGGCACAGACGTCTTGACCTTGACATTCTTCTTTTCCAGCGCAGCCATAAAAGCGGCCGCCGCATTCCATGCCGGATTATCAACCCGGTACGTCATGGCGGTGCGCTTGTTCGGATTCGACTTCCCGGACACTTCAATCAAAAGGCGACCACCAGGTTCTGTAGTCACTGTCACGGTCAGCGGATCCTTCTTTCGCGCAGCAGTTCCGGCCTTTCCTGCCGCAGAAGCGACCGATTTGTTTGATATTCTGATGTAGTCCGACATCGGCGATACTGTAATTGCAGGCGTCTGTCCCGCTGCGGCTTTCGCCACCGATACAATCACAGCATTTCTGTCAATCTGAAGCCCGGCAACACCGGCGCGATAGGCCGACTGAGTAAGTTTCTGAGCATATCCGGGCGGCAGGTCATCGCGGCTGAACGGCCCTGTGGAAAAAACGAGTTTCGACCACTGACCGGACGATTTCGGACCACCCGATTTAGATGCAACACATGCTGCCAGTTCATCCAGGTGACGCGACGTAAGTTCGGGATCGCCAGCCCCTTCAATGACAAGTTTGTTATCCGTCGTCTTGTAAACGACCGTATTCAAACGACGATCGGCCCCAAGCACTTTCAACGCGACAGCAGCCGTAAAAAGCTTCGTCACAGACGCCGGATTCAGCTTCGTATCGGGGTTCAGCGACGCAACATCGCGGCCATTAACAGAAAACAATGCGGTGACTTTCAGGCCCGATTTCGCAAGCTTATGAAGTTCGGGAAGGTCGACACGGGCGGCAGAAATGGCAGGAAAGGACAGGACCGCCACCACGACAGCGACGGAACAGAAGATACGCCGGGACTGTTTTATTGAACGTCGTAAACGCATCTGAATCCAAGTGTTGGTTTTTTGCCTTCAAGACCATCATGAGCAGATCTGTTGGCAACCGTCATCTGGCATGTCTGTGCATCCGTTGTCAGATAATTGCCGCCCTTGATAAGGCGTTCCCCATCGGGACTGTCATTAACCAGCTGTGCAAGAGTGACGGGCCCGGAATACGCAATGCACACAGGAAAGCCAAGGCCGCCCTGTTCGCACATGACATAGCAATTGACGTCATCAATACATTCGGTACATGTGGTGTAGCAGTCTTCCTTGCATTGAGTCTGTGCAGGCTGGCAGTCCCAGCAGTCACAACTGTCAGCAAGTTGAGCGGCGCATGTTACCGCTTCCTTGTACCGCCCCGACGTCCACTCCGAAACGTTCCCGGCCAGATCATAAATTTTGCCTGTACCTTCCATGACAAAATCATCACTGGAGCCTTTTACCCGTTGAGGCTGATCGGTATTTACACAATGGCTGACATCAATCTTAAGAGCCTGAGAATCACAGTTCCTGATCTGAGCAGCGCTTGCCTCGGTCGGATATAAACGCTTGGGTTTCAAGGGGGTTGCTTTCCCACCGGCCGCACGTTCCCATTCCACCTCGTTGGGCAGACGACCACCGGCAAAACCGCAGTACTCTTCAGCCATTGACGACGTTATGTTTACAACCGGGTAGTCGTAATACATTGGATTTCCATAATAATCCTCGATATTTTGAACATTGAAATATTCAGGCGTCTGGCATTTTCCAATCGCGACGCAATATTCGTACTGAAAATTGGTTACTTCATGTTCATCAATATAAAAAGCATGCAGGTCAATCTTTGCAATCGGCCACGTCCGGGGCATTCCGCTTGCCACAGACCCGCACGTGACAATCGTCTGACTGGCGTTAAAACAAGGTTCCTCACTGCCGAATGCAAACACCCCGCCTTCTACCATGACCTTGTTCGTCAACGCCGGCGGACTTACACCATCAACACAACCGGACAACGAAACAGCCACCACACAGGCAAAAACTATATTTAAACGCATCATCGCCCCCTAAAACACTGCCACAGCGCCAATTCCCATCATGTCGGGACCGACCACCGGAAGAATGGACAAAGACGGTTTCACCTTTTCAATCAGGTCGCCTTCCTTTACCCCGGCCGGCTTGCGCACAGCCTCCCAGATGACCATGCCTATCCCGATGGCAACCAGACCGGCACCAACACCGTAACCTGCGTAAACCATTGTCTTATACATGGCAAAGTCGGGTGCGGTGCTGAACATGCCGGTGCCTTTGTAACCATCGTTTAAGTAATAGCGACCCCAGACCGAGGCCCCGATTATGCCGCCACCGATTATCATTGAAGAAATGCCAAGCCCACCGCGCCATGAAAAGGATTTTCTGGTCAGATGCAAATTGACATCGACGTCTGACACAGCGTTCGCCGCAACATCCACAACGACCGATTCCTGTGAATAATCTTCCTTTTCAACCAGCACCTGATGACGCCCGGGGGCGACCTCGACAGCGTCCGTCATCGGGGTCATGCCGACGACATTGCCATCGACATGAATTCTGGCATTCCGCACATTTGCCAATACCAGAATGCCACCGCTGTTCTTTTCTTTTATCAATGAAAACATAAGCCTGACAGGTTCGCGCGAACGGACGTCAAAGTCACGCTGGACCCCCTGATACCCGGCAAGCCTGATTTCCAGCTTGTGTGTTCCTTCAGGCAGGTGGGTCTTCATCGGGGTCTGACCGTTCAGAACTTGCGCACCGTCCAGATAGACTTCGGCGCCCCTGGGATCAGAATCAACCGAAACCTCGGGCAGCGCCATGTATGCTTTTTCTTTAAGTAATTCGATCGTTCGTTCTGTATCAGCCTTGTCAGAAGCCGGTGCACCCAGGACCTCAACATGCTTTGCCAGATACTCTCGATAGGCGTCGGCAGCCTTGCCGTACTCAGCCAGCTTTTCATACGCCTTCGCGAGGTTGAAATAGATGACAGGATGCTGGTAATTTTCCAGAGCCTGATTGAATTTCACGATGGCTTCGGCGTAAATCCCTGTTTCATAAAGGGAACTCCCTTCGGCAGCCAGAGCCCGGGCCTTGTCAAGAAGTGCCTCATTCTGGACGGGAGCTGGCTTGGAAGGCTGCACGTCAGCAGGTCGGGCGTCAGAAGGCTGCACATCCCCGGGGGATGCAGTTTCACCGCTGGCAGGGTCGGCGGCAACGTCCGGGGGCGGGTTCTGATCCTGTGCCGACCGCGCCGTGTATCCAGCGGCGGCCCCCGAAACCATCAGAACGGCCACGAAAACCGGTATCCAGGAAAAACCGCGAATTATCATTAAACTACCCCCGGAAAGATCAATTCGAAATCACAAGTTCCTTTTGATTCTAGGGGTCACAACAGGTATGTGTCAATTTGATGGCCAATTGATACTCTATTGGAAATTGCGCCGGGCTTGACGGCTGCGGATACAGCATGACAAACGGGGGAAGACCTTGAGATTTCGACAACTGGGAAATGCAGGATTTAACGTCTCGGTCGTTTCTTTCGGCACATGGACCATCGGCGGGACCGACTGGGGCTACGTGGACGACCGCGACTCGATCAAGGCCATTCATCGGGCACTTGATTTTGAAATCAACCTGTTCGATACGGCGCCGATCTATGGTAGCGGCAGGGCTGAAAGGGTGCTTGGCGAAGCGCTTTCCGGACAGCGCGACAAGGTCTTCATCGCGACAAAGTGCGGGCCATGGGAAGACGACAAAGGCAATCTGCACGTTGACCTTTCCGCAGGCGCAATCATCAGGCAGTGCGAAGACAGCCTGCGACGACTGAAAACCGACTGGATCGACCTGCTGCAGGTTCACTGGAACGACCCGGCATACCCGGTGGAAGAGACGATGGCAGCGTTGGAAAAGCTTGTCGCCAGCGGCAAGACCAGGGCGGCCGGTGTGTCCAATTTTGACAGTGACGAACTTGCCAGGGCAATCGCGTCAAAGGTGCCTGTCAGCCTTCAATCACCGTACAGCCTGCTTAACCGCGACGTTGAAAAGGAAGTGCTGCCGATGTGTGCTGACGGCGGCATCGGATTTCTTGCTTATGAACCGCTGTGCCGGGGGCTGCTGGCTGGAAAGATCAATGCAAACACCAGGTTCGAACCTGAAGACATCAGACGGCATGACCAGCGGTTCTTCGGGGCCGCATTCGCAAAAAATCTGGCGCTTGTTGAAAGACTGCGGCGTTTTGCTGATGCACACGGAATGGAACCGGCCACAGCAGCGGTCGCATGGCTTTGTCACAATCCGAACGTGACATCGGCCATCTGTGGAATCAGGACTGCGGCACACGCGGCTGGAAACGCAAAAGCGGCTGATTTGATCCTGGATGATGAAGCTGCAGCAAAACTGGAAGACATTTTCAGGCAATAAAATTCAATGATTTTCGGAATCAACTTCGTCGGGATCTTCCTGTTCATTGCGGCGCGTCCTGACCCGGTTATATGCCAGATACAGGCCTTCAACCGGGCCGAGCATGGCGTACAGGACTGCCAGAACGAATATGACGATGCTCATCCTGGTCTGGACTGTCGCGATGATGACAACAGCCGCAAGCAGAACTACCGCAACACGAATGCCGAGGCCAATTTTGATGTGCTTGAAGTTGCGATATGGCACAAAACTGACCATCAGAAGGCTTGAAACCAGCATCATGAACGCGACCAGAGCCGCCTTGTCAGCGCCCCCCATCCCCATATCCTGAAGACACCAGACCATCGTCGCGATAAGCCCGGCACCGGCTGGAATTGGAAGGCCCTGAAAATACTTGGATTTCTTACCCTTACCGGAAGCCGACACGTTGAATCTGGCAAGGCGCATGATGCCGCACGAGACGTACACAAAAGCGATGAAAATACCCAGCTTACCGCTGCCGTTGCCAATCGTCTTCAGCGAAAACGTGTAGGCAAGTATGGCCGGGGCCATACCGAATGAAAGCGCATCGGCAAGGGAATCAAGCTGGATGCCGAACCGGGTCTCGGTACCTGTCATTCTGGCGACGCGACCGTCGAACGAATCGGCAACCATGGCCAGAAGAATGCAGATGGACGCGCGGATGTAGCCCTGCGGGGTCATCGCCATCGTTGAAATGACGGCAACCATGCCGAACAGCACGCTGGCCAGCGTGAACAGGTTCGGCAGTATGTATTTTGCGTTCTTTTTATCCATCACGGCCGGGATTGTAACACAGTGCGTTACACTGAAGCACAATGGATTTGAATGGACCCGAACGGGCGCACCAGAACTACAGGATGGGCGGATTCAACGCAGTAAAATGGACATCCTGTGCCGACAGCAATCGCTCGCTGACAGTATAAAAGCCGCTGCCGTCAGGTGCCATCGCGATAGCCTCGCCCTGAAATTCAGAATATGGTTCTTCGGGAAACGTCGGCAGCACGCAAGTCTTGCCAGCAAGCATTTCTTCAACAGATTGCGTCACGTTCCGCTGAAAATACAGCCCGTCGGAATACCCGCGAACCACCAGGATCGAACCATCTTCAGACATATCAGCGCCGGTCGCCTGCTCAAACGGAAACTGACCGACAAACGTCAACTCGACAGGTACTTCGTCCAAAGTGAAATCTGCCGGGGGTGCTGCCATTCTGTACACTTTCGTTACAGCTAAATCATATTCTTTGACCACAAAATACAGGTCACCTGTCAACGGGTCCACGAAAAATGCTTCACAGTCATGTCTGCCATCCGGGTACTTCACGTCAATCCTGACTACGTTTTCAATCTCTGACGTGGCGATCACATCAGGTTCGGCAAAAACATAAACCGAAAGAACTTCACGTGTGGATCCGTTATTGCCGACATCAGCAAGGAAAACCGAGTCACCTTCGAACGCTGCGAAGGGCCCGATGGCAATGTCCTCGCAATCGGAAAGCGAAATCAACGGATCCTTGAACGTGAATTGATAAACGATCGTACCCGGATCCACCAACGCCCCGCCGGCAGATGTCAGAATGGCATACACATGTTTCGCGTCACCGGAATCGTTATGGGACCACATTACCCCGGCATGTTGCCTGCTTACGGCAAGTCCCGAAGCCTCGGTCAACGGCGAACTGTCCAGGTTTCCAACAATTGTCGGCGTCCCGAAGACCGGGCAGGACCATTCAACAGTCACATCGGGCCCGTCAATGGCGTCGCCCACGTCAGACACATCACCGGTCACGTCCTGATCGGCGGTTTCAGCCAGATCAGACAAATCTGTGCCGCCGGCGTCAGCATCAGCCACTGCGTCATTTTGAAAAGTGTCGTTAACGACTGTATCGTCGTGGGTGCCGGTATCGGCGATATCCCCGACTGAAACATCGGTCACGTGGGAAACATCCGCATCATCACCGACAGTGGCGTCGTTATGGGAATTACCACTGGCGCAACCGCAAAACACGCACGCAGCGCAAACCAGAATTATTTTGTTTTGAAACATCAAACACACCGTCATCTGAAGAAATCGCAGGGTCGGCCAGTCAGGTCGTGGCCGACAGGTCAGGCCGGTTCAGCCGGATCCCATGTCGCCGTGAACGGGTCAACGCGCCGCAACGCCAGATTATTAAACAACACCGTGTACTTACGAACCCCACCCATGTCGTTTAACTGGGTCTCATGCAACTTCGTCGCCTGACTCATGAAATCGACGCAGGAAAGGGCATCGGTTGCCTTCAATGTGGCATCAAAAATTTCGGACACAGGCCCCGGGTCGGCGGCGCCGGCAAGACGAAGCAGCCAGAATCTGCTTAACAGGAAGTACGTACGTTCAACACGATGCACTTCACCGCCCGGCACCGACGGGTCGGCCGCAAGCTTAACCGCCGTAGTCGCTATTCGCGAAATAAGCTGATGCTCCGGGTGGTTGGTGGCGCCGTGGGTCGGTTCAAACGTGAACACTACATCAGGTTTGAAACGCCGGATTTCTTCGACGACAAGCTGGACCGGGTCTTTATGCTGCTGCCAGATCTCAAACAACTTGTGCCGCTTCGGAAAAGACTCCATAGGCAACGACGCGTTGAAAAATGTTTCCTGAGTCAGGCCCGAGCGGTAAAGCTCGGCAACCTTGCGCATTTCTGCGGCCCTGACTGTTCCGACATCAGGCAGACACCCCTCGGGGCGACAACATTCACCGCCTTCACCACGAGTCATCACGACCATGTGAAGCGGATTGTGGTAATAAATTGAAGACCTTGCAAGAATCGTCCCGCAGAAGCACTCGTCATCGGGATGGGCCGCAATCCACATCGTGCGGGCACCCTGCGACAGGAACTTGTCAATACCGGTAGATTCGGGTGCCCCGACCGCATTCAACTGCGGGCCGGCACAACCTGAAAGCATCGAAAGCGCAGTTGGCGCGGCAATAAAGGTCCCACCGGCCACAAGGCCTGTTTTTATGAACGATCTGCGATCCATATGATCCTCCGCCGGAACCAGAGATACACTGGGATTATGTATTTATCCGGGAAAATGCTCAAACAGGGAAACGTCTAAATCTGCTTAATTACGTGTTCAACCGCGATCTTTGCACCAATCAGGACCAGGATGACGCCGCCTGCCATTTCCATACGTTTGCCGAACGCGCAGCCAAGGCGACGACCGAAAAAGATACCGACGGCGCTGAAAACGGCGGCGACAACACCAATTATGATGACCGGCACGACGATGGGCGACCGTACCAGGCCGAATGAAAGGCCCACAGCCAGCGCATCAATACTGGTCGCGATGGCAAGCATCAGCAGAACGACACCACGCGTCGGGTCCTTTTTTGAAGGGGCTTCACAATCGGCCCTGATTCCTTCAACTATCATCTTGATGCCGATGGCGGCCAGCAGAACAAAGGCGATCCAGTGATCAAAGGCGGCCAGACTGTCGGCAAGTCTGCTGCCACCAAACCAGCCAATCGCGGGCATCAACGCCTGAAACAGACCGAACGCACCGGCCATTCTGATGACGTGACCAGGCCTGACTTTTTCGCCAAGTGTGCAACCGGTCGCAAGCGATACGGCAAACGCGTCCATCGCCAGACCAATCGCAATAAAAAGCACGGTTAACAGGGACATCAGGCATCACCGGTGGAAAAACCCTGAAGTCGATTGTCACGGGACGTGGCGAAGATATCAAGCAAAAGCGGAATTGGAAGGCATGAACCGAGTGCGGACGGAAAAACTGCGGGTTCAGATTCAATCGTCAGAGGCAGGATCAGCGGATGTGGCGGCGTCAAGCTCGTCCGTTGTGTCCGACGGCGGGAATTCGACATCGAAAATATCATCGCCGCTCAAACCAGAATCATGAACTTCAGCATCACCGATGGCATCCTGAATGTTTCCGTCATCAAATGGCTCAATCGAATCATCGATGAAAGCCCCTGAATCAAAAGGCAGCACATCTATCACGTCAACGTCCGGACCGAAACTCGCGCCGGGATCATCACCGGTTAGTTCATAGCCGATGACGTCCTGACCTGGTATTTCCAACTCCGCGGCATCACGTCCCATCCAGACTTCCAACGTATCTGAGTCTGTAATATCAGGATAAATGACAACACCCGCCAGGACATCTTGCACAAACCCATTATCAGGATTGTCCTTCGGCTCATTACACCCCGCGCCGCTGATAATGACGGCGCTTGAACCGGCGATTACCGACCATTTACCGGCCTTCAGCGCCAGTTCAAGGATGCTGGGATATTTTCTGTCTGACATGGCTGACGTCCTTGCGTAACAAGTGTCCCGGATGCACATTCATAACCACTTGAATGGATAATAGTAAAACCAGACCCTAAAAGCCACTTATGCCGGACGAAGAATTCCAAATCTGGATAACTAATTGAAACTACATAATTTTGTTGAATATCTGGAAAAGAAACTCACGGACAGGATCAGATGTCTTCCATCGGGATGCCACCGGCCAGGAAGTCGCCGGTGTTGACGACGTCAGTAACTTCGGAATCTACGACATCGGTGGCCACAACGTCTTCGACAGCAATCACGTCGGCAGGCGGATAGACATCACCGGCCCAGTCGCCCATAAGGCCGGGATCTGAATCGATGACATCGGGGACAATCACGTCTTCGGGGTTGCCGCCCGGATCGTAGGGGGCGACGCCACCAAGTTCGGGATACGCAACGTCAGGCACGACCTGCACATCGGGCTGGCCCAAATCCGGCGGGGTGACATCAGTGACACCCATCCAGATATCCGGGACATCACGATCACAGCCGTCACACGAAATCACGTCAATGGCGTTCAGGTCATTTTCGCCGTTATTTTCAGGTTCCAGGCAGCCGGTCGCACCAATAATGGCAGCACTTGAGCCGGCAATGACAGACCATTTTCCGGCCTTCAACGCCAATTCAAAGATGCTGGGATATTTCCTGTCGCCCATGGCAACCCCCTGAATAACCTTCAAAGTCCGAACCTATTATAATGAAAACGGCAGGGCGTTTCCAATAACTGCAAACACTAAACTTCAGAAAAGTCGGCCAGTACAACGTCGTCCGGCACCACATCAGGTTCGACCACATCAACGTCAACAACAGCGCCAACGCGGGTCACCGTCCACTGACCTGTCACGCCGTTCCAGACCATGTCGTACTTCTGGTCTTCAGAATCGGTCGGGAAGGCGGCAAGGATTGCCGCATCAGAATCCTGAGCTATTGCTGTGGGTCGGGTCGCCACAGGCATGTTGATCGAGTCAAAATCAAGGCAACTGCCATTGGTCGCACAGGCGCAACGGTTCTGAACACGGCACGTCCCCCCGGTCGTATCAAAAACGAGCATGTCCGGGTCTTCGACCGGGCCGGTAAACCACGCGGTCGTCCAGCCTGACAAACCGGTACCGGCGCTTTTGCCGTCGCGCCCGATACCTGAGCCCGAAATAGAACCAACCCATACACCCTCGACGCCCAGAGCAGCGTCAGCAACAGCCTTCAGATCCTCGAACGCACTCAGAGCCGTCACATTATTTACGTATGGAACAAGGGGACACTGCTCGACCATAGTGAGATCATCCGGATTGGCGCATGAAACCGGCGCGGAAACGCCTTCGCCCGGAAGATCGGTCGGGGTATCACCAAGGCTGGAACTGCAGGCAGCCAGCGCCACCAGGGAAAACATGGCCGCAGCCATAATCAAATTACGAATCATCAGGAACCCCCAAACATTACCTACCTAAAACAATGGACGAATGGCGGCGCGGACCGGCGATCCATCACTGCCTTCAAGGCGCAGCGGCAGGGCCATCAAGTCATAACGACCCCACGCCACATGACCGAGCGCCAGACCTTCAAGGATACCGATGCCGCCAGTCAATAACGTCCTGTGAACCAGATTTCCTTTTTCACCGGGCGGCGCAATCGACAGATAGTCGATGCCAACCATTTTAACCCCGGTTTTCACAAGGTATTCAGCGCCGTCCGGCGACAGGCCGACGAACTTCGGATCAAACGGCTGAGTCCACCATTCAACAAGGCTGTTATCCGTCTTTATCAGAATCCTTTCGCCATGTTCCAGACAATGGTGGCGCAGCTCGGCAGCGGTTATCATCTTGCATTCTTTCACACCGATAACGCGCGCAGGACCGGCGAAATAGTCAAACGGCACGTGGGCCACATCGATTCCGCGGTCTACAAAATGAACCGGCGCATCAACATGCGTCCCGGCATGCGCACACATTGAAATACTTGAAACGTTGCAGTCATCACCGGCCGCAATCGAACTGAACCTGCCAATTACCGGCCTGGGGTCACCCGGCCACCTTGTCGTTTCGGCACCAAGCGGAACCGAAATATCTATCCAACTGCTCATGGCTACCTCATGCCGGGGCGCACGCGCCACACCAACACATCACAAACCTTTCATGGAAAGTGCAATCCTGCGGCGTCTGGTGTCAATTTCAACGACGCGAACCTTCACCTTCATTCCGGTTCTTACCACCGAAGACGGATCTTTTACATACTTATCAGCAAGTTCAGATATGTGTACAAGCCCGTCCTGATGAACCCCGATGTCCACAAACGCCCCAAAGGCCACAACATTTGTAACAATTCCTTCAAGTTCCATCCCCGGGACCAAATCTTCAATCTGATGCACATCGTCGCGGAAGGCCGGGGCTTCAAAACCTTCTCGAGGGTCACGACCGGGCTTGCCAAGCTCGGCGACAATATCAGTCAACGTCGGCATGCCGACATCGCCAGCCACATATCTGGTCAAAGTTATGTTTTTCACCAGTTCAGGATTGCCGACAAGGGCCGACACCTTGACACCGACGTCCTTCGCCATTGCATCAACAAGGTCGTATCTTTCAGGGTGGACGGCCGAAGCGTCAAGCGGATTTTTGCCACCATTGACGCGCAGGAAACCGGCGCACTGCTGGTATGCCTTCGGGCCAAGCTTCGGGACTTTCAGAAGCTGACGGCGGTCGGTAAATGCGCCGTTCTTTTCCCTGTAATCAACGATCGACTTCGCGATTGCGGCGCCAATACCGGCGACCCGCGACAGCAGCGGCGCACTGGCCGTGTTCAGGTCAACACCGACCGAATTGACGCAGTCTTCGACGACTTCATCCAGACGCTTATCCAGAAGCGACGCAGTAATGTCGTGCTGATACTGCCCTACCCCGATCGACTTCGGTTCGACCTTGACCAGTTCAGCCAGAGGATCCTGCAGTCGCCTGCCGATCGAAATCGCGCCGCGCACCGTCAGGTCAAGGTCCGGGAACTCAAGGCGGGCCACGTCCGACGCCGAATACACGCTGGCGCCCGATTCACTGACCGGCACGACCAGTACTGACGGCAACCCGGCATCAGCAAGCGCCTTTCGGGCAAAAGACTCGGACTCGCGCCCGAAAGTCCCATTGCCGACCGAAACGGCCTTCGCAGAAACCTTTTTAACCATTTTTACCAGAACTGCTGCCGATTCTTCAGGCCGCCTGTCTGGAAAAATGACTGTACTTTCAACGTACGCACCTGTCGCGGCCACTGCAGCGCACTTGCATCCAGTTCTGATACCGGGATCAATTCCGACGACAGCCTGTGGCCCGTAAGGTGGCGCCATCAGCACGTTCCGCAAGTTCTGCGCGAAGATGCCGGACGCTTCCTTTTCGCAAAATTCACCAAGAAGTCCGAATACTTCCGTTTCGACCGCCGGACTGATCAGGCGCTTATAGGAATCGACGGCCATCATGTGAAACTGATCGGAAAACGGCGACGTCGGACGATGCCCGGCCATCTTCAGGATGCGCGCGATAATCGCGTCATCATCAACGCTGACAGACATCTTCAGGACGCCTTCATTCGTGCCGCGCCGGATCGCCAGAAAACGGTGCGACGGAATCGCGGCCACACCCTGCGAAAAGCTGTAGTACTGCTCGTAAGGGGTCGGTTCGCCTGACGCTTTCGACTTTGTAGTGACCGCAGAAACGACAAGACCGTAATCCAGAAAGGCGCGGCGGACCATGGCCCGTATGTCTGCGTTATCTGAAACAATTTCGGCCACAATGTCACGGGCGCCTGCCAGGGCGGCATCGACGTCTTCGACACCCTTTTCAACATCCACAAACGCGGCAGCTTCGACTGCCGGATTGCCCGATGACGGCTGAGCCGAAATCCGGTCGGCCAGCGGCTTCAGGCCCTTTTCAATCGCGATCGACGCCCGCGTCCGACGCTTCGGCCGGTAAGGCAGGTAAAGGTCTTCAAGGCGGGTCTTCGTTTCGGCAGAATTGACTGCCGCCTTCAGTTCGGCGGTCAGCAGGCCACGTTCTTCAAGTGATGAAAGTATCGCGCCCCGTCGTTTTTCAAGCTCTTCGACTTCGGCACCAAGCTCCAGGATCTTGCGGACCTGAACCTCGTCCAGTCCACCGGTCGCTTCCTTGCGATACCTGGCTATGAACGGGACCGTCGAGCCTTCAGCATTCAAATCCAGCACTGAATTCACGGACTTAACTGGAATGCCGAGCACCCCGGAAACCCTGGCACCTATATCAAATACCTTCGCGGTTACTGTTTCAGCCATCAAAGTCACCCTGCATGCCCGCGTGATATTACACTAGATCTGTGTTGTGGCGGCCATGCGCCTGCTAAATCGTAAACCGGATTTTCACTGCGGCCTTCATCCGGTGTAGATTATCTGAAGGATCTGGCGTGTAATTGGTTGGAAATAGAAGCGGACACGCACAGACTGGTTGCAACGACGAGGCCACGCTATGAAAGAAGACGTCAACACACCGCCGAAGAAGCACCCGCGCTGGACCGAGGTCACAACAACGATCCCGGCCGACGCCCGCGATGCCGTCATTGCCTGGTTCATGGACCGGGGATCAGCAGGCGTACAGGAAACCTATCCCGGCCTTTTCCCGCTTGATGGTGACGGGCCTGTAACGTCCGGCGACCCGAAAGAATGGCATGGTGAAGCGACCCCTAATCCGGGACAGAGCGTGACGCTGAAGTCCTGGCTGCCGCCGCCGGTTTCCGCAGCGACTGAAGGCACCGCGCTGAAGTCATTTTTGACCGCAATTGCAGACGAATGGCCGGGAATCGCGGAATCGCCCGTCGAATCCGTTGAAATTGAAAGCATTGACTGGAATGCCGAGTGGAAGTCCCACTGGAAGCCGGTCAAGGTCGGAAACCGGTTCGTCATCTGCCCGACGTGGGAACAGGTCACAGAAACTGACCGTGAAGTCATCCTTCTGGACCCCGGAATGGCTTTCGGCACGGGAACTCATTTCACGACCGCATCCTGCATCGAAGCTGCCGAGGAGTTTTTTGACGGCATCGCAGACCCGGCCATC
Source organism: uncultured Anaeromyxobacteraceae bacterium (assembly GCA_964522105.1). Lineage (GTDB taxonomy): Bacteria > Myxococcota_A > UBA9042 > DTJE01 > DTJE01 > JAGOFO01. Next base: position 106,365 of record CAZFVA010000007.1, read on the forward strand.
GTTTCAGTTCTGGATGTCGGCACCGGATCAGGTATTCTTGCCATCGCAGCTCTGAAAATGGGCGCCCGCGAGGCATTCGGCATCGACGTTGACCCTGACGCCGCCGCAGAATCACGGGTCAACGCCGATACGAACTGCGTGGCCGAAAGGTACGTTGCGACCGACCGGCCGCTGACCGGGAAAGAAGGCGTATTCGAACTGGTGTTCGCGAATATTCTTGCCAGGACGCTTCTGGTACTGGCACCTGCGATTACCAGTTCGGTGATTCCGGGCGGACGCCTGATAGTGTCCGGAATTCTTCAGGAATCTGAAGACGACGTGGTCAGAAAATTTATTGAACACGGTTTCGAGGTCCTGAACACCAGACGCGACGACACGTGGTCAACGATTTCGCTGGAAAAGACCGCGATGTAATTGAACTGCTGACAAAGGAACATCCCGACAATGAATAGATTCATCAAGTACTTTGCCACCGGGGAAGACAAACCACCTTTCAGCGAAGACCAGTCAGTCATAAAGAAGATGTTTGAATGGCGCCGCTGGAGCGTGTTCATTTCTGTCACCCTTGGATACGGAATCTATTACGTCGGCCGTCTAAGTTTTTCTGTAGTAAAGAAACCGATGCTCGATGAAGGCGTCATGACCGCCACGCAGATGGGAATCGTCGGTTCGTCACTGCTGATTTGCTATGCAATCGGCAAGTTCGCAAACGGCTTCATTGCCGACCGCGTAAATGTGCGCCGCTTCATGTCATTCGGCCTTCTGGCCGTCGCCGCAATCAACCTGATACTTGGTTCAACCACGATGTTCGCGGCATTCGTAATGCTGTGGGGCATAAACGGCTGGTTCCAGTCGATCGGGGCACCGGCCAGCATCGTGACGCTTGCCAACTGGTTTTCACCGCGCGAACGCGGGACCTGGTACGGAATCTGGTGCATCAGCCACGACATCGGCGGCGCCCTTACCGTTATTGGAACGTCCGTACTTGTCGCCGAGCTTGGATGGCGATGGGGATTCTGGGGCCCGGGCATCCTGTGTGCGGTGTGCAGCCTTGTCATGCTGAAAACACTGAAAGACAGGCCAATGACTTACGGCCTTCCTCCTGTAAGTGAATACAAAAAAGACCCGACGCCAATCGCAGGAAAATCGGCATCGGTCAACGAACTGCAGCTTGAGGTCCTGAAAAACCCGGCGGTCTGGGCACTCGGTCTGGCAAGCGCCTTCATGTATGTAACCAGATACGGAATTTACAACTGGGGCGTCCTGTTTTTCCAGGAAGGCCGCGGCTACACACTCGGGGTCGCCGGTTCAATGCTGGCGGTGTTGTTTACGGCTAGCATGTGCGGCGCATTCCTGTCCGGCATTATCTCGGACGTGTTTTTCAAGGCCAATCGAAGTGTACCGTGCCTGATGTTCGGGATCATTGAAACTCTGTGTCTTTTCGGACTGTTCTGGCTACCCCCCGGAAACATGATGGTCGATTTTGTCCTTATGGGTCTGATGGGGGCATCACTTGGCGTTCTGGTTTCATTCCTGGGTGGCCTTATGGCCATCGACATCGTCCCGCCAAGGGCCGCCGGCGCGGCAGCCGGGGTCGTCGGGATGTTTTCGTACATCGGGGCAGCGATTCAGGACACGGCCAGCGGCGTTTTGATCGACATGGGAAAGACCGTTTCCAAAACGTCAGTCACGATATGTCCCCAGGCGTGCTCGGATATCTGGACGTCACTCGGTTCAAATATCACGTCCGCAATCAGCCCTGCCGCTTTTGAAAGAAATTACGACGTCATCATGACCACCACAAAATATGATTTTGATAAGGTCATGTGGTTCTGGATCGCGGCTTCCGCAGCGTCTGTCATTACCGCTCTGCTGGTATGGAAATCTGAAAAAAGGGCACATGGGGCCTGATATACCGCCTTTCTAATCAAGCCATTGCTGACACAAATAAATGAAAAGGTTAGAATCGCCGGGTCTGATTGACTATAGATAACTATGCAAACAAGTCTGACAAATCTGATTACCGTCAACCGGGCCCATGGCCGCACCCGTTCCTTGTTGATTTCATTGGCGATTCTGGCTGCCGGACTTATGGCTGGCTGCGAACTTCAGCAGAACCTTGTGAATGTCGATCCGCCGCCTGCGGACTGGCCACTTGTCGCCCGTGTTGCCGGTGCGTCGCTGGACATCGGGGACGAGTCATATGATCACAAGAGACTGCTTGATGAATTTGTTGACCAGAACGTCAGCGTTATCGAGGCAGATTCACAGCTTTCCGAATATTTAAGCGAAGAAGATTTTGCAAAAGAGCTTGACCTGATTAAGCACTTCAGCGAAATGGCACACGAAAGAAATATCAAGGTCGTCTGGTACTATCCGGTGCTGGAAGTCATCACGACGAACGGCGAAACGCTTGAACGTTCAATGTTCAAGGATCATCCGGACTGGGTCCAGCTTGGCATCGACAATACCGACCCCGCAAAGAATCCTCCAAACGTGTTTTACGGATCGAAGGTGTTCTGGGTTGACCCGGGTGCCGAGTCGGCCTGGATGGACCCGCACACCGGATACAGACAATATTTCATCGACCGCGTAAAACAGATTGCGGTTTCCGGTGTCGACGGCATCTGGATGGACGTTCCGCTGTACAACGACATCGTTGGCCGCTGGGCTTCCCAGCATCCGGCAAGTCGCGCGGCTTTCAAGGCCGACACCGGTCTTGATGCTCCGACGCCGGTCAATCTGTCTGACCCGGAAGACCCACCGTACTATGACCTTGATGCCGGAGATCCGGTGGTAAAGAAATGGATCCACTGGCGGCACCTGGTAATTGACGAACTGCTGAAGGAAGTCTATACCGAGGCGCGCTTCGTCAACCCGGATTTCCAGGTAGTAGTCGAAACAGTTACGATGGATTACAACGCTTCCCTGCTGGAAGGACTGGACGGTTCATTTACCGGACCGCTGGAAGGATTCTGGCATGTGTGGGAAGTTGACGTCCTGTCTGACAAAAACGCGATGCAGAACGCCATCGCCAACGACTGGTATGGCCTGGTCGCCATGTACAAGTTTGGACGTGGCGCCGACCGTGGCCGCGCTGCGTGGGCTTTCACTTATGGACTGGAGCCTGACGATGCCGAGGCCGTGCTTTTCCAGGCCGTCGTCGCACAGGTCAACCCGTACGAATTGAAAATCCCCCAGATGACCACAACTGTTGGTCATGAATACAGAAAACGGGTTTTCGGCTTCCTGAAAGATAACGAAGACGACATCTACAGGTCGAACTCGGCGGCGCGCGTCGCAATAGTCCATTCTTCAGCGTCCCGCGACTACCTTGACGCGCTGTGCGTTACCGGCGAAGAAGGCGTGTGCGGTGTTTCACTGTTTTCAAGCTGGGAGGCGCCTGACCCGAAGATGGCCTGGTGGACCGACAGTCCCGGCGACAGCGTCGATGAAGCGCATTACATGTCGGATTACCGTGGCACTGTGAAGGCACTGACCAACCTGCACGTCCCGTTTGACATCCAGCCATCACGGCTTATGACGCCGGAAATCCTTGATTTGTATGACGTTATTTACCTGCCGTCATTCGCGGCGGCGTCGGATAAAGAGATTGAACTGATTGAAGATTTTGTACGGGATGGCGGGACTGCGTACATTTCCGGCAAGGTTGCGGTGACAATGAAGGAAGACGGCAGCGGCCGTACGACACTTCCGGAATACTCGGCGGCACCTGAAAGCGGATGCGTTGAAGTGGCGCTTGGCAACGGCCGGATTATCAGATGCACCGGCAGGCCCGGGCAGATGTGGCTGACCGACGAAATCCAGACGGCGCTGACCGATATGGCAAGCCCTCTTGAATTCATGACAGCGCAGATCGAAACGACGGCACCGGGCGGCATTTCCCTGGACCTGTACAGCCGCGAAAACCGGCTGATCGTGCAGGCAATGAACCACTCCGGGGCAGACGGGACGTGGTCTGTTAAACCCCAGATATTCGACATTTCGGTAAATACCGGCGGAAAAACGGTCACATCGGTGAAGTCGGCTTCGGCCAGACAGGACGGGGCCTCGTCAGTGAAATTCACGCAGAGCGGTGACATCGTCACGTTCACCGGCAAAGTGCAGATCCACACGATGTGGATGATTGAGCTGCAGTAAACCGGCTGTGCGCGAACGGAAGCAACTGATTAAATTGAAAAAGCAGCCAGAATGATTAGCGGAAAAATTGGTGTTTTTGACTCGGGATTCGGCGGGCTGACAGTTCTGTCTGAACTGCTGTCGGCGATGCCCGGTTACGACTATCTGTACCTTGGTGACAACGCCAGATACCCGTATGGCAACCGTGGCTTCGACACCGTTCTGGAATTCACGACAGAGGCCGTCGAGTACCTGTTCAGTTGCGGATGTCCGCTGGTCGTCGTCGCATGCAACACCGCGTCATCAAAGGCTCTGCGCACCATCCAGCAGAAGCATCTGCCGATTTACCGTCCCGACAGGCGTGTGCTGGGTATGGTCCGGCCGTCGGCTGAAGTGCTGGCCGACCTGCCGCCGGGGGCAATCCCGGGGGTTACAGAGCCCGGTAATGCCGAAGGCACTGTCGCGATTCTGGCCACACCCGGAACGGTCGCATCGGGGTCATTCGTGATCGAATTAGAAAAGCTGGCCCCGAAGCTGCGCGTCATCCAGCAGGCCTGCCCGCTGTGGGTTCCGCTTGTGGAAAACGGCGAGCTTGAAGGACCGGGCTGCGACTTTTTCATCCACAAATACCTGGACCCGATTCTGGCAGGGCCGGATGTGCCGCAGAAGATACTGTTGGCGTGTACCCACTATCCGCTGCTGCTGCCGCGAATCAGGGCGGTGGTTGGTGAAAAGATTCAGATACTTACACAGGGCGCGATAATTGCCGAACGACTGGCTGACTGGCTTGGAAGGCACCCCGAAATGGCTGGACGGCTTTCAACAGGCGGCACCCGTGAGTACCTGACGACCGACGACAGTGCCCGCTTTGACGAGCTGGCTTCGATGTTCCTTTCGACCGCAATTAAATCCGAGCACGTGCATCTGCCACGGTTCGTACCTCCGTTTCGCGGACTTTAGCCTTTGCACTGATAGCGCTTGATTGCCGGACTTCAATAACGCAATATTTACGAAACCGGTCGAAGACGGGGGCTATTTTGGAACTGTTTCTGAATCACGCATGTAACATGCGCTGCACATACTGTTATAACAACGGGCAGTTTTCAGATCCGATGTCAGCCGACGTCATGGAGCGCGCGCTGACGATGGCGTTTAAACAACCGGCCGAAATCATTAACGTCGGATTCTTTGGCGGCGAGCCACTGCTGTCGTTTGACATGGTCAGAAAGGGCGTCGCGCTGACGCTTGAACTGGCACGTAAAAACAAAAAGAAAATTCGCCTGATTATGACGACGAACGGCACGCTGCTGGATGGCGAACGCCTTGATTTCGTGCTGAAAAACAAGTTCAGGCTGGCTGTCAGTCTGGATGGTCCGGCACATGTTCACGATGCACACCGCGTTGACGCACAGGGGCGCGGCACGCACGCAAGGGTCGTTGCAAACCTGAAGGCCGCGCTGGAGCGCAAAGGTGACATCGCCGTCATTGCGGTGTGCGGCACCGACAACGTCCGGTACGCGGCAGACGCGGTGCGGTTTTCTGCGTCGATCGGCGTGACCAGACATCACACTGCAATTGATTACGGCGGCAAATGGGACAAAAACGCGCTGCGCCGGTTCGCACGCGGCATGGAAAAGCTGGCAGATGCCTGGGCCGACCAGTACCGGGCAGGCAAGCCGATGACGCTGCCACTGATAGATTCAAAGATAGCCAGAAACATCCTGCACCCGCTGGTCGCGCTGCCAAGATGCTCGTGCGGCAGCGCCGAGTGGACCGTGGGGCCGTCTGGACGCATGTACCCGTGTGACCGCATGGTCGGACTGGACGACGGGACCGGACCGACGATAGGTGACGTGTTTGTCGGCATCGACCCGGCAAAACAGGCTGCGTTTTTGACTTGTCACCGCAGCACCCCGCCCGGTTGCGCGAAGTGCCGTGACGCGCACCGTTGTTCGTTCTGGGGCTCGTGCATCAAGTTCAACATGACCGGCAAAATCACCGACGAACCGCCTGCCGAGCTTTGCGTGATGGAAAAGGCTTTGATTCGCGCCAGCGACCGCGTCGCCGGTCTGCTGTGGGAAGAACAGAACCCTGACTTCATAAAACGCTTCTACCAGGACGAAAAAGCCCGCCTTGCCATGTCCCGCGCCGACCCGGGAAAGATCTGACGATCCGGGCCGCACCTGACAAAATGCAATCAGATTGGCTTTCCATAGACCAAAAGGGATATATTTCAGGACAAGGGTCCATTGTCTGACAAGGGGAAGATCATGAAGGTACTGACTGCATGGATGACATTCGCCGCCTGTGCGCTGGCGTTGGTGGCCGGGTGCGGGACTTCGAACGGACCGGGACCTGCCGACATCCAGGACGCATTGCAGGATCTGGCTGTCGGCGTTGACACGACCGATGCCCCGGGCGACTCCGTAGATGAGACCGGCTTCATCGACGCCGATTCGGGCAATGCCGACATTGTCTGCGCTGTGGTTGGTTTAGACGGCTCATGTGCAACAGCATGGACATGCATCCAGGGTTGCGTGGATGCCGACCCGACTATGTGCACCACCGAGTGCCTGGCGCGACTTAGCCTGGAAGGACAAATTAGCTTCGAGCCACTGTCTTCATGCATAACCGCCAAATGCTCAAGCCTGCCTGATGGTACTGACGTATTGACCTGCGCGGCCGAAAAGTGCCCCACCGAATACGCCGCCTGTTTCAATCCCTGCGAATTTGGCGGCTGACCGCCCCAAAAACTCCGATTTTTGAAATCGTATTTTCAAAATATGTACATATTTCGCAGTTACGTTTTCATTTCATGGACTTTTAACTGACGAAAATTGATTCAATCACTTAGAAGCGCTACCAGATAATCCTGAACAAAATTGAAAGATTCGTGGATATCCAGTCCAAGGTTTGTTTCCCCGGCCAGGTCGGCGAAGGGAGCGGTCCATGAAACCGGCGGAGGATTTAGTTCCCTTGTCAAATCATGTGTATTCCGCTGCTTATAAGTGCCCTGAAGCGCACGGATCAACACGGATTTATCCAACTCAAACCTCGTCAAAAGAAGAACCATATCGACCAGATCTTTAACCCGGGAATTTGGCGTCAAACGGACTGGCATCGTGTAGGCATGCAACTTTTCCGCAAACTGCTGTTCATTTGATATGCACAGAATCCGTGGTGCCGGAATCCCTGCAAAACCAAGCCAGTCGCGACCACAAATTGATTCCCCATGGCCGACCAGAAGATCTCCAAACCCGACGTCGATATGAAAACTGACAAATGTGCGGCCGTCCATCCTTGCTTCCACCGGAAACCTTGCCCCGCCATAAGGGGTACCGGTAATCTTTCGGGTTGCAGGGTCTATTCTAAACTTGAATGTGTCCCCCATGTCCTGATTGCAAAGACTCTGAATAACCAACTGAAATTCTTCAGGATTCAGACTGCCATCATTGGTGCCTGCAGGACAGAAGAACGTCAGGTCAATGTCGCGGGTAGTTCGGGCTGTGTCCAGACGAAGCTCAAATGCATAACCACCCTTCAAATAGAATCTGCCAGCCTCGACGAACAAACGCGCCAACATCCGGTCAAAAGCGACCTGACGCATCATCCGGACAAGATTCCGGTTTTCAGTCTTTGACAGGAGTTTGAGTCGAGCCTCAAGAGCCTGGCGCAGGGAACCGGGACTTGAATAACTGGATTGTTTTGTCATAGCCGAGTCCGTCGATGAGTTCGGACGGTAGGTCGGCCGCAATCGCAGATTGTAACGCCGGATAGGTGATGATCCCTTTGCTGACGCCTTCCTGTAAGGCTTCGCGAAGAATTTCAGGGTGAACGGTCTGGTCGCGGTACAGATCGATTATGGCCCGCAGCGCAGTTGTAACCCGGTAACCGTCCATGATTTCAACATCTTCCGGCTTCAAGTCAGCCTTATGAAGAATAAGAATTGGCGGCAAAGCAGCGCGTCGGCGGAAGCCAAAAGGCACGGTCATGTGAAGTCGAGCCGGCTGAAAGTCTGAAATTTCAAAGATTGAAAGAGCTGTCTTGTGGGAATAGACGCCCTGTGGCCTGTCATCACTGTCGCGCGACCACAGGCTCCACAGAACAAGGTCCGATGTTGCCTGCGCCGGGTAATCGGCAAGCTCATAGACGCCCCTGATCGGGCGATTCCAGTTCCCTGCCTTAACCTGATAAACCATTGATGCGTTTGAATATCCGGCTTCAGCGGCCTGATGTGCCGTAAACAAGCCCTGCTGACCGAGAGCCGTTTGATAGATGGCGCGAAACGATTTGTTTGATGAACGGTCCATAGGCGCCGACCTTTCAGACATCAGGGGAATTGTGACCCGGAATACACCAAAGTTCAAATAATTTTAATATGCGTGCAGGCGATCACTTCCCACTGACTTCGGCTTCGACAAGGCGCAGGAGGTCGGCGACCGATTTGGTGATGTCGGGGTCGTGGCGGAACAGGCCGCCGCCCATCAGGAAGATGGCGTCGTTACCGTAGAAGGCGATTGATTCCTTGAAGTTACTGAAGTTCATGCCGCCGCCGGGGGCCGGGAAGACCGGGCGGATGTTCGGCATCGGGGTGCGGCAGCCCCTGACGATGTCGGCGCACTGTTCACGGCTGAAGCTGAAACGGCCGCCGAAGCTCGGGAAGATGACGGCATCGGCACAGGCAAGGCGCACAAGCTGTCCATAGAAGGCGAACTGCGAAAAACCTGATGTCGGATTGACGGTGTATGAACCGGAAAAGGCCGGATGAAAGAAGACAGGAAGCCCGACTTCGGGGTCAAGGGCGACCTCGCGCAATGTCGAAAGGCCGGTCAGGCCACCGGACACGATGACGGCCGATGCTCCGGCGTTTTTAGCGAACCGGGCGCGCGCCAGCGTTTTGCTTCCATCAGCCGTAACATTCGGAATGTAAAGACAGTTTCTGCCGGTCTGGCGGTTGGCGCGGTCGACCGCTTCCATACAGCACAGGATACGTTCTTCATACGGGGCAAACCGCTGGTCGGCCAGGCCGTGGTCATCCTTGATGAAGTCGATTCCACCCATTGCGAAGCGGTACGCCATGTCGGCCAGCGTCGCGACATCCAGGCCCATCGGCTTGATCGCCGAGCACAGCAGCGGGCGGTGGTGAACGCCAACGATGTCGCGCAGACCTTTCACGCCGAACTGCGGGCCAAGGAACGTCAGCGATTGAGCTTCGGTCGGCGAAATCGATTCGACGCGAACGCCCGGTTTCATGCTGGAATTGCCGAAAACAACGTTGATAAACTGGGTAAATTCGGAATCGCAGGTGGCTTCGTCGTAGGAAATGACGGCCTGAAAACGGCCCTCCCCAGCATCTTCAACACTTTCAACGCGCCCGGTAATTTCATCCCTGATGTATTCGTCGGTGACTAAATCATGTGGGAATTCAATCGTTTGCTCGACGGCAATATTGAAAGCCTGACGACGGGCGTCTTCAAGGTCCGTGGCGCCAAGCGTGTAAGTAACTGCGAATCTGGCCAACTAAAGTGCCTCCGCCTTTGCATCCGAGTGGACGGCTTCGATACGAATGTCGGCAAGTTCGTCACGGGTAATGGCAAACGAAGCGCCGGTCAGTTTTTCTGCGGCCTGAATCAACGACATGGCATCCAGACCGTGCCTCTTCATCAGATATGCCTTACTGGCACCATGTGAAAAAGTGTCCTGCAGGCCAAGTTTTATCAGTTTTTTCGAAATGTTAAGTTCGACGCACTTTTCAGCCACGACCGTGCCGAGCCCGCCATCAACGACGTGATTTTCCATCGTGATGATGCCGCGCGACCCACTGTTCAGAATGTCGCCAATGTCGGGATTGTTGAACGGCTTCAGCGTCGAAACGTGCACGTGGGTCAGGGACACTCCGCGCTGTTTCAGAGCCGTCACGGCACGCAACGCCTCTTCGGTACAGATGCCGCTTGTGACGACCGTGATATCAGACCCGGTCTGCAAAACGCGTGGACAATCCAGGCGCATCGGCTGGCCCGACGGAAACAGCCTCGCTATCTCGCCGCGCAACATCCGCACATAAACCGGCCCGTTGACCGAATACGCAACGTCCAGAACGCTCTCGACTTCAGTCGCATCGCCAACTTCCAGGACCGTCATATTCGGCAGGGCCCGCATCACCGCAACGTCTTCAATAGCCTGATGCGTAGCACCGCCCGGCGTCATGATTCCGGGCAGAAAACCGAACATCTTGACCGGCAGATTCGGGTACGCGACCGACATCGCTATCTGGTCGTACGCCCGGCGGTAAATGAAAACCGCAAACGTGTGTACCAGCGGCACAAATCCTTCACGGCACAGCCCACCCGCCACTGACATCATGTTCTGCTCGGCGATGCCGCAGGAAATGAAGCGGTCAGGGTATGTGTCGCGGAACAGGTCGGCCTCGCACGAACTTGTAAGATCCGCTGAAAGTACCAGCACACGCGGTTTGTCGGCAGCCCAGGACACAAGATTTGACGCATGGACACGGCTGACAATTTCCATCATTTGTCCCCCGCCTGCCATTCTGAAAGCAATTCCTGATAAGCCTGTTTATCCGCCGCGCTTTTGAAGCGAAGATAATGTAATTTCGGGGCGTTACGACGCAGCAATTCGATACCGTGGCAAGGATCGGTATGTGCAATCACGAACACCGGCCTGCCGTCGCGGGCCAGATCGGCAGGTCGCGCCAGCGCTTCAACGTCGTGACCGTCCACGTCAAAGGCACGCCCGCCAAACGCCAGGATGCGCGCCGCAATCGATTCAACCGACATCACTGAACTGACCGGTCCGTCGCACTGCTGCTGGTTGACGTCCACATACACAAGCATATTATCCAGGCCGTGGTGCGACATGAACTGAATGGCTTCCCAGGTCATACCGATCTGGAATTCGCCATCGGACATCATAACTACAACGCGACCAGTCGCGCCTTTCAACTTACGGCCAAGCGCCATGCCGACACCCTGACTGAGCCCCTGTCCCAGCGAGCCCGTCATTACTTCCATACCGGGCGAATGCTCGGCACCGATCATTTCCACCGAAGACCCGTCCAGATTGAACGAAAGCAGGCCGTCTGCCGCCATCCGGCCCGCCTCAATCAGCGCCGAATACAGCACAAGTGAATAGTGCGTCGGCGACAGAATGAAACGGTCGGTATCGTCCGTCACCCGACCGTGAAAATCGTTTCCAATCAGATACTTATCATTACCGGGCGAAGGTGTGCCCGGGAAAGGACGCGGCGCAATCGGACTTTCAACCGCACCTATCCGCAGTACCTTTTTATACAGAACGGACAGAATTTCAGCAGACGAACAGGCCTGGCTCAGGTAGCCGCCGTCATTGCGCAGGGTATGCCCCAGTACACGACGACGAATTCCATCTGCCATAACCCGGGCATCTTTTTCCCATCCGGAATCAGCCATGCAACCACCAGTCCAGCCTTCAAAAACAGGCACCAAAGGCCGTCAAAATACAGGAAACTTACCTGATCGGCAAGATAGCAGGTTTTG
>CAZFVA010000008.1:0-115813 GCA_964522105.1 uncultured Anaeromyxobacteraceae bacterium
GCAAAGCAGGCCGGAGACTATTAGTCTACCTCATGGTAGCCAACGACGGTCGCCGGATCGAGGGTGAACTTCACGCACAGGGACGCGGCGTCCATTTCTTCATCTTCGTTCAGATCAAGGTCGAACATCACCGGATAGAACTGTTCGACGGTCTCCATCTGGGCGCACCACGTCGGCGGGTCAAGCTCGGCGCAGCGGTTGTTCATGACGACAAGAACTGCATCGATAATCTCTTTCTTAACAAATCCGGCCAGGACTCCGTTGCTCACGGTCACGCCCGCGTCGGTTTTGGCAACGATACCGGTAACTTGAACCTGCTTAAGTTCAAGATTCACGGTCATGCCCATGTATGTCAGGGTCGTTTCCATATCCTGCGGACCGGCAATCAACACACCGTCAACGATCTTCGCGTTCTTGAAGCTGACGCGTGCCTCGCACGCCGAATCCTCGTAGGACATCGGATGAACGTCCAACGCGGTGCTGCCAGTTTCATGAGTACCGGCTTCAAGGATATTAAAGGTGAATGGAGGTGCGTTGAAGAAGTCGGTCACACCGACAAATTCACCCACGGCGCCATCCCAGCCCCAGCCCAGTTGTTCTGTGAAAATCGGGTTCGCAATGTCGGCAACCATCGCCAGAGCATCATCGCCCAGTTCGTCGCCACTGAAGTCGGGGCAGACAGCCTGGTAGTCAGCCAGTTCCTTCGGAATTGAAGCGGTCGCCACTTTTGCGACTGTGGCCCAGGTCGTCGGCAGTGTGCAGGGAACACATTCGCCCTCGACGCACTCCAGATTGACGCAGGTCCCACACTCTCCGCCGCAACCGTCCGGGCCGCATTCCTTGTTCACGCAATTGTAAACGCAGACGTCAGGCTGGACGTCGGTCACGACCGGAATATCAGCGACGACTTCAGGCTCGGTGTCACGCACGACCGGAATGTCATCAACGATCGGCGTGTCCGTAACGACCGTCGTGTCTTCGACCACATCCCCGTTAATCGTGTCAGTCGGACTATTCAAGGTCCCGCAACCCGAAGCCACAAACATCGAGACCGACACCAGTAGAAGCAGCTTTTTCATCTTTTTTCCCCCTAAAAAGTTGACCACAAACCCGGCACGATTCATTTTGCAGCAGCTCTGTGGTTAATTGCATTGTCGCAGGAATCGGTTGAAACCGCCAACCGACCGCCCTGGAAAATCTGTTCAGAAATCCGGAAAGCAGACAATATTCACACCTTTTACAGTAGTCTGTTGTCAGGATTCCCCAAACTTACTACACTGACCTGCCCGGAATTATTACTGAAAGCAACAGCACGAAAGGAAAAACCCATGTTTGATTACATGATGACCGCCGAGCAACTTAAGATCAGGGACGAGGTGCGTGACTTTGTGAAATGGGTGCCGCGCCAGATGATTCTGGACATGGATACCGACACGATCAAGTTCCCGAAGGAGTTCCTGCAGGAAGCCGGCAGGCGCAATCTGATGGGGTGCCGCTACCCGAAGAAATGGGGTGGCCGTGACATGGACTGGGTCGCAACCGGCATAGTCATGGAAGAAGTCGGGACGCTCGGCTATGAATTTGCGTGTGTCTTCGGCGTCGGCGCAGAGCTGGTCTGCGACGCCATCATGCAGCACGGCACCGACGAACAGAAGGAAAAGTACGTAAAGCCCTTGCTGAAAGGTGAACTTTTTGCGGCGGAATGTCTTACCGAGCCGCGCGGCGGTTCGGATTTCTTCGGGGCCACCACGAAAGCTGAAGACAAAGGCGATTACTACCTTTTGAACGGTCAGAAACGCTTTATTGTCGGCGCGGAAGGTGCCGACTTTTTCCTTGTTTACGCCAAAACAAACCCTGAAGCCAAACCGCAGGAATCGATCACCTGTTTCATCGTCGAGCGCGGCGAAGGCGTCGAAGTCAAGTACCTTTACGGCCTTATGGGGTGCCGTGGCGGCGGAACGGGCCGCCTGATATTCCGCGACGTGAAGGTGCCGAAGGAAAACGTGGTCGGAAAGGTTCAGGGCGCCTACGCCGTTTTCAACACCATGATGATACCCGAGCGCCTGGGCACGGCCATCATGACGATTGGCGCGGCCAGTGCGGCCCTTGATATCGCGACAAACTATTCGGCCAAAAGGAAGGCGTTCGGCCAGCCAATCAACCAGTTCGAAGGCGTCAGCTTCCAGATTGCTGAGGCCGTGATGCTGCTGGATGCTGCCCGCGCGATGGGTTACGTGACTGCCAGGGCGGTTGACGCAGGCGTCGACATGAACCGCGTCAGGCGGATGGTTTCGCAAAGCAAAAAGTTCATCACCGAGTCATGCCAGAAGGTCGTCCACAACTCGATGCAGGTGATGGGCGGCATCGGATATACCAACGTATTCCCGATTGAACGCATCTACCGCGATGTCCGCCTGGCGTCGATCTGGACAGGCACCAGCGAAGTCATGTCAATGATTACGGCCCACGAGTGGTACCGCGAGTATTTTGCTCAAAAGGCCAGGCACGTCACCCGCGATTTCGAACTGGACGCCCAGGAAGCAAGCGACGATGAAAAAATCTACGACGACGATGACATGTGGAATAAAGGCTGGTAAGACGGCAAGGCAGGCACAAATGGTTCGCACCGTTCTGATAGTTTTTTCCGCATTTCTTCTGGGAACTTCCGCTGCATTTGCCGAACCTGGACCACGGGTTGAACTGGTTACAGTCGGGCCGGATTTCGCGGAATGGGTGATTGATACGGCTGCGGCGTCAGTCATCGAAGTGGTGGTCACGGACGGCACTACCCAGCAATACGCAACAGTTACGGCGGTGAAGGGGCGCCTGCACCGCGCCCGGATTGATGGTCTGGTGCCGGGCATCGAGTACCGGTGCGGTATCCAGATCAACGGTCTGGATCAGCCTGCAGGAACCTGGTCACCCGCAACGTTCACAACGCTGATACCCCCGGGGAATCTGCTGTTCCGGTTCGCGACGGTAACTGACACCCACGTCGGTGAAGGCACAGCCGGTCTGGTCGGTGGTACGTCGTACACCGGCTTCACATGGCCGGATGCCGAAAACCCGTACTGGAAATTCACCAACGAAGTTGCCGTTCGTGAAATCAATGAAGCGGCCGTCGACTTCGTCATCCACAAGGGTGATTTGACCGCCGAGGCCGCACAGGTCGATCTGGAAACCGCGAAGGCCATCTTCGACAAGCTGTCGATGCCCTGGTACCCGCTGAGGGGAAACCATGATCGACAGCATGAAGGGGTGGATCGATTCCCGGCAGTTCTTGGCCTGGACCAGACATGGCGGGCCTTTGACTTCGGCGGGCACCGGTTCCTGCTGCTGGACAGCTCAGACGAAAACGGGTTCGGGACGCTGGACGAGGCCCAGCTGTCATGGGTTGAAGGCGAACTTCGCGCGGCGGCAGCGGCACGCCAGCCAACATGGGTAGTGCTACACAACGGGGCCTGCGAAGAAAGCGGTTTTTATTCCATTCTGGGTGATCCGCTGTACCGCCTGGATGACGCGATGGCGGGGGCGTCACCTTTTGTGCTCGGGGTACTGTCGGGCCACTCGCACCGCAACATCAGGCTGGAAGCCATGTACGTTCCCGGCGTTCCGTTCGTCGAAACAGCTTCGACCAAGGAGTTCCCCGGAATGTGGACCGAGGTCCGGGTCTATTCGGAAGGCTGGATGCAGATTGCGCACGTCATTGACTGCCCCGAATGTCGCGAGTGGTACGACATGACGGCAGGCGAATACAACGGTCACGCAGAAGAAATGCAGGTGGGGCGGCTCGAAGATCGCTGCTTTGTCGTCCCGTTCGACGCCGCGCTGATGCCCCCTCCCGACATAGGCCCTGAACTTGCACCTGAACTGGCTCCTGAACCTATGCCCGACGTCAGCCCCGAACTGGTCGCCGATATTGTGGCGGCACAAGACACTGGCGGCACCGACCTGCAAACAACTGGCGGGTCAGGCGGATGCAACACTTCAAAGGCCGGCGGCCCCGCCGGATACTTCGCTCTGCTGTTGCTGGCCATCGGCCTTGCCGCAATCAGGAAGACTGCCCCGCACGAACGGCCCCTTTCTTGACAACAATACAAATGTAAATAGATACTTCAGACGGGGATCCTTCGGTGCGGTCGGCTTAAATTGACTTGTTAAGTCCAGCTTTTTTAATCTAGGTTTGTTTTATCTCAGTAAGGAGTCGGTATGAGCAATGGGAATGAGCGTATCCGGGTAGTGCTGGTGGGCGGTGGACACGGGGCGGCGTTGGTCATCTCCAACTTCTGCGCCATGCCATCGGTTGAACTGTGCGGTGTTACAGACATCCAGCCACAGGCACCGGGAATGGTGATGGCCCACGCAAACGGCATCCCGTGCTTCGCTGACATTCCCAGCATGCTTGCCGTGAAAAACATAAATCTGGTCTTTGAATTGACCGGAATCGCGTCAGTCCTTCAGCAGACCCGTGATTCCCTGCAGGAAGGCCAGGCGCTGGTCCCGGCCCAGGCCACCAAATTGATGTTCGATATGCTGGATCTGATGACATCCCGCCAGCGGGTCGTTCAGGAAGGCATTCAGACCGGCATGACCGATTTGACTCGCGTAGTACAGGAACTGGAACATATCGCCAGCGAATCCGGCAGCAAAACCAACGCGATTGCAGGGGACACCACCGGTGTTACCGATGCGGCGGAACAGATGTCATCACTGATGACGGCTCTGGCGATTTCGACGTCGCAGGGTCGCAACAGCATGAACTCGGTCGCCAAATCGACTGAAGAAATGAGCACAACGGTATCAGAAATCGCACGCAACGCTGAACGCGCCCGTGGCGTAACCAGACTGGCCGTGGAAAGTGCCGATGGTGCATCAAGAAAAGTTTCCGAGCTGGGACTGTCAGCCAAACAGATAAGTAAAGTCACTGAAACCATAGCTGAAATTGCAGAGCAGACCAAGCTTCTGGCCCTGAACGCGACGATTGAAGCGGCGCGCGCCGGGGAAGCCGGTAAAGGCTTCGCGGTAGTCGCCAGCGAAGTAAAGGAACTGGCCAAGCAGACGAACGCGGCCACCGCCGACATCCGCATGAAGACAGAAGCCATTCAGGAAGCAACGGCCGGCACAATTGCGGAAATCGGCACCATCAACAAAGTAATCGCAGACGTTAACGACATCGTGACCATCATCGCGTCGGCTGTTGAAGAGCAGTCAATTGCGACACGGGACATGTCCCGCAGCGCCTCGGAAGTATCCAGCGGGATTGACGAAATCAGCACCAGCGTGACCCAGGTCGCTGACGTGGCCAGAACTGTGGCCCGCAATGTCAGCACGGTCAACGTCAACCTTGAAGGGTTGAAGGGGCTGTCGGCCAAACTGAACGAAGCGGCGAAGCTGGTCGAGGAGGCCAGTTCACGCCTTGCAACCATAGTCAGTACAAAGTAGCGCGTTACGGATGTATGGGCGGGCATCGGCCCCGGGGGTTGCTCCATGAACGTGCTGCTTATTGAAGACAGTCAATTCTACGGTTCGCTGGTCCGCAACAGGCTGATCAGTGAATTAGGGGCGCAGGTCTCGTGGGCCAGAAGCCTGGCCGAAACGCAGACACTTCTGGACAGTGCCACAAGTCCATTCCTGCTGGCTGTCGTCGACTTGAACCTGGCTGACGCGCCTAACGGCGAAGCCCTGGACGTAGTCCTGGAAACCGGTACCCCGGCAGTAGTCCTTTCAGGCGAACTGAGCGACGAGACACGCGATGCCATCTGGGCGAAACGGGTCGTTGACTACGTCATAAAAGAAGGGCCCCAGGCAATTGAATATGTCGTGGACCTGGTCAAGCGACTGTCTACCAACCACCTGATCAAAGTTCTGGTAGTCGATGATTCAACAGTTTCGCGGGCGCACCTGTGCTCGCTGCTTCATCTGCACCGCTACCAGGTGTTTGAGGCGGAAAGCGGCGAGATGGCCCTGGATGTCCTGAAAGAACACTCCGACATTTCCCTGATGCTGACAGACTACAACATGCCCGGCATGAACGGATTTCAACTGGTGCAGGCGGTGCGTAAAACGCATCGCCGGGAGCGCCTGACAATCATCGGCATATCGGCGTTCGGCAGCGGATACGTGTCGGCGCGCTTTCTGAAATCCGGCGCAAACGACTTCCTGTATAAGCCATCGCTGGCCGAAGAATTCTTCTGCCGCATTTCTGAAAACGTCCGAGCGCTGGAAAGGATTCGCAGCCTCGAGGAAATGGCTTCGCACGATTATCTGACCGGCCTGTTCAACCGACGTTACTTCTTCACGACCGGCCAGAAGTTTTTTGCCAACGAGAAGCGCGGCAACATTACTCTGGCACTGGCAATGCTGGACATCGACCACTTCAAGCAAATCAATGACAAGTATGGACATGATGCCGGCGATCAGGTGCTGCGTCAGGTCTCGGCGATTCTGGCGGCGCGTTTCCGTGATTCAGATATCCTGGCCCGCGTGGGCGGCGAGGAATTTGCGGTACTGTTGTCCAACGCCAGCAAGGATCACATAGAAGCGATTTTTGATGAAGTACTGCGCAAGGTCGAGGCGCTGGAAGTACCGTACGGCGACCACGTCATCCGCACAACGATCAGCGTAGGTCTGAACATCAGACCTGCCGAGACACTTCATGAATTCTTTACCAACGCCGACAAGCTGCTGTACATGGCCAAAGCTACAGGCCGTAACCGCGTGATATGCGACCGCGGTAATCAGGTTTCAGGGGAAAAAGAATGCTGAATGTTCAGCGCAGGTCCAGTGCGGAAATCGGTTTTTCGGGCGAAGCGGATCTTGCCAATGCGGAAGCCTTCAGGCGCGCCCTTCTGGAAGTCATTGATGCGCCTGGGGAAATCAGGCTCTGCTTCGCCGATCTGAACGAAATGGACACAGCCGGCCTGCAGATTCTGCTGGCCTTCGCGCGGGCACGCGGACGTGAAGGTGTGCGCATCCTTGAATGTCCCGAGACGTTGCGCAGGCGTATTCGCCTGGCTGGCCTTGCAACCTGGATACCGGTCTGACGGCACAGTCGGGACGGTAAATTAATAACGGTGGGTCGATGGCGCCGGCATCAGAATTTCTTGATTTGTTCGTACAGGAAGCGACGGAAATGGTGCGCGAACTCGAGCAGGGCCTGATCCTGCTGGAACGCCAGCCAAAAGATCCCGCAATCATAAATCGAGTGTTCCGGGCAGTACACACGCTGAAAGGCAACGCCGGAATTGTCGGCCTGGAAACACTGGCGATTCTGGCGCACGCGATGGAAACGCTGCTGGACGGAATTCGCAAAGGACGGATAGACACCAACGAACAAGTCTTCACAACGCTGCTGGCCGGATCGGATCTAATCCGTTTCATGGTGGAAGACGCCCGTTCGCCGATGCCTGCGGACAAATCAGTCGAAGTACAGAACCTTAAATCTCAACTTGAGGCCCTCAACATACCGTCCAGAGAGTCACCGCAGTCTGATTCGAAGCCGAAAGACGCGCCGGTGGCAGTGCCGCGCTTCAGCATCAGTATGCAATTCGCTGAAAATGTTATGGAAGGCGGACATGACCCGGTGCTGCTGCTGGACGAACTGACCCAGCTCGGGACGCTTGAAACGGCAGTGGCCCACATTAACGACTTACCGGATCTGCGTTCGATGGACGTAAGACGCGCTTACCTGAGCTGGGACGTAATACTGGCCTGCCCGCGCGGTCGCAAAGCGGTTGACGACCTGTTCGCCTTCCTGCCCGGGGGAAACCGCATAGATATCCAGCCGTATGACGCAAAAGCACATGCCGTGAAAACTGTTCCGGACCAGCAGATTCAGGCTGTCCGTTCGGTACCTGCTGAACCGGTCAGGATTGAAGCTGGAATTCCTTCAGGTATCGACGCAGTCGAAACGCCAGCAATCCCGCAGGTGGCCCGACCTTCTGAAAATGTTCAGCCGGCACAGGATCAGAACAGGGCAGACACTGTTCGTGTAAACATCAAGGTCCTTGACCGCCTGATGACCCTTGCCGGTGAAATGGTCCTTACACGCAACCAACTGGTCCAGAGCACCAAAGATGAAAACCTTGCCAAAATTGAACGCGCAACCCAGCGTGTGGACTTGATAACTGCTGAACTGCAGGACGCGGTGATGGCCGCACGCATGCAGTCGATCCACGTCGTGTTCGACAAGTTTCAGCGGTCGGTGCGCGACCTGGCCCGTGACCTGGGCAAACGTGTGCGACTGGTGATTGACGACGAAGGCGTTGAGCTGGACAAGACCGTTATCGAGGCGATCGCGGACCCGATGGCTCACCTGGTTCGAAACGCTCTGGATCACGGTATTGAAACACCGGAAAGGCGCATCGCGGCAGGCAAACCGCCGGAAGGCACCTTGAAGTTACGCGCATGGCACGCGGCGGGACAGGTAATTGTAGATATAGTTGACGACGGTCGCGGCATTGATGCGGAACAGGTCAAGGCGAAAGCCGTAAAAATGGGCATCATCAGCGTTGAAGAGGCCCGGGCATTATCCGCCAGAGCTGCCCGCGAACTGATTTTCCGCCCCGGATTCACGACGACCGATACGATTACGCAGGTTTCAGGCAGGGGCGTCGGCCTTGATATCGTGACGGCCAACCTTTCAGCGATCGGCGGTAGTGTACGTGTTGAATCCGAGCCAGGTCACGGCTGTGCGTTCCGGATACGCCTGCCGCTTACACTGGCCATCGTTCCAACGCTGCTGGTCGAAGCCGAAGGCGAACGTTTTGCAATTCCGCAGGTCAACCTGATCGAACTGGTGCGGGTACGGGCCGCTGATGTCGCTGCGCGCATTGAACGCGTTGGCGGCGTGGACGTAATGCGTGTCCGCGAACATCTGGTGCCGGTCGTGCGTCTGCGGGACACGCTCGGAATCGAAAATCCCACATTTACCAGCAAAGATTCCGGTGAACGACAGATCGAACGCCGTCAATTACTGGCCGACCGCCGAACGATCGATGCCGGTAACAAAGGTACTCAAGCCGAAAGCCGCGGAAACGACAGTCATATTTCGGAACGACGAGGTACCGCTGATCGACGCTCATCTTTTGCCAGCGCGGTCAATCTGGCTGTCATACAAGCCGGGGACGATTCATACGGCCTGGTCGTTGACAGCATGCTGGATTCGATTGAAATCGTGGTCAAGCCGCTTGGCCGGAACCTGAATGAAAGCCAGTGCTATGCGGGCGCGACAGTTCTGGGCGATGGCCGCGCCGCGCTGATTCTTGATGTAATCGGGCTGGGGCGTAAAGCAAATATTTCCCACAAGGCTGCGGTTGCCGGTCAAAAGAACGAACAGACCGAGGCTGCAGAGATCGTCGAAAAGCTTGCGGTACTGCTGGTCGAGGGCGGAAACAACGAACTGTTCGGCGTACCGCTGGATTTGGTCGAGCGCATCCGCAAAGTGTCACGCACCGAATTGTCGGTCGTCGGCGGTAAACGCGTACTGCGCGGGACAAAAACTACGACGCCGGTCTTTTCAGCCGACGAGTTCTTCCCGGCCAGCCCGCTGCCGGACAACGACTGCCTGCACGTAATCCTGTTCCGCGCAGGACAGCGCGAATATGGATTACTGGCATCTGATGTGACCGACATCATTGAAATTGACGCCGATTTTGACATGCAGACACACCGCCAGCGCGGAGTCTGCGGATCATCCATCCTTGGCGATCGCGTCCTGCTCGTTCTGGATCTGCGCGAAATGCTCGGTGTCGGGCGCGCGGAAGTACAAGCTGGTTCAGCGGCCACGGACGGCTCCCCCGGCCGTCGCAAGCGACTTCTGGTTGTTGAAGATTCAACATTCTTTTTGAATCATATCGCGGCCTTTATTGAAGAAGCCGGCTACGAGACGGTAAAGGCCGAAAACGGCGCCATCGGGCTGGAAAAGCTGACGCAGGCCACCGAACCTTTTGACCTGATAGTGACGGACATCGAGATGCCCGAGATGGATGGCTTCGAGATGGTTTCGCGTATCCGGAAGATGCCCGCAGGCAAGAACATCCCGATTGTCGCCGTCACTTCGCTGCTCGGAACAGAATCCCGTCTGCGCGGCAAGGAAGCGGGAATCAACGAATACTGCGTAAAACTTGACCGCGAGGACGTGTTGTCACGCATTAACATGTTGCTTTCGCGGAAACGCCCTGATTAATAACGGGACGTGACTGAATCAGGAGTACCCATGGATCCGGCAGCCATATCCAGGACGCAGGGAACAGTGACCGACATACTGGTTTTCCGGGTTGGTGAAGTCCTGTGCGGAATAGATATTTCCAGCGTGCAGGAAATTAACCGCAATATGGATATCACGCGTGTATTTGCTGCCCCGGCGTACGTCCGCGGCGTCATAAACCTGCGCGGTCAAATCGTTACGATTGTGGATCTGGGCAGGCGCCTTGGTGTGTCCGGTCTGGAAGAACCAGTTTCGCCAAAAAACGTGGTTGTACGATCGCGCGGCGAAGACGTTGGCCTGTGGGTAGACGACATTGACGACATCGTAACGGTTGGTAAATCCGGTATTCTTCCTGCACCTCCCCACTTGCCGCAGGCTCTGGCCGCATGCGCAATTGGCGTTCTGACTGCGGACAACGGCCTTGTTGTAGTGCTCGATGTGGACTGCGCCGCTGCCTGACGTCCCTGAAAACCTTTTTTCATGTGATTTGCGAACCGGAGAATTTTATGAAGGTCCTTGTCGTTGACGACTCAAACTTTTACTGCCAGGCAGTTCGCAAAATCGTATCTGAGTTCCCGTTTGTGGATGCCGTTGAAGTCGCCATGTCCGGACAGGAAGCCCTGGACAAGGTCCGTACATGGCGTCCGGATGCAATCACCCTTGATCTGGATCTACCCGACATTTCAGGAATACGTGTGCTTCGCGAGTTGCGTACAAACAAAAATCCCGCCGCGATCGTCGTGTTAAGCGGCCTGACCGAATCTGGCACCAGTATCGCCCTTCTTGCCAGTGAGCTGGGTGCCCTTGATGTTCTGGTGAAGCCACGGGCAAGTTCTGCAGGCGTCGCGACCGGGGACCTGACGCAGCGTCTGCGCATAATACTGCGCGCTGTGGCGTCGAATATGGTTCACGTTCCCAGGACCGGGGCCACAGTATCAACTGTGCAACAAAAGGCCACGATACCGGCCAGACGTCCGACAATCATCGCCATCGGTGCATCCACCGGCGGCCCGGCAGTCATTGCCGCAATCATTGAACGCCTTCCCGCAGACCTGAATATCCCCGTTGTAATCGCTCTGCATCTGGCCGAAGGATTCACACGTCCATTTGCGGAAACGCTTACGAAACGTGGTTCTGTTCCCGTTGTGGAAGCAATCGACGGGCAGACTCTGCTGCCTGGTACAGTTTATCTGGCACCGGGCGGACGACAGATGTCGCTGGTGTCATCACCCGGTGATTCAATCGTCCGTATTCGAATTTCAGACGAAATCCCCGAAAATGATTGTCGCCCTTCAGTAGATATCCTGTTCCGTTCAGTTGCTGAACTGTTCACAAATCGCGCAGTGGCTGTAATCCTGACCGGCATGGGACGTGACGGCACGATCGGTCTTAAGTTATTGAAAGATCGCGGGGCTTTCATCATGGCCCAGGACGAAGAGTCGTCAATCGTGTTTGGCATGCCGGCGGCTGCAATCGAGGCCGGGGTCGTGGATGTCATTGGAACGCCTGCAGATCTGGCGGCGCGTCTTGTTGCACTTATCAAGAGGCCAAAGTGACCATTGAAGTGTCACCAATTGATATGTCGATCGTTTCGGCATACATCCATGACGAGTCCGGTATCGTCTTAACCCCTGGAAAAGAATACCTGATCCAGAGCCGTCTTGGACCGATCCTGCAACGGGAACAGATTTTCAACTACAGCGACCTGATCAAGCGCGCACAGATAGACTCCAGCAAGCGCCTTCGAACGATGATCGTCGACTCAATGACTACCAACGAAACATCTTTCTTCCGCGACGAATGGCCATTCGAGTTGATGGCCCATAAATTGATACCTGACATCCTTATGCGACAACTGGAGATGAAACAGGAAGGGAAACCGAGGATAGACATCTGGAGTGCCGCATCCTCGACCGGCCAGGAAGTCTACAGCATCGCCATGATACTGAAGGAGATGCTTTTCAGCCTGTCACGTTACTGGATTCGTATCCTGGGTACCGACATCTCGGAATGGGCTCTGTCGGTAGGCAGTCGCGGCGTGTACAGCAACCTTGAAATCAGTCGCGGGTTGTCAGAAAGACGGCGCGATCGGTTCTTCTGCCGCACAGACGGCGGCTGGAAAATTGATGACGAGCTTCGGTCACTGGCAACATTCGGCACACTGAATCTGATTGAACGGTTCCGTCACGTTGGCACATTTGACATTATCCTTTGCAGAAACGTCGCCATATACTTTTCGCTTCCCAAACGTGTTGCCCTGTTTGACGGCCTGGCCGACCAACTGCGGCCAAACGGAATACTGCTGATCGGCTCGACTGAAAATCTGCACGGAATTTCAGAACGCTTTGTACGCGAAGAATTTCACGGAGCAGTGTTTTACAGGAAGGTATGCTGATGATTGAAGACCGGGAAAATCCCGAAAATCGACGCCTGCGCGAGCGCATCGACCTGGACTCGCAGGTCATGGTGCGCCTGGGTGACATCGTCGTCAGTGCGATCTGCCTGAACGCCAGCATGGGGGGTATGCTGCTGACCATCATTCCACAGAGTGGCATCGACATTCCGATGGAGCTGGAGGGGCGTAACGGGGAACTGTACCTCGAGCAACGTTCAGGCGAAGAAAAGCTTGTGATTGAATCTTCATTTGAAATTATTCGCGTGCAAACACGCACATCATTTTCAGAACCGTTCCAGATGGCTGTGCACTTCACCGGCCTGGATACAACCAATTCCATGGAACTGCACCGCCTGATCCGATGGAATTCCTGGCAATAAATTGAAAATATTTTTTCAACTATCTGCTAGAATGTGATCTATGTTGCTGTTTACATTGATAAAGTGCGTTTAAACCAGACCTGTTAATTTTTGCTGTCGCGAATTTGGCAGTTGAAATTCACCTGGTTTATTATGGAAAGTCCCGGACAGGCCGGGATAGTGGAGGTCAACCTTGGAAAAGCAGAAGACATCCTCTGTCGGTATCTCCGTCGGCACAATAACTAAGTCCGACGTTCGCAGCGCCATAAAGGCGGGAGTTCTGACACAGGAAGAAGAGCGTTACATCCGTCTTAGATACGGAATTTCTGAAGGTCCGTCAGCGAAGATAGTTCGTCGCGGTCAGGATAATGCCGAGGCCAGAGCAAAGCTTGCACTGATCGAAGCGTCCATGATGCCTGAAAATCTTTCGCAGGTGAACGAGACGGTCAAGAACCGGATCATCAACCGCCTTCGGGAACAGTAAACCGCAGCAGATCAGCGCGTCCGCAGTTTCTGATCACGCCCGGCAGGGCCAAAGCCTGCCTTCAGGCGAGCGTCACTTATCAAGCCGAAATATTCTTCTGAAAGCGGCTTGATCTGTCCAACAGACGCCGAATTGATAAGAATGCGGGCAATTTCTTCGACCTGATCTATCAACGCAAACGCCTTCACCGGTGAATCGGCCCAAGCCATCACGCCATGACTTCCAAGCAGAACGATGTCATGTTTTTCAACAAACTCAAGCAGATTGTTATTAAGCGTTTCGCTGCCCGGCATGGCAAACGGTACGACAGGAATCAGGCCGCCTGTCATGAACGTGAACTCGGCTGAAAAACGACCGTCAATCGGCTTATTGGCAGCCGCAAAAGTGGTTGTCGCAACTGGATGAGCGTGGACTATCGCACCGACATCAGGCCTGGCCCGGTAAACAGCCAGGTGCATCGGCAGTTCCCAGAACGGCTTGCCCCTGCCCGCGATTTTGCCACCTGTGCGATCCATCAGCACAAGGTCTTTTTCGGTAACGTCGCAAAGCGGCACACCGTTCGGTGTCCCCAGAATTGTCCCATCAGAAGTCAGCGCCGTTATGTTGCCCCAATGGCCGGATACGTAACCGCGTTCGTACATGCGGGCCGCGACCCTGGCGACATTTCTTTCAAGTTCTGGAAGAGTTACCCGGGCATTCATTATTTTGCACCGCCTTGGCAACCGTTGACGCCTGGAACATCAATCTGGTCAACGATTCCGACAATTACGGCCCTGATTGGAAAGTCTGTCTTTTTGAAAATCTGTCTGGCGCCGTTACCTTCGCGAATGGCCAGCACAGTATCCCCGACGCCGGCCTGAACATCATCAACCGCAAGGAATGACTCGCCTTTCGGGGCACCATCGCAATCCACCGGCTGCACAATCAGAAGTTTGTGGCCGACATATTCGGGGTGTTTGACTGTCGAAACAACGGTACCTGTGACCTTTCCGAGGATCAAGATTATTCCCCCAGATCGATGGAATCGACGATTCCGACTATGGCCGCGTCAAGCGCCACGAAAGTGTCCGCAAAAGCCAGGCAGGCCTCGCGGCTGCCGACAAGATGAACAATATCACCGGGACCCGAGTTAACTGAGTCCGCAGCGACAATGATGTTTCCACGGTCAGTTCCGTCGTGGTTGATCGGTTGAACAACCATGAACCGGATTCCCTTCAGCGCAGCCGCCTTTCTTGAAGCGACCACTGTTCCGACAACCTTTCCAAGGTACATCAAGAACCTCCATCATCAGGAAAGTTTGTACCTTCTTAGATGGCTTGTGTCAATCAACGTCAGCCCTGTCGACCGCGCAGATTTGCTGCCTGACCATCCCGTGCCGGACACAACATGTCAAAAAGACTGTATCTGGCCCGCAGCTCGACTTCATCGCCAGCTTTCCAGTCACAGAAATTGAAGGCGGGGCTCATCGTCGTTCCCATCAAGGCGTATCCAGCGCGTGGCATCGGTGCGTCAGGTGCGATCCCTGCAGCCTGCCAGAAGCCCCCGGGCACAATCACCTGCGGCGCCATACCGGCAGCCAGGTCAGGCCCAAGGCGGGTAATTGCCTGCGAACCATCCGGGCCACCGATGAAAATGTCCACCGGATCGCCTGCATAAAAATGCCATATCTCGGGACCGGGAACGGAATGAATGGCCGACCGGCTGTCGTCCGTCAGCAGATAATAAATTGCCGTACTGATTTCAGACCTGAAAGTCTCGCGATACCAGCCGCCTTCACCAGGCAGAGGCCGCAAATCGAGTATTTTAATAATCTCAGATGGTTGCATTAAGACACGACCGGCAGGCTGAAACTTGTCTAGCCCTGATAAGGCTCAAAATCTTCCTTGGAAACACCACACTCGGGGCATGACCAGGAATCAGGAATATCCTCGAACTTGGTTCCCGGATCAATTCCGCCGTCCGGGTCGCCTTTGGCCGGGTCATAAATGTAGTCACACACTGTGCAGATGTACTTCATCAGGAAACCTCCATGGCCCACCGGGCTACAACAGTTAGTCCAGAAATCAACCGTCTGGCGGCACAACAAAATGCAACAAACGAATTTTGCCACACCGACCGTACGAACGTCATGACAAATATGCTAACTTACCGAACTATAAAGACTAAATAAATCTCAGCAGCCTGACCAGATTCGGCACATGCCTGAATTCCAGGTGGTCCGACTTGCCGATAAGGTCACCACCGCGTTGATACGGAATTGGCGACGTCAGCTCAACCTTTACAGACCGACAATAAAAGTCATGCATCTCGGGATTACGGTACGTTCCCTTCCAGATAGTCCCGATATTGGCAACAAGCTTGGGAATCGCCACGTTAACAATTCTTAAATTGAAAAAGTCCTGCCGCTGATCGGCGAAAGGCATGACTGTCATGCCATACCCGTAATACGGGCAGGTCCCGACCAGAAGCATCGAAAACGGCCCTTCGTAAATCACGCTGCCGGGCGGGAAATTGCGACCGGGCGTGCCGTCATCAAGTATCCTGTGCGAACACTCGTCAAGATTCGTAACTTTGACAGTGACATCACGACCGGCCAGATGATCTTTGATGTAACGGGGGGCTGTAACACCGAAGAACCCGAAAAAATAGCCGCCAAGGTTCTGTACGACAGGTTTAAGAAATCCCGACTCGCCCCACTGCTTCACAAAAATGTAGTCGGCCAGTATCTGCGCATCCAGACCGACGCCGCCAAACGGGAAAAGCTTGCCTTCAGATTCCACCATTCCAAGCGGAATCGTGTCGATGGAAGGATTTGCGACGTACGACTTCAAATCCTGAATCGGGCTGCCAGACGAAACCATGCTGGACACGGCGTTACCGGTTCCAAGCGACAGGCTTCCAAGCACTGGAATCTTCAGGTCGGTCCCGCGCACGCCGTTCCACAGATTATTGATCAATTGAACGATCGTGCCGTCGCCACCGCCGGTAAAGACGGTCGGATAACCACGTTCAAGGATAGTTGAAGCCGCACGGATACCATCTTCAGGCGAATTGCAGTAGAAAATGTCATCCGGATATATCAATTCTTCAACAAGCGAAACGACCTCTGGCGAGATACGTTTCGCGTTTGCGTTCATGTATGCAGCGAACTTGCCCTGAGCCATCTTTGCCCCTTGACGCACAACCCTGAAAGAAACTGGATTCTATCACAAAGGCCGCAACGGTTGGCGACAGTCATGTTTTTCATCATCAGGAATAGTTGCGGCGTGAATACTGTTTACGGCATGCGCTATAATCGGAAAGCGAACTATGGGGAACCTTCTTTTGAAACACGCTTACAAAGTTCTGCTTGTCGCTTTTGCCATCGCCCTGCCATATCCGGCGCAGGCCGCCACCACTTCGGCTGCCGACGTCGCACAGCAATCCCCGTTGTCTGAAGAAGACGACTCCGGGGAAACCGACTACTGGAAGGAAATCACATTCACGAAGGACGACTTCGCCGAAGTCAGAAGCGTCGTCAAACTGTTTTATATAGATCCCGGGTTTGACAAGCGCATGGCCTGGATTTCTGCGTCCGATTTCATCCTGCGAACGATGGACCCGCCGCTGCGGCTTCTGCCTGATGAATTCTTCCTGAAGCGGCAAGGCACCGAATATAAAGGCGTTGAGCCTGTTAAACTTTCAAAGAAGGACCCTTTTGTCATTGTGAACAAGCCCGAGGCTGAACCTCTGGATTTCAGAGCTTTAAGCGATGATGACATCAGAAAAAAGAAAGAAACCTTGAGGGCAAAATCTATTGAACGTGAAAAAGCGTGGTCAAAAATCGCGTTCACCGAAAAGGACTTTGACCGCATCTTTGACTGGGTCCGTGCCCGAAATCTGGAAAACAGCGCCAAAATTGACAGCACGGATGGCACAAAGAAGCCGGAAATTACCGAATCGACGTTGTACATAGCGGCCGCGCAGGGATACCTGGCGTCCCTGGACCCTCACACAACAATCATTTCAGCCAAAGCGTGGGCAGACGCGACAAAAGACACGGTTGACGGCAGTTTCGAGGGCATCGGGGCGATGCTGACCACATCGCAGGAAGCCATAATTATCGAAACCCCGATTGAAGGGCAGCCTGCCGAGCGAGCCGGTCTGAAGGCCGGCGACCAGATTATGGCGGTAGATGGCCGTGTCGTAACCGGCATGCCGCTGCACAAAGTCGTCAAACTGATAAAAGGCGAAAAAGGTTCGACCGTAGTAATGAAAATTCGCCGTCAGGGCATGCCTGATGATGTCGAATTCAGGATTGTCCGCCAGCACATCGAGGTACGCAACGTCCAGGCAAAGACGCTGAAAAACCACCCGGACATGGGCTACCTGAAAGTAACCGGATTTGTTGACGGCACTTCGCGCGATGTGGATAACGCTATCCGTGACCTGATCGCCGGTACAAAAGGCGGGCGGCTGCGTGGACTGGTTCTTGACCTTAGAATGAATTCCGGGGGTCTGTTGCAGGAAAGTGTTGAAATTGCAGACGCTTTTCTTGATGACGGCGTTATCGTGTCAGTCAAGAGCCCGGCCGAACGTGATGAAACTTACAACGCAAAAGAAGGCAAATGGGACTTTCCAGTCGTCGTCCTGGTGAATTCGGGATCGGCTTCGGCGTCAGAAATCCTGGCCAGTGCCCTGCAGGAAAACGGGCGCGCAGTCGTTCTGGGCGACAGGACTTTCGGCAAGGCATCGGTGCAGACCCTGATGCCCCCTTACCTGCGCAAGGACTACTTCATCAAGATAACTGTGGCCAGATACTATTCGCCGTCCGGTCGCACCATCCAGGTGACAGGGGTTATGCCGGACGTTGATGTTCCGCCGGAAATCGATGGCAAGCAGCCGATCGGATTCCGCGAAGAAGACCTGGCACATCACCTTACAAAGATTAAGGCTGACTATAAGTCCCCGAATGCCAACCTGATCAGCGACCTGAAGAAGTGTTCGGACACAACCGGCGTCGCAGTTGCTGCCGGCCGCGCAAACCCGCACCCGACTATAAAAACTGACTTTCAACTTATGGCTGCTGGTGACTACCTTGAATGTCTGTTCAACGACCGTGACAGGCAGAGTGAAGTATCCAGAAACATGGGAAAATCTGCAGAATAGCGGTGGGGGCGCCTAGCCAATCCGGGTACCCGGCTTCCGGCGGGATGCGGCGGCGACCAGAGACATGCCGTCTTCATCTTCAGCAGCCAGAATCATGCCTTCAGAAAGCACACCAAAAACCTTTCTTGGCTTCAGATTCGCTACAACCGTAATCTGAGTGCCCGGCAAAGTGGCGACATCAAATTTCAGGCCGATACCGGCCACAATCTGGCGCGGCTTTTCTTCACCAAGGTCGACAGCCAGTTTCAACAGCTTGTCAGACCCGGAAACAGGTTCGGCCGAAAGTACCGTACCGACCTTCAACTGTATCTTCAGGAAATCATCAAAAGTCGCAAATTCGCTGGCCGCTTCAGTCGCCGCGACCTGCGGGGCCGATTTCGCTTCGGTCACGGCGGGCGGTGCGGCAACCTTCGATTCAGACACGACGGGCGATTCCGTAAATTCAGGCATTTCATGGCGCGGGAACGGCGGCTCGGCCAGAGTAAGCACAGAACCGGCCACAAGCCCGCCCCACTTCAAGTCGTCAAGTACCGAAACCACACGCTGACCGCCGAGCGCGGCAAGGATCGACTCGACCTTTCCCGGCATTATCGGCCACAGCATGTTCAAGGCGAAGCGAAGCCCTTCAAGGGCTATATAGACGGCGGCGCCTGCGGCCGCGCGGTCAGTCTTGATAACCTTGAAAGGTTCAGTCTCGGCAACGTAACGATTTAGACGGCGGACGAAATTCATGACAGCCTCGATGGCCGCCTCGATCCTTAAATTTTCAACAAGATCAGTTACTTTGCCGGGAAGAGCTTCAGCCATGGCCATGACTTCAGCGTCGGCCGGATGTCCGCTGCCGCTGCCAGGTTCTGGAATAATCCCGTCAAACTGCTTGGCCGCGAAACCGCACAACCGGTTGGCAAGATTGCCAAGATCGTTGGCCAGTTCGTAATTATGCCGCTTCAGGAATGACTGTTCCGAAAAGTCCGAATCAAGCCCGACGACCATTTCGCGCATCAGGAAATAACGAAGCGAATCAACGCCGTACTTTTCTTTCATTTCCAGCGGACTGACAACATTACCGAGTGATTTCGACATCTTGGTCGAATCAATCAGCCACCAGCCGTGAGCAATAATGTGCTTCGGCATCGCAATGCCAAGCGCAAACAGCATCGTGGTCCAGTACACCGAATGAGTGGTCAGAATGTCCTTGCCAATCAGGTGATGCACGTGCGGCCACCACTTTGCGAAACGCTCGTCATCAGAATACAGACCGATCACCGAAACGTAATTGATAAGCGCGTCAAACCAGACGTAAGTCACAAAATCAGGGTCAAACGGCAGTTCGATGCCCCAGGAAAGACGGCTCTTCGGCCTGCTGATGCACAGGTCCTGCAACGGCTTGCGAAGGAATCCCAGAACCTCGTTCCGACGCGATTCAGGCCTGATAAAATCAGGGTTCGCGGCGATATGGTCCAGCAGGTGCTGCTGATATTTACTCATTTTGAAGAAGTAGTTGGACTCGACGATCTTGTTTACTTCACCGCCGGTCTCGGGACACTTCCCATCGATCAACTCGTCTTCAGTAAAGAACTTTTCGACCCTGGAGCTGTAAAAACCTTCGTACTGGCCTTTATATATGTCACCGGTAACCCACAGTTTTTCCAGGGCTTTCACAACGACAGTCTCATGCCGCTTTTCAGTCGTCCTGATGAAATCATCATTGCTGACGTCCAGCGTCGGCCACAGATTCCTGAAATGCGCCTGCATTTCGTCGCAATGTTCCTGCGGCGTCATGCCACGCTTTTTCGCAGCTTCTTCCACTTTCTGACCGTGCTCGTCCACGCCTGTAAGAAAAAACGTCTCGCAGCCGAACATCGCATGGTAACGCTTCAACACGTCGGCCAGGATTGTGGCGTACGCGTGACCGATATGCGGCTTGTCGTTAACGTAATAAATCGGGGTTGTTACGTAATAGCGCTTCTTTTCGTCCACCTGAATTCTCCGAAAAACCACGGGAAGTTTAATCCCGGACCGCGACAAGAGGAAGGGGCATGACGCACCCGGCAGGCAGTATCACACTCACCGCAGGCAGTATCACGTCAAACCGGTCACGAATTCCCTGTTCATGAAGACAGGTTCCGAAAGGCCGGGAACATGCACGTCACCGCCCGCTGAACCGGTCGCGCAGGATTCAATGCGACGGGCAGCATGAACGATGTCGATCATGTAAAGTTCGACGGCTGTGCCGGGCCCCGGTTGAACTGGGACAACAACTTCGGCGGCAAGCGCACATTCAGGCAGCACAACCAGACATTCTTCAAGCCTTTCGGCTGGATACATAACAACGGCATGACCGTCCGGCGCCAGAACGGCTGAAATCACGCCCATCAGGTCCCGCATGTTCAGATGCAGTTCATGCCTGGCTGCGGCCTTTTCTGAATCCGGATTAACCCGCCCCGACCCGAGCCGGTAAAACGGCGGATTGGAAACGACCAGGTCAAATTGCGCGGATTCGTCAGCCTTACAGGCAGCGACGACAGTTCTGACATCACCGGCGACAACCGAGATCCTGTTTTCAAGACCATTGATTTGTGTGTTGCGGACGGCCCTGTCAGCGGCCAGTGGCTGAATCTCGACCGCTGTAACCGCTGCCTGTGGCATGTGCGCTGCCAGCAGAATTCCAATAATCCCGCAACCGGCACCAACATCAAGCACAGCGCCGGCCTGGCCGTACGCACCAATCGCGTACCGCGCCAGGACAACCGAATCTATGCCGAACCTGTAGCCACGACTTGCCTGAATAAATGGCCAGCGGTCAAACAGGACTGTCAGGTCTTCATCTTCGCCAACAGCCCCTTCAAGGCGCAGCGCATCTTCAATGCCGACCGGGACAGGATATGGGATCGGGGATAGACGGCCCAAGCTACGGAACCTGCTCTTCAAGCGGGTGGATGACAAGGCCGGAAATGATCTTCGGGAAGAAGTAAGTCGATTTCTGAGGCATTTTTTCGCCAGCCTGGGCAACGGCCTCGATCTGACCTGCAGTAACCTGATTCATTATGATTCCAACCTGATACCTGGCAGGATTGGCGCGGACAGCGGCATCAATCTCGACCGGGTCATAATGGTAATCAATGTTGGTCTTGGCGGCCTGGGCTTCAAGTGAGATTCCAAGCATCTCAAGCAGCATGCGCTGGTGAATCCAGGAAACGTCCAGCGCGGCGACCGCAGGATGAAGCCCGCAATCCCGGGCAAATCTGGCGCGACTTTCCGGCTTCACCAATACGGTGTGCCATCCGAGGCCCTGCAGATACAACCCGAACACAAGCGAGCCGTCCTTTCCCATCGCTTCAACAGCCAGATCGACCTGGTCCACCGGCTTGTCGATATGCGTAACAACGCAGTCAGCGCGAAGTGCTTCAAGCAGACGTTCATTACTGAATCCGGGGACGTCATGAAGCATGCGGTTAAACGGAAGTATTACCAGGCCATCCTGACACGTATTAGCCATATAAACGGTGGCAAAGTTGAACGGTTCGTCGCCGGTTGAACCACCCAGTTCGGCAATCCTTGCGGCGCGGTAATTTCGCGTCGTTTCGTATCTGTGGTGTCCATCGGCTATGAACTGGGGACTTGAAGAAAGCACGTCAGAAATGATGTCGACCGCATCCTGGCGGCGAACGATGTGCAGAATGTGCTTGATGCCATCCGGGGTCGTCCCTTCGGCCGCAAATTCCATGACGCCGGGCTGCGAAAGCACGGCGTCGATCTTTTTGGCAGGATCAGTATAGAAAGAAAAGACCTGTGAACACACGACCTTACAGGCACGGAAAAGCTTGAAGCGATCAACCTTTGGTCCGTCCAGAGTCTTTTCGTGGGCCAGCAGGCCACCTTCATCAGTCAGACGCCAGCGCCCGATGATTCCACGACGACAGACTCTGCCGCGACCGGAAAGATCAAACTCCTGGTCATAAACGTAAAAGCCGGGTTCAGCATCCTGAACGATGACGCCGTCTTTCAGAAACTTGCTGAAGTCGTCGCGGGCACGTGTGTACCGATTATTGTTTTCATCATCGGTATCATATTGATAACCAAGGATCATCCTGACAACGTTCGCAGGATGCTGGTCATAAAGCTCTTTTTGCAACTCGGGGGAAATGACATCGTACGGGGGCGCCAGAACCTGACCTAGATCCCCGACCTTCTTCGAGTCATACCTGAAAGCTTTAACTGGAAGCACACCCTTCATTTTTTCCTCGCAAGCCTGAACCAGACGCAGCCCGACTGCCCACAATCAATGCAATCGGACCACTTACGGGGCCAAGGCTATCACAACAAACTGCCCGGTCAACCTTATGAACAAACTTCTAATGCCTGTTTCTGCGCCTGCGGCGACTGTGTAACCGTTTTCAGCAGACACCGCCGCGCTTACACACCACACGAATTCGGACTGCAGTCATTTACCAAGCAAATCCAAAACCTTACCATGCACACCGAAAAAGTCACGTCCGCTCATGCCCAGAATTACATCACCGACATCAGCACTGGCAACAGCTTCGGCCGCAAGTTCATCCATGTCCGCGATAATCGCCGCCGGAGTCCCCCGGGCGCTGATGTCAGAAACAAGGCGGGCCATGTCGATTTTCTGGTCCTGGGGAAGGCCATCGGCCTTTTCAAAAGGACTGCAGAACAGCACACGATCAGCCTGGGAAAACGCGTCTACATATTCAGACTGAAAAACCTTACGACGACTGGTGTTTGATTCCGGTTCGAACAACGCGATGATTTTGCTGCCGGGATACGCCAGCCTTACCGCGCGGATAGTCTCGCGGACGGCCGTCGGGTGATGGGCAAAATCGTCAATGACTGTGACCCCGCGCGCAACACCTTTTACTTCCTGACGTTTTTTGATGCCTGAAAAGGAAATAAGCGCATCAGCCAGTCGCGAATTGACTGCCCCGATTTCATGCAGAACGCCAAGAGCGGCAATCGTATTTGAAAGGTTATGTCTGCCAATCAACGGCGAAACGAACCGGCCGACGACAACTTCATTGCAGATAAGATTAAAGCTGACCCTGCCCCCGGCCCACTCGATGCCAGTCGCATGCCACCAGCCTTCGTCGATGCCGAAAGTGCGGACTGTGGCCGCTGTTTCTGTGGCCGCCGCCGCCGCGTTGGCATCGTCAACTGGTATCAGCAGCGGGCTTCCCGCAGGCATGATCTTCGCAAATTTCGCAAACGACGCGATTACTGCCGCAAGGTCGGCATAGATGTCAGCATGGTCAAATTCGACGTTATTGATGATTGCGGCCTGCGGCGCATAGTGAAGGAATTTCGGCCCCTTATCAAAATAGGCCGTATCGTACTCGTCGCCTTCAACTACAAAAAATCGGCCCGCCCCTGCCCTGAAATTGGACCCGAAATCGAGCGGCACCCCACCCACCAGATAACCGGGATCAAACCCCTGGGCATACAGAAGCCACGACAACAGCGACGATGTCGTTGTTTTGCCGTGCGTTCCGGTCACGACAACCGGAAACCTGCCTGCCAGATAGTGTTCACGCAAAGCTTCCGGAAAAGACATGAACGGGATGCCGCGTGCCCGCATCGCTTCGGCTTCAGGATTGTCGCGCCTCATCACGTTCCCGACAACGACAAGGTCAGGTTCCCAGTCCAGATTGCTGCCGTCATAAGGTGACATGACGTCTATCTTCAGGCTGGCAAGCAGGTCGCCGACCGGCGGGTACGGATACACCCTGTCAGAACCCCTGACTTCATGACCTGAATCCTGAAGCAACCCGGCAACTGCCGACATTGCGGTACCGCCAATCCCCATAACGTGAATCTTCATGACCTGACCTCCCCGGGACCAATCCGGCCCGGCTTCTGACGCCGATTCTATCCCGGGAACTGAAACTACACTAAATGGAACGACCCGCCGCGTTGACGTACGGGCGGCACGCAGGTATAATCGGCCTACATGACCACGCGGGAAATGAAGGAAAAACGGCGCATGCACGATTCCAGTTTGCTTAGTTCTGCCATGATTCTGGGACGATCGATGGTGCGGTGCGTCATTGGCAGACCAAGCCCGACAATGCTGATTCTGGAACCGACTCTGCGATGCAATTCCCGCTGCATTACATGTTACAACCGGAAAAATCTGAATCAATCTGGTGCAGACCTCGACGTCGCGACTTGTCGAAGGATTGCAGCAGACCTGCCCGACCTGCTTCTTCTGGAAATCAGCGGGGGCGAACCGTCATTACACAAGGAACTCCCCGATCTGATTGCCGAATTCGTAAAAGCCACACCAGTAAAATATATCAGCATCCCCACCAACGCCATCATGCCCGACGCAGTGGAAAAGATGGCCCGGGAAGTCTGCAATGTATTCAAGGGCTTTGTAGGTATTGGCCTGTCGATGGACGGTATTGGCGAAACTCATGACGCCATCCGGGGTGTGAACGGCAATTTTGATTCTTTGCAGGAAACGTACAGACGTCTGGTCGTTCTTAAAAAGACTCTGCCCAACCTTCATATCAGTGTAAATACATGTATTTGTTCGCAGAATGAATCATCTTACCGGGATATTCTTTCCTGGGTTGCTGATAACTGGCCGGAAATTGAAGGTCACAGCATCAGCCTTGTAAGGGCACCGGGAACGGACCAGGCCAGAATGGATTGCGCCGGATTTCTGAAAAGGGAAGGCAAGTACCTTAAAGGACAGGCGCGGTTGCGTGACGGGTATCGCCTCGGTCTGGCCGGTCAATTAAACAAGCTGTTCTGGGGGACCTATTACTCCGAGGCGCTGAAATATCATCGCGGACAGCCTCGACACTGGCGATGTTCGGCTGGGAGTGGATCCATCTACATTGACGCTTTCGGTTCTGTGCATACCTGCGAGCTGCGTGATCCGATTGGTTCACTGCGTAACCCCGGAACAAGTTTAAGCAGCATACTTAACAGCGCGGCTGCAAATCGCGAACGCCTTGAAATAGATACCGGAAAATGCTCATGTGACCATTCCTGTTTTCTTCAGCACAGCGCCTTTACAAGACCTGGAAACATCGGTTTCTGGTGGCGCGGCCTGATGAATTCCCATGATGAAGGCATCCAATATGACTAACCCTGTCATAGGCATCGTTGTGATATTCAGGTTTCGGACAAGTTACGTTGATCAGTGCATCCAGAATCTGCTTAAGATGGAAGGCGGTCCCTGGCCGCTGGTGATTGTGCCGGATCAATATGTCCCGGAATATGATGGACTCGCAATTCAGGTGCCGCGAAAAGCAGGCATTTCGGCAAAACGGAATTTCGGAGTTAACCATTTACCCCCGGAATGCACACATGTCGCGTTCATCGATTCTGACGCATATCCAAGGGTTGACTGGCTTGTCAACGCTCGTGCCCGACTTCAACAGGCAGATGATTCTGTCGCCGCAATTTGCGGACCGACAATGACCCCTCCGGACGATTCGTGGTCGCGCAAGATTTCTGGACACGCGCTCAGCAGCACTTTAGTGATGGGTCCAACGCTCAGTCTCCTTTGCCGCGACACCGGCCCTGTACAGCCCGTCCGGGAAGCTTCGACATGCAATCTGATCGTCAATCTGGAAACCTTTCGGTCAGTCGGTGGTTTCGATGAAAACTTGCTGACTTCCGAAGATATTGCCCTCGTTTACGCCATCATCGACGCCGGCAACCAGATACTGCGTGATCCGCAGGTGGTCGTTTTTCACCACAGGCGTGACTTGCTGCACTTCTGGCTGCAATGGTTTAACGAGGGACTCGCCCTGCGACAGCGCAGAAAGTCTAAACAGGGATACTCGCTGAAGATCTGTCTTCCTTCGGTTAAGATGCTGGCAATGACTGCTCTGGCATTATCAGCCTTCTGGATTGGAACGACCGCCCTGCTAATCCTTGCTGCCCTCCAAGTAGTTGAGTTTACTATCTTCTTTATAGATCGGATTATCGCACGCGTTCCAGTTGGCGAAGCTTTCGGGGCAGCTCTGGCGATGTGGGGCTTTCCAAAGGCTTACGGATTCGGCGGTCACTTATCTTATGTTCTTAGCAAGAATATATATGTTTTTAACCGTAACGACCCCCCGGCAACTACCTGTGTAATAAAAACCGCCATTGTCCGCCGGTTTACAAAGGAAATGCCGAAACTGGACCTGAAAATCAGTGATAACGCGTGAAATTCATCAAGTAACCTCCCCTGACACATTTCCAGGGCCGTTTCAAGAAGTGCGCACAATGCACGCATCCCGGTTTATTTGTCTAACCCTGATGGCCGCAGACGCTTGAAGCGTTGACGCTGAACCCGCGTGGCACAATCTACGGCTGGCACCAGACACCGGAACAATTATCGAAACGTCAGAGCTTCAAAAACCGAAATGCCTGCCGTGTTTTGCCCCCCCCTTCCTAAAAGGAGATTCAAATGAAAAAGCGAACAGAAAACATGCCTGCGACGGTAGAAGACCATCTTTTCGACAGAGTTGCAGCAATACTGGAACAGGCTCGTGCAAACGTGGTTCGAGCCGTAAACCACAACATGGTCATCGCATACTGGGCCATCGGCCGCGAGATTGTGATAGACCTGCAGCGTGGCGAGAGCCGTGCTGATTATGGGCAGCAGGTATTCAATGAACTATCCGAACGATTGACCGTAAAATATGGGGCGGGCTGGTCAAAAACAAACCTGTGGAGTTTCAGACTCTTCTATTTGTTATATGCCGATCGAGTACCATCAATTCCACACACACTGTGTGTGGAATCTTCAGAACAAACTGATTTAATTGACTTAAGTCGTAATTCGAAACACTGGCCCATCAAGGATTCTGATCATTCGAGAGCCGCTGGCCCCGATTTAACTTTTCATCTTTCGTGGTCTCACTACCGAACCCTGATACGGGTAGAAAACGACGAAGCTCGGATTTACTATGAACACGCGGCAATCGCCGAAGGCTGGAGCGTAAGAGTACTTCAGCGTCAAATCAGCTCGCAATATTTTGAACGTCTGGCAAGAAGCCGTAACAAGCGAAAAAAGGCAGACGGAAATTTTCCCATTGTGGTTGAACCCGATGCCGTTCCAGTCGCCACAACTGAGCATGAACCGATTCGCGCACTGATTGACACCATTAAGGACCCGTACGTATTGGAATTTCTGGGCATCCCTGATCCAACTGCATTACATGAATCCGATCTTGAAACCGCGATCATCGGGCATCTACAGGAATTCATGCTCGAATTGGGAAAAGGATTTGCTTTCGTGGCAAGGCAGAAGCGATTGTCATTTGATGGTGACGACCTGTATGTTGACCTGGTCTTCTATAACTGCTTTCTGAAGTGCTACCTGTTGATTGACCTGAAGATGGGAAGACTGACGCATGGTGATGTCGGTCAGATGGATGGATACGTACGGATGTTTGACGACCTGTACGCGGCGGCCGACGACAACCCGACCATCGGCCTGATCTTGTGCACCCAGAGTAACAACACAGTAGCCCGATATTCGGTTCTGAACGATCGCAGACAAATATTCGCCAGCAAGTACGTCACATATCTTCCGACCGAAGCAGAATTTTCCATTGAAATCACCCGCGAAAGAGCCCTGGCCGAACAACAGATTGCGGCGACGGCGGAGCGTCAAATATCCAAAATCTGCCGTTAACGATCAGAATTCCTGGTTCTTCATCCAAATCTGCGCCACCGACCAGGCTTTTATAAAACTCACTTTTGCCCGCCATTACGATTGCTTGACTCTTAAATCAGGGCCACCAATACTTAACCCGTAGATTGATTTCATGAAAGCAAGGTTCTGGACGCCATCACCGGCGGACGGAGGGGGCGGCATGGTGTCTGACAGGCTGAATCAAGTGGCGGATGAACCGTTTCTGGAAGCCCGCCTGCGGGCAGGTGCAGAAGGTCGCGCGCTGGGACTGGGACTGTCGTCGTACTTCCCGCTGGAAGTGTTTGATGCCTTCGGGCTGGCGGGCATTCGCATGCCACCCGGGCCGATGACCGGCTACCCACGCGCCGATGGCGTCCTGCAGGCGTTTGCATGCACCACCGTCCGTTCGATGCTGGAAAGGCTTCTGCAGGCCGATCTGCCTGTCGGTCTGGTCGGTTCCACCAGCGGTTGCGATGCGCTGACAACCGTGCCGGGCATCCTTAACGCCGCGATACCATCGCTGCCGGTCGTTTCGCTGCGCCTTGCAGTCGCGGTTGAATCCGAAGCCGCCAGTCACCACGCAACACTTACACTTAAAGACATGTGCCGCGAAGCCGCCGCAATACTGGGACGGGCAATTGACATGGACCGCCTGGAAACGGCCATCGTCGAACGCGAAGCCGTGCGCATCCGAGTTGGAGACCTGTTTGACCGTCTGCCATCACGTGACGTCCCGGCATCCAGGATTTACGCCGCCGCCATTGCTGCCCAGGTCATGGCCCCGGCGGACTTTCTTGCGCTTTGCGAAACGTCGTTTGCGGTCGGTGCGGCTTCGGTAGATGACACAACCAAAACTACGGTTATCCCGATCCTGCTGTCCGGTGAAATGATTCCGTCCGTCCAGTGGATTCGCGACCTTGAAGATATGGGTGCAGCCATCGTATCGGACGACACCAACACAGGCTCGCGGGAAGCCGGTCGCCGTGTTCGCGCCGACCAGCCTGACCGGTTGCAGGCCATCGCCGAAAGCCTGATTCACCGCCCGGTCCACAGCCCTGAAAGGTTCGTATCAGGTCGCCCGGAAGGCGTCGCAGCGCGGGCCAGTGACGCAGGCGCGAAAGCCGCGATCCTGCTGCACTACAAGTTCTGCGACCCGAGCGCGTTCGAGGCACCGTCACTGGTGGCCGCCCTGAAAAAGGTCGGCATCCCGTCAATCGTGCTGGAAATCGATCGCCAGATCACGATGACAGGGGGCGACCGAACCAGGGTCCAGACTATGCTGGAGGCGCTGCCATGATTAAGTTGCGTGCGAACAAGCGCCTGCAGTCGACTATCCGCAACCAGGTTCTGTGGACCAGATTCGGCTCAAAAATCGGGCGTCCGGTGGCATGGGTCACGTCAGGATCGCCGGTCGAAATTGTACTTGCCGCAGGTTTTATACCGTTTTACCCGGAAAACCATGCGGCCATCTGTGCGGCACGCGGGATGTCCATGGAACTGGCAGAACAGACCGAAGCTGAAGGATATTCCCGCGATCTGTGCAGCTATTTCCGCGTCGATATCGGCAGTCAGATCAGTGGCAAGTCACCGATGGGCCATCTGGTTCCCCCGGATGTCATCCTGCTGTCAAACAACATCTGCGGCACAGTCCAGAACTGGTTCCGACTGACGGCCGAACGATTCAATGTACCGCTGCTGTTTCTGGACACACCTTTTAACGACGGTCCACCGACCGATGCTGACCTGGCCTACGTCCGCGAACAGATGCTCCACATAGCGGCAGAAGCCGGCCGAATAAGCGGCCACCGCGTAACCGATGCCCGTCTTGGCCGGGTCGTATCACGATCCCGGAAAGCCCTGGAACTGTGGGCCGAAGTCCTTGGAATGGCGACCGGACACCCGGCACCGTTCACATCGTTCGACGCATTTGTCCACATGGCCCCGATCGTGTCCATGCGCGGCACCAGACGCTGCATTTCTTATTACAAGAAACTGCGTGACGAGGTTCGCGAACGCGCAAAGGCAGGCATTTCGTCTGTGCCCGACGAACGCGTCCGCGTGGTCTGGGACAACATCGCGATCTGGCCGGCGCACAAAGAGCTGAAGAAGCTTTTTGAAAAATACCACGTGTCTCTGGTGGCCGACACATACACCAGCGCATGGAGTGCCGAGGACTTAAACCCTGCGGACCCGTTCACCAGCCTGGCCCGCGTCTATACCGACATCATTTTGAACCACGGTGCAGAACACCGCGTCAAAGTCATTTCAGATATGGTGCGCAAGTTTGACGCCAGCGGCTTCGTGCTGCATTCGAACCGGTCGTGCAAACGCTATTCGCTTGGCCAGTTCGGCGTAAAAAACGCAGTGTCGGCCGCCACCGGCGCCACCGGTGTCGTAATCGAAGCCGACATGGCCGATCCACGCTCGGTCTCGTTCGAACACCTCCAGCAACGGCTTGTGCCGTTCTTCGAGGCACTGGGGGCATCCGAATGAACCGCGTAGCAGGGTTGGACATTGGATCTACCGCCACCAAGTGCGTCGTCATGGAAGACGGACAGGTCACGGCGCGCGTCGTTGTGCCGTCGATGCCGGACATGCGCGTCGCGGCCGAAAGCGCACTGCGGGAATGCGGGGCCGAAGGCATTCCGGTCCTGACTACCGGCTATGGCCGCGCCCTTTTCGAGTCGCGTCTGGCGCAGGTCAGCGAGATCACCGCCCTGGCGGCCGGCATAGGCTTCGTCGCGCCAGGCGCAGTTACGGTCGTGGACATCGGCGGCCAGGACAGCAAAGTTGTGCGGGTTGAAGCGGGGAAAGTCCTTGATTTCGCAATGAACGACCGCTGTGCAGCCGGGACCGGCCGATTTCTGGAAGTCATGAGCCGCGTTCTGCACGTCCCTTTTGACCAGTTCGACGCGGTCAGTTCCAACGCAGTCGAACCGCTGCCGGTAACCAGCACCTGCACCGTTTTCGCCGAGTCAGAGGTCGTCGGTCTGCTTTCCGCCGGACACTCGCCCGCCAGAATACTGAAGGGCGTTCTGGCGTCGGTGTGCAGTCGTGTGGCGTCACTGGGACAACAGGTTGGCTTGAAAAGCCCGGTCGTGGCAACCGGCGGCACGGTCCAGTCGCAGGCAGTCGTCCGTGCCCTGTCATCCGCCCTGGGCCTGCCGGTAACGATACCCGACCATCCCCAGTTCGTCACAGCCACCGGCGCTGCCCTGTTGTGTGCAAGACGTGTGGAAGGCTAAGGATTGACCCGCTGTTTCTTCCTGACATTCATACCAAGATTGCGAATCATGGGCCGCGGTCCAAAACGCGTAATCGCAGAAAGTATCTTGTACTGCCAGCCCGGCACCGACAACGCCTTCCCGGAAAGCGCATTCTTCCAGGAAGCGGCCACGACTGCGTCAGCCTCAAGCCACATGAACTCGGGCACACTCTTCATCTTCATTCCACCGCGCTGGTGAAATTCAGTATGAGTAAATCCGGGACACAGGGCACAGACCTTCACGCCTGTTCCCTTCATTTCGGTATTAAGGGACTCTGATAAAACTGTCACATAAGACTTTGCCGCGCTGTAAGTACCACCGGCTATCCAGCCTGCCACCGAACTTACGTTAATGATTACGCCGTCGTTGCGCTGTTTCATGCCGGGAAGGACTGTATG
Source organism: uncultured Anaeromyxobacteraceae bacterium (assembly GCA_964522105.1). Taxonomy (GTDB): domain Bacteria; phylum Myxococcota_A; class UBA9042; order DTJE01; family DTJE01; genus JAGOFO01. Next base: position 31,922 of record CAZFVA010000008.1, read on the forward strand.
GCAGAGCCGCATCGGGGCCGTCACCAGAACCTGCAGCATCTGGTCTTCAAGCTCACGGTTGCTGGCCAGAAAACCTTCCTTGATACCGAAACCGGCATTATTTATCAAAACCGAAATCGGTTGCCCCTCCTGGTTCAGCCTGGCTTCAACCGCACCGCAGCCTTCCCTTGTACCTAAATCTGCCCGCAGCACCTCGACCATAATCTGATACTTTTCCGTCAAGATCGCGGCCTGCGCCTGCATCCTGGCTTCATCACGGGCAACCAGGACAAGATCAAATCCTTTCGCTGCCAGCAGGCGGGTAAAGGATTCACCGATTCCGGCGCTGGCACCTGTTATCAAAGCTGTTTTTCGCAATGGCTGTCCCCGCTCAAAATTCAGGCCAATTATAGCCGATTTGCGCTAGTATATGGCGCCTTCGACGTAGGAAGAATACGAACATGAAGAATCCCGACAAACGCACAAAAATCGTTGCTACTCTGGGGCCGGCCTCTGAAAGCCCCGAAAAGATCCGGGCACTTATCAATGCCGGAGTTAACGTTTTCCGCCTGAATTTTTCCCACCAGTCCCCTGAAGACGCCACACATATAGTCGACCTGATTCGCGCCGCCCGGGCCGAACTGAAGCGACCTGTGGCCATTCTTGCTGACATAAAGGGTCCCGCCGTCAGAATATATGGCTATGCCACGGCCATGCCACTCGATGAAGGAAGCGTTCTGACCATCGAGTCCCGCCCACCCGAAGGCATAGAAAAGCTCGAAGCCGACGCACCGCTTCTGGTCTATACCAACCTGCCCGGGGTAGACAGTCTCTGCTCGATCGGACAGCGCATCCTTCTTATGGACGGCTCGTTTGCGGGTGAAGTTGTCGCAAAATCCCCGGATCGCATAGAGGTACGCGTGGGCAACCAGGGCATGCTGCGGCCAAAAGCCCACCTTACGATTCCGAACGTCGACTATCCCCTGCCATTCCTTTCCGACAAAGACATCAACGACATCGGCTTCGCCGTCGAACGCGAAGTTGAATACATCGCCCTGTCTTTCGTGCGCGAGGCCACCGACATTGAAGAAGTCCGCCGCCTTGTCGCGCGCTCGAAGACCGCGTCCGGCCGCAAGCCGAACGTGCTGCTTATCGCCAAAATCGAGAGCGCAAGAGGCCTGAAGAACGCCGGAGATATAGTAGCTGCGGCCGACGGGATAATGGTCGCGCGCGGTGACATGGGCGTCGAGGTGGCCATCGAATACGTACCGATAGCGCAAAAACGCCTGATCAGAACCGGATTCCTTGCATCGAAGCCAGTCATAACCGCGACCCAGATGCTTGAATCAATGATCGAAAGCCCGATGCCCACACGGGCCGAAGCAAGCGACGTCGCAAATGCCTGTTTTGATTCGACAAGTGCCGTAATGCTGTCGGGCGAAACCGCAATGGGACGCTTCCCGGTCAAAGTCGTCGAGACGATGTGCGCCATCATCCGTGAAGTCGAACTGGAATTCGACTACGAAGGCTTCCACAACTCGATTCCGATGTCGGCGCGGTCGGGCGACCTGCCGGCCATCGTTTCATACAACGCGGTCTCGACTGCCTACCAGTGCGGGGCCAAAGCTCTGGTCGTTCTTACCGAAACGGGCCATGCCGCACGCCTGCTGTCGCGACTCAGACCGCGTATGCCAATCTGTGCAGTTACCCGCGACGAAGCTGTCTGCAACCAACTGTCCATGAACTGGGGTGTCTATCCTGTGTACCTCGACAAGCCTTACTGCAACCTTGACGAAGCCGAATGCGCCGCATTCGAACGGCTGGAAGCTGAAGGTGTCGTGTGCAAGGGCGACCGGGTCGTAATCGTTGCCGGTCTGCCACTTTCACAAAAAGGTACGACCAACATGATCCGGGTCGAAACGATCGTCTGATAATCCCGCTGTTCCCGCTGACATATATTGGCTCATAAATACTGATGTAACGGCTGGTTGGCTTGACTATCCAGATATGGCTGCCAATACTTGAACCGATGGTCGCGCGAGGATAATGCAATGGACGGACCGGACGATCAGATTAAGACCGATGCCGACGACAATTGCGACGACAGGAACACCGAAACGTCCCGTTTAACAAGGCGCAGCCTGCTGACATGGCTTGGCAGAGCATCGGTACTGGGACTTTTTTCACCCGTCATTGATGCGTGCGTCCGTGGAACCGAATACTCATCTCCGGACGGCGGAGATCTTGCAGACTTCGGTGCCGAGACTATCACAGGGTTCGATACGTTGACCGATTCGGGCAGGGACAGGGATACAGGGGAAACAGGCACCGGGGATGACGGCTCCGACGAAACCGGGTTCAATGACGAGGGTGCCGTTGACGCCGGAACTGAAGAAGTCACAGCGCCGACGTGCGAAGATGCTTTCAACCCCGGTTCAGAAGACCTCCCCCTGTTTGAAGACTGGGGCGAGCGCACAGTTGACCGACAGGAACTTGCCACTCTGCTGGCCACATGGCGCCTGACCGTAGACGGCCTGGTGGACAACCCGCTCACGCTGGACTTCTGCCAGTTACGGGACCTCGGAGTAGTTAATCAAGTTACCGACTTCCATTGCGTTGAAGGGTGGTCCATCTATGACATTCCCTGGAACGGGGTCCCGCTTTCAAGGGTTCTTGACCTGGCCGGCGTCAAGCCGGAAGCCCGCTTCCTGAAAATCACCAGCGTCGGCGGTAAATATACAGAATCACTGTCGCTGGACGTGGCCCGCGAACCGAAGACGCTTCTGGCCATAGGCATTTTGAATAACACATTATCCCTTAAGCACGGATTTCCATTGCGCATAGTTGTTCCACGGCTGCTGGGATACAAGAATCCCAAGTACGTCACGCGAATCGAACTTACAACTGAAGAACACTCAGGCTTCTGGCCTGGATACGGCTATACCGTATCAGGCGAAGTGCCGTCTTCCCGCCTGCGGGACGGAAAGTACTAGGAACACTTCAGGCAGGGGCTGCAGCATTGATAGATAGCCTGGAAATACTGCTGTCGCTGGGAACCTTTGTAATTGCTCTGCTTTATTCGTCTGTCGGTCACGGCGGCGCAACGGGCTATCTGGCCCTGCTTGCGATAGCAGGTATCCCGCATACCGAAGCCCGCTGTCAGGCCCTGATCATGAATGTATTCGTGTCGGGCATAGCTTTCGTCGGGTTCACCAGAAACGGCTCCAGACTGCCAATCGCCATATTCCTTCGTCTGGGAATCCCTGCAGCACTGTTTGCATTCATCGGGGCAAAAATTCCGGTCGGCGCCCAGACATACCAGGCAATCCTGGGAATCTTTCTGTTCATTGTAAGTGCCCGTATCTTCTGGATGCGCGCCGGCAAAGAGCTTTCCGCCTCAACCATATCAAACTGGTGGCAGGTTCTGCTCGGCGCTGGAATCGGTCTGTTATCCGGAATCCTTGGAATAGGCGGCGGCGTCATTTTAAGTCCGCTGCTGATACTGATATGGGGCTACCCGTTCGCCACCGTGGCCCGGATTTCGGCGGCATTTATCTTCTGCAATTCAATTGCCGGGCTTGTCGCAATCATCCCTGACATACAATTTGCATCGACGTTCAAGTGGCTGCCTGTCGTAACGGCTATAGCAGGCGCGATCACAGGGTCCATGACAGCATCACGTTTCGCAGGTGAATCCGGCCTGCGAAAGCTACTTTCCATAGTATTGTTTCTGGCCGCAGTTAAACTGCTTTATCCGTTGGTAACAGCGCTGTAGGGGACGATGAAACATATGAAAATCATCGGCAAACCGGTAACGATTCAGCAGGCACTTGAAAAAGTACTTGATCACCAACCGGCGCGTCGTTTCCTGCAAATGCCTTTGTCAGATGCATCTGAACAAACACTGGCCACAGACGTTGTTGCCCCGCACGACTATCCCCCTTTTGACCGTGCCATGCTGGATGGCTACGCCCTGCGTCGCAGCGAAGGCCGGATGCAACTGCGGATACTTTCAAGCGAACCGACCGGTGCCGGACACGAATCACAACCACTGGCCCCGGGCCACGCCGCCCGCGTCATGACCGGCGCTCCGGTACCGCACGGAGCCGACCTTGTGATTGGATTCGAAGACGCGGATCTTACCAACCCCGGGTACGTTCAGTTTTCAAACGTGCCGGACGGCCCCGCCATTTCGCGACAGGGGTGTGAAGCCGGAAAGGGCGACACCCTTCTTTCAAAAGGCTCGCGGTTGACTCCGGCCGCACTTGGAGTTCTGGCTTCGTGCGGTATAACCCATGCTTCCGTAATTTCCCCGCCGATCGTAGACATCATCTGCACCGGGGACGAGCTGGTCGAACCGGATCAAATTGCACAGGGACCACAGATCAGAAATTCAAACGGAACCACATTGATGGCTCTGGTCAGGTCGCTTGGATGCCAGATCCGCTACCGTGGAATCGTTTCGGACAACTTTGATTCAATACAAAACCTGGTCACGCAGAGCGTTAACGCACCTGATCGATGCGATCTTCTGATATTGACAGGCGGAGCCTCGGCAGGCGACTACGACCATGTCCCCGACGTCCTTGAATCAACCGGCTTCGCCATACAGTTTCGCGCCGTCAAAATGAAGCCGGGAAAACCGGTAAGTTTCGGCGTTCATGGCTCGCTGGCGGCCTTCGGACTGTCTGGAAATCCGGTTTCATCGTACCTGCAGTTTCAAATGCTGGTCGCCCCGCTGCTGCGTTCATGGCTTGGACAGGAACCGTGTCCCGGCAGATCGGCCATAATAGAAAACGATTTGCAGTGGCAGGATTCAGGTCGCACACAGATTCTGCCCATGAAAGGTTACGCGACCGGAATACTTGCTGAAGTACCATTGCAGGGTTCTGCCGATCTGATCGGTCTGGCACGCGCAGATTGCTTTGTCATCGCCCCCGAAAATCGGACGTACATGAAAGCAGGGGAGAAGGCACATGCGCGACCGCTTTGACCGGGAGATCAGTTACCTGCGTATTTCCGTGACCGATCGCTGCGATCTTCGTTGCCAGTACTGCCTGCCGCCGGGGCAGAACGAATGGTTTGAAAAGGCCGACCTGCTGACTGATCAGGAAATTATTGAATTTACCAGGGTCGCAATTTCTTCCGGCATCACCAAAATCCGCATCACCGGTGGTGAACCCCTGCTTCGCCCCGGAATCGTTCCATTAGTGAAGGAAATGGCCTCGCTGCCTGGAATCAAAGACCTGGCAATGACCACAAACGGGATGTCTCTTGCCATGTATGCCAGGGATCTGTTCCTGGCGGGACTGCAACGCGTAAATGTCAGTATGGACAGCATGGACACCGGACTGTTCCGCAAAATAACCGGGGGCGGAGACCTGGAACAGGTCCAGAACGGAATTCGCGTCGCACTTGCTGTCGGACTGAAACCTGTAAAAATTAATGTCGTAAATATCCAGGGGGTTAACGACGAAGAACGCGAATCTCTGATCCGTTTCGCAACCGATCTCGGGGTCGGTATAAGGTTTATCAGGCAGATGTCACTGGCCGATGGCACTTTTGCACCGATGGAAGGCGGAGAGGGCGGCGACTGTGGAAAGTGCAACCGCATCCGTCTTCTTTCTGACGGGACTGTGAAACCGTGCCTTTTTGGTACGGAAGGCTTCAACATTCGCGAATTCGGCATTGAAGACGCTTTAAGAATGGCGATTACGTCCAAACCTGCCCGGGGAACAAAGAATCCCGGGGGACGCTTCAATCGCATAGGAGGTTAGTATGCTGACTCATCTGGACGCAGACGGCAGAGCTGTGATGGTGGATATATCCCACAAGCCGGTTTCGCACCGCACAGCTGTCGCAGAAGGCTTCCTGCGCATGGCACCACAGACGGTGGCCCTGGTACGCGATGGATTGATGAAGAAGGGCGATGTTGAATCGGTCGCTGTGATCGCGGGAATTACTGCCGCAAAAGAAACGTCGCGACTGATTCCGCTGTGCCACAACGTCCCGCTGTCTTGTGTGAACATCGAAATCGAATTTCTGGAAAATGGCGCACGGTCAATCGCGACTGCAAAATGCACAGGTCAGACAGGTGTTGAAATGGAGGCACTGACGGCTGTATCTGTGTCGCTGCTGACCATCTATGACATGTGCAAGGCCGTTGACAAGCAGATGGAAATCACGTCGGTACGGCTGGTCAAAAAGCAGAAGGAATCTTTATGAATGAACCGGAAATCAAGATCCTTTCTGTCAATATCTCGACGGCAAAAGGGACCGGCAAGACTCCGCGACAAAGCATCCAGATTGTTGCCGACGGTGTCGAAGGCGACAGCCACCGCGGCAGCCGGAATCGCGAAGTCAGCCTGCTCGGAATAGAAAGCATTGAAGACTTCAACACGGCCGAATCCCGATCACAGTCACCCGGTAACTTTGCAGAAAACATTACGACCGCAGGCTTCCCGATTTACAAACTGAATCCCCTTGACGTGCTCGATGCGGGGGACGTAATCCTTGAAGTGACCCAGATCGGGAAAAAGTGCCACGGTTCTTCGTGTGGAATACTTCGCGAAACTGGAAAATGCATTGTTCCTGCCGAAGGAATTTTTGCCAGGGTTATCAAATCAGGCACGTTGACCACTGATCACCATTTCAGAATACAGCCGAAAGTTCTGCAGGTGACTGTTGTAACCGCAAGTGACAGGGCCTCGCGGGGCGAATATGAAGATCGATCCGGCCCCGCAGTTCAGGGCGTCCTGGAAACAGTAGTGGCCACCTTCGGTTACCCGCTGCAATGCACGCGAATAATAGTTCCCGATGGCATTGAACAGATTCAAAACGTAGTTCTGGCGGCAGACGCAGACATAATCATTGTGACCGGCGGGACCGGAATCGGTCCGAATGACTTCACGCCGGAAGCGCTGATTCCCCTGCTGGACAAGCAAATTCCAGGGATCATGGAAATGGCACGGGTCAAATTCGGCACAACCAACCCGAACGCCCTTCTGTCACGTTCAGTCGCCGGTGTCCGCGGCACAACTGCCATCTATGGAATTCCCGGGAGTCCGGCAGGTGCAACTGAATACATGGAATTAATCGCACCGACGCTCAAGCATACGCTTCATATGCTTCACGGACTGGACGGCCATTGATATCCAAATCATGTCCGTTTTTCTATCTGCCGGTCGAAATTTCCAAGAATCAGCCACCAGAACTACATTTGTTGCAGAAAATCAAGCACAAAGTTTGACGATTTGCACTACCCGAACTTATCCTTGGACGGAAAGTGGCTGAAACGGGGATACCTTTTGGACAACAGGAACATCGCGCAAGAAAAAACCTTCGGACACTGCGTAATTTGTGGCACAGAAGGAACAAGCGAACATGACTTCATCTGTTCGGAATGTGGCGATCCTTTATGCGCAACGCTGTACTGTTCGAACTGCCACAGACGCCTGAACCTGGACCATGAATCTGCAAAGGCATTTCTTTCCGACTACGGGTATGAAATCGAAGAAGTGGCCGGTTTAATAATCAAAATCAGCCACTGCGGACACTGCCTGTCACCGGATCAAACTGCCGATCTCGAAATTTACCGCATCCACTTCGACAAGTTGGACTGACCAGGTATTCAACCGGAAAATTTTCAGGGGATTACCATTTGCCGGTCAGATACATGCCCGATTACCGTTCGTTCGGGTTGACACCCTTTGCCTTGGGCCTTACATTTCATATCACGGCAATAGGGTCGTGTTTGTACTACCCAAACGGATTTGAAATGGACAAGGAACTTCTTTTCGATAACAGACTTATTAACAGATGGATTGCAAAAAAAGCTGTCACCAGCACTGAATATGCGGCTTATCTGGAAAAGCTTCCAGACTGTGCTGACGAAGCTGAAAACATTGAGTCATCAGCCGTTGACCACGGCGACAAGGCTGATACCAGATAGAACGGCCGATTTCAGGACTTTGTGATTCCAGGGGGTATCATTCATGTCTGAAAGCAAAACATCGTGCGAAGACCGACTGAACGAAGGTCTTGGTAATGTCGATTTTTCAACTTTCATCATATCTCTGGGTACGTCAGCCCTGTACCACCTCGGAGCCAATAATCCGGAAGCACAGGAAAAGGCGATTGTCAGCCTTCCGATGGCCCGGAACGTTATTGATATTATTGTGATGCTGCGCGAAAAAACTGCGGGCAACCTTACAACAGACGAAAACAAACTGCTTAGTGCGCTTCTTTTCGATCTGCGTCTTAAGTACGTTGAAGCATGCGGAAAACAGTCTGCATCAGGGCCGACTGACTGAACGCAAAAGGGGAACGCCATGTCCAGTTCAAAAAACGTCCATGAATTCACTGACGCAAAGTTCAAAGCTGATGTACTTCAAAGTGAACAGCCTGTCCTGATTGACTTCTGGGCTCCGTGGTGTGGTCCGTGCAGGGCCATTGCGCCGCTGATTGAGCAGATTGCCGACGAATACGCCGGGCGCATCAAGGTTGGAAAAATCAACGTAGACAGCAATGTAGGCGTTGCAACCAATTATGCGGTCACCGCCATTCCCACGCTTCTTTTCATAAAGAAGGGGCAGGTAGTGGACCAGTTAGTCGGCGCCGCAGACAAAGGAAAGATCACGGCCCGACTTGACAAACTGCTTGCGTAACGCGGCCTTACCGCCGATGAAGCCAGCCCGTATCTGATTCAGTCTGAACACGCAGACCATTGCTGAAAAGTGCCACACCCTGCCCCGCAGAGATACTACCGACACAATGCAGACCGGCTTCGACCATAAGCACGTGCGAACTGGCCGGCGCTACAAGAATCAACTGATAGTCGTCGCCACCGTACAGCGCCGCCGGCATCAAGTCCGTCCGACCGGCTGCCAGGCAGAACGCGCGGGCTTCATCGCTGATTGGAATCAGATTAATGTCAACGTTTGCCATGACGCCGGAATCGGCAGAAATATGTTCCAGATCGGCGACAAAGCCATCGGAAATATCAATGACTGCGTGAACATCAGCGCGACCGATAATGTCCGTCAAATCAAGGCGTGGCAATGGGCGCCGAAACGACGCAACCAGGCGCGGGAAGTCCAGTTCCATCGACCGGTTTTCCAGCAGAAGCCGCAGTCCCAGTGCCCCGTCCCCGACAAAGCCGCTGACCCAGATTTCATCGCCTGCGACGGCCATATTTCTGCAGGGAACAGGCATGACAACCTGCTCGCCGACAGCAGTAATCGAGATGACCAGAGGGCCGGGGGTGCGCGTGATATTTCCACCAACGACAGGCACATGGAACTGCGCCGATGCCACGGCAATTCCTTCGGCTATCTTGCACAAAAACGTATCTTCCATTGAATCGGGAACGACCAGCGACACCAGCAGACCGACAGGTCGCGCGGCCATCGCGGCAAGATCTGACAGATTCACGGCGATCGACCGGTATCCGGCATCGGCAGGTGAACAGATATCAAAAGAAAAGTGCACGCCATCGACAAGCGCGTCTGTCGTAATTGTGGCAAGACCGCCCGCGACCCGAACAACTGCAGCATCATCGCCATTTGGAATAACGATGCCGTCTTCTGCGAAACGGCCTGCGATGCCGGCCCCGTCAAAAATCCGACGAAGTTCTGCTATCAGGGCAAATTCGTTCAACTGTCACTCCGCCCCGCCCGAGCCCTCTGGATTTCTTTGATCATCAAGATACTCAATGCCACGACCGGATATGCGACATCCTTTGATTCTTTGACCGGAAAGGCGTTCGCCGTCCCAGCTTAAAGTACCGGTCCGACCGGGGATGACCGACTTGACAGGAAATACCCAGCCGGTCGAGGCATGACTTTCGATTATGCGCATGGCAGCAAACGCCGCAACCGAAACGAAATCGTCAAGTTCAGCCACAAAAAGGTCATTTGCACCTTTTTGAAACACGTCATCTACGTCCAGGTCCACAAAAACCAGGCCGTTCAATGAAGCTCCGCCCTGGGCAGCCAGGCCCGGGTCATCAAACAACCGTGTACCTGTAACGGTAACGTTGACCGCTTCAAAATAGCCGGCGAAACGAAGGTATTCAACAAGGCGCCTGGCCTCGTTATTATCAACAATCAGGTGAAGGATCTCGTTTCTGCACTTCCTGAGCTCGCGATACTGTTTCGCAAACGCTGAAACTTCGTCGGCAAAACTGACTTCTTCTTCCCCGGACGCCGGCAGAGCACGACTGCCCATCAGACGGATCCCGGCCGCGTCCGTGGCAGCCTTGAAGGCGGCCAGTTCAGCTTCCCCAAACTGGTCGTCGCGCCGAACAACAAAGGCACAATCAACCGGCGAAGAAGCGTTGACCACTGAAACAAGCGATTCGGCAAGGCGCCTGCGCGAAACGGTCGTCTGAACAACCTTGAAGGCGGCAAGATCGCTGCGTCCCATCGTCACAAGGCTTATGTTTGCCCGGTCGGCTGCCGAAGCCATCGAATAGGACTCACGATCCCCTATTCCACCGACCATCAGGGCCGCCCCGACGCGCACAGCCATATCTACAGACTTTTCAGCACCTGCGACCGTGCCCCCGGTATCAAAAACCACCAACTTCAGCCCGTCCAGCTTCGACAGCGATCCCTGCATCGCAGCCTTTACCTTTTCCCCAAGCCAGGCGCGGGGCCCACTGAGCGGAAGTGCAAGGGCGATCACCGGGAATTCCGACGAACCATCACACGAGTCACCGACACAAATGTCTACGGAAGCATCGGCGGGCTCAAGAACATCGCGGTCGTCTGCTGTGGCGGCCTGACCTGCCAACGCCAGCGTAAAAAAAGACAGCCCGACAAAAACTGACAAAAAATGATGGGTATATTGGCTTGCAGCCCTGACAGGGGCGGTCATATCACCCCTCCGAACGTGGAATTACCCGTTCGAATCGCGGTACATAAGTTCCGCAATTCGATACGAAGACTTTTCAAGATTCTTGATAGCCTGAATGATGGTGGCCGGATCAGTCCCGGATCTGGCCCTGCGACAGTTTTCAAGGTCTGAATTGATTGCCGCAACTTCGTCGTCTGTAAGGTAGTTCAGGAACTCTTCCAGCGAACGTTCGGTCGTGTACATCAGGCCATCTGCCCTGTTCTTCAGATTGGCGACTTCCTGACGTTTTTCATCTTCGCGGACACGGTCGTCGGCCTCGCCAACTATGCGTTCGATATCGCGTTCGCTGAGCCCTGATGTGGGCCGCACACGCACTGTCTGAAGATTACCGGTTCCAAGGTCCCTGGCCGAAACACTCAGGATACCGTTGACGTCAACTTCGAACGACACTTCGACCTTCGGAATACCCCTTCGCGCCGGGGGGATACCGATCAGTTCGAACCTGGCAAGCGACTTGTTGTCCCTGGCCATCGGGCGTTCACCCTGAAGAACATGGATATTAACCATCGGCTGATAATCTTCAGCCGTGGTGAAAACTTCGTTCGTGGAACACGGAATAGCCGTGTTGCGGTCAATCAGCTTCGTGAACATGCCACCCTGGGTCTCGATTCCCAGCGACAGCGGAACAACGTCAAGCAGGACGACGTCACCGACATCACCCTGAATAATCCCGGCCTGAATCGCGGCACCGACGGCGACCGCTTCATCTGGATTAACGTTGCGGCTGGCCTGTGTACCAAAGAAACTTGTGACCTTCTGCTGAACCATCGGCATCTTGGTCATTCCGCCGACCAGCAGAACTTCGTCAAGATCCGAAGCCTTCATACCTGCATCGGCAAGAGCCTGCTTGCAATGGTCCAGAGTACGGTCTATCAGGTCTTCTACCAGCCCTTCAAGCTGCGACCGCGTAAGTCTGACCTGTAGATGCTTGGGACCGCTGTCATCGGCAAATATGAACGGAAGATTGATATCGACTTCACGGGAAGCCGACAGGTCTATCTTGGCCTTTTCAGCGGCATCGCGAAGTCTTTGAAGTGCAACAACGTCGTGCCGCAGGTCAACTCCGTGAATCCGCTCGAATTCCCCGGCCAGCATATCGACAATTCTTCCATCGACATCTTCACCGCCCAGGAACGTGTCACCGTGAGTCGTGCGAACCTGGAAAACACCGTCCCCAAGTTCCATGATCGAAATATCAAACGTGCCGCCGCCAAGGTCATAAACGGCCACGCGCCCGCTCGACCTTTTGGAAAGCCCGTAAGCCAGGGCAGCCGCTGTCGGTTCGTTAACTATTCGCTTTACATCAAGCCCTGCAATCCTTCCGGCATCGCGGGTGGCCTGGCGCTGTGCATCATCAAAATATGCAGGAACGGTGATTACGGCCTCGGTAACGGTCTCGCCAAGATACTCCTCGGCAAACTCTTTCATGCGCTTGAGGATTACTGCCGACAGCTCGGGTGGCGAATACTTTCTGCCCGCGACGTTTACGGCCGCGTCGCCGTTCTGAGCCTTAACTATCTCGTACGGGTATGAATTCAATATGCGCTGGACTTCGGGGGAGTCGAATTTGCGCCCCATCATCCTTTTGATAGCGAACACGGTGTTACGGGCGTTTGTGATTGCCTGTCTTTTTGCAACAGCACCGACTAAACGTTCGCCTTCATCAGTGAACGCCACTACTGATGGCGTAATCCTGCTTCCTTCCAGATTCGGAATGACGACGGGGTTTCCGGCCTCAATGACCGCCACGCAACTGTTCGTGGTCCCCAGGTCAATACCGATTACCCTGCCCATATGGCGCTTCCCTCCAGCCCGGCGGCGTCCTGTGCAGGACAACCAATCATAAGAGTCACTATGCTAACACTGCCGGGCAGATTACTCAACCAGCATAACAACACGATTTGAACCCTGAAAGGCTGTGATGTGCAACGAAAAACGTGAAAGTCACAGGATAATTAACAGATTAGACGGGGGACCTATAAAATTGATTCAGGTACAAAAACAATATCACCGGGACGCAAATAGAAATTCTTGGCTTTTCCAAGGCTTATCTGATCAACGGGAACTACAAATCTAGTCTCGGTACCACCGACCGTTCTGGTAACAACCGTTGCGTCCGGACGGGCAATTCTGGAAAACCCGCCAGCAAGCGTAATCACCTGAATAATCGTCATCTGATCCTGATAGCGGAAAGTACCCGGCTTCGTAACCTGCCCCAGAACGTACACCCGCTTACTCATCATTTCTGTGACCAGAACGGTAACCCACGGATCTTTGATAAGTCCGCCGGCAAGGCGCCTGCTGATCTCATCAGATATCTCGGCAGAAGTCTTTCCATCAACATTTACTTCGCCAAGAAGCGGATAAGAAATAGTCCCTTTGCCAGATACCTGAAACGTGCCGCTCAGATCCTTTTCGCGATAGACCCGTACCTCGATTACATCACCGGGCCCCAGAGAGTCGGAAGGGCTGATTTCAGCCGGTCCGGCAGATTCCACATAAGCGACGGAAGGGGCGCAACCGCCGACCAGCAGAACCAGAACAAGGCTGATTAAAGGGTATATAAAATGCAGCATATCAGTACATCACGCGGAACTCGCCCATAAGCTTATGAGCCATATACTTTCCGTATTCAATCTGCTCGCTGTCAGCACCCCACCGCATCGTTGAGGTGAAATCCGTAAGTGACGACTCGAAATCGTAGCGGACACGGAAATCCAGGTAACGCAGTATCTGAATATCAACAGCCATCCCGGCACTCAGCATGTGGTCGCGCCGCTCTGCCTGGGAAACAACGATGTCAGTATAGCCACGGGCTGCAATTTCGGCGGCTGACGGGGAATATCCTGCGTACATCAGGTAGGCATACTTCATGAACACCGAAAGTCCGTATCTGTTTTTGAATTTCACGTCCAGTTTCAGATGAACCGAGTCGGCCGTGTACCATCTTGCGTAATACGAATCAGTGAAATCCCTGTCGTACCCGAGCTCCACAAGAAGGTTAGTAAAGGGCTTATAAGCAAAACTGAGTTCACCTATAAACGTCTGGACATCAGTTCCCTGCTTGAAGAAACCCTGACCGTAACCGGCCATGAAGGACATCGCCAGTTTTCTGGTGACATAGCCGCGGACGCCAACTTTGGCACGCAGGGGCATCGAATCTGCCCTGACGCCCACAACATTGGTGGCCCAGTACGAATACCGCCAGTCAACATCAACGACGAACGATGTGCTCGGGAAGAAGTTCCACAGCAACAGGAATCTGGTCGAATGATAGAACTGATCCAGTTCAGCATGACTGTCGAACATGTTCAGTCCAAAGGAATACGCCAGATCCAGGTCCAGCGCACCGCCCGGTCTGAACTGAACGCCGACGGCAGCTACGTTGACGTTGCGGTCATAGGTGTCAGATGTCGAATAGTTGGTCGGCTGGGTCAGACGCTTGTAATCGTCGGCAACATACAGACCGACAAGTGATTTCGGCAGAAAATCGGCCCGAAGCCCCGTGGCCGCGATGATAAGGCCCTGATTCTTGACCGCCTTCGAGTCAGCGAACCAGATATTGAAACCGACCTGGGCGTCCCATGTAAGCCTGACCCAGGACGGGTTCGGATTCTTCAGCGAGAAACCGGGGGTAAATACCAGTTTGGCACCCCATTCCGGGATTTCCTCGGACGACTCGCGGAACACGTTCGAATCGTATCCGCCCTGAATGCTGAGGCGCGGCACAAACACAAAACTTCCGAACCGTACACCGCGCACGTCGTCATATATTTCGGGCTTAACGGACACGCCAACGTCGGCATGGGCCGCACCCGGAATCGCGACAGCCAGCATGACTGCCACGATCGCGAACATCAGATTTTTATGAGGTCTGCCCAAAGCGCCCCCCACGAAAACAGAACTGCGTCTTCGCGACGCATCGCAAAAATTCAGTTGAACGGACTGGCCGACGGCGGCGGCTCAAGATTGCACGGCATTGCCTGGCAGAAATCTGTCAGACCGCTGGTCGTGTAATCACTTGGAAGTCCGCTGTCGAACAACGGCTCCACCACAGGTTCACCGGAAAACAGTGTTTCTGTTTCAGTCCCCCCGCAAGCTTTAATCGAGTTCATCAAAGTCAGAACCCTGCCGTTAGCAATTGATATCTTCACAAACTCATGTTCGGCACCTGCCCGATCCTGGCCTATAACTCTTTCACTTAAAGCCACAGCATTATTATCCGATACCCTCAGCAGCCCCTTGATTCCTTCCAGATTAGTTTCGATACATTTCATCTTTTCTAAATCATTCTGGGTTCTGGCGGTTGATAAGGCTTCAAGGGCCTGGCGCACAAAGTCGTTCATCTCGGCAATCTTGGCTTTTCCCTGGGCAAGAAATTGATTGAGGGGCATGTTCTTCAACACAGCCGGATCAAGTTCCGCGGGCGATTCAGCAGCCGAGGCACTGAAACCGCTTAACATGATTACGAAAACCGCAATTATGGCAGATAACCTTTTCATACCGACCTCCCTTTCAGCCCCGGGGAACCAGAAGAACACGCAAAAACTAACCGCCCTTAAGCAACATGAAATGCCTGGTGACCATAACTATACCACCATCAGGCGGCGGGAAAGGCCAACGCTTGACCTTCGAAATAATGCACTGCCCGATTCCGCTGTCCCCGGTCTCGTTTTCTGTCACACTGGCCTGCGTAACAGTACCGGCTGATCCGATCGTGAAAGTAATGCTGACTTTACCCTCTACTGACGGGTTTACCTTAAGAGCCTTCTCGTAACAAGTGGTAATGGCCCCGCGGCGCCGTCTGAACACACTTTCGATGGATGCCGGATTAAGCTTGCCTGGACCGGCAGATTCGCCAAGACGACCACCAATCCTTATCTTGACCGCAGCTTCTGCGACACGTTCGGTCGCCTCGATCTTCTTTGTGGCAATAGCCTTGTTTGTACCTTTCACATCAGCCGCTGAAAGCTTCTGATAGGTATTTCCACCACCGCCACCGCCTGCACCGCCCCGCCCGGCCGCGCCACCGCGATAACCGAACGCGTCGTCCGCGATAATGGTGCCGCCGCCGCTGCCGGATGAAGCAAACGCGCCTTCCATATCATTGTCAGCCGCTTCAGCACCGATCATGCCGCGAACGCCGCCGGCACCACCGAGATACTTCAGGATTGTGCCTTCGCGAACCTTTGCGACCTGTCTGCGATATTCAGCAGCCTTGTCAACCGGTCCGGACGCAGCTTTCGTAAACTTCTTCGCCGGCTTGATGTCTTCCTCGATCTGAACTTCGCCGCCGCCCTTGTCGTCCGCGTCACCCTCGCCTTCGCCCTCGAGGGCCGCCTCATCAAGTTCGGGTGTTTTTTCCTTCAGAACGACCTCGGACTTCAACACACGGTAAACAATAGACTTTTCAGCCTGATCAGCTTCATACTGACCTGAAGCATGCCACCAGTAACGTGCGCCACCCACACCAGCAATATTAACGATCATGCTGAAAACAAGGGCCCACATGAACGGCCCTTCAAACGCCTTCAGCGGGCCACCCCTGGCGGCCGACGGCAGAGGCATCTTCTTCGGGGGCGGCGGCGGGCTCACCATCTGGAAAAGCAGTCTGACTTCGCCAAACGTAACTTTACCCGCGTCATTCATTCCGACTGGAAGCAGAAAGTGGTTACCTTCATTCCTGGCAAGGCCCTGTTCACGAATCTCGTCAAAGGTAAGAATCTTGCCATTAACCGATGTTTTTCCGGTCATTCCCTTGGTGAAGCGAAGACTGTACTTGCCATCCTTGAAAGCAAAAAGAGTATAAGATTCCGGCGGTTTAGATATCGGAAGAATCAGCGTGTTTTTGGGATTCAGCCCGACGGTGACGTCGGCGCCGAATTTCACCAGTTTTTCCTCGATGATTCGCGACTGGTGAACCAGACCAACCCTCAGAATTCTGTCGTCCGCGCTGATGTTTTTCTTATTCCTGGCCATCCTGTCCGCCAATCAAATATTACCGTGAGCCATTACTACAGGCCCACATACTCAATTAAAAGGGGTTGCCGTCCACCGAGGACTTCAACTCTTCAACGATGTTCCTGTCGAGCGGGAGGCTCACATAATTAGTTTCACCCTGCGAGATTAGATAATCAACGCCTGGTTTTTGAACCTTGCCGTAAACTTTTTCTTCGTCGAAAGTAATTTCAACGACTTTCTTGGAATCAGAACCGATCCATTCCCTTGTCTTCGCCGTACCGACCTTTTCCTGTGGCTTGTCAGCCACCGGAGCGGGCTCCTGAGCCATCGAAACCTGCGAACAGATTAAGACCAAGCCAGCCATTCCAGCAAATCTAATCTTAACTGCGAGGTCCCTTATCATCGTCCGGACTCCGTTCATTCCCGAATTATCCATCACCGGGGCTGACATTGCCAATCAGCCGACCCATTTTTGCACCGTTAATTAAAATCCCAGCCGTCATCTGCGGGCACCGGCGGTTTTGCCGGCGACCCGCCTTTGTCTTCTGCAGGCTGATCCACCGGCGATTCATCGGCACCATCTTCGTCTGCTTTTTCAGGACTGCTGACACCTTCCGCCTTGTCTTTTTCTGCTTTTTCAGCTGCAGAGCGCATCAAAGCCCCCTGCTGCTCAACGAAGTCAGCCATGCGGACGGCCTCGTCAATGTATTTATCAGCAGTTTCAGCGGTTCCCCCGCCGATCCTGACCATAGTCTTGTACCGTTTCAAAAATTCAGCGCCGCGCCGGTAGTGATCCGCCTTGTCCATGCCATCAGCCGGGATATTTTCAATCTCGGCCACCCCCATGTTGAAATAACATTCGGCACAAAGGGGGTTAATCTTGAGCGCTTTATCAAAAGCTTCAAAACCATTACCGAATTGCCTGTTCTTTCTGAAGGCGTTACCAAGATTCACAAACGCCTGCCAGCACACCGGATCAAGCTCAACTGCCAGGCTGAACTGCTCGACAGCGCCGTCAACGTCCCCGGCATTAAGGTAAAGAAGACCGAGATTATTCCGCGCCCCGACAAGCCGCGGGTCAAGCTCCAGCGCTTTCGTAAACAATTCAATGGCACGACGGTTGTTGCCGTCGTTCATCTCGAGCTTTCCGAGGATGTCGTAAACATCGGCCTCTTCCTTGACCCTGATGGACTGAAGCAGGATAAATCTGGCCGCATCAACACGCCCCATCGCCAGATACGCCGACGCCATGCTGACCATAATCTCGGTGTTGGACTCGTCCTTCTTCAGCAATTCGGTGTCAAGACGCAGAGCATCCATACCACGGCCGGCCATCATCATCGCATCTGCAAGCGCCAGGCCCAGATTCAAACGACCTTTATTCTTCTCGTACAACGATTCCAGCAGAACGGCCGGTTCATTTTTTCTGCCCAGTTCCCTGCTGATTTCAATATACAGACGCAGAATCGTCCTGCTGTTCGGCGCCAGAGTAACTGCCTGAGCTGCATTATCGACAGCCGCCAGGAGTGAACCCGATGCCCTCTGGGCCACGGCAAGGTTATAGTAGTCAACGGCAATGGCAGTCCCTGACGCGACAGCCACCTGAAGAATTTTCATCCCTTCGGTCATCCGAAGATTCTTGAACTGTGCGATAGCTTCGGTGGAAGCTGCGGACGAAGTCGGCACCGCATCAACGGGCTGCGCGGCGGAATCATCCGGCACCACTTCCACATCCTGAGCGGTCGAATCCGCTGAAACTTCAGGCTGCGCAACTTCTGTAACTGACTGTTCCACAGGCGGTATTTCGATCGGAGACGGTGTTTCAACAGGCTGGACCGCGGCACACCCGGCCACAACAATTGTGACCGCAGCAATCAGCGCGGACCTGAAATCACTTGTGAGGAAGAATCCCTTAATCACAGAGCCTCCTCAAACGAAACGGCCCGCGTAACCCTGTCAACAGGAACAGAAATGTCAGCTTTCTGAAGCGGATATTCCTGCGGAAGGTACTTGTTCAAAGCTTCGATGGCTTTAACTGTCCAGACGTTGGCAATTTTCAGTTCGCGACCCTGTGTAATCAAAGTTGCGTACCGCTGCTGAGCCGTCTGAAGATAGATCTGGGCCTGATCCTCGATGGCCGTCTGATAGATGTCCATTTCCTCTTCAGACATCTCGGGAATCTCGGCAGCAAACAAAGACTTGGCAAACAGTTCATGAATCTGAGCCAGTCTGAAATACGCCGCAGATGTCCACTCAAGATTCTTGTACCTGATGACCTTCTTATAGGCCTCTTCAAGCTCGCCAAGAAGAACAGCCTTACCCTTCAGCAGGCGTCCCTGAACGGGCAGCGACCCCTGAAACTGAATCGCTTCGTACTTCTTGAATTCAGGTTCAATAAGCAGGAACACCATCTTTGCGGGCCAGGCGGCCACCGGTGTGTCCGGCTGAAGCGCCCGGGCATCAAATTCGGAGATGATCTGATTTGCAAGTGAAAGCCACTCACGCTTGTCGTTACGGGCCAGCGCCATATCGGACAGACTGGCAAGAACCTCGATTACAACGGCCGAATGGTCAGGCGACTTACTGAATTGTTTCAGGAACTGCCTGTAGATTGCAGACGCCTGTTTGTCATCTTTCAGTCTCTGGTAAAGCTTTGCAGCCCGCACCAGCGTTGCCCCCGCCGCCTTGTCAGACGGGAAAGCTGCAACAAACTTCACATAGGCGGAAGCAGCTTCGGCCAGTTTACCCTGGGCCTCAAGCAGCGAGGCAGCCTGAAGTCTGGCATAAGAGACGTCCTTTGACGTCGGGAACCTTGATACAAGCGCTTCATATGAAACTACGGCCTGCTCGAAATCAAAGAACTTCCCTGCATTTTCGGCCAGTTGCATCAACGCGCCTTCAACAAATCCCGACTTTGGATAGTCAGACACAATCCGAAGATAGATTTTGGCAGCCGAATCGTAATGATGAACCTTTTCATACGCCAGGGCAGCGTTCTGCAGGGCCTTGTCGGACAAAGTCCCGGTCGGCTCGCTGTCAACAATCGCTATGAATGCTTCGGCCGCCTTGATGTATTCACCCTGATCAAAGGCCCTTTCAGCTTCCTTGAACTGGGCCCCCAGTTTGAAAAGCTTCACTTCCTTTGCCAGTGCCGTGCGATCTTCAGGCTTGCCGAGCTTCTGCTCGTCAATGCGTTTCGCCCAGACGGCAATGTTTTCCCAGTCGTTTTCAAGACGATACGAATTGATGATATTTGCAGCTGCGTATGCCGCCACGACATCCTGCGGCCACGTCTCGATGATTTTCAGATAGCGCTGTCTGGCTTCATCCAGATTGTTGTACTTGTAGAACTCGGTCGCCACGCGGTAAGCCATACGACCTGGCAATTCAGGATCTGTCTGTGACTTTGTCTTCAAAGACACAAAGAAATCAGCATCTTCTACCCACTGAAGCGTCAATTCAGGAATCGGAAGCGGAGTCACCTGCACTTTGCCTTCAATCTCGGGCATCGGAACGTCGGTCACGTCACCCGTCTCGCCGGGTACCGCAGACGCGGCCAACTTACCGTCCTTAACCTGTTTACCGGCTTCACGCTCTATTGAATCAATGACATTGAAGGCCGCTGATTCAAGATATTCCGTCTTTCCTACCCAGTCCCGGACCTTGCGGTACATAAGGGAAGCTGCGTCAAACTGGAACGAAAAGTAAAGGCAGTCGGCCAGCAGATATGCGTTTTCATAGGCGTACTTGCTTTCCGGAAAACGCCTTAAATAGTCTTCATAAACATCAGCTGCTTTGCGGTACTCGGCAAGCGAAGCAACCAGGAATTTCTCGTCCCCGCTGACGCTGGCCTGGCCCTTCAGCTCCTGCGCGCGCTTATGATGGAACTGCGCGGCCTGATTCATTGCCAGTTCAAGGCGCTTGTCGACCCGCGCAAGAACTTCCGGGTGATCTTTGTTGTGTTCGTACCAGGCGCTTCCCGGACCATAATTTCTGGCCAGGGCCAGACGCTCGTTAATGGCAGACTCGGTATCCCGCAGCGTGTCGTAAACAGAAATAATCTTTTCCATGACGGCGGCGTTGCCGGGATTCATCGGATCGCGGGCAACTACCTGACGGTAAGCCTCGATCGCCATCGGGAACTTTCTGACTTCATATTCGTCATAAAGGGCATCGGCATAGCGTTCAAGGACTTCACGCTCGTACGGTTTTCCGTCCGAAAGATACTTCAAGGCCCTTGCCACGTCGGCATCAGGATCATCAATGCCATCGCCATCCCAGTCTTCATCAGCAAGGCTGAGCCCCAGATATTCAACAGCTTCTGACCGAATCGCAACAGCACGGGCGTCCGGTTTTTCCGCATTGTCGACATACTCGATCAACCGCTTGAACGTCCCGATGGCGACAGGGTAGTTGTAGTTCTGAAAATACGACCAGGCCAGTTTGTACAACAGAATCCCGAAGTATCCGGAATCCTTCGTGTCCAGAGCCTTCTCGTATGAAGCAATGGCCTGTGTGTAATCACCAAGATCAAAGTGATACTCACCGACCAGAAGCCACGCCTCGGGAACCCATGAACTGGTCGGGTACTTCTTGATAAGCGCAAGGAATACCTTTTCGTAACCGTCCTTGCCGGCCATCCTTAACGTATGACCGAACGCGTACATGGCGGTGTCAACTTCCGCAAAATCCGGAAAGTCATTGATAAGTCTTGAATAAGCGGCCAATGACTTTGAATAGTCACGATCCGGTTCAAGCGGCTCGTCCGCAAGCTTTCCCCGGTAGTACAGGTCCAGCTTCTTTTCGTAATCAGGCACTGCCTTCAGGTAGTCTTCCTGAGACTTGTCAAAATACAGTTTTGCAATGCGGAAAAGCATCGCCGGGGTATATGTTTTGTGGTTCGGATACCTGTCAAGGAAACGCTCAAAAACACTGATTGCCAGGTCACGGCTGTCCCTGACATCTTCTTCAACCGCCGCCGCTTCAAGACGATGGATGCGCTCTATTGCACCACGCCGCCGATCGATTTCCTTTTTCAGCGACGCCAGAATTTCTTCGCGATACTGCTGCGCCTGCTCGTCGTAACGACCGACAAGCTGCTCGAGTACCTGAATCTCGGACTCGGAGATAGACGTTTTCCCGACAGGCGCGGCCCCTTGTTCTGAAGGTACGGCTGACGCGGTGGACGACGACACCAGCAAGGTAAAGACCATCGCCGAAGAAATAGCGGACAACAATTTGTTTACCGTTATCCCAATCATTCCGGCGACTCTCCCGCTTTCTTGCTGTCCCGCTGATTTTCCTTGTTGTACGCCTGCTCAAGGACTCCCAGCGATTTCATCTTGGCGGCCCGCTTTTCGTTTAGAACCTTCAACTTCTGACGCGCCCGCTGCTGTCTTTCCCACGCAACATCAACAACACCGAGATCTGCCTCAAGAAGGACGCCTGCAATACGCTGACGGACCGATTCAAAAAGCCTGTAGCCTTCGGTCTCGGAAAACCTCCTGGAATCCATCTCGACTCTCTGAACCTCGGCCACCATGCGCTCTAGCTCGGCTTTCTCGCCAAGAACACTCTTTTCCAGGGCAGCAGCACCTGAATCAACGACCTTAAGAAGCCTGCCAACGACTTTTCTGGTTGAATCGGCGGCTGAAACGGCCTTCCCGATTACCCGTGAAGCTTCAGACATGAACTTCCCGGCATCCTTGTCAACAGACGCGCCCTTTTCAGCAAGGACGCCGGCTTCAAAGACAAGGGCCTTCATCAGAAGTTCCCTGGCCATATCAGCGTTTTTCAAAGCCATCGGGGAATTTCTTACGGACGACGCCTTTGTCACGGCATTCTTCAATTTCGCGGCTTCCACGCCAAGATCAGAAAGGGCGTTTCTGACAGTTTCCATCTCGCTGCGAATCAACTTTTCCTTTTCCGCAGAGAGGGTTACATCCTGCCTGGCCTTCTGCTCACGAATCCACTCGTCGATTCCACGGATCTGCTGATACTCAATGTTCAAAACAGCGTCGATCATGAAAAGTTGCCTTTCCATAACCTGCATGTCTTCCCCGACGGCCTTGTCACGGGCGAGGTATTCGCTTAATTTAATCGGCCCTTCCTGGAACTTCTTATAAGCCTGCTGCCGACTTTTGACTGCCGCCTGATACTGCGCCAGGGCTTCCCCGGTCAACGCGCGACTCACAATCGGCTCAAGCTCGACAGCAAGTCGCACTGCAGCCTCAAGAAGACTGCCTTCAGAACTCTTCAGATAAAGATATTTCTGCTTCAACACGGGGAATGTCTCGATTGCGCCGCCGGACTGAAGCGTATAAAGGAGCCTGCCGACAATCTCGAATGACTGCCTGACGTCTTCCTTTTCCGTTTTCAAGTCCTTGAACAACACACCGACCGAATGCATTCCACCATCATTCTCGAGCCATTTTGTTGTCTTTTCAGATAACGGAACCCTGACCTTGAACGCTTCGTTATCGTTGACCGTCATGTAATCAAAGTATTCAGACAGACTGCTGCGACTTGCGGCAACAGTATCAAGTTCCTTCACAACCGGGGTCAGCACACTGGAAATATCGCGGTACGCACCCTCAGCCCCGTCAATGTCACCGAGCCGGGACATTATCCGGCCACGCAAGGCGGCGGCACGAAGAGACAGGTCACCAGGTTCAAGCCGCATGACCAGAATATTCAGCACGTACACAGCGTTCTTAAGATCGCCAACCTTCACGTGAACCCACGCCGAATCGTAAAGCGAATCAAAAAACGAAGAAGAAGACTGCTCAATCTGCTGAAGACTTAGAAGGGCTTCGTCATACCTGGCCTGAAGAAACAAAATTTTGGCCTGCGCAAGCAGAGCCCTGCCCCGGACATCTATCGTTGTCTGGTCTGTGCCCTGCGTGCGGGCAGCAGCGGCAAAGCCGGCCCAGGACTCATCAAGACGTCCCGCCTCGGCATCAATCACACCCATGAAATAGCGCGCCCGCCCAAAGTCCAGAGAACCATCGGCGATAGACGAAAATACTTTGTAGGCCTTGGAGTTATTGCCCTGGTGGTACAGAAACTTTCCATAGCAATAAAGAACATTTGGTTCGGCAAGAAGACCTGAATCTATCTTGGCGGACCATTTTTCAGCCCCGGAAAAATCATTAATTGCGACAGATGATTCAAAAAGTCTGGCAACAGCGCGACCATAATCAGCACCGGCTGCAGGATTGGCGGCCAGCATGAAATAAACGCGGGCAGCAATCAGATTGCGACTTCTATAAAGACTCTCGCCAAGCCTGAAAGCCGTACCGAAATATTCGATCGAATTCTTGCGCGAAATCTTGTCGAGCGCGTCCTTATACAGTGTAGCGGCCCTTTCATAATCACCCGATTCAAAATACAGGTCGGCATCAAGCAGACGCCTCTCGACAGGAAAGTAATTCGTAACAGCGACAAGGCTTTCAATCTCGGCATCAGCCCGCTTTAACGCTGTCTCGACATTTCCGACGTCGGCCTCGACAGACGACACCACTTGAAAAAAGCGTTCAGCATCGCGGGCCTTAATCTTTTTTCCTGATGCATAAGAAAGGGTTACAGGTGACGAGGCGACACAGAAGGCAGCACAAAGAACGACCGGTCTAAAAAAACATGAGAATGTTTTGTCGTTAAAGAACCCGGTCATGTCATCTTCACCGCGGTTATTCGACGCCTGCGGCTTCAGCGCTATCCTGACCACCAGACAGGTCACCGGACATCAGCCGTTTCTGCTTCAGACCAAAACGAACCGATGGACGGTCCTGAAGAGGGGCAGCAAGACCGCCCTTTTCGAAGGAAACCACACTGACCTGAGCTTCCATTCCGGAATTGGCAAAGAATGTGAAAGACGATTTCACAATAAACGCATACCCGTCCACGTATGTGAACAGTCCGTTATTCGCCCGCATTTTGATTTCTACGGAAAGCAGATGATTGCCAGTGGCCACGCTGCCGGTAAAAACCTCGAACGAATCTGCCGACGCCAGTTTTCCGTCACGATTGGTCCTGAAATAAACCTTTTCGCCATCCAGAAAATAAACAATTTCTTCGATATCCATCGACGAAGACATCGTGTTGCGATGGACTATCCGGGCCTTGGATTCAGAAATCAGGTTATGCATAATCTGCTCGCGCAGAAGCAGAAGCCTGGTCTTTGAATCAAAGACACGACCTTTAAGTTCTTCAACCCGTTCCCGAAGCGCCCTCAACCGAACATCGAATCCAGCACCCCCGGCATCACCGGCAGTTGAGGCAGTTGCGGCAGTTGCGGCCGTATCCGCAGGTGCAGTACCTGTGGAATCAGGCTGTTGCGCCAGTGCCAGGACAGGGCAGACAGTCAAAACACAATAAATGATTAACGCCCGGATCATCTGACGACTCCAGGTTTCTATTACCAAACCGTTGACGAACCCACCCTGACAATCCGACCGGCACAGGCTAAAAGCACCCGCCATCTCTTGTCACCGAATTTTAAGCGAACTTACCCGGCAAGTCAAAAGCAGGCAGGCCGAAAGCACAAGATTTACGGTATTAATTGCAGATTGGACTAAACCTGGCCTTTATGAATTCCGGCATTCAGGGCAAGCCCGACCGCGACCATCGACGACAGCATCGATGATCCGCCATACGACATCAGGGGAAGAGTCAGGCCGACGACCGGGAAAAGCCCCAGAACCATTCCAATATTAAAGACTACCTGCCAGAAGATGGTCGCGACCGCACCTACACTTACAAGAACCCCGAATCGTTCCCGGGCGCGAATCGCAACGACCAGAAGTGAAATGACAAGCACAAGATACACGACCAGCAACGCGACGCACCCGATAAACCCGCGTTCCTCGGCAAAAGACGCGAAAATGTAATCATTGTGCATCTCGGGCAGATAGCGCAGACGCGATTGGACACCCTGACCACCGCCCTTCCCGGCGATACGCCCGCTTCCGACGGCCCAAAGCGCCTGTTCAGGCTGCATGCCTTTATCAAGATTGCGCTTTGCCGACGGTTCCTGCGTGCTCATCTTCATCCAGACCCGAACTCTGTCTTTTTGATATGGCCTGATAAGATTAAGGTTCCAGGCCAGAGGAATTACCAGCGCGGCTATCGCCAGCAACGAAAGAAAAGACCGAAAACGGATGCCTTCAAAAAACATCACCGAAAAGCCGATAGCTGCCACGACCATCGCAGTCCCGAGATCAGGCTGGGCAAGGATCAGAAGCATCGGAAGAAGAATAAATCCAAGTGGTTTCAGCAACATCCGCAACGTATAACGCTCGGGATTCTTTTCACTGTGAAAAAATCTGGCCAGCATCAGAACGACACCGACCTTGATGAACTCGGAAGGCTGGATACCGACCTGACCGATGTTGAACCATCGTCTGGAATTATTGATTTCCCTGCCGAAGATAAGCACAGCGACAAGCAGAATAATTACACTCCAGTAAAAAACCGGAGCGAGCTGCTGAAAAAACCGCATATCAATGACGGCCACGGCGATCGCGACCATGCAACTGATGACGACCCACAGAACCTGCGTCTGATGAAACGTCTCGCCTGTATATGAAGCAGCGTTTGTAAGATTGACCAGGCCCATGACCAGAAGAACCATCAGCGCTGCACCGGCCACCCAGACGGCGCGACTGAATCTTTTTCTGTCCCGTGTCCTTATCATCAGTCCTCTTTATCCGGCAAATCAACCGGGTCAACCGGGTCAACCGATTCCCGCTGGCCTGACGGTCCGGCAAAACCGGGGGCGACCTGCCTGCTGTCGAAGATTATCTCAAGTTCCGGATTGTCCTTGAATCCCTCCCAGAGATCCCCGAACTCTTCAGCATGTTCACGGTAATAAGTTTCAATCACCTTACGCGCAATCGGGGCAGCCACTGCGCCGCCGAAACCGGCATGTTCAACAAACACGGCGACCGCAATTTTTGGTCTTTTTGCCGGCGCAACCGCCAGGAACCATGCGTGATCTTCCTTAAGCCAGCTCTGAACTTCCGGAGCTGCATCTTTTCTGGACTCACGGGCTTCCGCGGTGCCTGTCTTACCTGAAAACGGCAGTTCAGTTATGCGTGAAGTATAAGCCGTCCCGTCTTCGTCGTTCACTGCACCCAGCAGACCTTTCATCACAAGATCCAGGTGCTCACGCATCAATGGTAATGTGCGTGTAACTTCAGGTTCAACGGTCGTTTCTTCACCTGTCTCGATGTCTATCAGCGCCTGCAGAAGGTGGGGCCGCATAAGGCGTCCGCCGTTAACCAGTGCAGCATATGCCCTGGCCATTGACAGCGGAGTTGCCCGGATATCGCCCTGGCCAACCGATGCATTAATTGCAAAACCTGGTTGGAAACCACCACGGGAAGTCGTGTACCAGCGC
Source organism: uncultured Anaeromyxobacteraceae bacterium (assembly GCA_964522105.1). GTDB lineage: Bacteria > Myxococcota_A > UBA9042 > DTJE01 > DTJE01 > JAGOFO01. The sequence goes on from CAZFVA010000008.1 coordinate 59,178, forward strand.
TCGGTCGGCATCAAACCGGCCATCTCGCCAATTTCGATACCGGTCTTTTCACCTACCCCGAAAAGATCCCTGGCATAGTGGGCAATAACATCAATGCCGAGCAGGTCACCAAGTCTGTAGAAATAAGTGTCACAGGACTGAATAAGCGAGCTGACCAGATCAACTTCGCCATGTCCGAAACGCTTGAAACAGCGGAATCGCCTGTTCCGGTATTCATAATACCCGGGGCAGTCGACCCTGGTTCTGGAATCAATGACACCTTCCATCAAACCGGCCAGAGCCGTAAAGACCTTGAATGTGGACCCGGGTGGAAAAGCCGACACTGCCTTGTTCATCATCGGAGCGTACTCCGGCGACAGGGGCGGCGCCGGTTCAGTTGCGGCGGCAGTAAGGCGCGGACCCAGTTCGAACGTCGGTTCGCTTGCCATCACCAGAACTTCGCCAGTCTGTACGTCAATCGCGACAACGGCACCGGACTTCTGCGGCTTCAAAGCGGCGGCCGCCGCCTTCTGAAGAACTATATCAAGGGTCAGCCTGATGTTTTTGCCGGACTGCGGGGGAAAGGAAACGAGATCCTTGAACGGTTCCGGAAGGTCAGAAGGACGAATCCTGTTTCCGGAAGCACTTCTTACATACACGTCTTCGCCGGCCTTACCGCGAAGAACTGAATCCATCGCCTTCTCGATGCCGGAGCGACCTATGACGTCAGCCGACTTGATTGCACCGCCCGAAGCGTCAACCTCTTCGCCGGTAACCTCGTTAACGTAACCGAGGGCATGAACGGTAGCAGGCCCCGCCGGGTAATAGCGCACCATTCTTGAATGAAGCGAAAAACCGGGCATCTCGTGAAGATGGGCCTGAACAACTGCCTTTTCGTCAAAAAACGTCTTCCCGCATTTTGAACAGACCATATGCCCGTTGGACGCATCGAATCTCAAAGGCTCAAGGTCGAATGGACACCTGGAACCGACAAGATTTCTTTTGATCGGAATCTTGTGAAAGCGCTTTGACCCCTGTCGGCCGTCAATAATCTTCTCGAGCGCATCTGCCGCCTCTGACGGATTCACGACGCCAAAATCTATCAACTTTTTTACGACTTCTTCCGGTTGTGAAACGTGATGCGGAATAACCATCAGGTCGGAAACTTCAACGTCTGAAGCCAGAAGAACGCCGTTTCTGTCGTAAATGGCTCCACGCGGGGGCACGATGCGTTCACGGACAACGTGGCTTACGGTTGCCAGAGTTTCGTACCGTTCGCCGTGAACAATCTGAAGTACAAAAAGGCGGGCGCAGAGAGCCAGAAACACCAGCACGATAAGGATTACCGCCCACCGGAAGTGGGTTCTATATTCAACCAGCCCGTCCTGAAGACCGATCAAAACGTAACTCCGTAAAATGGGTTTCGGGTCGTAACCCGCAGTCAGTCAGCCGGGATAATCACACAAAAAGGCTGCGCGCGTCACGTTTACGATGAAAACGACCGTCTGCGATCCCAAACAGCTTGAACAACAAGGGGGCAAACACCGCCGTCATGACTGCCTGGGTAAGGCCGTTCGTGACTACCAGAGTCGAGTAACTGTACCCGCGATCAAATACGACCGAGAAAAGAAGAAACAGCAGCGCGGACAACACTGACGACGCAAACACGACCAGCATCAACGGGATAGTTCTGCTTAACTGGAATCGCGACATTGCCATCCTGGCAAGCACAAACATGACAACCTGAATCTCCATCTGCATGCCGAACAGGCCGCCGGGCATGAAGGCGTCGGTCAGCAGACCCATCAGCGAAACGATAAGCAGGGGCGCGACACCGGACGTGGAAGACGCAAGAAATATTGTGGCGACCAGAGTTACATCAACAGAAAAATTCTGAAGGCCCAGGAGCGTCAGGGCAGGTATCTGCAACATCAGACAGACAAAGACAATTATCAGGACAAAGACGCTACGCATTATCTGTCCCCTGGCTCATCACCTGCGTCCGCAGCAGCAAGATCAGTCACGATCATTGCATGACTGACCACAGCCGGGTCAACCGCAAGCGCGATGTCATATTCCATGAAAGGCCCGACCTGGCGTCTGGCCTCGGGGTCTATCAGATATCCGACTTCAATGCCCCGGGGGAAAACGCGGTCGTGCCCGGAAGTCACAATTGTGGCACCTTTCTGCAGCAGCGAATCGTTCATGGAAATCTGCAATCTTGCCTGATAGCCGGTCTTGCTGCCGGAACCGACAACCATACCAAGAACACCTGTCCCCATCACCTGACAGGCAACCCTGCTGCGGGTGTCGGTCAAGAGCATGACGTCAGCAAACCGACCGCTGGCTGAAGTAACCCGCCCGACAAGACCGGTATCAATTATCACAGCCATGTCAGCGGCCGGGGCCGTTTTGCCGTCCATCGCGACACGCAGACGTTCAATCCTGAAATATGGATTTACGTCACGGACCACCACAGAGGCTGCCGCAAGTTTCAGATCTACACGCTGCTCGCGAAGACCGAGCAGAAGGCGCAGATCACGATTTTCAACTGCCAGACGCTTTGAATTCAGGGACTCGCCAAGAAGCTTGCTGTTTTCTGCAACAAGCCTGGTGTTTTCCCTGACGGCAGAAAAAATGCCGGTAATATCGGAAGTTACGCCGCCAACAGACTGGGTGACGCCGCCAAAACCTGTCTGAGCCCACCCGGTCAGACTGATCAGACCGTTCTGAACACCGGACGGCGTCGTCCTTCTGCTTCCGGACAGGTACATAAGAAGAATCGGCAGAATAATCAGCAGAGTAGATAGTGCAGCCAATCTGTGCCTGAAAAGCCAGTCCCGCATGACAATGCCAGTTAAAACAATGAGTCTAAAATCAGATTACGCTGTGCCGCAGCAGGTCCATATCGTCAAGAACTCTGCCTGCACCCAGAACTACTGAAGCCACCGGATCTTCGGCGATCATGACGGGCAGACCGGTTTCTTCGCGGATCAGCACGTCGATATTTTTCAAAAGAGCCCCGCCGCCGGCCAGCATTATGCCCTTGTCAACGATGTCGGCCGAAAGCTCGGGGGGCGTGCCCTCAAGTGCCTGGCGAACAGCATTGGCAATCGCAGAGACCGGTTCATACAGGGCTTCGCGAATTTCGTCAGAATTCAATGTGACGGTCTTCGGGATACCGGCAACAAGATCGCGCCCCTTCACTTCCATATAAAGCACTTCAGGAAGCGGGTAGGCGTTGCCTATTTCAATCTTCACCTGTTCGGCAGTACGGTCGCCGACCAGAAGATTGTATTTACGTTTCAGATGTTCCCGGATTGCATCGTCCATCTTGTCGCCGCCGACTTTCACCGAACGACTGTAAACGACACCGGAAAGGGATATGACGGCGACCTCGGTAGTGCCACCACCGATATCGACAATCATGTTTCCGCAAGGTTCGGTAATCGGAAGACCGGCGCCGATAGCGGCCGCCATGGGCTCTTCCATCAGATAAACTTCACGCGCCCCGGCGGACTCTGCCGACTCGCGCACCGCGCGACGTTCAACTTCTGTAATGCCGTGCGGAACGCAGATAACGATACGCGGACGAACGAGCGTTCTGCGGTTATGCGCCCTGGTTATGAAGTAACGCAGCATCGCTTCCGTAACTTCGAAATCGGCGATGACACCGTCTTTCATAGGTCTGATGGCTTCAATACCGCCCGGGGTTCTGCCAAGCATTTCCTTGGCTTCGCGACCGACGGCCAGGACTCTTCTGGTATTTTTGTGATCTTTGAAAACGGCCACAACCGACGGCTCACACGAGACAATTCCCTTGCCCCGCACGTAAACCAACGTCGTAGCAGTCCCCAGATCTATTGCCAGATCGTTGGAGAAAAGTCCGTATAGCCAATCAAGCAGCATCTTCTTCCTGTGAGGTACAAAACCCCGCCTTCACCCACCATTTGCAGAAAAATGGGGATGCTTTATATCATGGTGACCATGAATGATCAACACGAAGCCGGGGCGCGTCCCCGCTGCGGGACAATCAACATCAAACACTGTCGCGCGTTCCGTTTGACCGGCGAACACTAACCTGTTAAAAATAACACACCGGTCATCCCGGATATTTCGGAGGTATTCCAATAATGAGAATCCAGCAATTGATCAGGTCGTCCCTGTTTGTTGGCGTTATTGCCGTTTCTGCAGCCTGTGCCAAGGCTCCTGCCGCGGCCGACCGGGAAGCAACCGAGGTTGCCCTCCCCCAGAAGCCTGATCTGAAGGCAAAAACGACCCCCGAAAAGTACGATGACGGCACACTGACCGTCACTGGCGTTGTGAAGAACGCCGCGCATCTGAACGGAAATTCAGTGAAGGTCCGTGGAAAGGTGATTAAGGTCGATACGTGTACTGTCGGCGAAGTATGCTCGGCAGAAGCGTCGGTCATGCTTGCCGATGACAGCGCAAAATCATCCCGCGTGCTGACTGTGATGGACCCGAGCGAAGGGCTTCATCATGACATCAAGAAAGAATTCCCGCTGAACGCGCTTGTCACGGTCGAAGGGAAAATTTCCATGTGGTCACCGACCGGTCGGACGATCAACATGGATGGAATTCTGCTTCTTGATCCGCCGAAGAAAGAAGAAACCGAAGAAAATAAAGAAGCTGCCGCCAAATAGGGTCTAATTCCGCAGGCCTGTCAGCGTTTTGTAAAAACAACATTGCCGAACCGTATTCTGCCGCCGACATCAGGATGTCCTGGAATCCACTCACGTCCGTCACTGGCAGCTTCGATCAACAGGATGACAGTTGAACCAAGGTTGAACACGCCGTAGTCGTCACCTTTTCTGGCGGCCGCAGGATTTTCCAGAATCTGGACACCATGGGCCCGGCCATTGTTCGAAACGATGTCTGAAAATGCCAGCGATATCCTGCCGACACTGGTCGCGCCGACCATGACCATGCAGACAAGGCCGTCAGCAGTTTCAATCAGACCGGAGACTCTCTCGTTCCTGCAGAACAGGCCGCTGATAACTTCAGTCGCTGCCGGCGAAACGGAAAGCAACCCGCCCTGAATGTGCTTCACCTTCAAAACCGAACCATCGACCGGGAAATGGACCCTGTGATAATCACCCGGGCTGAGATAGATAGTCAGATACCTGCCACCCTCGAAACGGGCTGCGTCAGATTCATCAGCCAGAAGGTCGGCCAGCCTGTAATCACAGCCCTTGGCCTGAAACAACATGCCGTTCGTGATAACGCCGTAACTCTGAATCTTTCCATCACACGGTGAAACCACAGCATCCGGGGACATGTCGACCGGTCTTGCCCCCGGCTTCAGCCGACGCGTAAAGAAACTGTTGAACGAATCAAAGCCTGAAGCAGGAATTTCGGCTTCATCAAGATTTACCCCGAAACGTTCACAATAGACCTTCAGAAACGCGGGCATCAGGACGTCAGGAACGGGGACGTCTGCGATAATCCCGGCAATCCTGGATTGAAGTCTTGTGGAAGCGGCCGTGTAAGCCAGCTTCATTACTGTCTTCCTTACCAAATCGCACCTCCCGGAGTTCCGCTGAAACGAGACCCTTAATTATTCAGCGATGTCCGACATTATCCGGTCTGCATCCATCCCGGTCATTTCAAGATACTGCGCCAGCCTTGCCGAAAAATCTGAATTACGAACCTCGGCAAAAGCTCTGGGACCGAACCCTTCAACACAGAAAGAAGCCATCACTGTCCCGACGGCCAGTGCCCTGCGGACCGATTCAACATCAAACTGACCGATGCGGTCCAGATAAGCAAGCGTTCCGCCTGCAAAACAGTCCCCTGCGCCGGTCGGATCAACGACCGCTTCAACCGGGAACGCCGGATAAAGTTTCAAGCCTTTTGCATCAAACAACATCGCACCGTGCTCACCTCTTTTGACGACAAGGGCGCGGGCCCCCATCTGAAGGATCCGGCGCGCCGCCTTCATAAGGTTATGTTCACCAGAAAGCTGCCTGACTTCGTCGTCATTCAGGAAAAGCAGGTCGGTCGAAGGCATCAAGGCTGTCAGATCGTCTTTGAACAGCTCGATCCAGCATTCAATCGTATCAAGGGCGACGAAACTGCCGGCCTCTGTCTGTGACAGAACGAGTCGCTGAAGATCGGGCTTGATGTTTCCAAGGCACAGGACGTCGGGCGACAGCAATTCAGGCGGAATAACCGGACTGAATTCAGCAAAGACTCCAAGTTCGGTCCGAAGCGAGTCACGACCGATCAAGTCTTCATGGTATCTGCCGTGCCACCTGAACGTCGCGCCTTCTTTGCGCGCAATGAACGAGGTGTCAACGCCGCGCCCTTTCAGGAAGTCCAGGTCAGCTTCAACAAAATCTGTACCGATGACGGCCACGATAACAGGCTTCGAAAACATCGAAGCGGCTGTCGAAAACCAGGTTGCAGACCCGCCAAGAACCTCGACCGGCTGCCTGCCAGGCAATTCAATAACGTCGTAAGCCACCGAACCAACAACAAGCAGACTCATCGCTTCCTCCGGTCAATCAGAATTCATGGGTTTACAGGCGCAGAAACAGCCGACTCACGACTTCACAAAATACCTTCCGACAATCGGTTCAAGACGATCGAGTGTCGCCTGCGGAATTCTGGAACGTTCGGTCAGAAAGGCATGTCGCAGGGAATCTCCACAACCGCAGTCATCAGCGTGATCAAGATGTTCGACCGCACCAAGAATCAGCTTCTTTGCCTTCGCGGCGCCTGCTGCAAGCCTTTCGACCACAGACGCGCACGAAACGTCGTCTTCTTCTTCGTGCCAGCAATCATAATCGGTGGGCAGCGCAATCGTGACGTAGCAGATCTCGGCCTCGCGGGCCAGTTTGGCTTCTGTGGCGTTCGTCATACCGATGACGGCGACCCTGACATAGTCGTGACCGCCGGCAGCCCCTATGTCCCTGTACCAGTGGGATTCGGCCCGGGACGAAAACTGCGGGCCTTCAATGCAGATGTAAGTCCCGCCTTCCACAATCGGCATACCAATCCGGTCGGCCGTTTCGATCAGCAACTTACGCATCGAACTGCAGAACGGGTCCGCCATGCTGACATGCGCCACAAGCCCTTCACCAAAAAAGGTGCTGACCCGGTGAATCGTTCTGTCAATCATCTGATCAACGATAACGGGCGTCGTCAACGTGATCTCGGTGCGCATGCTGCCGACGGCACTGGCGGAAAAAATCCTGGTGACGCCAAGACTTTTCAAAGCCCAGATATTGGCGCGACACGGCACTTCAGTCGGAAGCAGCCGGTGGCCACGCCCGTGACGCGGTAGAAAAGCTATTTCATGTCCGGCATAAGTCCCGATGGTGATCACGTCTGACGGCGCACCAAATGGCGTGGAAACCTCTACTTCCCTGACATTTTCAAGGTCGTCAAGGATGTACAGGCCGGTGCCCCCGATTATCCCTATCATGACTTTCCCCCCGGGCAGGATGCTAATCTTCGCCGATTTCTTCCTCGGACATTTCCTCTCCGCCATCAAGATCCTCGAGGGGGAGTTCTTCGTCTTCGAGGGTGGATGACGGTTCATCATCATCGTCAATGATGTCATCATCTGGCGGAATGACTATCGTTACCGGGACTTCCGGCCGTCTGGAAACATCAATTCCACACCTGGGACAAACCGGCGGGTTCTTTTTCATGTCGTAGAACTTGCAACCACACTCGAAACAACTGTGCCTCTCACCGAACTTTTCTCTGTCAACCATCCCAAACCTCAAAAACTGAATGAAAAGGAAACCCGAATAACCGGGACGGGCTAGGTATACAATCACGGAACCGATGTCAAGCGTATCGAACACCGGATTACAAAGGTCGTCAATATTTTGTTGTACCGTTTCCCCTTGACCTGATGCCATTGGTGCTTATTATGGCCTGCGGTCAGCAGACCTGGATAATCAATTAATTTGGGGACAAAGTCCCCTGTTTTATGATGGAGAATTAACATGGCCTCGAAAGAACTTGCATTTTCAACGGAAGCCCGCAAACGAATCCTGAATGGCGTAAATATTCTGGCGGACGCGGTCACTGTTACCCTCGGGCCGAGGGGAAGAAACGTAATACTTGAAAAGTCCTGGGGAAGTCCGCTCGTTACGAAGGACGGCGTGACGGTCGCAAAGGAAATTGAACTTGAAGATCGTTTCGAGAACATGGGCGCCCAGATGGTCAAGGAAGTCGCTTCGAAGACGTCCGACAAGGCCGGCGATGGCACGACAACTGCGACTGTACTTGCGCGGGCCATCTTCCAGGAAGGCATCAAACTGGTCACCGCAGGCATCAACCCGATGCACCTGAAGCGCGGCATTGACGCCGGCGTCGAAGAAATCTGCAAAAGCCTGAACGAAATGGCCATCCCGACGCGCGGCAGAACCGAAATCGCCCAGGTCGGCACAATCTCGGCCAACCACGACGAAGAAATCGGCAACATCATTGCTGACGCGATGGACAAAGTCGGCAAAGACGGCGTCATCACGATTGAAGAAGCCAAGGGCACAGAAACGACGCTTGATCTGGTAGAAGGCATGCAGTTCGACCGCGGCTACATCTCGCCGTACTTCGTGACCGCGCCGGAAAAGATGGAAGCCGTTGCGGAAGACCCCTACATCCTTCTGTATGACAAAAAAATCAGCGGACTTCAGGAAATCCTGCCGCTTCTGGAAACGGTAGCCCGCGAAGGAAGGGCACTTGTCATCGTCGCTGAAGACATCGAAGGCGAAGTTCTGGCGGCCCTGGTCGTCAATAAACTGAAAGGCGTCCTGAAGGTTCTGGGCGTGAAAGCCCCCGGATTCGGCGACCGCCGCAAGGCCATGCTTGACGACATCGCGATACTGACAGGCGGAAAAGTCATTTCTGAAGACATCGGCATCAAGCTTGAAACCGTGACCATCGGCGACCTTGGCCGCTGCCGCAAGGTCATCACGGACAAGGACAACACGACCATCGTTGACGGTGCGGGCGCCAACGCGACAATTCAGGCCAGAATCGGCCAGATCCGTCGCCAGATTGAAGAATGCACAAGCGACTGGGACCGCGAAAAGCTTCAGGAACGGCTTGCAAAACTGGCAGGCGGCGTTGCCATCATTCGTGTCGGTGCTCAGACCGAGACCGAAATGAAGGAAAAGAAGGCCCGCGTTGAAGACGCCCTTCACGCAACCCGCGCCGCAGTTGAAGAAGGCGTCGTCCCGGGCGGCGGCGTGGCCCTGATTCGTACACTGCATGTGCTGGACAATGTCGTGTTCGATGACGACCGCAGATTCGGCGTTGATATCCTGAAAAAAGCCATCGCCGAACCTTTGAAAAGAATCGCGATGAACGCAGGCGTCGATGCCGGAGTCGTCTTCCAGAAAGTTATGGAAGGCAAAGGCAACTTCGGCTACAACGCCCTGACTGACACGTATGAAGACATGATGGCAGCCGGCATCCTGGACCCCAAAAAGGTCACAAGACTGGCCCTGACCAACGCCGCTTCAATCGCGTCCCTGATGATCACGACGGAAGCCGGTATCGTCGAAGCCCCGAAAGAACAGGATAAGTAGCCACCCGCGAACTGCGCCTTTCAACGCTGTCCTGCTGTTATCTGCGGGAACACACAAGCGAAAAAACAGACCGCATGCCAGTTGCAGATATCGGTTCCAGACAGTATTCATCAAGTAAATCAGCAACCTTCTGAAGTCGGCCACCACCAAAATCAGCGAAGCTGACAATACCCCGCGCAAAGAAAGCTTTCTGAAAATACCCTTCAGGAATCAGTTGTTTCAGGTCGTCACAGGAAAAATAATGCCAGTTGTTCCTGCCCGCAGAACCCCATTTCCTAAGCATCAGATGCGTCACTTTCAGGGAAATTCCCTTATCGACAATCAGGAGATGTCCACCGGGATTCAGAACGCAAAGACAGTTTTTTACAGCTTCACGGAAGGCCGCGATGTCGTGCTGACGGTTGACCCCGCCAAGAACGTCTTTCAATACGACCAGATCGAAGCGGTCCGCCCGGTCCAGGGCAAAGATATCTGCACGGGAAGCACGAAGCTTTTCGCGGGTCAGACCGTACCGGTCGGCAGCCGCGTCAAGCGCCCGGTCAAGCTTCGGCAGTTCTTCCGCCAGATAACAGGTGGCGGTGGCGTCGGCGCCCCTGGCAGCCAGAAACGGACTTACTGTCGAGTGACCGGTGGCACCAATTTCGAAGGTCTTCAGACCGTCGAAGCGCAGGTCAGGATCAATAACGGCCAGACCGTCAAGAATGACCTGCCGGTGCGGACGGACATGCCACGCCACGCAACGATTCAACAATTCATCTTCAAGCTGCGACAACTTGTACACGTTCGACTTCATCTGCACATCTCACCTGCCGGTCTGTCACTATCGTATGGCCTTCGCCATCAGAATTGAACATTTCAATTGCCGCTGCATCAAATGATTATTCAGAATTTCAGGACACAGATGACTGCTTGACTGACTTGTTACTGCCACTGATACTTGTCGTCAAACTGCGTTGAGAGGGGCGCATGGCACACTGGCTGTTCACCCGGAAACCGTTGTCACTGCTGATGGAAGAGATGGCCGGTGAAAACCGGCTGCGACGGATACTTGGACCTGTGGCGCTGTCCAGCCTGGGCGTCGGGGCCATCATCGGAACCGGCATCTTCGTTCTGACAGGCATCGCTGCCCACGACAAGGCCGGACCCGCACTGATGCTGTCGCTCAGCCTGTCCGGCATAACGTGCATCTTCGCCGCCCTCTGCTACGCCGAGTTCGCGTCGATGGTCCCGATCGCCGGGTCGGCATACACATACGCGTACGCCACGCTTGGCGAACTTTTCGCGTGGGTCATCGGATGGGACCTGATTCTGGAGTACGCGGTCGCCTCGGGAACTGTGGCCCACGGATGGTCTAAATATTTCCAGAATTTAATAGGGATGGCTGACATCCACCTTCCAAAGGCCATTACGCAGGCACCGTTTGACTACGATCCCGGTGTCGGCCATATGATCGCGACCGGCTCCATCGTGGATCTGCCGGCAGTGCTGATTGCACTGATAGTTACAGTGATTCTGGTCAAGGGCATCAAAGAGAGCGCCGGTTTCAACGCCGGAATGGTCATCGTCAAACTGTTCATAGTTCTGTTCGTCATCGTGGTCGGCGCGTTCTACGTAAACCCCGGTAACTGGATACCTTTTGCGCCCTTTGGACTTGGCGGGCTGAGCCTTTTCGGGCACACGATTGCAGGTCAGACGGGCGCAGGTGGCGAACCTCTTGGAATGATGGCCGGCGCTGCAATGATCTTTTTCGCATACATCGGATTTGATTCAGTATCAACGCATTCGGAAGAGGCTAAAAACCCGGCTCGCGACGTCCCGATCGGCATCATCGCGTCGCTGCTTATCAGCACGATTCTGTACATCGCGGTGGCCGCCGTGCTGACAGGCATGGTGCCGTACGGCGAAATTGACATCGACGCACCGGTTTCGGCAGCTTTCGCCAGCGTCGGACTGCCATGGGCGCAGTTGCTGGTCGCGATCGGCGCCTTGACCGGAATCACGTCTGTCCTGCTGGTAATGATGCTCAGCCAGCCACGCGTTTTTCTGGCGATGGCCCGCGACGGTCTTGTGCCGCGCAGCTTCTTCGGCGCCGTTCACGAGCGCTTCAGAACCCCTTGGAAATCCACGATTCTGGTCGGACTTTTCGTCGCGGCCACAGGTGGTTTCATCCCGCTGCGCGTGCTGGCCGAGCTGGTCAACATCGGAACACTGCTGGCCTTCGTGCTTGTGTGCGTAGCAGTTCTGGTGATGCGCCACACGCATCCGAAGGCGAAGCGCCCTTTCCGTGTACCTTTCTCGCCCATTACACCGATCCTGGGGATTGTGCTGTGTCTGATCCTGATGTTTTCACTGCCGGTGGAAAACTGGCTTCGACTTGGCGTCTGGCTTGCCATCGGTCTGGTAATCTATTTCGCGTATGGCCGCCGCCACAGCATCATGGCTGAGCGCCGCCGCGCCGGGATCGTCGAAAAGGACCACCTGGCCGGCCCTGATGCGTAATCACCATGTCTTGACTGACAGCCCGGTGCCGTTGATACTTGCCGGGTTGAAGTAAATCGTGAATGGAAGTTCCCGGACACGCTTGAATTTTGGAGGTCACCCATGTCCCGTTTCCCGATGCTGCCGATTCTGCTGGGGGTCATTCTGGCCCTTGGATGTTCTGAAAGCGTAACGCCCGGTACCGATCTCGGTCAGGACACATCAGTCACTGACATTGCGGTCACGGATATTCCGGTGGCGCAGGACGTCGTCGCGGACAGCCGTGACACCGTCCAGACCGACGTGGAGCCTGAGGTCATCGCAGACGTAACGGTTGACGTGGACCTGGATGTAATTACCGACGTTCCGTCAGACGTAGTCGTCATCCCGGACGTGGCCCCCGGCACGTTCCCGGCGCGCGAACTGCCATTCGCATACGCCCGTCCGGCTGAAGGCGACCCGATTTCCGAAGCTGACGTAACCGCCTTCACAAAGAAAGTCACCGGCCTGTGGAAAAAGACGGGCTGGGCCCGCTGGATTCTGCGCACCAGCACCGGCGTTGACCAGTCAACGGGCAAGGACGACTACCTGGCCTGGCACAATGACATCGCGGCGGCAAAGGCTGATGGCGTCGTCACATTCAGTCACATGGGCGGCGAACACAACATGTGGATCCCGGGATCAAAGGTCCTGTCCGAGGCAATCGGCGGTTACCTGCTGACCGGCGACTGGGAATTTGCCAAAATGACCGAACAGTACTGCAAAGGACTGTCAGCGGTAATCAAGGGCTTCGTCTGGGATGAAGAAGACACAAACACATTCCTGATGGCCCGCGCAATCTTCCCGATGGACCAGTCCTTCACGCTTGATGAAACGAACTGGCAGGACGACGGCCGCAAGAAGGACGTCATCTTCAGCACCATGTACAAAATCGAAGACGGCTGGAACGCCCACACATTCCCGTGGCCGAACAACCCGACGTGGGGCGCCGAGTACGTCACCAACATGCGCAGCAAAGACGACGTACGCAGCATCGTCCGCACGACGATGTTCCTGCCTTACGTTCTGGAAGATGCGCCGGACGAATGGGTCAAATCGGCTTGCCAGGAAACGTGGGACCTGATGAAAGGCTTCAACAAGGACATCGTTGACAGCGGATACAACATCCGGACCAAGGACAACACCGGCGCGGCGTACATCATCCCGTGTGAAGACCAGGATCTGGGCAGCTACATGTGCTACATCGGAATGGACCCGACGAACGAGTGCTGCCAGCGCATTTCATCTGATTTGATTGCCTACGGCGAACAACTGACAGAAGAATGCGGTAACTGCACCGGCAGCGTTTATGACGCCTACGCCAGCGTGGTCCACTTCTACAACATCCCGATAATCTGGGACTATCATATGGCGGCAGTCGGCAACGCCCTGGTAAACCTTCAGGCAAAGCTTGCATACAAGCTGCTTGGCGGCCTGGACGATCGCATCGACAGTTACATGCACCCGACCGAAGACGAACCTGGCCACACGGACAGTGCCTGGAACAAGGAACTGGCGGTCCTGCTGGTCCAGACGGCCTCCGTCGGCCTGCCGCTTACATGGTTCGAGGCGACTCACATTCACAAACAGTGGACTCAGGCTGTCACCGACTATGAAAACTGGCCGAACTGGGATCTGTGGGCTGAAACAGTGGCCGATGGCCCGGTCCAGGTCCGTCCCGGCGCGACCGACGGCGGCATCGACATCGAAGCCATCACAATGTTCCTGGAATACTGCAATTCACCTTTCAAGAATCCGGCAGGCGTCAAATTCATCGACTGCGACATCGTGAAAGACCCGACCAAGTGGGGCGAGTAGACAATCGCCCGTACGGTCAATCTTACAATGCCGGGGCTTCGTCACATCGACCGTCAGGAGTTATTACACAGCAGTCGGCATTACGCCGGCGGCAAAGGCGATCTTCAGGAATCGGCTCACGGGCCAGCCTGGCTCTGGCCCATTCAATCTGTTCCATCAGCGACCAGAGACCGCCATCCGCGTGCCCGGCGTTCTTGCACGAGAGATAGTCAAGCTGGTATCCCTGATCACAGAGCCGATCAAAGTCCTGTTCCTGAAGAGGCGTGTTGATCATTTCGTCCAGCTCGGAATACACCATGAACGTCGGAATATGGCGGCGCGGTTTGACCGGTGAAGTCGCCACAGTGTTGACCCTCAGATAGCAGTCCCACGGCGGCAGTTCTTCCCATTTGTCGGCCATTACTTTTTCAATGAATTCGGGCTGATAGAACGTCTCCAGGGGAAGCGTCTCAAGCTGTTCAACAGGCACCACGTCACCTGCCGAGCACTCGTCCTGCGGAAAGACGTAGTTGAAGGCATTAGTCGCAAGGTTATAAGGCTCCACGTCGGTCAATTCGGAGTGAAGGTCTTCCGGCATGCCGTACCAGGCTCGTTGCGCCGTCAAAAAGGCGGCGAAGCTTATGGTCGTCGGACCAGGATCTGTAAACGCCAGTGCGCCCAGCGGCCGCAAAGACGATGGGGGAAGGGACGCCAGGACGGCGACTGGCTCGAATTCTGGAGCGTAATATGGTCCGTACAGTTCGGTCATCAACGCGGCATGGCCTCCCTGCGACCCTCCCCAGATCAGCAGATCGTCCGTTATCTTCACCCTTTCCTGCAGTTCCGGCAGAGCCAGCAGTTCCCTGCCTGCCCGCACTGCGTCCCACGAACCGATCGCTGTCTGTTCCGCCACAAGATACCCGTGCGTCACCGTCGATGGCGCTCCGGAACCGTTCATCCCAATATAGTCGGGTGCGATTGTTACAAACCCCTCGGCAGCAAAGATACCGGCATGGAACGGTCCAAGAATCCCGCGGCTCGGCGCGCAGGGATCCGAAAATCCTGTCGTTCCATGCATGAATACCACCAGCGGATATTCCAGGCCTTCCTGCTGCACGAAGTCCGGGATACCCAGAATGGCCGTGGCCTCGACAAGTTGCCCGCGATCCTGCGTCGTGTACCTGAAACTGTATGTCCGGCAGCCGTTCTGAACAGGTGCCAACTTACCCAGATCATACAGTGGCAACAGGCCGTTAATGGTTTCAGGGTCGATATTGAAAGTCGGCAGTTCTTCCCACGACACCAGCTTACCGACCTGCTCGCGGGGAACCAGTTCGTACGGAGTCATCCCGCACAGAGCTACCGGCATGACGGCAGGCCCCAACTCATCTTCACCGCAGGCAGTCACCAGACTCAGACAGCACGAAACCGCCAGAGGCACCAGCGCCTTCACCAGGATTGCGAATCTCATTACTTCCCCCGGATAATATGTAAATGCTTTTGACCGCACGTGACGACGACCATGGTCAATGTTAGCATAATAAGGCAGTAACTGTCACAATATCACGGCCACTTGCGGAGCTACCCATCAGGACGGGAGGTAAAACGATGAAAGCCGGTTTCGCCACAATATCGATTCTGCCACCGCGCGCATCCCTGGGAGGTGTGGCCGACGATCGCATGCCGCGCTGGTACACTTCGGTGCTGGACCAGCCACGCGCGCGGGCAATCGCCCTCGAGGACATCTCGACAAGTGTGGTACTGATTTCTGCCAACCTTCTGGATTTTCCCGCGCCACTTACCGACGCGGTCCGCGCCCGGTTCAGGTCTCGAGTCCCAGGTGACGTCGAACTGATCCTGCACGGCGACCACACGCACAGCGGGCCTGGAAATTTCTGGCCACATCTGCTGGCCCCGAAGTTTCTGGGTCCTTACATGCCTGAAAACCTGAACTTCCTGGCAGACGCCCTGGCCGAGGTTGCCGGGCTGGCGTGGGAATCGCGAAAGGATGCCTCGGTCAGGTGGGCACGAGCAGTGGTCGATGGCCTGCAGGTTAACCGCAGGCGGCCCGATGGTCCGACCGATCCGCAGCTTCGCGTATTGACTTTCCACGACGAAAACGAAGCAGCAATGGGCGCTGTCGTTCATTTTACAGCCCACCCCAGAATCGTTGCCGAAAGCTGCGACCAGTTCTGGGCCGCATCCGGGGACTGGCCCGGAGCAGTCTCGACAGCCCTGGAAAAAGAGTTCCCCTGCGTGGCCGTCCTGAACGGGGCGTTAGGCGGAATTGACCCGATAATGCCACCGCAGCCTTACCAGGCCGGACCTGCCCTGACTGCCTTCGTCGATCCACTGGTAGCCGCCGTCAGATCTGCCATTGAAGGCGCCGCACCTGCAAAGCCATTCGTGTCTTTCCACCGTTCCGAGGCGGTATTTGATCGATTCAGGGCCGACCCGTGGCCAGACGGCTTTGCCTGGTGGACGCCACTGACCTGGCCGCTTGTCAGATTCTGGGATTTCGTGGCATCACGCCGCATCCCCAAGCCGCACCGCGTTCCAGTTTCCGCACTGCGCATCGGTGACATCGCATTTGTCTTCCATCCATCGGACTATGGCGTCGGATGCGGCATTGTCACCCGCGAAAACGGACGGCTGCTGGGATTGGACGCCATGGCAGTCTGTCACGCCGACGATTATGCAGGGTATATCCAACCGGCTGACGAGATGGACAAGATCCCCCTGCCCCGGGATCCGTACCGGTTTTTCACAATCTATGAAAACCTGATGGGCTTTCACGGCCGTGATGCTGCAAAGATATTCGCCGCCGCAGAAAAGGACGCCCTGTCCCACGTCGCCAAAACCCGGTCCAGATTTCCATGAATTGATTGACCCGGGCCCAGGGGCTACCGACTGCGACATCGTGAAAGACCCGACCAAGTGGGGCGAGTAACCGGAACGGCATCTGCCTGACCAGGCGTATCACCCGGACAGGTCTCGAAATCATCGACCAGCGGGTCAAATGTCCCGTCAAAATTCACCAATCTGCATACGATCGGCAGTGAGCGAACCGGATAACAGCCGTCCTGCACCAGCGCATCGTCATTTTCGATCTGCAGACAGTCCGGTGGCTGGCAGGCACGCCATCCGAATCCAAACGACGAGTGATAAAACCGGTAGGTCAGACCATCGTATTTCAGTCTTATAGAGTCGTTATGGTGTTGCCCACCCCAGTTGTAGGTGGCGTCCTCGACCACTTCAACAACCCCGTTGATGGAGACCCATGCACCCGCAGTTTCATAGTGACAGACCTCTTCCGTACCGCATGAAATCGGGGTTGTCCGGATGTAGAAATATCCGTTGATTTCGCCGTAGTTGAACGAACATACGAAGTCCGCATCGCTGACCGATTTGTACGGTTCCAGGTCATATTCGCGCAGAGTGCGAATCTGGAATCCAAAACAGGTCTCGAAGCAATCGGTCACGACAGTTGCGTCATCATCCGGATTCCGGGCGACCGACTCACACCCGCCAGTTACAATAACTAGTAACAAAATGATGATGTTACGCAGCATCTTAATCCTGCCTGTCCGGCTGGAAGGTTTTCACACATCTTACGTTAAAACTGGCTGAAGTCGGGGTTTGGTGCACATGACCGCTGGCCATATGCACTATGAAAACTGACGCCGGGGTTGTCATGATCGGGTTGGGTGTAGAAGTCCAGAAATAAAGATTATTTCCGCAGAACTTTCCAAGGTCGTCGCTCCACCTGACACAACCTTCTTCGGCAACCATTACGTCGATTATTGAAACAATTTCAGTAGTTGTAGGAACGCGCCACCCGCTGCCTTTGTCAGCACATGCACTCAGGGCACCTTTCCAATCAATATCCAGACCTGAAAAAGTTGATTCCCATGCAATACCGGTCAGCCTGTCAAACACGATCTCCGGGAATTTCAGAAATCGCCCTGGAAGGCTGGCGCTGGCCGGCTCGGGGGCACGGACGCATCGCACCGGATAGAACGCTTCACGCTCGCAGGCTTCAATGTTTCCGCGACGATGAACTGTACAGAAGTTCGCCGACATATAGGCCTGTGTGCCTGACCAGTACATCTGGTCTCCGGCACATCCGGTCCCGAAAACAGGATCCCACATACAGTCGTCATTACCGGCATCAACAAGAGTAAAGAGTTCAAAAATGTCGGCCATGCGCCAGCCAGCCCCGGGAAGATCAGGCGGATCTGAACAATAGCCGGCGGCAGCCTCAAGGGATAACGCCCCTGTTGCTCTGGCGGCCCAGATTAACGATGTTGCCGTATCAAGAACAGTCCCGTCATTATTATCTACAAAGGCGCGTGCACCACCGGCGACATGGGAATCCTGACCGTACCAGGGCTGGCCGTATTGAATATTGCTGCAGGAAGCCAGATCTTCATCTTTCAGACACTGTTTTGAACCTGTGGGGACTGCCCGGCAGTGGCAACCGTCTGAAATAGCAAAATTGGACGGGCAGGTGTCAGTCCAACATTCTTCCAGACAGATTCCTTCCTGACATGCGCCGTTGTTACAGGGCGTACCATCGGGCGCCACTTCCGCCTGACAGTTTGCAAGTTCCGAATTCCAGACAAGAATCTCGCACTCACGGGTTGAAGGCGCGCAGGTCGAAACTGCGTCTGCCTGGACGTCGTCGATTACTTCCAACGGAAGTTGATTCGACAATCCACAGGCGCTCAAAGTCGCGGCAAGCAGAATTAAGAACACAGTCCACTTCATACGTATAACCGATTCAAGGAAGTTGATTCGGGCCCCGGAAATCGATCCTTGGCGGTCATATTATCAGTGTAATCAAAGACCTTCAAACATTAGTCCATCGCCGGTCTACCGGGTCAGAAAGCTGCTGCGAAACATTAGGAATGAGGTTTGTTTTTCATCCCGGCAACAAGGTCACCATTCCGAAAAAATTGGCGATTACTGAACAGAGTCGGAATGTTCCAGCGCAGCAAGTTCTTCAGCGGCGGAAGTCCACTGGTCAAAAACCTCGTCCAGCTTTGAACGCAGTTCCCTTGCCTGGTCACCAACGACCCTCGCGCGGTCAAGGTCTTCATACAGGTCGGGGGAAACAAGTTCTTCTTCAACCTTGTGAAGCTCGGTTTCAAGGGCCGTTATCTTCTGTTCGAACTTCTCGACTTTGTCGCGCAATGGCTTCAGCAGCCGGTATAGACGGTTTCTGCGCTCGGCTTCGTCACGCTTGCGCTCACGGTCCTGATTTCTGCGCGCCGCCGACGCAGCGTCGGATTCTGAAACAGGCTGCGCTTCGGTCTGCGCGGTAAGGCCACCGGTGCGCGAAACGTAATACGTGTAGTTGCCTTCGTACCTGGCAGCCTGACCATCCCTGATTTCAACGACCGCTGATGCGACGTTATCCATAAAACGACGGTCATGGGTCGTGAAGATGATAGCCCCGGAATGTTCCTTCAACGCCCGCTCAAGGACTTCGCGCGACGCGATATCAAGATGGTTCGTCGGCTCGTCCATCACCAGGATTCCAAACGGTTGCAGCAGTATCCTGGCAAGCATCAGGCGGGCCTTTTCGCCGCCCGACAATGACACAACCTTTTTGTCGTAATCGTCATCACCAAAAAGGAAAGCGCCCAACAGCGACTTGACGTGCGGCGCGGTGTGAAGGTCGGCCACGGCAAGCATCGTCTGTTCCAGCGTCAGGTCCGGATTCAGAATTTCATACTGGTCCTGCGCGAAGTAGCCGACTTTGACGTTGTCGGCCAGCATCACTTTACCTTCGTCCGGCACCGTCACACCGGCGGCAAGACGCAGCAGCGTAGACTTTCCTGCACCGTTCAGACCGACCAGCGCAAGACGTTCGCCGCGATGCAGGCGCAGATTCAGGCCCTCAAACACCGTTCGCGCGCCATATCTGCGGGTCACATCTTCAAGGCTCAGTGCAAGGTCGGGCGACCTTGGCGGCGATGGAAACTTGAAACGGACGTTGCGGACGCCTTCCGGGGGATGAAGTCTTTCAACCTTTTCCAGCGCCCTGATACGCGACTGAACGACCTGCGCCCTGTCCTTCCTGACGCGGTTCTTCGCGATGAAGTCCTCGATATCCCTTATCTTATCAAGCTGTTCTTCATATTTCTTCCAGGCAAGTTCCATGGCCTTGGCGCGCTCTTCCACATACCGGTCATAAACTGGCTGCTTCGGATTGCCACCAAAATCGGTGGCACCGTCCCGCGACACCTCGACCACTTTTGTGACAGTACGATTAAGGAAAAAACGATCGTGCGCCACCATCACAACGGCGCCCGGGAACGTCTGCAGGTAATTTTCAAACCACAGAATCCCTTCAAGATCCAGATGGTTGGTCGGTTCGTCAAGAAGCAGAAGGTCGGGCGAATCAAGCAGCAGCCGCGCCAGTTCGACACGCATCAGCAGCCCGCCCGACATCGTCCCGACAGGTCTGTTCAGATCGTCCTGAGCAAATCCAAGACCTGTCAGAATCGACATCGCCTTCGACGGCATCGCGTCTGCTTCAGCCGCGGTCAGACGGTCCTCAATTTCGGCAAGCCTGTGAACGACCGCATCATGAGAATCGTCGTGCACGTCCCCGCCATGAGCGGCCATATGCCTGTCCAGCTCGGCCAGACATTCCGCCTTGCGATCCAGAAGTTCGCCGACGCCACGCGCATTTCTGACACAGAATTGAACAAGACCGAGATCACCGGCGCAGCTCGGATGAATCTCCTGCTGCAGATAACCGAGCCTGATTCCTTTCTGAATTTCGATGCGGCCTGCATCGGCACTGATTTCACCAAGGATTATGCGGAACAGCGTCGTCTTGCCGGTACCGTTCGGCCCGACCAGACCTATCCTGTCCCGCTGATTAATGCGGATATTTACGCCTGAAAAAAGCAGGCGGGACCCAAACGACTTCCTTATGTCTATAAGGTCAAGCATGGTCGCGGAGATTAGCGCATCAACGCCTTTGTTGGAATACCTGTTTAACGCCGTCTTCAGTTGCAGCCACGGTCCAATAGGACTATAAAGCGCCTTGGGACACAGTACGCCGGAGGTCCGTCAGCATTATGACCCGCAATTCACCGTACAACATCAAGGTTTCACCGTCGATCATCGCCGGCGACCAGGGACGGCTTGCTGAAGAAGTTCGAGCACTTGACAAGGCCGGAGCCGACATGATTCACCTTGACATCATGGACGGACAGTTCGTTTCAAATATCACGATAGGTCCCGATGTTGTCGCCGACCTGCGCAAACACACATCGCTGCCGTTTGACTGTCACCTGATGCTGCTGCAACCGTGGCGCTACGTGCCACAGTTCGTCAAGGCCGGGGCAGACAGAATAGCCGTTCATGTAGAAACGTCCAACGTATCAGACACTTTGAAGATGATTCGCGATGCAGGGGTAAGTCCGGGCATCGCGATTAACCCGCCGACCGGCATTGAAACAATCTTCAACTATCTTGAATTAGTTGACTTTGTTCTGGTCATGACGGTCAACCCGGGATTTTATGGTCAGCCTCTTATCCCCGAAGCACTTGACAAGCTGGCCGTGCTGCGACAGAATTCCGTCGCTTCAGGTCGGAAGATGACCATTCAGGTGGACGGGGGCATCAGGGCCGCCAACATTCGGCAAGTGGCCGAAGCTGGCGCTGATGAAATTGTGGCCGGTGCTGCGGTTCTTAAAACTGCTGATTACCGGGAAGCAATCCAGTTCCTTCGGAAAGGCGGAATCTGACCGGTTGTTAAACGGGGCGTAGCGCAGTCTGGTAGCGCACATGGTTCGGGACCATGGAGTCGCTGGTTCGAATCCAGTCGCCCCGACCAATAACAGTATCGAGTCTTCACTAACCCTGACGGGGTTTCTGTACCCTCGATGACCGTATTTCATCCCCTGGCCGCTTGACAATGCTTTTCCCCGGTTGATACCATGTCACGTTATTTTGCCCGGGGCGGATGCGCCCGTACCACACCGATTTTTGCGGAGGACACCTGGAATGCCTGCTAAGAAGGCCGATTCGAAATCCGAGATAAGCGCCGCCGTTAAAGGGGAAACTGCTGTCATTAAATTTCACAAGTCACTTTATTCGACCGACGCGCTTTTCGGCACGGCGTTTGTATTTCTTGACCGCTGCTACGTCCACCTTGATATGGCCGGTGACGACCACATTGAAGTGACGCTGGCGTTAAGGCCGGATTCAGCCGTTTCGCTGGCCGCGCTTGCCGGTGAATTCAAGAACGAGATGGTCAACCAGGCCCTCAGGTTCAAGCTGGCCAAGCAGACGGAAAAGGTCAGAACGATGATCGTCGGACGGGCCATCGGCGAAGCCATGCCTGCCGAAGAGCCTGCTGCGGATGGCCGCACATACCACTCGGTACCCGATCTGCCGCCGGAAGTTGCCAAACTTCTGAGTGAAGAAGAAGAAAGCCTGGACTTCCTGGACGACCCGTTTGGAATCGCCGTTCCGTGGGAAGAAAAGTACAACAAGGACAAGAAGCCTGAAGCCAAATGATTCGTCGCCCGCTGCGGAGATATTATGAAAAGCAGTTTTCACAAGAAGATATACCCTCTTAAAGCCGTAAAAGCGGCCGTCGAGGCCTTTTCCGAAGTCGCAACAATCACCGTCGGAAAGGACGGTGATTACATCACAGTTGAACTCGAATCGGGCAACCCCACAGAAGATGCTGAATTTATGGGGGAATTCGAAAACTTCGTTCTGGGCGAAACTACAATGTTGCGAGGCGTCAAATGACTTCGAAGCCCCTGAATAATCTGCTCAGATATCGCCAGGTCGGGGACAAGTTCGTTGTCACGAATGACATTGGCGAATTTGTTGTTTTGACCGCGGCCGAGCTGGACCTTCTGGCATCCGGCAAGGTTAAGGCCGGTTCCGAACTGGCTGATAGACTTCACGCGAAACATTTCCTGCTGAACGAAAACGAAGTCGAAAGTGCCGCCGACGCTTATGGCCGCAAGACTTCCTATCTGTACCACGGTCCTGTGCTGCACATCATGGTCATCACGCTGCGATGCAACCAGGTCTGCAAGTACTGCCACGCAAGCCGTGCGTCGCTGCGCGAAACCGAAACAGACATGTCGATTGCGACCGCTGAAAAAGTGGTCGATATGGCGATGCGTTCACCGTCCGACACAATCACGATCGAGTTCCAGGGCGGCGAACCGCTGGTCAACTGGGAAACGGTCAAACACGTCGTTGAATACGGTTCACGCAAGGCCGATGCTGCCGGCAAGCGCGTCATGTTTTCACTGGTTTCCAACCTGTCACTTATTGATGACGAAAAGCTGGACTACCTGGTTTCCAGGCGCGTTCAGATTTCCACATCCCTTGACGGCCCGAAGGACATCCACGACGGCAACCGCAAGCTGTCCGGCGCAAGCGCTTACGAAAAGTGCGTGTACTGGATGGACAGAATTAACGCCGCGTACGTCGCCGCCGGCCTTGACCCGAAGCTGTACCACGTTGAAGCACTGGCCACGATTACCAGGGAACACCTCGGCAGACCGAAAGACCTGGTCGATGAATACGTCGCCCGTGGCTGCCGCGCCATCTTCATGCGCCCGCTGAACCCGTTCGGTTACGCGAAGGCGACTGAAGACACGGTCGGATACTCGGCTGACGACTTCCTGAAGTTCTACAACGAAGCGCTGGACTACATTCTGGAACTGAACGGCCGCGGTATTGAAATCATGGAGCGCCTGGCTGCCATCTTCCTGACAAAGATCATGACGCCGGACGATCCGAACTACCTCGACATCAGAAACCCGTGCGGCGCCGGAATCGGCCAGATTGCGTACAACTACGACGGCTCGATCTTCACCTGTGACGAAGGCCGCATGGTCTATCAGATGGGCGATGACATTTTCAAGCTGGGCGAAGTCGGCAACATGACGCTGAAAGAAGTCGTCACCCATGACACGGTCAAGACGCTGGCGATGGCGTCAACACTTGACTCGCTGCCTGGCTGCGCGACGTGCGCCTACAAGCCGTGGTGCGGAACGTGTCCCGTGTACAACTACGGTGAACAGGGCAACATCTTCCCGCAGAACAGCACGAATCAGCGCTGCAAGATTTATATGGGTGTTCAGGACCGCCTGATGAAACACTTTGTCGAAGGTGACACAAAAACCACCGACATCTTCAGCCGCTGGGTCGAGGTCAAAGACAGACCGGAATACCTTCACGACGGTCGTAAGCCGCAGGATCAGGGCCAGTAGTCACTTCGAGGGCCCTGATGAAGCAGCCCGCCACAACAGATCCAGTTGTAAAAGCCGTACTTAAAATTACGTACAGGTGCAACGCCAGATGTCTGTTCTGCAGGGCATCAGACTACCGCACCACAGTCGATGACGAACCTGCCGAACAGATTCTGAAAAAGGCGCTGATGGCGCGGGAAGCCGGGGCCGGGATGATCCTGTTTTCAGGCGGGGAACCGGCGTTGCGGCGCGACATATTCCTGCTTGCGAAAGGCGTCAGGGCGCTCGGGATGGAATTCGGACTGATTACGAACGGGTCGGTGCTGGCGAATCCTGCGTATCTGCAGAAGATGCTTGATGCGGGCCTGCGGTACGTCCACACGTCGCTGCACGGGGCATCTGCCGCCACACACGCCGCCATGACTGAACTGGACAGCTTCGACCTTGTCATGAAGCTGCTGGAACAGCTTGCGGAAACAGATGTCGATGTGCACGTCAACACAGTAATTACCCGCGCAAACGTGGGCGAGCTGGCCGCCATCGGGGACATGCTGGCGGCGCACGGCGCAATTACGCACAAACTGTGCCTGATGGAACCGCGTGGCCTTTTCTGTGAAAACGAGGCCGAGCTTCTGGTTCAACCGGAACTTGCAGGCAGGGCCGCGACCGACGAAGTTCACCGGACGACCGCTCTTTACGGCGCAACCGGATTTAAGACCGTGATCGAGGGATTCCCGCTTTGCCAGATCAGGTCGGCCCTTGATTCCGTTTCAAACCTGCTTGCCCACAACATCATTTTCATGAGCGAAGGCTTCGAAGATGCAATCTACCCGGCCGACCACGGCACCCGCGTTTTCACCGACATCTGCGCCGGATGTTCCGCCAGAAATGACTGCCCCGGCGTCTATCCTGGATACGTTGAAAGATTCGGGGTTGTCGGGTTAAGGGCGTTCAGATAATCAATCACTACTTCAGATTGACCGGCACCGAATCCTGGGAAACGACCGTGCAGTGCATATTCACATCGTTATACGCGAAGTTATCGGAATAATTGAATTCTTTGCCATCAGATCCCAGAATATAGGCGCTAAGTTCAACTTCGATCGTCTTCGGCCCGAACCTGTGTGGCGAAGTCGAATCAGCCGGGGTCGGATCTGGATTGCCAAGATATGGCGTCGGGAAGCCTTCCGGGAATGTCGGAAGCGTTATCGATGTCATGTCGGACGGCACAAAAAATTCCCACAGGGCATGCGACTTCGGACCGCCAAGAGTCCCGAAAACACCCGAATCTTTAGAACTTTCGACAAGCCAGTTAAGC
Source organism: uncultured Anaeromyxobacteraceae bacterium (assembly GCA_964522105.1). GTDB lineage: Bacteria > Myxococcota_A > UBA9042 > DTJE01 > DTJE01 > JAGOFO01. The sequence continues at coordinate 84,608 of CAZFVA010000008.1, forward strand.
GGTGCCTCTGTCAGATAATTCAGCCTGACAACGTAAAGATCCGGTGTATGCGGGCTGACAACCGGTTCCCATGAAATTGTACCGTCAAACAGATCGGTCGAAACGGTGTCAAGCGGAACATCATCAGCGGTAACCTGCGGATGTGCGAGCTTTGGTATTTCAAGCCAGACATCACCGGTATCAAAATGAACGTCTGCATCCGAACTGATACCTGGCCGCACCGGCGTTGATATCCCTGGCGGATCACCACCGAGGTATGATTTCCTGGCGGCAAGGCCGACCGCAAGCCTGGTGATCTTCAGGCCAAGTGCCTTAATTACCGGATCATCTTCATCAGGGAACCTGATTTTGATCGGATTTGTGAAACCGTCACGATTGTAATCGCCGTTCACGGCGACAAAAATGAAACCTTCACCGCCTGTATCCATGACAGGCATTACCAGCGCATTGGCCATGGACCTGCCGGTCTTCCAGTCATTCGGAAGGCTACCCATGTGAATATCAACCGATTCGCCGCTTTCCTGGGTCAAATCGATGTTCATCAGAAGATTTACGGTGGTAACCTTTCCAGCCTCAACAGACACGCGGGAAATCGCAAGCGCACGGGGCTTGAAAATCAATTGATACGGATCACTGAGCGCGTCAATAACATGACTCGCGATCCCGCCCAGGGCAAACACCAGGTGCTGCCCTTCGGGCACATTCTTCAGCCTGAAAATGGAAGGGCAGTCTTTAACATCCAAATCACTGATATCGCACAAAGCCATGTTTGACGGAATTGGAAGCCCCTCAATCGTCATCGGTGATTCAAGCACACTACCCATCGACATCGACGAAAGCGGCCGCCCGCTTATCGCCGTTTGAACAATTGCAATTGGAAAGCCGTCACCAAAATCGTCTGAAAGAATTGTCCCGGATGGAAACCTGGGCAGTCCGCCTTCCCCGAAGAAACCTTTGACCTTGCCTTCAATTGTTCCCATTGAGGTCGACTCAATATCTCTGGCGGCGTCGATCGGATCAAGGACAATTGAAATTACTGCGCCACCAACCCTGAAATATGTAAGGTAACGATGACCGGGGGCCCCGACCGTGACATCAACCGGCCCGACCAGCGCAGCATCCACAAAATCAATAACACCTTCCGGACCGGTCGTTTTGAACGGATACGCGATCAGCCCCTGACTGACAAAAACAGAAGCGCCTTCGAAAGGTTTAAGGCGTCCCCACTTGTCCCTGTAAAGCACAACGACCTTCAGACTGCCCGAAATCGATCCTGCTTTTTCCCACGGTGCAGTGTTCACACCGGGAACGACAAGTTCCTTGAATGACAGATCAATCGTAGCGCTCAGAACATCTACCGTACCCTGAGTCCATCCGGTACCGGCCTCAAGTGTCGTCTCGACCTTATCCGCAGAACAGACCGTAAGTCGACAGACGCCAGTTTCATCAGTCGTCATGTCCGGCAGATCACCAAGCCCCCAGGAAAAGTCCACGGCGGCGTTCTTGACACCGTTTCCGCGGCCATCAACCAGCCTGGCACCGACAATTACACACCGGGAACCATCATCATCCTGAAACGCCGGACTCATGGTCAGTTTAAGTTGCGGGTCGCCAGACAGAGGGTCGATATCCACACCGTCTAAAATGCCGTCGCTATCGGTATCCACAAGGCCGGTAATCGTCTTGAACAACTCTTCCTGAAAATCAAAAAGGCCATCCCCGTCCGAGTCAGGGCCGGGGCCGCGACTACATGAAAACATCATGCAGAACGCAACCGCTGCAGATACGCGAAAAATGCCGTTGTAAAACCTACGTTTGTTCATCAGAAACCGAACCTGAGTGAAACGCCCGAATTCAAAAACCAGCCACCACCGCCGATCGACGGATACCCGGGATTGTAAGGATTAAGCGTTGATTTTGCATCAGTATTGTCAAGAACGGCACCGGCCATGAAGTGTGCATCAAGCTTGATTTTTGGCCCGCCCATCTTTGCCGCATCAAAACCAATCCCGAACGACCCGGAAAACTGGTCACCACCAAGAAGATTGGTATCCCCGGACTGCACAGAAATCGGACTCTGGCTCCAGGACGCACCTGCCCTAAGGGCAAGACATGGAATTACAGAAAACTCGCCGCCGAGCCTGACTGCAACAGTGTCCCGCAGCCCTGCATCCGGCACCTCCGAAGAACTGATTAAATTTGTTCTTTCGGAATCAGGATATACGGCAACCTCCGGTGATGCCATTTTGAATCCGCTGTACATGTAGTAAACAATATCAGTGGACAGCGCGTACCTTTTGGCCTTCCATCCAACGCCGAACGAAATCTCGTTCGGAGTCCAGAAAGTGACCGCATTTATTGACAAAAAAATCGGATTCATACTGGCTGAAACAGTTGCATCAACCGGCAGGTCGATGGCAGTCTGGCCTGCACCACGAAACGAAAGCCCGAGAGTCAGCCCTTTGATTGGCTCGAAAAGCAGACCAACGTTGGGCGAAACGCTTACCCCGACATCTATTTCAACCGAATTGGACGGTTGCGCACCGGCCAGATCAACCTTTACAGAACCACTTACCGTCGGAAGAATTGAAAAGCCGACACCGAGCATCACCCACTTGTAACGCCCCGATATCGCTGCATTAAAAACCAGTCGACGATTGCGGGCCTCGTACTGCGGAAAGACAGGTTCAGTTGCGGGCAAAGCCTTTACCGAATAAAGCACATCAGCCGGTATCTGGACATGAAGACCCATGAAAAGATGCTTCCCGAGGTCCTTGCCCAGCGGAATCGGACCTGCCAGTCCGACATCAAAATACACCTGTGACCTGTCAAACCGCTTTGACGAAACAGGACTGATGATTCCGCTGTCTTTATCCAGGCTGTTGTAATTCGCGGTAAGCCAGGGCCGGTAGACCGATACGGCGCCCCCGAATTCCAGATTTTCCATAAGGCCGAGGGCAGCCGGATTGTAATAAGTTGCTTCGTACGAATCTGCCGTAGCCGTTCCGGTACCACCCATCGAAATATTTTTCGAACCGGCACCGAACAGATCAAGCGGGTTTGCCACGGCCTGCCCGGCAATAAGCCCTGATACCAGAATAAAAATTCCGCACAAAACGGGATGAACATGGGCGCATGCGCCGACCCGCTTCACCACACCGCCCTGCGCCGACCTTTTGTTGAATTCAAAAAATTTCATGAATCAGTAACGTCATCCTGCAATAAAGCGGCGTCAGTATTATATAGATATTTCAGCCCCCGGCCACATCAGATCAATTCAGCCTGCGGACTGCACCCTGTTCAGGATAATAAACGCGTTCTTCAAATTCCATTGCCCGGGGTCGGCTTTGCCGAAATACCTTAACGGCTTACAACAAATCAGTGCTGTTTCCAAATCACAAACCGCTATAATGATTCCCGAAACTTGTCCCGCGGGGATTCCTGATGAAAATGTCAAAAGCGATAGTTGGTGTGATTTTTTGTCTTGCGACGGTGATATCTGGATGTGACAGCGGCGGACTGCCTGGCGAAGGCCTTATTATCCGCGCCACGCTTGACGAAAGCAGCGTCGTGGCCGGCACCGTCGTCAACGTGACGTGCCAGACTTTTGACGGCGAAAAAGGAACCCCGACCACAGATGCGGTCGTCACGGTGACGCCGGCGGAAGGGACAACTGTTGATGGCGAAAAAATTCAGACGGCAACAGCCGGGGAATTTAAGGTCGAATGCCGGTCGGAATCCCTCACGGCAGCGGTATCAGAACCTGCCGACCTGATGGTGACGCCAGCAGGCGCAGCAAAAACCAGGGCATCCCTGAACCCCGAAAACGTCGCCGCAGGCGAACCATCAACCGTGACTTGCACAGTCGAAGATGCTTTTGGAAACGTGATCGAGGACACAACCTCGCAACCTGAAAAAAGTGATGACTTCCATGTTGATGGATACGAAGTCAGCACCGACGTGACTGGCGCTTACGAAGTCTTCTGCTCGGCACCGGACGGATTCCCGGACGTGGAAAAGATACCGGCAATCCTGCAGGTTACTCCAGGCCGCCCGGTCACCTTGACGATGACACTGACACCGGACAAGAAGAACTACAAAATCAAGGATGTTGTCACAATTAGCTGGATCGTCGTTGACGCCTACGGCAACCTGATTGACGACCTCCCGGCCGACATCCTGATTGCCCCCGAAGAAGGCCTGCCCTTGAAAGGCAACAAGGTTACCTTCGAGCAGGAAGGAAAATGGACTGTCACTGTCTCTCTGAAAGACTTTATCCTGTCGGACAGTCAGATAGTTTTCTGTGACTGGTCGGCACCGGTACTTGTGATCGAATGGCCACCGCGTGGAACTTCAATTGACGGATCCCCGGAAGTCGAAGTCCGCGGAACTGTTGTGGACGCCGCGGGCAGCAATGTCACCGTCGATATCAACGGAAAAACGGCCAAAATGGCTCCGGGCGGCAAGTTTTCACTCCCGCTTACTTCCAGACACGGCCTTAACGGACTCAAAATCACAGCAAAGGACTCGAAAGAGTTTGAAATCTGGACGACACGCGGCTTCTACTGGTCTGACACATGGACACCGATCGATGACGAAACATCGATGGAAGACATAACTCGCGATGACGGCGCCATGCTTTTCCTTGGCCAGAAATTCCTTGATGACGGCGACCACGACCCGACCCGCCCCAATGATCTGGCAACGATCCTTGAAGTGATTCTTTCCAGTAACGTTGGCGGCCTGCTCAATAACCTGCCGCCGTTCTCGATCCCGATTCCAAACATAATAAACCTGACGCTTTTCGGAATCGGACTTCAGGGCGACCTGGAAATAGGCGTTCAGGTAACTGACATTACGTTTGGCGAACCTTACGTGGCAATAACGACGCGCGATGGCGGCATCGCGACATCGGTCACGCTTGAGCCTGTTTCCGTCAGCCTTGAATTGAAATTCGTTCTGCACGCCCGGGCAATCGCCTTTGGAAACACTTATCAACTGCTTGACCCGACGACCACGGCGGGATCCTACATGGAAATCGGCACGTTCGGCGTGGGACTGTCGCTTGATATTGAAAAACAGGCCGGTTCAGAGATTCAGGTTGAAGGAAAAGACTTTAATCTGGACATACTGGACATCCAGATCGACCCGATTTCCCGTCTTGAAATTGATCTGGGCGTAATTCCCGGACTCGGCATCAATCTGGGCAAGATCGATCTGACACGTCTGGTCGGCAACATTGACAATCTGCTGATGGATTTCCTGGTCGAACCGCTCATAAATTTCATAATTCCGCCAATCACAAACCTGCTTGAACCCCTGATCACCGGCATAATCGGCGATGCCCTCAAGTCACTGATTGGAATGCTTGTGATTGACCAGGCAATTGATCTACCGGCGCTGTCCCCGACGTCGCCCCCTGCTTCGCTGGGCCTTCATCTTGCGCCATCCACAGTAATCTTTACCGAAGACGGAGGCACCGTCGGCCTGGAGCTCGGCTTCATGGCGGCTGATGAATCGGGTCATACGCCGATCGGCATCATCGGAAGCGCAACGGCCGATGCGACTCAGTCATTCAGCTTTGCAAAAGACCCCGGGGTTCAGGTCGGTCTTGATATCCAGACCGTCAACAGCCTGCTGTTCATGGTGTGGCGTTCCGGCTGGTTGAAAGGCCAGATCGACCTTTCATCACTGGTTGAAGGTATCGGTTTCGGGATCGGAAATCTGAAGATCACACCTGACATGTACCTGCCGCCAATCATCAACGACATTGGCATGCTCAGCGAAGATGGCATGCTGGGCCTTGAAATCGGCGATGCCTACCTGAAAGTTCAGGTCGACGTCCTTGGCAACCCGCAGTTCTTTGACCTGTGGCTGCAGATGGCCATCGAAGTCCAGATTGTCGCCGAAGGCAACGAAATCGGTGTGAAGCTTGGCAAGATTACTTTCTTCGAAGCTGAATTCGTTAACCTGGGCGATCTGGGAGACCTTTTCGGCATGTTCCTTCCATCGATACCTGACCTGATCAAGGGCCTCGAAAACCAGAAGTTGACGTTCCCGATTCCGGAAATCGACCTCGGTTCAATAATCCCCGGTCTTGGCGGCCCCGCTGTCGTTCAGCTTGGAAACGGGATTTCAGATGTGCGTGATGGAACGATAGTGTTCGGCGTAGATCTGCTGTAATTCACGTTGCAAGCGACGACATGATATCTTCAAAATCCGCTGACTGATGATTGCCGCGTTCAACAATGTTCGGACCACACGCTGAATCCACAAACAATTCACGAAGATTGACCAGGGCGCGCCTTTCAACCCGAACCACAGTAGCCGGACTGATTCCAAGCACCGCCCCGACCTGACGCACCGTCTTGCCGTCAAAGAATCTCATTTTGATAACGTTTGCTTCGACTTCGTCCAGCCCGTCCAGAAGCCCCTTACCAAGGAACCGCTTGAACCGCAGAATCATGACCCCGGATTCCATCGAACACGGCTTTTCAAATCCGACCGGCACACCGGCCTGCGGCAATTCGTCGGTCGGCGCCTCACGGGCTTTTCTGGCCAGCGTTCTGACGTGATCCATCATGGCCCCTGCTGCACGCCTGGAACCGAAAGTGCTCAGCGAGCAACCACGATCCGGGTCAAAGCGACCGGCAGCCTCCAGGAGCCCGACGAAACCCTGCTGAGCCATATCTTCCCGGTCAGGCTCGGTCCACGCATTCCGGCGGAACTTCCGGGCAATTCTGGTAACAAGTGGAATCAGCGACGACACCGAATTGTCACGCACCTCACCGAAAGAACTGAGCGCATTTTCTGTTGTGTTCATGAAGAACCTCCTGAAAGCCAAAAAAACAACGTCCACGCCAGATGTGTATTTCAAGTTGTGTGCCGGAATGTGAGTCGAAGGTGAAACAAACAGCCGAAATCTTCGAACAGCCCGAACATTAACGATATTTTTTAGATTCAGTCCGGTTTAAGTCCGCCTGAAAAGCCTGGATAGCTTCGAAAAAAGGGGCATCCAGCCCCCACCTCCGGAGTCACCGGTCACCATCGAAGGCAAAATTGCTACCTGTCGATTTCCTTTACATTTTTTTTACTGCGGTTTCTGGATATGGTGTCTGCAAAACGCTATCATTGCCTCCGCTTTACTTTCGGCAATTTCAACAGAAACACTATTTTGTAAGAGGCTGATGCATGTTCAAAAGACTTTTGTTCACATTGCTTGTGGCGTTCATCTTCGCCGGTTGTGATTCAGGGACCACCCCCGCCCTTGACACCGTCAATTCCGACGTTTCCGAAACCGACGTCCTGGACCCGCTTGACGATGTTGCCATTGCTGACGGCGCCGTGTGCGTCCCGGGCAGCAGTAGATGCTCAGGCGCCAATTTCCTGGTCTGCAACAGGGACGGATCAAATTTTGACGTCACGACCTGCCCGTCAGGTTCAGAATGCGACTCCAAGAAAGGTTGCATCATCGCAGTATGCAAACCCATGTCATCGCAGTGCGATGCGGACGGCAACGTCCAGGTCTGTCTGGCAGACGGTTCAGACTGGTCGGAAGCAGTTTCATGCCCGACTGATCAGACCTGCATCGCCGGTGGATGTATGTCTGCCAATTGTATCCCGGGTGCGGCTCAGTGCGTCGGCAACACTCTTGTGGAATGCAGCGGCGATCCGGCTTCCTGGCAGGAAAAAGTCTGTGGTGACAAGGCAATCTGCTTCAAAGGCGACTGCATCGAGTGTACCACCGGGGAACAGTGCGAGCCCGGGTTCGCGTGCGTTGATGGTCACTGTGCGGCCGTTCCGCTTGCCATCATCACAACCGATCTTCCGGAAGGCCAGATCAAGATTGCATATGAAGTGACCGTTGAAGCCCAGGGCGGAGTATCGCCCTACACATGGACGATTGCATCAGGTGCCCTGCCTGGCGGTCTGACGATGTCCGAGGATGGAAAGATCAGCGGAACCCCGACAGTTGCCGGAACATACACGATTACGGTGGCCGTTCTTGATCAGGCCGATACGACCGTTCAGAAGCCTTTCGAAATCGTCATTCACGAAGAAGGGCTGAGCATCATTTCGAAGTCCCCGCTTCCGAATGCCGAAGAAGGTACGCCTTACGAATTCCAGTTCCAGGCGCTGGGCGGCGTTCCGCCCTACGGCTGGATGATTATCAGCGGCGAGCTGCCGACCGGACTGTCAATCGGCTCGAACGGACTGCTTTCCGGAACCCCGGAAGCGCATGGCGACTTCACGTTCACCGTCCGCGCAATCGATGTTGGCGAGCCGCTGTCATATGACACCAGGGAATTCACCCTGACAGTCAAGATCGCCCCGCTGGTAATCTACAAAGCTGAAGGCCAGCAGGAGATCAATCTTTTCCTTACCAGGGCCATAATTCTGCCCGTTATCATAACCGGTATCGGGATCCCCTACAGTGCCCAGCTCCTTGCCAAAGGCGGCGTGAAACCATACGTCTGGGCCGAATCTGAAATGACTTCACTTCTGCAGATGCTGATTCCAAAATCCGGTGTTCCTGCCGGTCTCACTCTCAGCTCCGACGGCAAAATCAGCGGCTCGGTAACCGATGTAGACGCTGCTGTTAAGCTGGATCTCAGTATGATTGGCATGAACTACGTGCTTGAAGGATTCTTCTTCTTCGCAGAAGTCACCGATGCCCAGAGCCCGGCCGACAAAGACTCCGCAATCTTCCTGATTCCGACAGTTCCGATAGATATTGGTCTCTGATTAACGCACTATTTCAAAGCATTTCTGATTAAAACATCAAGCAGTTGCGGATAGGACATTCCTGCGGCGGCCGCAGATTTTGGAAGCAACGAAAACTCGGTCATACCGGGCAGAGTGTTTGTCTCGAGAGCCCAGACCGCTTCTTTGCCATTATCATCAATTCCCGCAATAAAGTCGGTTCTTGAATATCCTGACAGCATGAGCGCACGATGGGCCGCAATCGCGTTTGCAGACATCATGGCGGCCATTGAAGCGACTACCTGTGCAGGACATATTTCATCGGCGGCCTTCGGGTCGTATTTGGTCTTGAAATCAAAAAAGGCCGCCTTCTTGACGACAATCTCAATTATAGGCAAGGCCGCCAAAATCCCGGTTTCCGGATCTTCAAGAACCGGAACCGAAAATTCACGACCTTTGTGGAATCTTTCAAACAACACCATGTCCGAGTGCGTTCTGACTTCCGCAAGGGCGGCATCGAAGTCTGCTTCGCTGCGCACAACTGCAACCCCGACGCTTGAGCCCTGTCTGGTCGCCTTAATTACTACCGGAAAGCCTGTTCGGTTAAGCGCCGCATCCAGAAGGTCCCGGCGGTCAAGTTCATCGCCCTGCAGCATTACCGCGTCCGGAGTTGGAATTCCCGAAGCCAGATAAACGGCCTTTGTCGCCCACTTGTCGATACCGACCGCCGACCCTATTGAATCCGCACCGGCATACGGCAGGCCCATAAGATCGCACAGCGACTGAATTCTGCCGTCTTCACCCCACGTACCGTGAAGCCCGATCAACACGCAGTCCGGCGCAAGATCATGAAGGACTGTTACAGCTTCATGAAAGGGGTACCACACCGTCTCGACGTCAATCGAATCGACTTCAGGAAACCTGAAACGGCCGTCGCGCCCTATGACGACCGGAATCGCCTGGTATCCGGCCCCGGGCAGATTTTTGACAATCGCCTTCCCGGTCATCATCGAAATGTCGTGTTCGGCTGACATCCCGCCAAACAGAACTGCGACCTTAAGGTGTTTTTTCATATCTGTACCCCCGGTTACCTGTGCACATCAGGCAAGGATCGTAACTTCACCGGACGAAGACCTTTCCACAACTGGAAGACCGGCCTTCAAGACCATGGCGACATGATTGCCGCCATAGTTATAAAACGGCTCGCGGAAATCGCTGCAATGCCACATAACCAGGTCAGCCGGTGCGCCCGGCACCAGCGTTCCGTAAGTTGGCGGCAACCCCACGGCAGCCGCTGCATTAACCGTAATCCCCCGCCACGCCTCAATCGCGCTCATGCCCATGAAACTCATGCCGAACGTTCCCATCAGGCACAGATTGCCGGTAACCGATGACCCGGGATTAAAGTCGGTCGACAGGGCAATCTTCAGGCCACGGTCAATATATCTGCGGGCAGATGGATATGCATGATTACACAGGCTGACAGGACAGCCCGGCAGAAGGACACCGACAACACCGGCTGCCACCATCGCATCAATATCAGCATCGGTCGCGTGGTCCAGATGGTCTGCCGACACCGCGCCCAGACGCGCAGCCAGAGCCGCAGCACCGGACGCCGACAACTGTTCCGCATGAACCTTCAACTTCATGCCGTGGCGCGACGCGGCCACCAGAATTCGTTCGCTGTCTTCCACGCTGAAAGCGACCTTTTCGCAGAAAACATCGCAGAATAAGGCCAGACGCCGTCTGGCAACCTCTGGAATCCACTGATTAATAATTGATTCAACGTGGGCCTGCCTGTCGCCTGCGGCTTCGGGCGGGTAAGCGTGCGCGCCAAGGAACGTCGGCACGATATCCAGACACGTTCGCTGACCAAGCAGACTGATTACTTCAAGTATTTTTATCTCATGTTCAAGCGACAGCCCGTATCCAGATTTGATTTCAAGCGTCGTCACACCTGACGTCAGAAAAGACATGGCCCGCGACAGCGCAAGATTATAGAGCTCTGAAACCGATGAATTTCTGACGGCATTTACGGTGTTCAGGATACCGCCGCCGCGCCGGGCGATCGTCTCGTAACTGACTCCGGTCGCGCGGGCCTCGTATTCATCGGCACGCTGCCCGGCAAACACAAGGTGAGTGTGGCACTCGACAAGACCTGGCGAAACAAGCCTGCCGCCAGCATCAATCACGACGGCATCTGCAATGATCGAGCGATCAAGTTCGGCTTCCGGACCGCTCCAGACTACAAGGCCATCAGCAATGACAACGGCAGCGTCATAAATGATCCCGTGGTCGGCACCACCGGCCATCGAAAGCAGAGTTCCGATATTCTTTATCAGCATTCTGCCGTGACTCATATCTGCTGGCCCCCGGGCTGGATGAAGTAATGCGAACGGCTATTTCCGTTTGCCGGTCTTTGCAGGCTTCTGACCCTGTTTCTTATCCTGTTTCAGAAGCAACTTCGCCTGATCAATCCAGGCCGTCAGATTTTCAGCATCCGGCAATTTTCCCAGTATCGACTGTGTCTTATTAACATCCTTAATCTTTCCGGCCATGACCTCGGGACTGAATTTCACCAGTTCCTTCAAATTCGCTGCACCTGCCAGAGTCATGGCGCGTGCGACCTTGGGGCCGACACCATCAAGTCTTAACAAATCACAAAAATCACGCCAGGTACCAACCTGAGCTACAGATACCCCGGCCTTGCGCGCCAGAGCCTTCACATCCTTCGCGGTTGCCGTCTTCTGCAGCAGGTCCGCAGTCGTATCAATTCCGGCTGAAGCCAGAACAACCGCAGTCGCGTCATCAACAAGCCCTGTCGAATCAATGCCGTAATGACTGGCCAATGCAAACGCCGGGAAAATGACTGCAGAAGCAAGGACCAGCAGTCCGGCCGACATCACTGAAAACGCTTTGTCCGTTATTGCTCTGAAGGTGTACCGGGTCATCATTATCCACTCCTGCCAGAACTTTTTAACTTGAGCCCGAATCAGCGGGTGCGCTGAACCCCGGGAAGGAAGAACGAGATGCCAAACATAAATGTGGGATTCTGGGTCAGCTTCTTTTCGTCATGGCTCGTTAAAGCCCTGGTAACCATGTAATCTTTAATATCAAAGTTAAGCGACAGCAAGTCTATCGGGAAGTACCTGAAGCCACCACCGACCAGGACGGCCAGTCCAACCGCAGAGGGAGGATTATCCCAGTCGTAGTAACTGGCTGTACCGACACCAACGCCTGCTGTGATATGGATATCCGCGTAACCGAGCGCCTTGCCGGCGATGACAATCTTTCCGCCCAGCGGCACAAACGACATCTTTACCAGGGCAAGCAGTCCAAGGCCAGATCTGGCAACAGTCGTTCCGGCCGGATCTTCGGCGCGTCTGGCTTCACTTTCGATTGATTTGGTCAGGCCAGTCTTGAATCCAACACCGCCGTAACCGATTTCCACACCAACCGATGCGAAATCAACGAAGTGGTATTCATATGAAGCAGAAAACACCAGATCTGTATTGAATTTCTGATCAAGAGTAACGCCGAAAGCAGGTGTCAGCTCGTGACGCCCCTTCCGAAGCATTTTCTGTTGTCTGACCGCCGGAGCGTCGGCAAGAGTTGCCTCCTGAGCAAACACAACGGCCGGGAAGATAACGACTGCCAGTATCAATGCAAGACGCTTCATTACTCGGCCCCCATCACTTCGGGTGTACGTACTTGTGCGTGAACGGAATAAATACGCCCAACCCGAGGGTGAATACGAAGTTGTTAACAAAACTATCTTCGAGCGCGTAATTTTCCATGTACATGTAATCACGGACTTCGGCATTAATCGTCAACCAGCTGGTTACGGCGAGTCTGATCCCGCCGCCGATATTGCCGCTCGCGTGATAATTGCCAAACAAAGTCTTGGCTGCGCCGACGCCGGCCGTCACATACAGATCCCAGAAAGCGGGGCGGCCATACTGACCAAGCCACAGGAATTTACCGCTGACCGGGACAAATGAGACGTGAGCGCCCACATAAAAGTCCATCAACCGCTTTTCTGGATATACAGAATAGTCGTCACCAAGCTTTTCCGCCAGCTTGGTGGACCAGCCGAAATACTTGATGTAATCGGCACCGACAGCGACCCATTCTTTGATATGAAACCTTAGTTGAACCCCGGCACCGACGTGCTGGGTAAGCGTTTCATTAAGCGGGAGATTGAACGTTGGTTCAATCTCGAGCCTCATCGCCTTGATAAAAGGCCTCTGCTGAACGACCCGGATAGTGTCCCCTTTGTCGAGGGGCTTCTCCTGGGCGAAGGCAGATAGACCATTCAGTACAAGGAAAGCTAAGACAACAATTCCGAAAACCCTTGTTCTCATTGGGCCCCCACTGGACACACCGCCATCGGCCGTCTTGACGGAGAATTCCAGAAAGCTCCTGCGTATACGGCACGCCGCAAGGTCCGATGCCCTGCAATGTAACCGGCAATAGAGTCAACGTCAATAACAAAGGTATATGTGTGCAGGTAGCGCCGCTTATTATGCGGTGATCGCCTTACCTGACAGACACCGTATATGGGACCTTCATATTTGGTCCGCTGAACTTATCAAATGTAACTGCCCGCAGAGCACCTTCAAGGCATCCCCTGGATGCTGCTGCACCGGAGAGAGAAACCCCGGCAACTTTTCCGGAACCCTCAATCTCGACTTTGGCCTGCGCCTTGAACGGCAGCTCCTCGCCGGCGTCCACGACACAGCTTCTGAATGCGTCCTTCTTCTTCGAGAATGAACCGGAAACCTGGGCAACCGTCAGTCTTTCCGGAAGGCCGGATCCGCTGGAAGCCACCGCTTTTTCTTCCTTGTCGGCCCCGCCTTTTCCCTTATGAAGCTGGGCCAGCAGTGAAGAAGCATCATTGCCACCGGGGACCGGGGCCTGCTTGACGACTGCCTTTTCTTCAGACTTCGCCTTCGCGGAATCAGACTCGCCCTGCTTTTCAGCTTTTGCCTGTTCTTTAGCTGCCTTCGCTTCCTTTAGTTCCTTCGCCAGTTCCTTTGCAGCCTTCGCATCGGCTTTGATTTCCTTCGCGGTCCTGGTATCCGGTTTATCTGCCTTCTGCTTTTCATCCTGCTCAACGGCCACTTCAACCTTGCCTGATTCAACGGCCTTGTTTTCAACTGCCGGTTCTGCCTGCTGCGCGGGGGCTGCCTGATCTGCCGCCTTTTCCTGCGCCGGCGGCTGCACTGCCGCCTGACCTGCAGCATTTTCCGCCACAGCCCCAGCCGCAGGTGCCGACACGATCTTTTTGTCAGATTTCGAAATCATCTGCGTGGCAACAAATCCCCCGACTCCAACCAGGACCAGAGCAGCCACAGCAATAATTGCCGAAAGAACGCGGCGACGTGCCTTCTTCTTTCTGGCCAGAACATCAGCAACCCTTTGAACGTCAGTCTCGTCAAAGGAGATCATGCCTATTCCGGAAGCGCTGTATGCCGACGAAGCCGACCGCACGGGCGCAGGTTCTTCGTCAAGCGGACGGACATCAACAACATCGGATTCCTTTATGACAGTCGCGCCCCGGGTCGCTTTCCGCTGCTTGTAGTCATCCAGCGAAAACAACACCGAAGTTTCGCGGCGCTGCCAGACCATGCCGTCATCGCCTTCCACAGCGCCCTGACCTGAACCGGCGGCAGGTGCTGCAGCGGCAAAACAGCCCGCAAAATCAGCAATATCAGAGACCTTCGTCCAGCTTTCAAAACCCTGTCGCCAGACAAAACCGGCAGCCTGAATCTCGCCGGCAGATATCATTTTTTTGACAGCTTCGGCATCAAACGGCCCTTTTCTTTCGCGACCGAAAGCAACGTACCATTGAGTAGCCGCCTGACCTGCTGATGGAGCGGCTGCCGCGCCGGACGTGACTTTGTCACCGTTCCGACTGACACTGACCGCACTGCCGCACTGTCCACAAACCGTCTCGAACGGCTCGTTTCCGGCTGGCATATCGCCCTTAGTCAATTCCCATGAATTGCTGCATTTAGTACAGGTAACCTTCATCTCGTGCCTCCGCAGCCCTGTTGGCGACCGTGATTCAATAGAAACAAAAACACGGGCAATATTATATCCAAACAAATTCTTTTGGGTATCAGTTTAAGTACATGCAAATACGTGTTTCAGTCTATTAATTGCGGAGGCCACGCCTCGCAGATTTCCCGCAGCGCAAATTTCCGGTATACAGCCGCACGCCGCTGATACTGGTTAAACAGCAACGGCACCAGACTGTCGCAGAAATCCAGAATCCGGCCGGCCTCCTTCCCCGCAAACGGCCTCAAAGCCCTGCCCAGAAGTTGCGTTGTTCTGGCTGTGTTACCGTTGGGAATCGTGATTACAACAGTGTCAATCGCGGGCAGATCAAAACCTTCACCGACAAGGGAACTTGTTGATATCAACACCTTGACCAGGCCGGCTGAAAAATCAGAAATCATGCCGGTTCGTTCAGCGGCCGGTACCGAGCCTGTCAAAACGATCGACTGGATACCCAGGGATTCAAGCGCGGCGGCCATCGTGTGGCAGTGGTCCACACGTTCAGAAAGCACCAGAGTCCTGTCGCCCCTGTGCCGCGCAATCGCATCGGCAACCAGGCCATTCCTTTCCCGGTTAACCGAGATTCTGGTAACAAGTTTTCCGTAGTCCTTTGTATATTTTGTTTTGAACCCGGTATCGACACGAATCATTTCAACTGGCGTGATGTTGCCGGAGCGCATCAGATTTTTTGCGTTCACCCGGGCAATCACCGGTCCGACAATATCAAACAGCACCGGATGAAGACGATCTTTCCGGGTCGGGGTTGCCGTCAGGCCGAACCGGTATCTGGCCGGAAAAGCAGCAACAATTCCCTTGAATGACTCAGCCGGGCAATGGTGCGCCTCGTCCAGAATCACCATCCCGAACGAACCGGCCAGCTCGCGCAGATCCCTTCTGGCAAGCGTCTGAACCATCGCCACTGTAATGTCGCCATACTCGTTCCTGCCGCCGCCTATGATTCCGGGCTCCACCCCCAGAAATCCCCGAATGGCGGCGGCCGTCTGCTCCATAAGTACAGCCGTATGGACGATGAACAACGTGTTCATGCCTGTTTCCGCAATCAGACCGCAGGCAATCACCGTCTTGCCACTTCCAGTCGGGGCCTGAATCACACCCTGCCGGGCCGCGACCGCCGTCTTGACCGCCAGCGCCTGATAGTCACGCAGCTCGGCCTTCAACGTGAACCGATCGGGACCGACCGCAATCGTCCGGTCTTGAAATTCAACAGTACATTCAGGCCAGTGCTGCGTGATTATGGCGCACACATCAGGCTCGGCACCCCTCGGAAGAATCCAGGTTCCATCGGGACCGACATCGAACAGCGAAATCTGTTTTGGAATGTGGCGGCAAGGTCTTCGGTACCGCCTGGCATCGCCATAGACAGGATTATCCCTGACAAACCTTTCTACAAAGGCAGCCTTGATGGCATCTCGATTTTCATCGGGAATCACTTCCCCGGGTCGCTCCAGCAGAAGCCTGCTGTCCCTTATAAAGGTTACTGTCGCGGTGGCTGTCGCGCTTATCAACGTTGCAAAACCCCTCAATCCCGGAACCACAGATTCAAAATGATACATCTTTCAGACAATTTCAGGCGCGTACCCGGTTCATAACTTGTGCGGTCAGCCATAAACAGTTGTACAATTACAGTGCGGCGCGGTCGGCTGTCAGCATCCGACCGCTGAATCATAGTGAATTCAGGGACCTGCTGATCTGGCATGGAGATGCGATGACAGACGCCAACAATGCCATAGAAAAACGACACGAACCAAGACTTCCATTCCCGATGAGGGCAGTGCCCCTTATTTCCGGCAGTTCACCATGGAAAGTAATTGATGTATCACCGGGCGGTGCCGGACTGATCGGTGACGCTTCGGCACGCAAAGGCGACATTCTTACGACCAGACTGACCGCACCTTTTCTGGAAAGACCGGGGGCGACCGTCGAGATCATCGCGACCCTTCAAGTTATCCGGTACATCTATTCCGAATCGAATGAAATAATTGGTCTTGGTGCTGCATGGCTTGGCCTTGTGGCACGCGGCCCCGGCTCTGCACTGCGCGATTTTCTGCGTGGAATTCTTTGCATTTCAGACGGTTACATACGAAGCCTGTCCGATGAAAACACGTGGGAATACACTTTCGCCCGTGCTTCCAGGCCACCTGCGCCACCCGAAACGCCGGCTCAGGAAAGCACGCTTATTCCGACCGGTGTCGGCAGGTCACCGCAGGACAATGAAAGGGCGCCGCGACTTACCACATCCATCCACGTCATGTTTCCGGTAACTTTCGTGACAGACAAGGCGAAAGGCTCTGGATTTGCAGTTAAAGTCATGGACCACGCAATGCGGATCGCGACGCTGGACGTCCCGCCCGCGCCATACATGCGCATAACGACAGGCATCAAGATTGGCGAACAGGTACTTGAACTTGCCGGCACGGTCGGGAACGTGAAGAGTGCCGCCAATCCAGGTTCAGAAAGCCGTTTCGACGTTCAGTTATCACTTGGTAACAACCCGAATCATCTGACGGCGTACCGCAAACATATTGAAAAGCTTTCAGCTTCATCGGGAATGCAGTCGTAGCTCACTTCACGCGGGAGAGTTGATGCTCGAAGATGCCAGAAACCTTATCCTGATTGTCAATAATCACGCCGACGAAGGTTCCGGCAATTCCATGGAAGGGCCCGCCGTCGACATTGAAGGCCTGAGCAACTTCCTGAGCACCAGTCACGACGTAATATCATGCACCGATTTCGACCGGGCTGTAAGGTTGGCCGAGGGCGAACATCCTGACATTATTCTACTTTGCTATCCGTCACCGTTCACGCCAGTCCTGGAAAAATGCTATCAGCTTTCATCAAATCCGCTGACGTCAGAAATTCCAATAATCATTCTGGCGATTGCAGACGCACCGGAAGACAGGACAAGCGCCTTTGACGCCGGGGCTGCCGATTTTATCCCGATACCGTTTGACAGGCGTGAAGTCAGCATCAGGGTTAATCTGCACCTGCACCACAGCAGATCGACCGAGTTCATCCTTAAACAGAACGAGAGCCTTGAAGATCGGATGCGCGAAAGGACTTATGAACTGGAAAGCGCCCTTTCAAGGCTGGACAAGACAGCTTTTGAAGTAATCCTGCGCCTGGCCAAGGCTGCAGAACTTCGTGACAACGACACTGGAAGGCACATTCTTCGCGTCAGTCGCCTTGCAAAACTGCTGGCGTCGAGCCTCGGCCTTTCAGAGTCCCGGGTCAGAAACATCTACCTTGCCGCGCCAATGCACGATGTCGGCAAAATTGGCATCCCTGACGGCATCCTTCTGAAACCCGGGCCGCTGACCGTGGCAGAAATGGAACACATGAAAAAGCACACGACGATTGGTGCCCGAATCCTCGAGGGCTCACTGTCGCGCGAAGTCAATCTTGCCGAAACGATTGCATTAACCCACCACGAAAAATGGGACGGTTCCGGTTATCCATTTGGCCTGAAAGGTACCGAAATCCCGATTGAAGGCCGCATTCTGGCCGTGGCAGACGTGTTCGACGCGCTTACCAGCAAACGCCCTTACAAGGCTGCCTGTTCGATTGAAGATGCTGTGTCAATCATCGTTGCCGAACGCGGCAGGCATTTTGATCCGGACCTGGTAGATACGTTCATGACCGAAGCGGAAAACATGATATCCGTCATCATCCAGTATTCTGACGAAACCGGCACGTCCAACGAATTCAACCTGATTGAAGAATTCGCATGACAATTTGAATAAATAGCGGGGATCAGACCCCTGTCAGTGTTGACTGGGATCATCCATGTGCTATCTTTTTGCGGCGTTTGAACTTCGCAAGTATTTGCCCGGGTTTATTGCTGCTTGAGGTTTTTATTATGACAGTGAAACGATTTGCCATTGCCTGCATGGCGCTTCTTCTGACTTCCGGCTGCGGCGGGGACAAAGTTGAAAAAGGCCGGCGACTTATAGACAGCGCCCCGGAAAAGGCGATCGCGCTGTTCCTTGAAGCAGAACAGGAAAAAGGCGAATGTTTTGACTGCCTGATTTATCTGGGACTGGTTTATGAAAAGACCGGCCGCCTGGAAGAAGCCGTCAGTACTTATGAAAAAGCCCTGACCATGAAGGAAGCCGCCAGCAGACCTGAACCGGTTTCAGAACGGCTTCTTACCCTTTATGAAAAGCAGCACGATTCGGCCACAGCCCCGGAAGTCCGCCTGACCACAGCAAAGAAAGCGGCGGCTATCGAAAAGACTCTTAAAGTGGCGTCACCCTGGGCCAACACCTATCTTTTTGACCTGTGCACCAAAGACATGAAGACCGCAGCAGAAAACGGTAACGAAAAAGGCGTCAGGACTGCTGCAGAGATTTGCAACGCATTGATGGTACCGGCGGACCGCAAGAACAATTTTGCATCCGAAGCCACGAACGCACTGCAGAATGCCTTCGTAAAAAGAATCGGAAGCAAATTCGCTGAAGACCTGGCCGAAGTCCTTGCCGAACGCGGCATCTATAATAAAAAGAAGGACACAATCACGTTCAAGAACGAATTCGTGATTCCTGACGGCAAAGTCAGCCCCGATTTCAAAGCGGACTCACCTGATTTCACGTCGAACGTCAGAAAAGGCGCGTGCATCCCGCTGCACAAAATGATTGTTGAAACTATCAAACTGGCTGAACCGCTTCTGGACCTGAAAAGCGTTGATAAGACCAATCTGGACCTGGCGTTTCAGGACTTCTACAAAATCGCCCGCGCCGGATTCAGCAGTCCAATCGGCGATGCGCGCAGCCCGGCCGGCCTGCCCTACATGTGCATAATTGAAATGCCACTGAACGAATTTCTGTCTTCCCTCTTCCGCTTTGCGGAGTAGTTAATGCGCAACAAGATCGGCAAGATTGACGTTTCTACAGGGCTGATTTTAGCCTGCTGCTATTTCGCGATGCTGGCGTCAACGCTGGACATCGGGTACTCCCGGGATGAAGGCTTCTATTTCAGGGCGGCGGAAGAATATTCATACTGGTACGACGACCTGGTTGCCGACCCGGCAAGGGCGTTTTCAAAAGAATCCGTTAACAAGAATTTTGCCTACAATTCGGAACATCCGGCCCTTCCCAAGATGATGTTCGCGCTTTCGTGGCGGCTGTTCGGGAACATGCACGACCCGGTTGCCGAACCGTGGTCGAAAGCCTGGTACCACAATTCAAAACCTCCGAAGCCGATTCTGGGACTGATGGCCGAATCCACCGCGATGAGGCTGCCCGCACTGCTGCTTAACTCGGCGCTGGTCATGTTCATCTTCCTTTTCGGGGTGGAATTCTTCAACCGCCGCGTGGCACTTGTATCTTCGCTGGCATGGATGTTCATGCCGCACGCCTTCTGGCACTCGCATCTGGCGTGTTTCGACATGCCGGTCACAGCCATGTGGTTTCTGACTGCCTGGCTGTTTTTGAAGGCGACCCCGCCCCTTGAAGAACGGCGCGCCAACCGCGGCCTCACGTGGAAACTGGCGGTCCTTACAGGTATTGCCTGGGGATTGTCACTGTCGACGAAACATAACGCGTACTTCATGCCGATCGTCTTTTTGATCTGGTACCTGATTGCCAGATGGCGCGAAGTATTCCCTTACAAAAAGGGTTTTGCGTTCAAAAACATCCCCCCGGCGTTCTGGACAATGCTGTTTTTGGGGCCACTGGTCCTTTACATCACATGGCCCAAACTGTGGTTTGACCCGATCGGGCACATGAAGTTCTATATTTCATTTCACGCAAAGCACGAATATTACTGGGCATATTTTTTCGGGACCCTTTACACAAAGCCGCCTTTCCCGATCTCGTTCCCGTTTGTCATGTCGATGATGACTATCCCGGCGCCACTGGTGCTGCTTGGCATAACCGGACAACTGAAGGCGCTTCGGGAATGGTGGATGAAACGAAGCAACCGGGAATACAGAATTCCGGCTCTCCTGCCCGTGAAATCCAAAGACACAATCCTGTTTGTGTTCCTTAACTTTTTAATTCCTTTTGCCGTCATTGCCGCGCCAAACACGCCAATCTTCGGCGGAACCAAGCACTGGATGGCCGGCGTCCCGTTCTTTGCGCTGTTCATCGGACTTGGCTTTGAAACAGTCGTTTCAGGTGTCGGAGCCCTTCGCAGATACTCGCCGAGATGCTGCAACAAAGCGGTTCGCGCAGTTGCGGTGGCCGCCTGCCTGCTGGCGATTATGATTCCATCCGCCTGGGACACATTTCACGGGCACACTAATGGCAGCACCTACTACAACGCGGCTTTCGGTGGATACGGCGCGATGGGCAAATATGGCATGCAGCGCGAATTCTGGGGCAACTCGGCATTTTCGGCCCTGCCCTGGCTGAACGACAACGCGAAGAAGAATGCGAAAGTTGATTTCCATGACACAGCCTGGGATTCGGTGCGCATGTACTGGCGCGACGGCCTTCTGCGAAAAGACATAAGGGCGGTCTGGGACTACGCGAAGGCCGACTACTATCTTTTCCACTGGCACAAGGAATTCCTGGACCTTGAATCAAAAGCGCGGTCAAGCCTTGGCAATCCTGTACCGGTTCATGTCGTTGAACAGGACGGCGTCCCCCTGCTGAATGTGTATCAACGCGTTGATAACAAACAGGAAAAAAGGCTTGAGGAACTTAAGAAGATTCAGGCCCCAATCATGCCGCGCCAGCCGTTACGGCCCAAACTTGTGCCACCGAAGGAAACAGTAACGGGAGGTGCCGAATGAATACTTCCCGGATAACGATTTTCAGCGGTCTTGCCATCCCGTTGTTTGCGCTGATTTACCTGTTAATTGACCTGACAATCGTGGCAAATGTTCCGAAGCCTGATGAACTTAAGGCCGCCGCCGACCACATCAGAAAAGACTGGAAGACAGGCGACCTGGTCGTGTTTTCACCCCAGTGGGCACAGGGCGCGTCACCGTGGCTGCAGGGCCTGAAAGTCGACACCGGCGAAAACAGTGACTGGTACGAAGCCCTGAAATACGAACGGGTGTGGGTCATCGGCTCGACCTGCCAACGCAGCCACGAACGCGGCCAGAACCTGAAAAACGTCGACACCCGCGCATTCGGCAACGTCTTCGTGGATCTTCTGGAACCAGTCGGGGACAGCAAACTGGTTTACAGTTTCCGGGAAAATATCGGCGACGCTGTCGTGACTAAATTAAGCCCGAAAAGACGCGAACTGTGCAGCACTCTGAAAGACGGGCGCTGGTACTGCGGACGGGTTCATCCCTGGCTGTTTGTCGGGAAAGAATCTAAAGATACGGGTGGAAAGGTCCGGGACCTCATCTGGGCGCATGCCGTTGACAAGGCAACCATTGAGGTGGCGTATCCGAAGGTCCCCGCAGGCAAAACGATGACCGTTCACTACGGCCTGACTCAAAGGGCTTACGAAGCACGCGAGGGCGCCCCGGTCACATTCAAAATTGTCAGGAACAACGTCACGCTGTTTGAAGAAGTCCTTGCCCCCGACCGGGCCGGATGGTTTCGAAAAGACTTCCCGATGCCGGAAGATAAAGAGTCCGAGATCCGTTTTTTAGTGTCAACACCGAACGCTCAATCGCGCCAGATGTGCTTCACCGCTGATATCTGGAAATAATTCACGTCTTATTGCCGGTCTTTTTCTAAAATTTCCAGAGGATATCCGGTAAAATGGTCGATGCGCCGGTTTTCAACTTAACCAACAGGGCCTGATGACTATGGAAAAAAGAACCTTGCTCATGGCCTTTGCAACAATCCTGTCATTATCGGTGCCCGCAATTCCGGCGGCGGCCAGGGACTATACCCCCGATCTTTCAGCCTTTTACAACGTATGCAGTGGAACCGGGGACTGCACACCCGCAGTCGACAGCGCCGGTTTCCGCGACTTCGTATCCCAGATTGGCGAAGCGATGTCCCCCAGCTTCATGGGCCCGGCTAACACGCTCGGCTTCAATGGCCTTGAACTTACCTACAGCGCCGGATTCAGTCCTGTTGACCACACCGCCGGATACTGGAACGGCCATGGCGGCGATCAGCCCGGTGTCGCAAGAAACCCGGGCGACGTTTACTACACGAACCAGCTCAGAATCCGAAAAGGCCTGCCGTACAGCATTCAACTTGGCGGATCAGTAACTCACCTGTTTGAAAGCTCTTTGTGGGGGATCGGTCTCGACCTTTCATGGAGCTTCCTTGAAGGTTACAAAAAGGCGCCCGACCTCGGGATTGCCATCTCGGTTGGAACGCTGCTCGGGGCGCAGGACCTGCTGATGATTCAGGTTAATGCGGCTTTCATAATCTCGAAGTCATTCAACGTGGCAGGACTTTTTACGTTTGAACCTTATGCCGGTTACAACATGATGTTCGCGACGGCCGGCACGCATCTGACTTCAATGTGGTCATCCGACGGATACGGCAGCCAGTTTGCCATCAATCCCGAATTCATTCTGCGACACCGGATGGAAATGGGAATTAATGCTGTCGTCGAAAAGTTCGTGATTGGCGGAACCATGACCGTAGACTTCGTTTCTGCGCGCATGACCGGGTCAGTCAGGGTTGGCGTACGCTTCTGGTAGGACCTGCTTCACTAACCGGCAATTTTATCAACAACTCGGTATTTCCCAGACTGATTACATCGCCGCCCCTGACACACGCCCGCCGAATCCTGCGGTTGTTCAGCAGGACTCCGGCACCGTTACACAGGTCCTCGACCACAATAGTCTTTCCTTCAACCGTGATGAAGCAGTGCCTTTCTGCAACCGACTTGTCGCGAACTCTGATGTCACAACCCCTTGACGTTCCGACAAGGTGATCATCCGCGTCCAGACAGAAGACCTGTCCGGTACAACACCCCGCAACTGCAACAATATAAGGAATACCTTCTTCGGCTGACCTTTTCACCGAGGCCCTGGACCGACCTTTGCGACTGAATCTGCTGATCAGGAAAAAGGTCAGAATAAACGCGACGACGACGCAGGCCGCAACAACGGCCAGCCACGGCATAAGCCTTTTGAACGCGCCAGGTCTGGAAACGAGCTGGCCGACAGAAACAGCCCCGGACACAACTTCACCGCCTGCTGTCCGCATGCGCAGATGCATTCTGGCCCCACCCGGAATCTTTCTGGAACCAATCGGGAAAACCACTTTCTGCAGCGCACTTCCAGAAACGGCAGGCCCAAGCGAGGCAAGCGCATCGGGCAGATCCTCGCGAACGGCAGCCGACGCCAGAACGCCGCCATCGGCCAGGGCTTCGATACCGGACGGTTCACCGCCGTCTTCAAAACCGGCGACCAGCAGTTCAAGCCACACTCCATCCTGTTTTTCGGGAAGCAGTCCTTTCCACCAGTCGCGTGAAATCCGCTCGACGCTGTTGCCGTCAGTCACGACGACCACAACGTATCTGGACATGCCGGGGCGCCTGGAAAGCCAGTCCTTGATCACGCCGGAAAGAATGGTTGGAAGACGCATGCCCATGCCGGCAGAATCAAAGCGGCACAAACCGGCAACCGACTGATAGTCAGGAATCTGAACACGCGCGGCAGTCTTCATCCCGCCTGAAAGGGCAACCGGGTCGCCGCCGGACTCGCCATAACAACCGACCGAAAAGTAATCTGAATTACCGACCGAATTGCGAAGCGACTTGATGCCTTCAAGGACGTATTCAATCGGCGGACGGCGGCGACGCAACGTTTCCACAAAGCCGGCAGTCGCGGGAACAAGCACAAGCACCGCGGTGTTTCTGTCAGTCTTGCGAAACGGCTCGACGCGCGAAGAAACGGCATTTTCCCCGCCATCAAAATCAAGGCTCCAGTCTGCAGAAGCTGACGAGCCACCCGGCACACCATCAACCCACACATCGGCCAGAAACGAGATGTCACCGGCCTTTTCCCATGACGATGTGTCAACCGACCGCACGACGAAACTGTTTTCGGCGGCACCTGCGGAAGGGGACACGAACAGGGCAACACCGGCGACACTGGCGCAACAGGCCAACCAATTAATTTTATTAAACATAATGCACCACTAAATAAATGATTTGAATCGAACGGTAGTCGATGCGAACCGGACGACGTCGTTATCAACAATTCTGGTCCGGCTTACGCGACGCCCGTTCAGGAAGGTACCGGCCGGTGAGCCCTGGTCAATTAGAAGAAACTCGCCATGCGGGCCGGCAATCAAAGTCGCATGCCACGGCATGACCCCGGGATCGGTTACGACGACGGCCATATCAGCCTCGGTACCGATGCGATTGCGGCCGGAGTAAATCGTGAAAAAGCGCCCGGCCTGATCGCTGTCCCTGATGACCATCCACCCTGCAACCCGCGTTGTGTCCTGCACGATCGGCACGTCATCGGTGTCCGCCGGAACGTCCATCAACATTGTGCGGGCATCCGGGGCGGGAATATCAGACCGGCTTTCGTCGCGGCTCCTGGAATCGACTGCCGTTTTAAGGTAGCGGTGAGCCTGACGGACCTGACCGGCGCGCGGTATCGTAAGACTTGAAAAGAAGCCTCGTGCTGACATGATTCCCCCAAAGAAAACAGTGGATTTGTTATCGCGTGATGATGGCGTACGAATCAGGAAAAAGCTGGACTAAGGCTGTCAGATTTCAGACTGGCTCGGGTACAAGTCCAACCGTGCCGTAAAGGTCAAGATAGGCCTGCGGGACACCGGTACACACTTTCAGGCGGGCGCAGGTGGCACAACATGGCGGGGTGGGATATTCGAACAGGATTTCCCTGTCGTGATCATTGGATGCCAGGTGGCGCAGCGACATCGGGACGCCGCAGACCGGGAAATCCTTGATGCTGACATTCACGATTTCAGCGGTCGAAATGATCTTGTCAGCACTTGCGGTCAGGGCTTCCAGGACCGTGTCGACCCTCGGAATGATCGCCCCGAGGATTTCATTATGGTTGGCGCAGTCGGCCAGCAGAAACTGGATCATGATGTCGGCACTGAAATGGGCAAGAATGTCCATGACAGAACCGATTTCACCGAGCGCATGCGATGTAAGAACAAAATGCCCGTTCAGCGAAACCGGGCAGGTCGAAAGATTTTTCAGGGCGTTCACGGCCTCGACAAAGGCTCCGGGCCTGCCGGCAACCGTGTCATGAGACTGTGAGGACGCTCCAAAAATGGTCACGGAAAGCTGGTAAAGGCCTGGAAGCGAAGCGAACCATACGGCCATTGATTTTTTTGACAGACGGTTAGTCGGAACGACCACATGCAGCGGACAGCCGCTCTCGGTTGAAATCAGGTCCATAATCGGGCCAAGGTGGCGATGCATCGACAGGTCATTGGAGTCTAAACGAATCGACCCGGGAATCCCTTTTTCCCGCGCTGGAATAATAACCTGTTCAATCAATGCCTTAACCAGTTCAAGGTCGCGATCCTGCAGGGACTGGTCGTTTGAGGCGTTGTACTTCGGGCAGAACACGCAGTTCTGAACACAATCGGTGTGAAGCTGCACGTACAGCTCGAAACGGTTTGAACCGGGCTGCAACTGCATCAGTTCATCAGGAAACGACGTGTAAACATTCCTTTCGAAGAATTCCCAGGTCGTGACCGGTTCTGGAAACCAGTTTTGAAAAATTGGCGTCCATTCGGCTTCGTCCAGCTTCACGGACAGAACTTCCAGAACGTTCATTGCCGCCTTGCTGAGCCCGGCCTGCGAATAGTTGGTGACGCGAAGAGCCTGCCACTGCAGGGCGACCTGCCCCCTGATGACGGGCCACGATTTAACCAGATTCGATCTGGTCGCATGGACCCTGATCAGAACCGGCCGACCTTCCAGATTCAAAAGGCCGTATATTTCCAACCCTGACATCACATATTTATAGCTTTGAACCACAAACAGACCGGGAATGCCGAGGCTTTCCCGGACATAATTCGGATGCGGCAGCGGCAGCATAAGTTACCTCATCAAGCACAACACATCAATTTCGCAGGGAATTCATCGGAGCCGGGATACGTCCGCCACGCGCAATAAAGGTGCTGACATCGTACTTTTTCACGTCCATGACGATCAGTTCGCCAAGCAGTCCGCCAAGGTCGACGGTGTCGCCGAATTTGGCGCCTGGAATCGGTATCAGGCGGCAGGCGGTCGTCTTGTGGTTAATGACGCCGATTGCAAGTTCGTCGGCGATGATGGCGGCAATCGTGGAAGGCGGTGTATCACCGGGCAGCGCGACCATGTCCATGCCGACCGAGCAGATTGCGGTCATCGCTTCAAGCTTGTCCAGCGTCATGCATCCGAGCCTGGTCGCATCGACCATCCCGGCGTCTTCACTGATCGGGATGAATGCGCCCGAAAGCCCGCCGACAGAAGACGACGCCATGACGCCACCCTTCTTGACTGCCTCGGTCAACAGGTAAAGGGCGGCCGTCGTGCCGTGCGCACCGACCATTTCGATGCCCATCGCTTCAATGATTGCCGCGACCGAATCGCCTTTGGCAGGCGTAGGCGCAAGGGAAAGGTCCAGTACCCCGAACGTGACCGGCGGACCAAGACGGGCCACAACTTCACGGCCTATCAGCTCACCGGCGCGCGTAATTTTAAACGATGTGCGCTTGATGACTTCGGACAGCGCCTGAAAGTCCATAAGGCCGGGATCAAGCCGCTTGGCGCGTTCAATCGCGGCCAGCACGACGCCCGGTCCCGAAACACCGACGTTCAGAATGACATCCGGTTCACCGACACCGTGCATGGCGCCCGCAATAAACGGGTTATCTTCAGGCGCGTTGGCAAAAACGACCAGACGCGCACAACCGGCCCCGTGCTTCGTCTTGTGGGCGGCCTCGCTCATGACCTCGCCCATCATGGCCGTCGCTTCCATGTTGATGCCGGTACGCGAAGACGCCAGATTGACCGAACAACAGACGCGCGTAGTCGCCGCAAGCACGTCAGGCAGGCTGCGCATTAACATCGCAGACCCGGTGGTCGCGCCTTTCTGAACCAGCGCGGAATACCCGGCAATGTAGTCAATCCCGCAGGTTACAGCGGCCTTTTCCATCGCCAGCGCGGCTGCCATGAACGACTCGCGGGGGGCACCTTCCAGCATCAGGGCCATCGGCGTAACGGACACCCGCTTGTTTACAATCGGGATGCCGTACATGTTTTCAACTTCATTGGCACACTCGACAAGCCGCCCCGCATTTTCACAGACCCGGTCATAGACATATTTTGAAACGGTTGCGGGGTCTTTGCCGGGACAGCCCAGCATGCATATGCCCATCGTGACGGTCCTGATATCAAGGTTTTCAGCCTCGACCATCCGGATCGTTTCAGTAATTTCATCTGGTCGGTATATCAACTGGCCCTCCGGTCATCCATGCGGCAACGGCGACTCGCACCTGCCGCGACGTGACTGACGTGGTTCAGATTCTGTGCATGGCCTTCATAATGGCCTCGTGCATCACCATCATTTCGGCGCCGACAGCACGGCCGGCAACTTCGACGCGGTTCTTGAACTCTTTAAAGTTCATGCCGCCTTTCATGGTGTCCAGGTTCACAATAAAAATCATGGAAAAGAAGTTCGACACGATCGTCTGGCTGATGTCCTGAATGTCCGTTCCACAATCGGATATTGCAGACGTGATCGCGGCGGCCATACCGGGCTGATTCTTCCCGGTCGCGACGACGATCGCGCGGTTAGGCTCGCCGGCCTGGTGGGCGGCGATGCGTTCACCGGCGCCACTGTCCGCAAGCGGCGAATATGACGGGATAAACCGGCGATCAGCTTCGTTGGTCGATGAAAGCGCACGGACGACTTCGTCAGCAATCGCCTTCTTCAGCCTGTCATCCGCAGGACCGCGACTGCCACTGATCGGGTCACGTGGAAACGACTCGGCGGACGGCACGGAACCCTGGGCATAAACAAGACGAATCCCCTGTCTTGCCGCGTGTTCACGGGCAAGCGGGGTAACAATCATGTTGGAATCAACTTCGATCAAACCTTTGGTGGCCAGCGCCTCCACGTCTTTCTCGGTGATAATTCTTTTTGACACAGTGACCTCTGTTTCAAGACCTTTTATTCATTGGAAAACCGGGCGCATGCCCGTTTCAAGTTCAGCCAGATGCGCACCGACTTCATGCCACCGACGGCCCGTCCACACGGAAACGATCGACTATCGCGACAACTGACGCATCAATTGGAAAATGGGGCGCTTCGCCGACTGCCAGGTTCGGTTCAATCCCCATGCGTCCGGCGTGGCCGTACGCAACAATAACGTCTTCACCAGGTCCGGCGCCCAGAATGTCGGCCACGACCACGCCATCATTCAGGCCCTGCGGCGCCACGCCTTCATCAGCCGTGTAACCGCCTGCAGCCACCAGATCATCCAGTTTATACGGTCTGACAAGAAGCAGCCTGAGCCCCTCAAGTCCTTTCCATTTAACTGAAGACCAGACATTACCGACGACTCTGGCCATGAACATCGTAACCCCCCGAAACATACCGACCAAACCGCGCAGGCGCTACACCTTGCGATTCACCAGCTTCAAAGCTTTATCCCACAACGACTCGGACTTCTTCATGAAATTGGCCTGACCGGTGCCACCGTTGGCAGTCTTCGGCTTAACCTTGAACGATTTGGCCTCGCGATGTTCGCCGTCAAGCAACAATATCTTTCTGATATGGACTCGGGCTTCGTCAGGTTCATTCTTTCTGCCCAGATAAATGGCCGAAACCATGTGGGCTTCAATCAGGTCGCGGTCAAAGCCGAACGCCGTTTCAAGAAGGCCGTCGATCCGGGCGTACGTTTCTTCATCCGCCGGCATCGCAAGCAGCGCACGGCACTGTGCGCACAGGTAGTCCGGCTCTTCACCGTCCTGCCCCTCGGCCGACTCGAAAAGTTCGAGCGCCGCAGCGGCGTTGCGCGACTCAAGCTGTGTCATCCCCTGCCGCCACGTGTGTCTGGCTGCAAATACTGACATCAACATGCCTTCAAGACCGGGCGTCGAGATGCCCTGCTGACGGTTGTAAGTGATCCTGGCATTTTCATCACCAAGAACTTCACCAACCATCCTGATGCGGGCCAGAAGCTGATCAAGGCTGGCAAGCGTTGTACCGCTGACCGCCCCTTCGTACCTGGCCCGCGAGTACTTTCTGGCTGCCCGCAGCACGGCCATCCTGACGGCAGAAAGCCTGCCATTCGGGTTCAATTCCAGAAGCTCGTAATGGTTCAATCTGGCAGTACGGGCAAGCTCGGTCTGAAGCGACACGTCCAGCTCAGATTCGCGCAGGTTTTCCAGATGCGGATCTGAAATTGTGGGATCGAATGTAAACCTTTCGGGGGTAATTTCAGCTAAAGGCGTGCTTTCAGGCGGCGTCAGATCGGTTTCAGGCCGGGCTTCATCAGGGGATGCCTGGCCAGACGGCTGGCGATAAGGCTGCTGTTCGTCAACCGTATCGCGTTGAACGTCATGCAGAGTGTCGCGGCCGGTGTAAAGCGGGACATCCTGCAAGACGGCACGGGCATGTTCAGGAAGCGGGCCGGTCGGGGTCGCCGAGGCTGCCGGAACCGGTCGTTCGGCGACAGGGCGAGCAACTGCGGGGCGTTCCACGACGGGGTGCTCGACGACGGGCCGTTCCTCGGTAGTGTGTTCCTGCTGCCGGGCCACTGATTTTGCCTGAAGCGCCCCGGTCACAACAAACGCAAACAAAATCCTGATGTTGCGTTCGTCATCAAGAAGCGCTGACGTTATCGGCGGGCAGACGCCACGGGCAATTTCGGCCACAAGCGCAGACCCGCGAAAGTGGGCCTTCGCGTGAATCAAACATTCGGGACGCAGCATTTCAGTCAGTTCGACGTTGACGCCAAGCCTTTCAACAACGAAACGCATCGTGGGCACGTCTTTATGGCGCTGGACGACCGTGAAAAGTTCCGCACAGACATCGACGGCTTCAACCGAAGCGGCTGGACCGGTCGAGGGCTGAGGGGCAAATGACCACGATTGCACAGGCTCGGCCATAATTCTGCCGACGACACTGCGAACGTATGAATTATAAAAACGGCGCGTGTCTTCGGACCTGACGACGCGACCTTCGACAAGCTGCTCCATCGTCTGAAGCGATTCGGCCCGCGACGGGTCGGTCACCATGCCTGACTGCACAAGGAATGATTTAAAGGTCAGCGCGTTAATATCTGTAAGACAATCGGTGACATAGCCCTGTTTGTAGGTCAGCGCGATGTCGCCCCTGACGAAAGATAAAGAAAGCAGCCCGGATACTTCCTTGTCACCCAGGACTCTGAACAGCCTGAAGAGGCCCCAGGCAGGTATAGTGCGGTCCACCAGGTTGCCATCCTTGTCAGGAAACCAAGCACCGAAAACGAGTCACCACCGGGCCGAAGGCGTACGAATACCGTATGCACCCGGCTTGCCGCAGCATTATACCAGAGAAGTTGCGGTGCAGGAACATTGAAGCAC
>CAZFVA010000009.1:0-14627 GCA_964522105.1 uncultured Anaeromyxobacteraceae bacterium
TGGAAAACCTGGGGCAGGGCACTTTTGTCGGTGTTGCCGAGATTGATGTTGACCTGGCGACCGGGAAGCGAACTGGCGCGGTCAGGGTGCCGGAGCATGTGCCGGTTTGTGTTCAACAGACGGTTGGTTCAAAGGTCTGTGACACGTCGTGGGCCGGTTTTATCGGCGCGATCAAGCCGAATCAGGCAGTTACAGACCTTCGAAAGCGGGCCGAAGCGGCGGTCAAAGATATCTGTGATGACGTTGTCGTTACGGCGCCCGAGCCAATTCTGTATTCCAGGGTTCTTGAACCTCCGTTGTCTAATCTGGCTGCCGACCTGCTGCTTGAACTTGGTACGGTGACTGACAGTGATGGAAATGTTGTGCCTGCAGACATAGCTTTTTTGAATCGAGGTGCCACTCGTGGCAGCCTGGATGCCGGTGCCGTAACCGTGTGCGACCTGGCAAGGGTCTGGCCGTTTGAAGATGGGCCGGTTCTGGTTCTTTTGACTGGCGCCGAGATTGCCGCAATGATGAAGTTCATGATTGATGATGTCGTCAAACCCCTCGCAATTGCTGGCTTCAAGGTCATCCGCACCCCTTCCGGCAACCTGACCCAGGTTAATTTTTCGGGGCAGATTCTGGACCCCGAAAGGATGTACCGGACCGTCACAACCAGGTATCTGACCGATGGCGGCTCCGGTCTGGACAGGTTTTTCAAGGACCTTCCTGCTGACCGGTTCATCCAGTTGCCGGACTCAAGTTACCGCGACGGATTTATCCGGGTGTTGCGCGGAAGAAAGGAAATCTTGAACCCCGATGTTGCCAGGTACACTGGCGTGATTCGTGATTAATTCCGGGTGCAAGCCCTGGGTAAAGGACAAAAATGCCAAGATTTGACGGACGGACAGACGACCAGCTTCGAAAAGTGACGATTCAGACCGGTATCCAGCGTGGCCCGCTCGGTTCAGTGATGATAACCACAGGAAACACTGTGGTTTTATGCGCCGCGACATTGCAGGAACGTGTGCCGCCGTGGCTTGCGGGCAAAGGCAAAGGCTGGGTGACCGCCGAGTATTCAATGCTGCCCGGCGCCGTGCCAGACCGTTCGCCCAGAAAGTCGGGTGGTCGAGATCAGGAAATTCAGCGCCTTGTTGGTCGCAGCCTGCGCAGCGCCGTTGACATGAAATTGCTTGGCGAACGCCTTATAACGATTGACTGCGACGTGATTCAGGCCGATGCCGGTACCCGTTGCGCGTCGATTACCGGTGGCTGGCTGGCCCTCCGCATGGCCGTTAACCGCATCATGGAAACCAGCAATCTTGAAATTGATCCCATTATCCGGCAGGTTTCAGCAGTGTCGGTCGCTATCGTTGATGGCCGCCCGGTCCTTGACCCGGTCTATGAAGAAGACGTCGCCGCCGAGGTCGATGCCAACTATGTCATGTCCGCTGACGGCATGTTGATCGAAGTCCAGTGCACCGCCGAAGGTGCCCCGTTTACCCGCGCCACGCTTGACCGCATGCTCGATCTGGCGACCGCAGGTACCAGCCAGCTCTGCAAAATCCAGTCGTCAATGTTTGAGTGATGCCGGTTACTGATTAATCTTGAACACATAACCTGACAGGATGACAGTTATCAGTGTGCCTATCAGCAGGGCGGGGGCGAACGGTATCGTGCGGCTGATCCAGATTTTGCCGCCCTTGCCGCGGTCGATCCACCAGCGGCGCAAGTTTTCGGTCTGTTCGGCGCTAAGCCCGTCAGGTCCGATGGGTCCCATCTTATGATGCAGCATGTCCTGATCTTCTTTCAGGACATCCAGCGTCTTTCTGGCCAGCAGCATTCGCGGCCGCAATTCCCAGATTCTGACCGGATGGAAGTCAAAGACGTTCAGGTACAACTGGTAGACGATAAGAAACGCGACTACCCCAAGCATCAGGCCTGACACTTGAAGAATCATCCGAACATTTGTCTCTTCCGTCGGAAACAGCGCCGCATAAATGGTAAAGCCAATGGTGAACAGAACCATTGGAATCAACACCCATTTTTTCTGCATTGCCTTTGCAAGCGGTTGAAAAATTATGAACAGAATCACATACATCAACGTGTTACTGTCGATGGTGGCAAATATCACAATGATGTCGCGCGTCAGCATGCGTAACGTCTTGATAATCAGCATGAAAAACAAGATTCCGAAGAAGCCGCGCACCAGATTCCATTTGTGACCGCGTATCCACTCAAGGGCTGTTTTCCATGCCTCGCTTTCGTCAGTGGTTGGTTTGATGATTTGTTTGACGAAACGGACGACAAGTTCCAGAACCAGAATACCGAGCAAGGCAATAAATGT
Organism: uncultured Anaeromyxobacteraceae bacterium; assembly: GCA_964522105.1. Classification (GTDB taxonomy): domain Bacteria; phylum Myxococcota_A; class UBA9042; order DTJE01; family DTJE01; genus JAGOFO01. The sequence goes on from CAZFVA010000009.1 coordinate 2,327, forward strand.
ATTAAAAATCAATACATATCCTGGAAAGATCGGCCAGTATGAATTGACGTATGACGATAGCGGCAAAATGGCTGCGATGGCCCCGAACAGCTTTGCATCGCCAGCGGCCCACATCCCGAACCACCACATCAGTATCCCGATGGTGAACGCCAGAAGGGCGTTAATGGCCATCTTTGCGGCGTAGATCCACCAACTCGGCTCGGGGGCAGGTTGCGTTCCGGTAACTGCATCAGCGCCAGTCTTGGCTACCTTTCCAGCGACCGGGTTGGCGCCAGTTGTGGCCTTTCCAGCCACCCCGGACTTCGCGGCCTGTGCTGCCTGTTCGTCCTGGACTTCTTTCCACTCTTTTGGGTTCGAAGGCTGGACGCTTACGGGGCTGCCCTGATTCCAGGCGCCCGGCCCGTCCCGTCCCCCGCCAAACACTGATTTCTGTTCAACTTTCGGGGGCTTTTTCCATAGGCCAAGTTCAGGGTAGTCGTCGATGGCCGTCTTTCCGCCAACCACTGTCCACAGTCCACTGACCCCGAGCCAGACGACCGCAAAAATCAGTCCTCGGGAAACGGCCTTGTTGAATACTTTTCCCCAGACAAAGTCGGTCCCGGCGCAAATTGCAGCCAGAATAACGGCAATGATTTTGGGGATGAACTCTATCGGCATAGGCGCGTTTCCAGTTGTGGTCTGACTGTCATGGTTCGCTTAGAACCATTTGTCTGACCGGTTCCGGGTCAAGAAACACCGGGTACAGCTCGGATGATTTGTAGTGTACGTCCATATCAAAAAGACCGGCGCAGATTGGATTGAATCTGCATACGGCGCAGGCGTCGCACTTGCCGTGCTGGAACGCCGTTTCGCGGACCATGCCTTTTTCATCCAGGAACCGCACGATGCGCTCTTCGCCCTTAATAATCTTGCGGCTTTCGGTCGAGGCCCACGCGAACTCGGCCATGTAGCACAGCGGCACCTTTTCGGCCCTGAATGAACGCCCGGTCGAGTACAGGAACGTCATCGCGCGGAAAAGGGACAGCTCCATTTCCCAGATTTGATGAATGACATCAGGGTTTTCCGTGGCACGGTTCATCGACGGGTCAAGGTTGTTCCAGACGAAGTGGTGCAGGAAGGGGAAGCGTTCCACAAGCAGCATGACCAATTTGTCCAGGTGCGCCGCGTTGTAGTGGTTAATTGTTGTGTTTATATCGGCAGTTATATCGCAGGCCCGCACGTTGTCCAGCGTCTTGAATGCGTTTTCAAGGCTGTCTTCCTTGCCTGACAGAAACGCCTGAATCGCAGGATCATACGACTGAATCGACACGTGAAGATGCGTCAGGCCGGCGTCAACCAGCGACCGCAAGTATTCAATTTCACAGGTCTTCTGGCCGTTGGTGATGATCCTTGAAGGCATGCCGTGGTCTTTCGCATACTTGATTATGCGGCCAAGGTCGTCGTGCATCGTCGGCTCGCCACCGGTCAGGATGATGCCGTCGTAATTACGGCTTACGAAATCATCAATGATGTCGGTGGCCTGCTGAAACGTCAGCGTCGCATCGCGTTCAGGGTTTGAACACATGCGGCACTTTTGATTGCACAGTCGTGTTATTTGAATGTATCCAAGATTTGCCATTAAAGTCCTGCCTTATCAAGCACTTTCAGTCCCCAGTGCCGCGCCAGATTGACCTGAAGACCGGGACACGTGGCGTTGACCGGACAGTCGCCACACCGCAGACTCTTTACCCTGTACAGTCTTTCAATAAAGAATCCCACAAAAGCACGCAGATCCAGCTTGTTTTCGGCGTCGAACAGGGCGGGCGGAGGTGCCGGCCATAACTCGCCGCCATCACGTGGACCGCCAAGGCATGGCGGCAGCCCCAGAACCGGCGTACCAACGGGCTTTCCAGGCAACGGACCGGCAAGCTTTGCGGCAACAGCCTTCAGTTTTTCAAGATCGGGAGCCAGAGCCCGCGCTTCGCCATAATGTTCCCGGACCGCGATTCTGGCCGCACCGGGTACTTTTTCTGCCAGCGTCAGGTCGTCCAGTCCCGCCAAATAATTAACCTGGGTCAGGTTCAACTCGACCTCGGAAGCCTCTAAAAAATTAACCTGGGTCGGTTTCGGGGGATCCCATTTTCCAGCGGCATACAGGCAAGCAGCCTGACAGAACGGTTCAAGGAAGCACAGTTCGCACCGCTCGTCCGCCATGCACTCGGGCAGGGTCCCGTCAGCGAACAGTCGCCTGAAAGACTGCCTTTCGCCAAGCACTTCGTCGTACAGTTTATGAGGGTCCTGGAACAGGTGTTCGTAGTCTTCCAGATAGCGGATCGGCAGGCGGTTGGTCCAGATGAACATTTCGTTGGTGCGATCAAGTTCAAGTGCGCGCGGCAGTTCCCGGCCCAGCATCGCTTCGTCCGCGTAAAGCTCTTCACGGTTTTCTTCAAAGCCGCGCCCGAACGGAATCAGGTGCAGCAGGTCGAATTCCATGACCCCAAGACGCATGTAGAATTCCATGATTTCGCGAAGATACGGCAGGTTAAGGCGCGTAAGCACTATGTCAACCGACACGACTGTTCCAAGCCGCTTCAGGTTTACAAGTCCCCGGATCGCCTGCTTGAAAGACCCTTTTGTGCCGGTCAGTTTTTCAAAAAGTTCTTCGGTGTGCGCGTGCAGCGACAGCGTCGCCTCGCGAAGCCCGGCATTGACGGCCTCGACCGCGAACCGTTCGTAGGCGAACATCCGACCGTTGCTGACTACCTGTATCCACGAATATCCGATCTCGGTGCCGTACTTTATGAAATCGATGAATTTCGGGTGGGTGGTCGCTTCGCCGCCGGACAGAATCAGTCGCGTGTAACCTTCCTGCCTTCCGCGCAGCAGCTTCTGTCGGATTTCGTCTTCCGGGATCGGGCCGCCGCCCAGTGCGCCTGAATCAAGACAGAACTCGCAGCGGTTGTTGCAGGCCCGGGTCAGTCTGACCCACAGGCGTTTTTCATCAATAGCAGCCTGTCTTATGTCCTGATCCGCCATTGTCGTTGATCCACTTCAAAGTCGAGTCGCGTAGCTGAACCTAGCGGTCAGTAACCCCGGGCAGCGTGTCGGGATGTGCGCCCGAAAAGTCTTTTCTGGCCACGAATTCTTCCCAGCCGTACTTTTCCGGGTACTCACGCCACGGGCCTTCGCACATCTTGCAGAACGCACATTCGGCGCACATCGGGCCTTTCGCCTTGCCCTCGGTCAACCGATGCAGTGTGTAATCTTGAATCGTTACATGGCCTTCCATAATCTTCGTGCGCGGGATGACGCGTTCGCCGATGAACGGCTCGTAGCCTTTCATGAAGCAGTACGGAATCGCCTCGGTCATCACGCTGCGGCCCGCCCGCAGGCCGATATCAAGGCCTTTTTTCACGAACGGCTCGACCAGGCTCAGGCGCGGCACAATCGACGTGAAGTTTTCGTTCGCGGCACCAAGCGGATGGACAAACGCGAGCTGAAACTGGTCAACGCCAAGCGATGTCAGCAACGACGCCAGTTCTGGCAGATGCCGGTAATTCGCCCGTGTTATTACGCTGTTAGTGATAACAAGCTGTCCCAGTTCCTTCAGGTTCACGATCGATCTGACCGTCTGCTTGAACGACCCGTCGGCCTTTGTCAGATAGTCGTGCAGCGCCGCCGTGTGACCGTGAAGGGCAGGGGAAAACTCGTTTGCCCCCGCTTCAACAAGTTGCTCGCAGATCTTTTTGTAAGCCAGCATACGCCCGTTTGTCTGTATCTGAATGTACCGATATCCCAGTGATTTCGCGTACCTGACGATTTCAATAAGGTCCGGTCTGATGGTGACTTCGCCACCTGTAAAGACCAGAGCGTCGGAATCCTTGCGGCCTTCTTCCAGCAACTGGAAGACTTCAGCCGTTTCCTTGTTGCCGTACTGTTCGCGCTTGTTGCCCTGCACGCAGAACAGGCAGCGGTTATTGCAGTTCCAGCCGGTTTTAATGTCTATGCGTTCAGTTACGGCGTTATCGGCCATTGTCAGAGCCCCCCTTTTCGGCAACCGGTACGAATTCATCCCATCCGAAGCGGTCTATGTAGCACGTGAAAACGCCGCGACACAGGTGGTTATATCCGCAGCCGGCGCATTCCGGGCGCTTGATCCTGACCATCTGGTCGTGAACGGTCTTTGTAACCTTTGAAAATTCATGATGGTCGCCGTCAAAAACCTTGCGCTGATAGACTTCCGCGTCGGCTTCAGGGCGTTTTGACGACGGATCTCGTCCATCTTCAAACAGGACGGTACTGTCCGGCTCGTAGTGGAAGTAACGTTCGACGTAGCCGCGTGCCGAGTCCTTGACCCCCATCGTCGTGCAGTAGGGGATATCCAGCATGAACACCTTGCGGAGCCCTTCAGGCGACAGGCCGTCAACGAACTTTTTGAACTCGGCGGCCACTTCCGAATATTTGACTACAAGCTGGTCAAAAAATTCTGCGCCGCGACCTTCAGGCATCATTACATTGAAGACGTGCTGGTCGACGGCAAATGGCACCATGACGTCGAAGAATTCACGGAAAAGCTTGTAGTTACGCTTATTTACAACGTACGACGTGTGGACTTTCAGGTTCGGATATTCGCGCTTCAGCAGCAGCAGGTTTGCCAACCCTGCCATCGCCTGATCAAACGACCCTTTTGCACGTGTCAGGCCGTCGTGAACGTGGGCGTCCGGCCCGTGGACCGAAACCAGAACGTGATTCAGGCCGGATTCCAATAACTTACGGGCATATGGCCGGTATGAAAGCAGACGACCGTTCGTGATCATTCCAACTGTCGGGAACCCCAGGTCGCGCGCCATCGCGATGAATTGCGCCAGACGCGGGTGCAACGTCGGTTCGCCCGATGTGAACATGACTTCAGTGGCTTCCGGGTCAAACGTCATCATTCGGCGTACATCATCGTCGGACTGGTCAATCAGGCGTGTGAAGCGGGCCTCGCGGTCTTCTTCCATGCAGAACAGGCAGTTATTATTGCAGGAATATCCGACGCAGATGTGAAGGCGGTTTCCGACCTTCGATTTCCCCGGCTCTGGCATGGAGTTGTTGGTGTTTCGTTCCATCACGTCCAGTATTGTAGGTGTTTCACGGGTAAAAACAATCCGCACCGCGGCCATGTCGAAATCACCCCTGATTTTGGCGTGAAGTGGTGGTAGGATTGCGCGGAATTCTGGCGGCACTCTGGAGGTTTGAATGGAACTTTCGTTGCGAAATGTGGCGATGCCCGCTTCACCAATTCGTAAATTGGTCCCTTATGCTGACGAGGCAAAGTCCCGTGGAATCAAGGTGTATCACCTGAATATCGGGCAGCCGGATATTGAGACACCCCCCGAAATGATCGATGCCCTGAAGGATTACAACGAAAAAGTGCTGGCTTACGGGCCGTCACCGGGCCTGTTGGAAACCAGAAAGGCCGTTTCTGTCTATATGCGTGGCCTTGGTCTGGATATTGAACCGTGTGATGTGACAACGACCGTGGGTGGTTCCGAGGCGTTGATGTTCGCCATGCTGGCGTTGTGCAACCCCGGCGACGAAATCATCGTTTTCGAGCCGTTTTATACGAACTATGCCGGTTTTGCCTGCATGACCGGGGTCAAGTTGGTGCCGGTCGAGACGCACGTCGACAAGTGCTACCGCCTGCCTTCTGATGAAGAAATTACGGCGAAGATTTCGCATCGCACGCGTGCCTTTCTGTACAGTTCGCCTGGAAACCCGACCGGCACCGTTCTGAACCGCGGGGAAGTCAGCCGTCTGGTCGCCCTGGCCGCAAAACATGACTTTTTCATAATCGCTGACGAGGTTTACCGAGAATTTGTGTATGGCGATGCGCAGTTCAACAGTGCCCTTGACGTCGCGACCCAGGTTAATGAACAGGACCGCATCATCCTGATTGACAGCATTTCCAAGCGCTTTTCGGCGTGCGGGTCCCGAATCGGTTTTCTGATTACAAAAAACAAGAAAATTCAGGATCTTGCGCTTCGTTTTGGTCAGGCCAGGCTGTGCCCGCCAACGATCGATCAGCTTTCGGCCATCGCAGGATACAAGGTTGTGGACAAGTACGTCCCGCCGATGATTGATGAATACCGTCAGCGCCGCGACGTCGTCATGCAAGGTCTGGCAAAAATTCCAGGTTGTGTGTGCGGATGTCCCGAAGGCGCCTTCTATCTTCAGCCTTCACTGCCGATCGATGATGGCGACAAGTTTGCGCGTTTTATGCTGACAGATTTTTCATCAAACGGTGAAACAGTGATGGTTGCGCCCGGCGCAGGCTTTTACGCGACGCCGGGTAAGGGCAAGTCCGAAATCCGTATCGCTTACGTCCTGGAACAGCACCACCTGCGCCGTGCCATGGAAATTCTGGCCGAAGGCGTCATTGCTTATAACGCCCGCAAGACAGACTGACGCGCCAGGCATCAGCCGACAATTCAGGCATCCGCTGACTATCGCGACGGCCATCGACGTTTCCAGCTAGCCGCAGTATCCCACATCTGTCTTGATGATGACTTCGCCGGTTTCGGCGGACAGGTCGATAGTTCCTTCCCAGATGACGGTCGTCGGGTCACCCGAGTCGCTTACAAAGCGGGTAATCCGGATGTCAACCGGGCCGACAAACAGTCCGGGCAGTTCCATGCTGTAGTCGAACAGGCACATGCACTTGCAGCGGGTGACCCCGTTTTCGGGCTCGTCAACCTCGGCAAGCGTATAAACGCCGTCCGAATCGAAAATAGACATCGTGTGCGTTCCGCAGCAGTTAAGCCAGATGTTGGAGTTAACAAGCGTGACGGTGGCACTTTCGCTGTTGACCACCCATTGCAGGGTTTCGTCACCGCAGTCTGTTGCCCCGGCCGCGCGGACAGGCAGGAAGCCGCCGCAGCCGCTGAACTGCGGATTCAGGCCGATGTTGACGGGTACCGGGCACAAACCGACGTTTTCTTCAATCACCACTTCGCCTTCGCCGGGAGTCAGGTCGATTTCGCCTTCCCAGGCGGTAGTGACGGGGGTGGCCTGGTCACTGATCACGCGGTCGATGCGGACTGAAATACTGGTGGTATCGACCCCGGGCATATCAACTGCAAAATCGAACAAACACGTACAGAAACAGCGCCCGTCGACAGATTCGGGCTCGTCGATTTCGGTGATTACGAACACATCGCCTTCCCGGGTGACTGTAATGCTGTGGATGCCGCAGCAGTTAAGTTCAACACCGGCGTTAACAAAGCTGATGACGCCAGTTTCAGGGTCCACGGACCACTGCAGAACGTCGGTCCCGCATTCAGATTCGTCAGCCGGGACCTTTGCGGCCGCTACAAAACCGCCGCACTCGCTGACCTCCGGGTTCATGCCGATGCCTGCTGGCGTTACTGTGTCGGTTTCCACGTCGGAAACAATTGTTTCAACCGCGATGTCGCCCGGATTCGCGTCGCTGGCCGCATCGCCAGCAATATCATTGACTACCACCGCGTCAGCAGCCACATCCTGAACCAGCGTGTCACCTTGTGAAAGGTCGTTCCCGCTGTTGGCGGTCCCGCACCCGTTTGCAAGCAGCATCGCCAGCAGCGACATAAATAGCGTTCCAGTTATCTTCTTCATAATTGCCACCCGTTGTCCTGACGCCATGATTTTACTATTAATGACCATGCGTTACAAACAGTGAAGGGCTGCGGTCCGGCTTCATTGATCAAATCCTTCACGACCCGAATCGCGCCCGCCATGCGTCACCTGGCCGCAGCCGCTCTGTCCGCGCCCCTGTTAACTGTAAAGAAAATAACCATCAGAATCGCGGCCAGGGTTGCCGTACATGCCCCGAAGTAAAATGGCACGCTTGAGTTCACCTTGTCGTACAGGACGCCGGCGATGATGCTTGCGGGAAGTAACGTGATTCCAAGCATGGCGTTGTAGATGCCAAGCCCGGTCCCCTGCTTGTTTTTGTCCAGCAGGTCGGACACAAAAGCTTTTTGAATACTGTCGGTTGCGGCCGAATAGAGGCCGTATGATGCGAACAGCGCGATTATAACCCTGATGTCTGTTGTGTAACCGAAACCAAAGTACACGATGGCGTAAATCAGGTATCCGAACACCAGTATCTTTTCGCGGCCGATCTTGTCCGAAAGCGTCCCGATCGGGATCGCGAACAGCACGGACACGACATTGAATATCAGATACACAAGCGGAATATATGTAATCTTTACACCGACTTCATTGGCCTTGACTATCAGCAGCGCGTCAGTTGAATTTCCCAGAGTGAACAGAAATATGATGCCCAGAAGCAGGTAATATCTCTTTGGAAAGTCGCGGAAGCTGAACTTCTTGTACAAGCTTTCCTTGTTCTTTTTTGCTTCCTTGATCAGCAGGGCGATTGTTATGACGCCCAGTGTTGCCGGGATAGTCGCAAGCAGGAAGACCTTGCGGTAGTCGCCGGGAAACGCAGCCAGCACGGCGAATGCAAGCAGGGGCCCGATGATGGCACCGCTGTTGTCCATTGCTTTGTGCAGACCGAAACTGCGCCCCATGTCGCCTTTTGTTGCAGAACCGGCCACCAGACTGTCACGCGGGGCTGTCCGCACGCCTTTGCCGAATCGTTCGACGAAGCGCAGGTACAGCACCTGCATCGGCGATGTGACGATGGCGTAAAATGGCGTAATAATTGCGGTAACGGCGTATCCAATCAGCATGAAAGGCTTGTTTCTGCCGATCTTGTCGCTCCAGAACCCGGATGCTGTTTTCACAAGGGCAGCCGTACTTTCCGCGATGCCTTCAATCAATGACAGCGTTGTCTTCGACGCCCCCATTGAAATCAAGAATAACGGCATGATGGAATAAACCATCTTGGTAGACGTGTCGGTCAGCAGGCTTACCAGCCCGGTGAAAAAGATGTTTTTGTTGAAGCCCAGGATTGTATCTTTTGCAGGCTTGCCAGTAGTCGCTTCTGGTATCAGATCGCCTTTCATGGATGTTCTCCGGGCCCCATCGGCCCCACCCGACTCAGGTTGATTACTTTCCCTTTTATTAACTCTCATTACAATTCATTTCAAAGAATCAATTCCTGACAGCAAAGCTAAAAACAGGTAAGGACTGAGTGTCTATTAGAGCTGTTTTGGCAGTAGATTTAGGCGGCTGGATCTATTTCGGCACTGTTTTCATTGGCTCAGTCGCGAGGTATGGGTCTTCAGATAAGCCTATTCAAATTGATTATGGATTACGGGTGGCTCGCAGTCGGCATTATTAAGCCGAGAATAGATCCGGAGGAGGAATGGCCTGAATTAGTACAAGTTTTTGCAGCCCGTAGGTCCCGAAAGGAAACACAACCGAGTTTTCGCCTTTGTGGAGGCGTTCTCGAGCTGCGGCATATTCAGATTGGAACCACCTGAGCCGGTACAGAGCGTTCCTAAGAGCCCCCCCGTTTTTTGATGCCACGTGAGGATTCAGATTTCTTTTGATTTCAAAAGATTGCGGGCAGTCTGTGTGGCGAAGGGCTTTGACCTTGGCAATGCCAACAAAGGCTTTCTTTTGAGATTTCGCGATGCCTATAAGGTCGGCCTCGGTATCCTTCATGCGTTTGTTCAGTAATGTTTTGAATTCAGATGGGGTTAGCTCGAACGCTTGCGGTACTTCAAGAACGAGGCTGGCGGTCTCCGGCAACGGACCATTTTTTCTGAAAAAGGCTTTCGGCATCTGGAAGTGTTGTTTCGCACCAAAGGGAGCCGTGCGGCTTGTAACCCCAGGCCACTTGGATGAATCGCTGACCAGACATGCTTTAACGGGGTTTGCGAGGGTATAGATGAGTTTATCAATAACATCGTCCGGAGTTTCAAGCCTGACTGCGGAGTAGGTGTTCGGGGCCCAGAAGTATTCCCACCGCCCCCAGACACAATTCAGCGCTTTGGCAATGAACTCGTTTAGCCATGACATGAAAGCAGGAAGCTTGCCCTCGGGGTCAGTCGCGACGATGTGATAATGATTCGACATGACGCAGTATCCATGTATTTGAATATTGTAGGTTTTTGTTGCGTGGGCGAGGCAGTAACAAAAAACCTGTCGCACCATCGGTGTAGGTTTCAGGAGGTACTTTCTGCCACTTGTGCGACGCGTTATCAAATAAGTTGAACCTGGAATAATCTGGCGTGGTTTAGACATGGGGGGTTATCGAAGGCCCGGGCATTTTGGAAGATGATAATCAAAAAAAATTAACCTGGGTCGGGTTCTGGGGTTCCAAAAAAAATTAACCTGGGTCGGGTTCCGGGGTTCCTGGAGGGTGTTGTCACGAGGCTGAATTTTTCAAGCGTTCGCGACATATGTGGCTTGCGTGAGAAATCCTGACCATTCAGCGGGGGTAATGATTCATTCAGCAAATTATGGTAATAGTTGTTTACATGATTCCAACCGGAAAACCGGGATGCGCCGGTCTTCTTTGTCACATTGTGGAAGGGGCCAACAGATGTTGAGGCGTTTAGCTGTAGTCCTGTTGTCGATACCGGGCCTTGTCGTTTCCCCTGGTTTAAACGCCCAGGATGGTAATGAAGACCGAGGTGGGCAGAAACCTGTGGTTGCGGTGTTTGATGTCAGTGCAGACGGTATGAAGCTTCCGCCCAAAACCATAAAGCGCCTGACAGATTACATGGGCACAAGATTGACGATTGGTGGCACTTATCAGGTTATGCCCGAATCGGCCATTAAAGAGGCCATGATCGAGTTGAAAATTGAATCCCAGAACGTATGTTATGACGACAAGTGCCGCGTCGAACTGGGTCGTGCCGCCGCCGCCCAGAAAAATTTGAATACGTTGATATGGAAGATTGGCAACGAGTGTTCCGTTACCGGCACTATCTTTGATCTGCGTAAGGAAGCTTCCGACAAGGCCGCTGAAGTGTCCGGTATAGACTGCTCGGAGGCCAGCCTGAAGAAGGGTATTGCCCAGGTCGCGATGCAGCTCAGCGGCAAGTCGAATACATCAGTAACTACCCAGATTCATAACGGAAATTCTGACCTGCCGCCGCCGCCCGACCGGGTATTGTCATCGGGAAATTACGAAGAAGGCGAAGTGCCGCCGGTCAAGGAAGAAGTTGGATTCTTGTCGGTTGAAGGCACTCCCAGAGGTGCGAGAGTCGATATTTCCGGGCCGCGCGGGTTTGGCGACAACGGTCTGGTCTCAACCGTGCTTCCTGTTCGCCCGTTCCAGGTCCCGGCAGGTGACTACAGAATCAAGGTCAGTTTTGATGAATACGATATCGATGAGCGCAATGCTCACGTCTCTGCCGACGCCACAGAGATAGTGAAGATTGATCTTCTGTCTGCGTGGGCAACACTTGAAATATCTGGTTCCCCGGAAGGCGCCCGCAGCAGCCTGTCATGCCAGAATGGGTTCAGTCGCGAGTTTGGCCTGCCGGATCGACCGTGGAGAGTCAGGGTTCCGCGCGGTGACTGCCATATTAATACCCAGCGGGATGGTTACGAAACGTACGATGCAAACATAGCGGCATTGGGCGGTCAAGTGACGTCGGTAAACATAGGTTTGTCGAAAAACTCTAAAGGGATCAACTGGATACGCCTGCCTGCCGGCAGTTTTGAAATGGGCTCTAACAGTGGAAGGGCGGACGAAAAACCGGTTCACCGCGTAAACATCAAATCGTTTGAAATCTCAAAAGCCGAAGTGACGCAGAAGCAGTATCAGGCCTGTATTGATGCGGGTGCCTGTACCGCGCCTCACTGGGACGACGGTACGTGTTTTGTGTCTGCTAATGGCGAGTGGGTCCAGAGCGTAGTTGCCGGCAATTTGAAAAATCCGGATCTGCCGGTCGCATGCGTCGAATGGGACCAGGCCCGGGCTTATGCAAGGTGGGTGGGTGCACGTCTGCCGACTGAAGCGGAATGGGAATATGCGGCTAGAAGTGGTGGAAAGCAAAAGACTTTCCCCTGGGGCGAGGCAAATGCGACCTGTGATAAGGCGGTCATGTTTGAAGTAGATCAGGGGTGTGGAAGGGTGAGCACGTGGCCGCCGTGCTCCAAGACTGATGGAAATACCGAACAGGGTGTTTGTGACATGTCCGGCAACGTGTGGGAATGGACCGAAGACTGGTACCATGAAAACTACGTCGGAGCCCCGACAGATGGCAGTGCCTGGCTGTACCCGGTCGGTACAACGCGCGTAATGCGTGGCGGTCCGTGGGTAGTTGTGTCCGAATATCTGCGTAATGCAACCCGCGACAGGCTCAGTGTTTCGTGCTACGGACTTGGTATCCGCCTGGTCAGATAATTGGCAAAAAAAATGCCAAAAAAA
>CAZFVA010000009.1:14727-30752 GCA_964522105.1 uncultured Anaeromyxobacteraceae bacterium
AAAAAATTAACCTGGGTCGGGTTCGGGAGGGGTTACTGGCCGCGAAGGCGGGCGACTTCCTTGCGGGCGTTTTCCACGAAGGTCTTTTCGTCGGCGTTCATTCTGGCGGCATTGATGTACTTTTCCCAGGCTTCAATAGCATCTTCGTAACGTTCGGTGGCTGAAAGCGCTGCAGCCAGATTGTACAGGGCCGGAGCGTAGTCGGTCTTGATTTGAACGGCTTTTTTGTACTCGACTATCTCACTTTCCGACTCGCCCAGAATGTGGTGAATCACAGCTTTGTTGTAGTGGGCTCTGTGGAAGCCGGGGTCCAGCGCCAGAACTTCATCATAGACCGCCAGTGCCTTGCGGAGAATCGGTTCACGCCGTTCTGAAGACTCCATGATTTCGGCCAGTTTGAACATGGATAAAGCCATGTTGAATCTGACTTCGGCCGATTTCGGGGCAGTCTCCATTGCCTTCTTTGCCGCCTCGACGGCCTCTTCCGACTGACCGGTCAGCATGTGGGCCACTGCCAGATTGTTCCAGGCATCAGTCGCCGAAGGGTCCAGTTTGACTACTTTCGCCAGGGCCTCGACAGCTTCTGCCTTTTTGCCCATGTCAAGGTACGCCAATCCGAGATTGTATAATGCATTAGCGTAGTTCGGGTCCAGTTCAAGCGCCTTCAGGTAGGCCTTCATTTCCTTCTGGTAAGCCTTAGTCGCGCCGTAGGCGACCCCGAGGTTGTACCAGCCTTCCTTCGTTTCAGGGTTTAACTGCACCCCTTTTTCCAGCGAAGCGATGGCGCGGTCCGGAAATCCTGAAGCCATCTCCTGAGCGCCGATCCTGAAGTAGTCCACTGCCTCTGACTGGGCCAGTGCTGATGTTGCAGTTATTGTGATGATCAACGCAAAAACGATTGAAACTGGACGTTTCATAGGTGTTTTCCCCGTGCGGTTACATGCCGCAGCTCCATCGGACATAGACTTTTACCACGAAGACGGGCTTACAGCCAATTTCAGGGATTTAGATTTAAGTTGTTTTCATCGGAAGTTGTCAGTCAAAAAGCGAGCTGACGCCAGGTGTGTACTTGATCAGTCTGGCATTCGGCGGCAGTTCGGTAAGTGCGCGGCCTTTGCGCCCGGCCATGTCCTGCCTTTTCGCGAATTCGTACTCCAGAACCTCGAAGAACTCGGACGGATTGTCACCGGCGACGCGATTTCCGTTTTCAGGGTCCCGCAGTCCTTCCGTTAAAGCCTTTCTAATCTGGTCGGGACAATCCCCGCGGCCGCTCCAGTAATATAGAGGCGGTTTCCCGGGGCCGGCAATCAACATACCAAGCCGCCCGTGCGCAGTTGCGAATTCGAAAGTTCTCATGTGTCGTCCTCGATTGTTAAGTTTCAGGGTAACGTGTCGGGTGTCCGGAAAGGGCAGGTGTCAACACCGGAATCGTTGGTCACCATCGGCATTATAGTTGGTTTGCCTTCACACTGCCAGTCCACGCCGTCCGTAAAGATCAAAAATGACCTGTTATCCGTTGACAACATTCGGTGTGGCCTCTAATGTCGTTACGGCAGTGCAGTATTTTTGTTGTTGATGGCCCTCGCTTGGTTGGTTAAATGCAACGGCGCCCGATGTCCCTGTTATTGCTGTTGATTCTTCTGGTTTGCGTCCTGCCGGGCTGTGGAGTTACAACAAACCAGCCTTCCCTTGAAGGTAAGAATGTTTCTGTCAGATTCATTCACACCACAGATATCCATTCGCGTCTGATTCCCTACAACATGGAAGTGGCGCAGACAGACAAAAATCTTGGCCTGGATGCGACAAAGGGACCCTTCGGCGGTATCTCCAGAATCGCGTGGATTTCAAAGACTGAAAGGGCCCGGGCGACAAGATCTCTTCACATAGACAGCGGCGACTCATTTCAGGGTGCTCCAATCTACAACCTGTTTCAGGGCGAAGTTGAGATGCTTGCCCTTTCTTACATGGGCGTTGACGTGACGGTTCTTGGAAATCATGAATTTGATTCCGGCGAGCCGAATGTTGCAGACAAGATTGCCCGCTTCGCCTCTTTCCCGGTGCTGGCCGCGAACTATCTGATTGAACCGGTCGGGGGCTCAACAGTTCCCCCGTTGCGCAATATCATTTATCCGTATGCCATATTTAATCTTGCCGGGCTTCGCGTCGGAGTCATCGGTCTGGCCAACACATCGACGATGAATTCGCTTTATGAAGCCGGAAACTCGATGGGCATCAATCCTCTGGAAGCGGCCGAAACAGCTCAGTTCTATATTGATGTGCTGCGGCCTTCGGTCGACGTAATCGTCGTCGCTTCGCACCTCGGCCTGACTTCTGATGAAGAACTGATTCCATGCATCAGCGGCGCGGATATCGTGCTTGGCGGGCATCACCACGTCGTTCTGGATCCCCCGAAGCAGATTCAAGACGCCGGCGAGTGTTTCTATCAGCAGAACACCGACTTTGTGCGCCACACGTGCGAAGTTGAATTGAAGAAGGCCATTCAGCCTGATGGCACGGTTTCGCAGGCGCAGCTCCTTGATTCGTGCGCGACGTTGACAGGCGATATGGTCAAGTTGTTTTCAAGTCTGCGCGAAGAGCCAGGCCGCCAGATACCCGTGGCCGACTACGATGCCATTTATCAGAAGTGCCTTGATTCCCTTGACGAATCTGTAGATATTCCGCCGCCGATCGCGTCTGACCCTGTTGCCATCAGTGAATTCCTGGATGCTTACGTTTCGTTCACCTGTTATCCGGTTGCAAGGCAACTGGGGTGGACGTCCCCGGCCCGCAGGAAGGTGCCTCTGGCTCACTCAGGTTCATTTGCCAAATATGTCGGGATGTTTGACGCGGTCTTTTCGCAGGTTTCCGTATGCAGCGACGGGCTGGACAACGATGGCGACGGCCTTACCGACATGGATGATGATGCCTGCGCCGAATCGCCTCTTGATAATTCCGAGGTGAAGGCAGGTTTCCAGAAATCGTCTGACTGGGATGTCGCGTCGTTCAGGTACCAGATTATTCCGGTCGATTCGACAGTTCCCGAAGACCTCAAAGTCAGCGAAATGATGGAGCCTTACGTTGATATCTTGAATCAGCAGGTTCCACTGGATCAGATACTTGGGTATGCCCCTGTAACTATTGACAGATTTGGTTCAAATGGTGGCGACTCAAGTCTTGGAAACGCAGTTGCCGAATCAATGATGCGCCGTCGCGGGGTTGAAACCGATTTTGCCGTCACTAATTCGCTTGGTATCCGGTCAAATTTCTATCCGGGGCCGGTTACGGTCGAGTGGATGTTTAACGTGTTCCCGTTTGAAAATTCAATAACCACCATGTACCTGTCTGGCCGCGAAGTTATTGAAATGTTTGACTTTATAGCAAGGCGTTCATCCGATCGCGGCTGTTCGTCACAGGCTCAGGTAGCCGGTGTAACCGCTGTTCTTCAGTGCGGTCATTGCGATCTTGTCAGGCGTATGGAATCGGGATTGCCCGAGACTGATGCTGACAGACCGTGTGCGGTGGAAATCAATATCGGTGGCGTCGGCGTCAAGGTCGATGCTCAGTACCAACTGGCAGCCAACGACTATATTGCGGCCGGGGGTTCCGGCTTTTCAATGCTCAAGCGGAACACGACCAAGGTTAATACTCAGATCCCGTTGCGGGAATCTTTGATGGATTTCATCAGACAGGGCAGTCCCTGCGGCTGGCGGGAAGAATTTGACGGCATGAAGCCGTGTGAAAACGATGGGGATTCCGCCGTCGGTTGTGACAAGGGATATGTCTGTTCATGTCCTGCCAGAAGCGCGTGGAACGAGGCCGACGCCGTATGTGTTGAGGCCGCGGAATGTACTGATGGGCAGGGGGTGTGCGTTCCTGTAAGTTGCGTGGCCGATGTGCAGGTTCTGTTTGAAAAGCAGTTGTGTAACGCCTTCGGCGAAGGTCTGTCGCGGGATGAGTGCCTTTGCAGACAGCGGGCCAGGGCTTTTGCCCAGTGTGGCTCGACTGCGTGTGTTGATCGCGGGAACGGTTTCGCCGAGGATGGTCGCCTGCTTCTGCTGGCGCCTTGAAGATGATTTGAAGAACGGGCATTGGCCTGTTTCGGGCAGGGAGATTCGGTAGATGCGAGTTGTTCCCCGTATAATTTCTGCGGTTTTGCCGGTGCTTGCGCTGGCAGTCGCCTGCAGTTCTGAAAATCAGGTTTCATGGGATTTGATGCCCGCTGGAATGGTTGTAACTGTTACGTCGGTTGACGGGGAAGCGCTTCCGACGGTTGCTGAACCGTTGTCGGTTCCGGCGGCGGGCGCTGCCAACGGCATCGAGGTTGAAGTCGATGTCAGGGCTCTTTCCGGGGCCGGCGATGTCGAGACCTTAAACAGTGATATGTGGGTAAGACTTTCTGTAAGGCCTGGTAAACTTACGATATTGTCGGCTGACAGGTTCGTCGGTTCTGATCTTTTCCTGCCGTCGGGGCAGACGTCAAATGTCAAAGTCAAGATCTGGGATTTGTTTGGGCCGACCAGGATCTGGGTCGAGGATGTAGGCTTCGAACCTCGAACCCAGGTTAATAAAAAGTCGGCCTGCGACGACGGAATTGACAACGATCAGGACGGTTTGATCGACGACCCGGCTGACATCGGCTGCCTGTCACCAATGGACGATTCTGAAGAACCGGGGACAGATGCCGCAGGGGTAAGTCCGGTTATCTGGTTCATGACACCGACACTTGCCGAGCTTCAGGGATACGCAGGTGATTCGCCTTATGTTTCCGAGAGCGTACCTGTTGAAACCGGCAGTCTGGTCGTTACGCGGGTCACGACTGACGGCATGTATGTTACCGATGAAGCGGATTTAAGCGGCCGTGGCTACAACCATCTTTTCGTGTACACATTCAATTCGCCGACTACCGTGCCTGTCTGTAATTCGGATGAATATGATTCGTTGAACTGTACCGGGGATGCCGATCCGGTTCCGCTGCGAGTCTGTGACCGCCTGACATACATTGTCGGGACTATCAGCGAGTTTTATGGCTTTACCGAGATGGGATTTCCAACCTGGGACACCGTTTTGTGGGATCCGGAAGTCGAAGATTGCCCTGTCGCCGCACCCGCCATTCTGACGGCTGCCGATTACCGTGGTAACGGAGCGCGGGCGATGGAATCTTTCGAGGCCGGAATGGTCCAGCTTGTTGACGTTGAACTGGGTTCGGCAGAAGACATAGTTGACTGTGACAAGAATAAGGATGGTCTGGTTGACTTCAAGGATTATGTGACAAGTGAGTGTTCAGACGAATGTGTCTGCCGCGAAGCGTGTAATGACGACCCGTTCTGTCTGGAGATCAATCAGTACTGGGAATATGGTCAATGGCCTGTCCGTGTGGGCGGGGCAGGCGGTATCAAGGCCTGGATCAGCACCCGCCAGTCTGTACCCAAATTTGATCCTTATGCCCTGACCGAGCCGCGGGCCTTCCGGGCGATTGCCGGGACTCTGCGACACCTCAGTTTCCTGGACCCTTATCCGTGGATTATTGAACCAAGATGTGAAGACGACATTACCAGGACCGGCGAACCAGTTCCGCCTTCCCTGGCGTGTGTAATCCCAAGGAGTGGTGAGTAGGATGCATATTTCAGTCAGGCCGCTTGTCGCATTTCTGGTTTCCGCCATCGTTTTGACCGCATCGTCCGGCGCATCGGCCGGTGACTTCATGGATACCCGCCTTACGTGGACTTTTGGTGATGATGACGTGATGTCGAATGCCGGCGAGGTAATCCCCGACAGTCCGCTTCCCGGCATCGGTGACCGTGGCGGCTATGAGATGTTCATGGATAACTTGAATTCCAAGACGTCCGGCCGTGAAAACCTGACTCACCTCGTTCTGCACAAGGAGATGCCGGGGTTCCTGAAAGGTCTGACAACCGAAGCGGCGCTGGTCATGCGCCTTGATATGGGTGCGCTTTCGGAAGGTAATAATCCCAGTGTTTCCGATGTCCTTCAGGATGATGGTTCGTATCTGCGGGCAGCGTGGACATGGGACCTGGATCACCCGAAGGACAAGTTCCTGGCATTGACCTTTTTCCCTTTCAGCACCGAGCGTTTCCGCCTCGGCTACCTCTATGACATTTCATGGGGCGGCGGAAATATTTTCACGAACAACAAGTCCGGTCCGGCCCCGGGTTTCAAGTTTGATTTTCATTCACAGTTTGAAAATATTGGTCTGGACGTCTTTGCCGGCTTCAAAACTGCCAAAATCAAGCAGGTAGTTCAGGAAGGCTCTCAGGAAGTCGAGCAGATTTCAGTTAAAGAGACAAATTACGGTGTGCTGGCGGGGGTCGGCGTTGATCTGTGGAAATGGGTCAGACTTGATGCAGGTTTTGGATATTTTCAGCAGGGAAATTTCGAACGCAATCCGCTGATGATTGGCGACCCCGTGTTTTCGTTCGGTCTTTCGACAAGGCTTACGGTACGGCAGGGTCTGCCGATCCAGACGTCTGTTGACTATAAGCTTTACCGCAATCATCCCGACGTTAACGTTGTTGAATGGTGGAAGGAAAAGTACGAGCCGAAGAAGTTTTCCTGGAGCGTTTCTGGCGAGTTCAACTATGTCTGGCAGCAGCTTGAAAGTGTTGAACAGTATGCTACGACGAAGCTGCAGCCAGCCTGGGCCGGTGCCGTGCAGGTGAATTTCAAGTATGATTACATGCGGTTTCAGGTTGTCGGCGTGATCCGTAATCTGGAATATATTCTTATGAATGTCCCCAGTTTGACGCCGTTTGTTGCGATGCCGGAAACTGGTACATCAAGCACGCCAGAGTATTTTATGGCTGCCACGATTGACTACCGTATTGATTCCCTTCACTTGACGCCGTTTATTACCGGCGGCGTCCAGATGCCGGCAACGTTTTCAACCGATTCGCCAAAGACCGTGCAGGTTATCCGGGATGAATCCCGTCGCGACAGACTTCCCGAAGGTTACAGCGCGCTTCCAATCGGCCAGCTCAGGCTTGGCCTGACGTGGGAAATGTCCGAGTTCTTCTCGATTGTCGGTAATTTTCAGTATGCGCGTGATGAAAACCAGACCAGGCTTGAGTACGATTCCAGCGGTCAGAGGGTAGTCGGTCGCCAGTTCCAGAATCCCGACAAGTTCGGATTTAATATGATGGTAATGGCCCGGTTCTAGTCGCGAAGGTCCGGTTCTACTCGTGAAGTCCGACCAGTGTCACGGTCGGTGCCGAACCCTGCATGAATTCTTCAATAAGAGCACGCTGGTCGTTTGAGAGCTTCGGGAACTTTACGCCCATGCCGATGGGACGTCCGGCAGACTCGCGCGGGTTGATCCAGATCACCTTTGCAGTTACATGAAACTGGATGGCTACATCCTGAATCTTGACTGTCATGTCCAGTATTGAATCAATTGAAAGCAGCGACTCGGTCTTTATGAACAGGCCGCCACGATTAAGACTTAGCGAAAGCCCTTCGTAGAATTCGATGCCGTTATTGTAAGTCAGCGTAACTAATATGGGTTCGTCGGGATCCTGTTTCTTGTCAAGTATGTGAAAATTCGGTCGGTGCGGCGCCACTCTTGCCAGGTTGGCATCCCTGTACAGTTCAACTTCCCTTATCCTCTGGGCCAGTATCGGGTCGCCCCGACCTGACGGGAGCAGAGCTTCAGCCTTGAGCCCCGCCAGCCTGTCTATAGCCTCGAAAAAACCGGAAATAGTGATTTCAGCGGGCATTTCAGCCCCATAAGTTGATTCGTCAGCCATGTACGCAATTCCTGCCGCTGTTTTTGGCAATGTAAAGATTCTTGTCTGCTTCCATCAGAAGGTCGGTCGTTCCCTGATGGCGGTCGGCATTGAATTCTGCCACACCGATACTGATCGTAATCCTGATTTCCTGCCCTTCAAAAATGATTCGATGGGCCTCGATCATCCGTCTGATCGTTTCCGCAAGCGCCTTGGCCGCCGGTCTGTCGGTTTCGGGCAGCACGCAAACAAATTCTTCGCCACCGTAACGGGCAAACAGTTCATCTTTTCGGATACGACTTTTGACGACCCCGGCCACTTCCTTCAGTACGATGTCGCCGGTCAGGTGGCCGTGCGTGTCGTTGACCAATTTGAAATGGTCCAGGTCCATCATAAGAATGGTAAGGGCCCGGGAATGGCGTCTGGCGCGGGCGACCTCGCGTTCAAGGAAGTCGCCAAGTGCGCGCTTGTTTGCTGTCTGGGTCAGGCCGTCGGTGACAACGGTTTTGTAAATTTCTTCGTGATACGCAGATTCGATGTTGTCGCCGTTCAGGTACTTGAAGATGGTGTCGCCGACTTTGATGAACTGGCCCGAAGCAAGTTTGGCCCTGGGTTGAATCAGTGTGTCGTTGACGTATGTTCCGTTGGTACTGCCGAGATCAATTACGTACCAGTCGTCTTTGGCTTTTTCAATTCGTACGTGTCTTCTGGAAACCGAGTCAGACTCAAGCACTATCGTGCTGTCAGGGTCGCGACCAATAGTCACGACTTCCGTCATCAGGTCGTACTTGCGGCCAAGATTGGCGCCGTAAATTTCGACAAGACAGACCGTTCCTGTGATGCCGTCTGTGAACAGATGGTTGACTCTCGTCACTCTAGTCCGACGGTCTTCGCTCACGTTCACACCTGAAGTGCTACCAGAACCAAATATATACCATCATGCTGAATTGATCAGCGAATATAAGCAGAATGAAAAATCCCGGTAACGGTCCGTACCCGGTTTCAGGAGGCTTTGCCTTTCTTTCCGGGGGCGCGCTCGTGCCACACAATGTATGCCGTCATAACCAGTTCAGCCGCAATAATGCATGTAACTTCGCCGATGTCTGCAATCAGACCGAAGCTGCGCAGGGCCAGATTATTGGATGTAATCAAGGTTGCGTATCCGATGATTGTCGTCAGCGAGCACAGCATGACGGCGCCGCCGGTCGATGAAATGACGTTCGAGATGCTTCCGCGTCCTTCTTCCCTGTAGCGGCTGAATATGTTGGCCCCGTAGTCAACACCGATGCCGAGGGTGATTGGAATAACGACGAAGTTTAAGAAATTCAGCTTCATGCTGGTTAAGGCCGCGAACCCGAGCATCCATATTGTGCCCACAAAGACTGACATCAGAACGGTTCCGACGCCCAGTCGTGACCTGAAAGCGAAGATCAGCAATAGAAAAACGCCGATAAGCGCGGCAACAGTAACTTTCAAGCCGTCTTTCAGGATGGCCTCGATCATGTCAGCGAACACCATCGGTTGACCGACCGGGACGGCCTCGACGCCGGGGCCGTAGTCAACCCCACGGATAAAGTTGGCGAATTTCAGCAGGTATCTGCCGTCCAGCAACGAATTGCCCTTTCGGGCATAGACGTAAAGAAGTCTTCCGCGTGTGCCGTCGGATTCGGTAAACGCACGCGCCAGAGTATCAGGCACGTCGTTCATTGACAGCGCCTTCAGATCGTCGGTCGGGCGGTTTTCTTCAACTTTCTTGCGGTCTTCCGCGCTCAGGAAGTCCAGTTTGCGGTCGATCATGGAGCGGATATCGGCGAGGATGGCCAGCTTCTCTTCCTGGTCTGACGGGAGCAGTTCCTGAAGAGTTTTGACACCACCGATAATGGCACGGGCCGATGGCGCAGCAAGGATGGCTTCCTTCATGTGCGGGACGTCGTCGGCCCTTTCGGCCACAACCGGGGTCGGTGACTGCGGTAGATCGAATATCTTGTCAATCTTAAGGGACAGTTCGGCAGAGCCACCTTTGTAACCGGCTGCATTTCGCAGCTTGTGGAAATCGTATTCAAACGGATCAAATGACCAGGGAATAATGGCCAGGACTGAACCGCAACAAATCAGCAGGGATATCAAAAGGATAATTCGTGGACGCCTGTTGACCAGATTCCCGAAGATAACTCCGGGGCGATATTTTGATGTGCCGGCCTTGTGGTCGGCCAGAGGCTTTCGGCGATGCAGAACTGCGATAAGCGCGGGGCCGATCATGAATGTCGACAGCCAGCACAGGGCCATGCCGATGCCGCCGATGATGCCGAATTGCCTGAATCCCCGGAAGCCGGCAAATATCAGCGAACCGTAGGCGATTGACGCCCCGATTCCAGCAATCAGTGTGCCTTTCAGCGTACCCCACGCCGAGGCTTTCAGGGTTTCAACAAGTGTCACGCCTTCTTTTGCCCGGATTTCTTCAAAGAATCGGGCCGAGTACATGATCATGAAGTTGATGCCGTTTCCGGCGATGATGGAAATCAGGAATGCTGTTGCGGTGTTCAGGTATCCGATCGTGAACGTCGTGATTCCAAGTGTTGCGACAAGGCCAAGGAGCATCGGGGCGCCCATGATTATGACAATGCGGAAACTGCGGTAATAAACGATGAACAGCAGCGCCATAAGCGCCAGACACAACAGCGACACGAACTGGATGTCGGCCGCCAGAGCATCGCGCTCTTCCAGACCTGTCTTTATCTCTCCGCTTAACCCGACCTTCATTTCCGGGTGGTACTTCGCCGGGTCGAGGTCTTTGATGACCTTGTTAACATCATCGACCAGCTTCACATTGTGGCTGTGGCCGGTGTGGCCTGATGGCGGATATATGAAGACTGCAACAAGTTTACGGTCGGGTGTCACATAGTAACCATCGGGGTACTTGTCCTGACTCTTGACCTTGGATTCGTACTTTTCTTTCAGTTTGTCTATCTGGAGGTCTGTTTTCGGGGCCGGTTCATCGTCAAGTGACTCGACGACGGCACCCTCTGTTTCTTCCTTTATGCGTTTTTCCAGACGGTCGCGAAAGCCGCGCAGGTCTTCGACATCGGCGTACAGGTACTTGTTTTTACTGTAGAAGTCTTTGATGGCGGCGATGTTGTGGTCGACCGAAAGAACTTCCGATTTCGGAAACTGATTGACGCGTTCGGCCACGTCATCCGCGAATTTCTGCGATGCCTTCAGGTCCGGGCTTTGAATTCCGACTGCCAGATTTGAATATGTAGCGACCCGCGTCCGCATCTTTTCAAGGTTGAGCACCGATGGCGAGTCAGTCGGCAGAAGTTCGACCAGATCTGTTTTCAAATCCAGGCGG
Source organism: uncultured Anaeromyxobacteraceae bacterium (assembly GCA_964522105.1). Taxonomy (GTDB): domain Bacteria; phylum Myxococcota_A; class UBA9042; order DTJE01; family DTJE01; genus JAGOFO01. The sequence continues at coordinate 25,816 of CAZFVA010000009.1, forward strand.
CTTGTAAAGTAAGCGCTGACAGCAAACACCAGCAGGGCAGCACCCAGAATGAACCAGGCCCTTCTGACGGAAAATTCAATCCAGCGGCCGAGCCAGCGGGGGCAGGCCGATTTGTCGGTCACTTTTACGGTATCTTCTGCCATCGTCAGTAACCCTTTGCCTGCCAGACCTTGATGAAGGTTGAAAGGTTGCGGTCCCAGGTCGCTTCGGCATCCGGCGGAAAAAGGCATCCCGGAAGCTGCTTCTTTGACCAGTGATATTCAAGACATTCGCAGCACACGGCGTGCCTTGCACATCCGGGATACGAACACGTGCAACGCTTCATGTTAGCGTCTTCTCTGGGGCAGTCTACTTTTGACATGATCCAACCTGTTTGAAAATATAGGTTTATCCCGGTTTAAGTAGTTTTCTGTATCAGTTCCCTGAACCCGTCAACGTTAAGCCCGAATCCTGTAAGGCCTGAATACCTTTTGGGATGGGACGTGATAAGGGTCAGGTTCTGGGCGCCGAGGTGGCGCAGAATCTGAGCCCCGATGCCGAAGTCCCGGAATGTCATCTCGAATTCAAGGCCGACGGCCTTTTCAAGCGAGTGTTCGTTGTTACACGCCATATCCAGAAATTTCAAAGCAGATATAAGGTCTTCGCCAGTCTCTTCGCGGTTCAGGTAAAGGAAGATTCCGCGACCTTCGGCGGCAATCATTTCCAGTGCGGCCGCGACTTCTTCGCGCCCGCGCCCGTCAATAAAATTAAATACATCACCGGGGAAGTTGGCACGGTGAACCCTGGTCAGGACCGGTTCCGGGGTTGTTACATCGCCGGCAAACAGCGCCAGATGGGTCCGATGGTCAAGTACGGTTGAAAATGAAACGACGGTGAACTGCCCGAAATCAGTAGGAAGTTCGGCCCTGGCTTCTTCACGGATCTGCTTTTCGTTCTTCAGGCGGTAAGCGACTATGTCGGCGACTGCTGCAACCGGGATGTCGAACTCACGGCCGAATTCCAGCAGAGCGGGAAGGCGCATCATCGACCCGTCATCGTTAAGAATCTCGCAGATAACGCCTGCCGGGGAACAGCCGGCCAGTCGCGACAGGTCAACCGAACCTTCGGTCTGACCGGTTCTTGCCAGGACCCCGCCGGGCACTGCCCGCAGCGGGAAGATTGAACCTGGAAAGACGAAATCGTCGTTGGAAGACGTGGGATCTACAGCTTTTTGGATTGTGATGGCGCGGTCCTTCGCGGAAATGCCGGTCTTGACTCCTTCGCGTGCGTCCATCGAAACGGTGAATGCGGTGCCAAGCGGGGCAGTGTTGCGGCGGACCATCATCTCCAGTCCAAGCCGGTCGCACATCGGGCCATCCATCGCCAGACATATCAGGCCACGGGCCTTTTTCGCCATGAAAGCGAGGTGTTCGGCCTTGATAAGGTCGGCAGCCGCGACAAGATCGCCTTCATTTTCGCGGTCTTCGTCATCAACTAAAATAATCATCCGGCCCTGGGCCAGCACATCAAGCACATGTTCAATCGTTGCGAGCATCTTTTTCCTTTACGGTTCGTTTCTGCGGCCTTTTGCTGCCGCGACAAGTTCGGCAAGTTTACCAAGAGCTTCAAGCGGCGTCATGTTTTCGGGGTCCATTGCCGCCATCTGGATGATCAGGGGATCTGGTTCAGGGTCAGCCGACCGCCCCCCGAACAGGTCCAGTTGCGGGTTGGGCGCTGTCGGTGGCTGCCGCCGTCTGGTGCGGGCCAGCATTGGCCTGCCGACCGCATCAAGCTCGGAATTTTCAAGGTTTGCAAGCACTTCGCGTGACCGGGCGATGACCTCGTCGGGAAGCCCCGCCAGTCTGGCGACCTGGATACCGTAGGATCGACTTGCCGGTCCGTCGACCAGTTTGCGCAGAAACAGGACGTCGTGGCCCCATTCCTTGACGGCGATGCTCTGGTTTCTGGCAGCCGGAATGCTGCGGACCAGGTCGGTCAGTTCATGGTAGTGGGTCGCAAACAGTGTGCGGCACCTGATTTTTTCCTGGATGTGTTCGGCAACGGCCCAGGCGATTGCCACGCCGTCAAACGTCGATGTGCCGCGACCAAGTTCGTCCAGGATTACCAGACTGCGGTCGGTTGCGCGGTCAAGCATTTCGGCGGCTTCCGACATTTCGACCATGAAAGTTGAACGCCCGGCCGCGATGTCGTCCATGGCCCCGACGCGCGTGAATATCGCATCGGCGACGCCGATTTCCGCTGCGGCGGCTGGCACATACGAGCCCATCTGGGCAAGCAGCACCACTATGGCCACCTGGCGCATGATTGTTGATTTACCGGACATGTTAGGCCCGGTGATGATTGTCATGCTGACCGTCACGCCGTCCAGTTCAAAGTCGTTCGGGACGAAAGTGCCGTTCGGAATTGAACTTTCAACGATCGGGTGACGACCTTCGACGATGCGAAGCATCTTGGAATCATTGATTTCGGGGCGCGTCCAGCCGTTCGTGTGGGCGATTTCAGCCAGCGTCGACAGGATGTCCAGGGTCGCAACAAGCGACGCCAGATCCTGAATGGCCGTGCGCCGGTCCAGTATTGTCAGTCGCCACGACTCGAACATCTTGAATTGAAGGTCTTTTGACGTTTCTTCGGCAGACGCGACCTGGACCTCAAGTTCGCCAAGTCTGGCAGTTGTGTATCTTTCAGCGTTGGCCAGAGTCTGGCGTCTGATGAAGTGGTCGGGAACACGCCCCGCGTATGAATTTGTGATCTCAATCGTGTAACCGAAGACGCGGTTGTACTTGACGCGCAGTTTGGAAATGCCGCTGGCTTCACGTTCGGCCGCTTCATATTCCGCGATGTAACGGCGCCCGTTTTCAGCCATGTCCATGGCCAGATCAAGCTCGTCAGACACGCCACGGTTGACCATGCCGCCGTCTTTAACCGTTGAAGGCGCATCGGTCACAAAGATGCGTTCAACGTCGCCGGCCAGCTTCAGTAACGCTGAATCGACATGCTTGAATTCATTAAGGTTTTGCAGGCCGGCGCGGCTGATAATTGCCGCAGCCTGATTCATGCCGTTGATGCCTTTTGCGACCGCGCGCAGGTCCCGGGCCGAGGCGTTTCCACCGGCCAGTCTGGTCAACAGGCGTTCAAGATCGGGGATCTGCGACAGTGCATCGCGTATCGAATTTCTTTCAGTCGGGGCGTCAAACAGGGTCTGGACCCTGTCCTGGCGGGTGATGATTGCGGCAGGCGCGGCCAGCGGGGCCAGCATCCACTGACGCAGCAGGCGTGCGCCCATGCCGGTCTTTGCCTTGTTCAGAAATGAATACAGGCAGCCGCGTGACCGTTCGCCGGACGTCGTGGACAGAAGCTCAAGATTCCTGATTGTGGTCTGGGGCAGGGCCATCGTGTCGGCCGCAACTGTCTGAATAAACGGGCGAACCGTTGGCAGCAGGGCCCTGTGAGTCCTGCCGACATACGACAGCACAGCGGCGGCGGCCCGCGAAAGTGCATCGGCCCGGTCAATTGAAGGCAGTAGGTGGCCGTATTCAGGCGGAACTTTGTCAGGGTCGACGTCGGCCGGTGCCAGCGCAGTGCGAAGCGACACAGATTCAGGGATCAGCGCCAGGACATCGGCGTCCGGTTCGAAAAGCAGGATTTCACGCTGGACCAGGCGTGCCATCGCAAGCCGCAGGTCGTCAGTGGAAGTCGTGAATGTTCCTGAAAAATCGCCGGTCGATGCGTCCAGGGCCGCCAGCGCCAGTCCGCGTTCGTCTTTCAGCAGACAGACCAGGTGGTTTGCCTGAGTCGGGTCGGTCAGTTCACTGTCCAGCAGCACGCCCGGCGTGATAATGCGGACCACGTCGCGACGCACGATGCCTTTTGCAAGCTTCGGGTCTTCCATCTGTTCGCAGATGGCGACGCGCCTGCCTGCCTCAATCAATCGCTGGATATAACCGGACACGGCATGCCACGGAACGCCTGCCATCGGGATGGGGTTTTCAGCTTCCTTGTTTCTGGAAGTCACCGAAATATCTAGGATTCTTCCGGCTTCAATCGCATCTTCGAAGAACGTTTCATAGAAGTCGCCCATCCGGAATAAAACGATACAGTCCGGGTGTTCGGCTTTGGCCTTCAGGTACTGCTGCATGGAGGGGGTAAGGGCACCAGACATGGCGCGAGAATACAATCAAATGAACAGCGTTGGAATAGCAAACACGGGAAATTCAGGGTCGGGCAGTGACACTTTCAATTTCGCTGTATAATCCGTGAAACGTATCTGATAGTTCAGGATCTCGTCGAGGTCGTTGATTTAGAACTGGCTGCAATCGTGCTTCGCACGGAGCGTCGGAAATGCCGCAGGACAGACAGAAACTGGTCGAAAGTTATGACCGCATCGCCACGCAATACGCATGCAAGTTTTGTAACGAACTGGACGACAAGCCGCTTGAACAGTTGTTGCTGACCAGGTTTGCCGCAAGGGTTCGCAGTCATGGGCGTGTCTGCGACCTTGGATGCGGGCCGGGGCACATAGCCCGGTTTCTGCAGCGCTGTGGAGTCGATGTGTTCGGTCTGGACGTGTCGTCGGCGATGGTCAGCGAGGCTCGGCTTAACAATCCAGCGCTTGAGTTCCAGGTGGGCGACATGGCGGCCCTGGACCACCCTCGCGATTCGCTGGCCGGCGTGGTCGCGTTCTACTCGTTAATTCACATTCAGCCAGATGAGATCGCCCAGGTTTTGCGCGACCTGTTCAAGGTTCTGAAGCCGCGTGGCCTGCTGCTGATGTCGTTTCACCTTGGAACCGGCCTTCTGCATCTTGACGAGATGTGGGGCATGCCGGTTGACGTGGACATTGTTTTCTATGAAAGGTCGTACGTTGAAAAGTGTCTTCGTGAAGCCGGTTTTGACGTTGAAGACGTTATTGAACGCAATCCGTATCCCGAAATCGAATA